>CP073016.1:3371685-4046022 GCA_025370075.1 Chryseotalea sp. WA131a | reverse complement strand
GTGGATCAACCCATCGCATTTTAAAAATTGGCTCAGACCGATTGATTACCTGTGCCTCTGCCCTAAACACGGAATCCAACAATTGACCTAGTGGCCCACGGTATTGGGTGGAGTCCATAATCAAATAAACATCTCCGGACATGCCCGTGGCGTTGGTAAGGTTTTCGCCAGGTTTATCATCACAAGAAAACAATAGCACTGACAGCACTAACCAAAGTAGATGTTTCATATCGGATGAGATTACAACTTGACTAATAACACAAAAAAAGCGAAAACGTCACAAAGTATAGTGTGTATATTTAAGTGAAGCAAGTGATCCTTACCCAATGATCAACTTCTGCCCAGGTTGCAGTTTGTTGTTTTTGAGATTGTTCATGTTCTTGATTTTTTCAACCGAACCACCCGGAATTTTTTTAGAAATGCTCCACAGCGTGTCGCCCGGCTGCACGGTATAGGTTTTGGAATTGGACGGAAACACAATCGAAGGCGTAGCACGCGAAGCTGCCAATGTTCCAGGTTTGTAAGTCCATAAATTTAATCGTTGACCAACTCGAATGGTATTTCCGATAAGGGCATTCCATTTTTTCAAATCGTTTACACGCACCCCAAAACGCGCTGCAATAGACCCTAACACATCGCCCGATTGCACCTGGTAGATTTGCACTTCTCTTCCATAGGTTGATCCAGAAGAAGTTTTTGCCAATTGCTCCAATTCTTTTTTACCAATTTTTGAAGCAGAATCTAAGATCGAAAATCTGTTTTGTTGCAACGTGTTTTTCGACCAAACAGGTATTTTCAACGAATGGGTTTGTCCGTTATCGGGTAATGCATTTCGCAACACATGCGGATTCAACAACTGCATGTCTTCCACGGTGGTGCCCGTCAGCTTGGCAAAGGTGGCGAAGTTCAGGAACTGGTTCACCCGAATGGTATCATGAGGAGGAACTTGTTCGCGCGCCATCTCAACCAAGTTGTGTTCGGGCGCATAATTCATAGCATAAATGATGGCAATGAATTGCGGAACATACGATCGCGTTTCGCGTGGCAGGTAATTGAACACCTCCCAAAAAGTCTTTTTGTAACCCGATTTTCGAATGGCATATCGCACCGTGCCAGGCCCTGAGTTGTATGCAGCCAAAGCCAACTGCCAATTGTTGAACATTGAATACAACATCGACAAATAGCGGCAAGCTGCATCGGTTGCTTTCTCTGGATCCATTCGCTCATCTATGTACCAATCGTTTCGTAGCCCCATGTAATGCCCCGTGCCCGACATAAATTGCCATAAACCAACTGCACGTGCGCGCGAAGTGGCGCGGGGGTTTAAGCCCGATTCAATAATGGATAAATATTTTAATTCGTCCGGCAAGCCATATTCTTTTAGTTTTCGCTCGAATATCGGGAAGTACAAATCTTTTCTGCGCTGCACCATGCGGGTGTATTCCCGATCGCGAATGGTAAAGTAATCGATAAAACCGTGAACGCGTTTGTTGTAGGTAAGCTCAATATCTTTTTGAAGGCAACTCAACCGATCCGAAACCAATTCAGGCGTGGCATTGGCTGGAATAAATTCAACATCGGTTGGCAGCTCAAAATTCGAGCCGATAGTATCAAATGGTTTAATCAAATCGTTTTCCGGCAAGGTGTCTTTCACATCAATTTCTTGTGCAAACAGACCACCCGAGGCAACGATTAAAGCCCAACAAATTACAAATTTCCTCATGCCACTATGCGTTTAAAAAAGTAAAACCCCTTTGCGAATTGCTAAAGTTTGAGGGTTTTCGATAATTTAAAAAATCAATAATTACGCCAAGTTCATCAATACTTTTGAAAAATGAAACAATTTTGTTTCCTCAAAATCATCGGCCATGGCTTGTATGCCAATGGGCAAACCCTTCAAATCGGTGCCACAGGGCACAGAAATAGCGGGCAAACCAGCCACATTTGCTTGAACGGAAAACAAATCAGCTAAGTACATTTCAACCGGGTTTTCTGAACGCTCGCCCAACTTAAAAGCTGTGGTGGGTGTGGTGGGCATCAATAAGCAGTCGTATTTTGTAAATACATTTTTTAATTGATTCCGTATCAGCCTGCGCACTTTTTGTGCTTGGTTGTAGTATGCATCGTAGTAACTGGCACTCAACACAAATGTGCCAAGCAAAATTCTGCGTTGCACTTCTTTGCCAAAACCTTCGGCTCGTGTTTTTTTATAAAGCGAACTTAAATCAGTTGTGTTAGGACTACGAAAACCATAACGCACGCCATCAAAGCGAGATAGATTTGAACTTGCCTCGGCCGTTGCCAAAATATAATAGGTAGGCAACACGTATTCGTTCAACGGAAAATCAATTGCCTCCACAGTGTGCCCTGCTGATTTCAGTTTTTCGATCACTTCTGAAATTGATTTTTTTATTTCAGGTTGCAGCGCGGCAGATTCCACGGTATCGCGCATGTAGGCGATTTTGTATTTTTCGTTTTTGGGTGCGGCCAATTCTGCTGAATAAGCCGGTACCCTTTTTTGTGAAACAGTACTATCAAATTCATCGGCTCCGGCAATCACTTCCAGCACCAGCGCGGCATCATCAATACATTTTGAAAAAATGCCGATGCAATCAAAGGAAGACCCGTATGCGACTAATCCGTGGCGAGAGATTCGCGAGTACGTTGGCTTTAAGCCTACAATGCCACAAAACGCAGCAGGCTGACGAACCGATCCGCCCGTATCGGAGCCCACTGAAACATGGCACAAATCGGCCATCACCGCCACTGCCGATCCGCCAGATGATCCGCCCGAAACGCGTGTGTTATCGATGTCATTTAATACGGCACCAAACGCAGAGTTCTCGTTCGATGACCCCATGGCAAACTCATCGCAATTTTGGCGGCCGATGAAGATAGCATCTGCATTGATTAAACGCTGAACAGCAGTGGCATTGAATTTCGAAACAAAACCATCCAAGATTTTGCTGCTGGCTTGCAGCGGATGATTTTCGTAGCAGAGCACATCTTTCAAGCCCACCACCAAGCCTGCCAGTTTACCAGCGGTATTGCTCTTTATTTTTTGGTCAATAATGGATGCACGTGTTAAGGCCTCTTCCCCATAAACGCTCAAAAAAGCATTGAGATGTTTTTTGTTTTCAATGTTGGCCAAATAGGCATTGACCAACTGCGTGCAAGTTATTTTTCCGGAATGAAGGTCGCGCTGGATTTCTGCAAAACTCGCGTACGTCTTCAAGGATTACTTTTCGTCTATTTTAGGTACTTCTTTGCCGGCATCATCCACTTCTTTTTTCACATCCTTTACGGCATCTTTAAATTCGCGTATGCCTTTGCCCAAGCCTTTTGCAAATTCAGGTATTTTTCTGGCACCAAAGAAAACCAGTACAAATAGTCCGATGATAAACCATTCCATTCCGCTCGGCATTCCAATCAAAAATATCGTGTCCATAATAATTTTTATTAGGGTGTAAAGATAGGTTTTTATTCAGGGAAAGAAAAAACTGGTTGATTGGGGCGATTGGGGCTTTATTTACGGCCGAATCAAGATTTTTTCGGTATGCCATCGATCGGTAAAATACCTCACCAACAAAATGCTTGGGGAGGGATTTTGAACGGTGACACGCACATATTCAGAAAAATCTTCGGCACCAACTTCTACTGCCTTTCCTGCCAGATCGTAAACAACAATTTGGGTACTGTTAGAGGGTAAATGAAAAATGCCTGATGTCGGATTAGGAAATGGTTTATCTAGAATTTCATCGGCCACATTGGTTGTTACCTGCTGTTGTCCTGGATTACCAAACACCGGCCGAATCATGAGGCTGCCTTGCAGCGAGGTATTTTGTACCCAATCGCCTGCGGTATTGACAAACATTTTACTCCCAGAATCAGTATTAACATCTAGCCCAACGGGTAAGGTGGCATTTGACAACAATTTCCAGCCGATGTAAAATTTATTTTTAACTGCAACAGGTGTTGATAATTTAACGCGCCAAAATTTGTTTCGGTTGTTGCGGGTAATGGATACGGATTGCCTCAATTCATAATCACTTTCGTTTCCTGTCAGGGCATTTAAAACCAATAACTGTACGGATTGGGGGGTGTCATCACCAAACCGCGGAAAATAAACATCAAAAGACACGATGGTGTCGGATTCCGTGGTTTTCATATCATATTGATAGGCCAACTGCGTGCCAATGCCATTTATTTTTGCACCGTATTCGGCAGAGCCGTCATCGTAGGCGTAGTAATTTACCATTTCAAAGATTGTTCGAGTAGTATCATTGTGTTTAAAGTTAATGCCTTTGTAGATAGCCGTGTCGTAATCACCAAAATCTGTTAATACACCTTTTACTAACTTCTTTCTTTTGATTTCATTATCCGCAGTATCTAGGTTAAAGGTTATTTGAACGCTAACAGAATCAATATCTTGTGCAATTGAGTTTAATATGCTTGGCAAGGTTGTGAGGGTGACATTTCGTTGTTTTGATATGTCATAAACAAGAACAGGCAATAAATCTTTTCTAGATTCTAAAACCGATTTATATGTTATAAACGTCTTATCTTTTTTTCTGATAATCGTTTTTGAACTTGATGAGTATTTTAATGATTGACCATCTGTGGTGGGGCCAACTACTTGGTCTTTTCTACGGTTGCTCAAAGTAACAACTGGCTTGGTTAAAATGCTTGGGCTGAAATGCGAAACGGGCATCGATCGATATTCACCAAAAATTGAAGTGAAGGGAAGTGTTATTACCCTGTCGGGAAAATCTTTATAAACCGGAAGATATTGTGCTTTACCATTGCTCACATACACATAATCAATACTCCATGTATCGTATGGCCCTGATAAGCGACCGAAATTTTGGAAACGAAACTGAAAATTATTGTGAAAGTATTTTAGGTCGGTGATTTGTATTGGCACTTCTATAAATTTGGTAGGATCTAAGTTACCATCGTTTTGTTTTTGCCATACCAAATTCCAAATACCCTTGTCGTCTTTAAAGTATAAATTCAATACATCACCCAAATCGGGTGGCTCTCCATTTCCTTGAAATTGATAGAAAAAATTAAGAAAGACATTTGATCGTAGGGGTGCGGGCACTAGGTCCAACCGCAAAGGCCGCGAGGTCATTCGGTCGGCAAAGCCTTTGGCCAATATATCGTTTACAGCATACGGTTTGCCCAGCGAATCGTATCCATCAAAGGTGGCTACGTTTATCGAGGGTGGGTTGATGCCCATGCTGTTGTTTACCCAAACCCTTCGGCTGTTTTCCCAAAGCGTATCATTCGGATAAAAAATATTTGCTGCCGATGTGGCGTTGAATGAAAAATCATCCCAAAAGGGAAGCTTCATTGCCGGCAAAGCACCACTCGCTCGGGCATTTGGAATATCTTTCTTAAAGGAAATGGGTGGTGGAGGAATTCGCTCAATGGTCACTTTTTCAATTTGACCAACCGCAAAAAAAGGAATCAATAGAAATAGATAGACAGAAGTTAGCTGCTTAGCAATGTTGCGCGAATACAAAATTGAGTGATGCAGCATTTATCTAGTTATCGTTTCCTTCATCCTCTGCTTCTGGTTCTTTGTAACCTTTTGGCGCAATCCACAAATCTACAGGGTAGCCAAACCGTACCGAGTCGCCCGGTAACGGAAACTGTTTGTAAACGTATGGTACAATGCCCGTAGTATCTTCTCCTGCCGGAATCTCTACTTTGCCTAAATGCAAATTCCAACCTATCAATTTCAACATCGCGGTTTTAAGATTGTCACCCACCAAACTACCTACCGCAAAATCAGAAGTGCCACCGCCATCGCCCACTACCAAATCAATGACCGAACCTTTGGGGATACGCGTGCCAGCGGCAATGGTTTTGCCCTTGTACAAAACATCTTTTACATAGTTTAAAAAAGGATCGGGCTCGTAAAGCACGCGTCCTCTTCTCAATTCGCTGCTTTTCAATACCACTTCTGCATTGATCAACGATTTCTCAACAATATCGGGCATGGGCAGGGAGGGCGGATTGGTGCGGTTGATGGAAACGTAAATCGTGCGGTCTTCTTTAACTAATTCGCTGGCCGCAGGAAATTGTTTCAGTATCGTTAGTGGCTTGGCCTCTTCGGCATACGATGAATCATTGACGGCCAAGCGCAGCTTAAAATCTTTGGCTCTTTTTTCGGCTTCGGGCATGGTAAGCCCCAATAAATCCGGGACTTTAATTTCCTCGCCATGATTGGTAACGTTGGGCAAGTAGATGTAAAAGTAAAGGATGGCAACAAAGGCAATGCTGCCAACGAAGATTGCCCACACCGCCAACAAACTGCCAACGGAATTCCCTTTCAAAAGTGTTTTTAAATTCATACGCAACGCCTAGTATTTCAATGAAGAGGTAAAACTTCTTTCTGCCCGTTTTGATTGTTGGAATCGTGCTTGCGCAAGGGTAATCAATTGGGTAATCAATTCAGTAAACGATATCCCACGTTCTTTCCACATCATAGGGAACATGCTGGAATTAGTAAAGCCAGGAATGGTATTGATTTCATTTACATACACTTCATCATTTTCTGTTAAGAATAAATCTACGCGGGCAAAATCTTCGCAGGCCAAGCTTTTGTAGGTACGAAGGGATAGCTCTCTGATTTTTTCGACTGATGATTGATTCAGCTTGGCAGGAACATCAATGGTTACGGCTTTGCCATCCACATATTTTGCATCGAAAGTGTAGAACTCGTAATCTTTGCTGATGATGATTTCACCCGGCAATGAGGCGAGAGCAGGTTGGTTGCACATCACCGCACATTCCACTTCGCGGCCTTTGATAAATTTCTCGATCAAAATACAATCATCATAATGAAATCCTTCCAAAAGTGCGTTTTCAAAATCTGCTTCCGATTTTACTTTGGATACACCTACTGATGAGCCCAAGCTGGCCGACTTCACCATAAAGGGTAAGCCTAATTTTTTTTCAACTTCCTGAAAAGATATTTTTTCTTTATCAGAGAAATAGAAATACAAAAAATCCGCTACGGGAATGCCCGCTTCGCGCAGCAATCGTTTGGTGATCAATTTGCTCATGGACATGGCCGAACCCAGGACACCGGTGCCCACCATTGGCACATCCAATGCTTTAATCAATCCTTGAATGCTTCCATCTTCGCCATCGGTGCCGTGCAAAATGGGGAACACCATGTCGGCAGAAATGACTTTGCCTGATTCGGTTTGCAGCGTGAATTTGCCGGGCATGAGGTTCAGCGATAGGATTTCTCCAGTTTCGATTTCTTTACTTACGTGCGGTACCAAGTACCACACGCCAGCGGTGGATATGCCGATCAAGATCGGTTCAAACAAAGCCTTGTCAATAAATTCAAAAATGTTGCGGGCCGAATTGATTGAAACCCCGTGCTCTACCGAGCGTCCGCCAAAGAGAAGTGCGATTTTTTGTTTTGTCATTCACCCAAAATTTTCAAGCGGAAAGATAGCAAATATGTGCCTTATACAATCAGGTCACTCGGTAAACGAAACCAGGAGCTTTTTGAAGCTATCTCGACTAATATGGCTAGAGGCCGATCGCCTTTTGTAAAGTGCGGCTATGGTAGAGGCTTTCCAATCCAGGTAGTTGGTGATGATTTCCAATGTGGTGCTGGCTCTTCGTTGTAAACGACCACCCTGCGGAGTACTTGGTCTTCCAATTTCAATTCTTTGTCCTTGGTCCCGTCAAGCGGATGAGCTCGTCTTTTAAACCCATTATGCATTTGAGAGTTTCAATCATCGTTTAGTTATCAGCAAAGTCTAATGCATAATTTGGGATAATTTGGAAACACTAGATTCCTGTTGCATAACTTCCTTTACCTCGGTTTCCTAAATGCAAAACCCAAAAACTCGAGAGACTTCGAAAATTCTAAACAAAAAAAGCTATCTCTACTTTTGAGACAGCCTCTTTTTCCAGTCATTTAGTTTAGCGTTCTCAGTTGTTCTGAACGCCATCAGCAAGGACAATCACCTTATTTGTCAACACCTCCATAACGCCTCCGGTGATAGTTAGTCTTTGCGTTGATTCTTTTGACTTATACTCCACTATTCCATCTCTCAGCAGGCTGATAAGAGGTGCATGATTGTTCAACGTCTGAAAAATACCATCCGCACCCGGAAAGATGGCTGAAGTTACTTCGCCTTCAAATATTTTTTTGTCTGGTGTGATTATTTCTAAATGCATATACTCAATTTGAAAATTAGTCAATTTGAAAATGAGCCAAGAGTTACGTAATGCAACTTGAAGTTTATTGAGATGAGCTTTTCCAATTTTAAGTATTAAAAAAACAGCTAATGTTAAAACTGGTCTGAACTTATTTTCAAATTTTCAAATTGGGTCATTTTCAAATTATTTTACGTCCGCCAACATCTTCTCGCCCTTGGCAATGGCTTCTTCAATGCTACCCACCAAGTTAAAGGCCATCTCTGGCAAATGGTCTAATTGACCATCCATAATCATGTTAAAGCCTTTGATGGTATCTTTAATATCTACCAACGCACCTTTCAAGCCTGTGAAGGCCTCGGCTACGTGGAATGGCTGAGACAAGAAACGTTGCACACGTCTAGCGCGTGTTACCGTCAATTTATCTTCATCCGAAAGTTCATCCATACCCAAGATGGCGATAATGTCTTGTAATTCTTTGTAGCGTTGCAAAGTCAATTTTACGCGCTGTGCGCAGTTGTAATGTTCGTCACCAACGATATCGGCACGAAGAATCCTTGAAGTAGAATCCAACGGATCTACCGCAGGGTAAATACCCAACTCGGCAATTTTACGAGACAATACGGTAGTAGCATCCAAGTGCGCGAAGGTTGTCGCGGGGGCAGGGTCCGTCAAGTCATCGGCAGGAACGTAAACGGCCTGCACCGAAGTGATAGAGCCATTTTTGGTTGAAGTAATGCGCTCTTGCATGGCACCCATTTCAGAAGCCAACGTAGGTTGATAACCCACGGCCGAAGGCATACGACCCAACAAAGCCGAAACTTCAGAACCTGCTTGCGTGAAACGGAAAATGTTATCGATGAAGAAGAGAATATCGCGGCCTTTGCCCGTGCCATCACCATCGCGGAAATATTCGGCAATCGTCAACCCTGACAAAGCCACACGCGCACGGGCTCCAGGTGGCTCGTTCATCTGACCGAACACAAACGTTGCCTTCGAATCTTCTAATTTATGCGTATCTACTTTTGATAAATCCCAGCCACCTTCGTGGAGCGATTTCATGAACTCCGGACCGTAATCCACAATGCCCGCTTCAATCATCTCGCGCAACAAGTCGTTACCCTCGCGTGTACGCTCACCCACACCAGCAAACACCGACAAACCAGAATAGGCCTTTGCGATGTTATTGATCAACTCTTGAATCAAAACGGTTTTGCCCACACCAGCACCACCAAACAAACCAATCTTACCACCTTTTGCATAAGGCTCAATCAAGTCGATTACTTTGATACCCGTATAAAGTACTTCTGAAGAGGTAGAAAGGTTTTCGTATAGCGGAGCATGGCGGTGAATAGGCAACGTTTTCGTGCCCTTGGGTTGTTTAATACCGTCAATGGCCTCGCCCACTACATTGAACAAACGGCCTTTGATGTCTTCACCGATTGGCATCTGAATAGGCGAACCTGTGTCGGTCACTTTCATGCCGCGCACCAATCCTTCCGTGCCCTCCATGGAGATAGTGCGAACGCGATCTTCACCCAAGTGCTGCTGGGTTTCCAGCACCACGCGGGTACCGTCAGCTTTGGTCACTTCAAGTGAATCTAAAATGTTGGGGAGTTTGGTGCCGGGCTCGTCAAATGCAACGTCTACCACCGGACCGATTACTTGGGTTATTCTACCAGTATTTGCCATGTATGGGGATAATTTATTCTTTTCTAAATAGTTGATTTTCAAGAAATTGAAAAAGCACTGATCTCTTCAAAATCCGAACCGCAAAAGTAGTTTTTTATGGCGTTTATGCAAACAACCATTCATAGATATTGAGGGAAATTTTAAAGATGAATATTACCCGATTATTGTTAGGGTGGCTTTCAAGGCTTCGAGCCATCGGTTTAAAACTGCTTGGCTTCCGTTACCGCCTGAAATGTGCTATGTTTAAACAATGAGAATTGCATTCGCTTTATTAAGCCTACTGCTTTTAATTACTTGCACCAGCAAGCGAGATATTGTATCAAGATTACAGGGGCATTGGCACACAGTGGGCAACGATTACTACGATTCCACATTAGATATCAATGATTCTGTAGTAGTTTTTAACAAATACACGTTGGTTTCGTATAGTGAAGAGTTTAGTCTTTTTGATTCTGTCGGACGAAATCCAGTTTTGCCTTTTTATTGCAGCTGTGGTTCAGCAATCTTACCTGTTTTTTCCAAGTTCAAATTAAAAGAAGACTATTTGACTTACGATGACGAGGAGTTGACTGATTGTTCTGCATTCTCACCCTTGTCATTTGTTAAAAGCGATCCAAACAAATGTTTTCAACGGCACGCTTTTTCAGGATATTCTTGGAGGCTCAAGCTAGATGAATTTCTACCAAGATCTGGCAATTTTGTTAGTTATGATACCACTATTCGGAATCATCAGATATGCCATATTGGAATAGGTTATCCAAAGTATTCAGAAGATGGAACCAAACCAAGAATTCAAGCATTTGACGTATTTATTGAAAAAAAGGAAATCCCAAAATTGATCAACGAAGTTAAAAGCTTTGGACAGCCTGTTGCTCTCTATTTCATAATTGATTCCAGCGTGCCAATTGACTACGTAAAGTCTGTAATTAATGAATTCAAAAAAGAAAAATACAAAATCCAAGCAGTGTATCAACTCGTAGAATCCAACGGTCAATTGGGCTACCAAGTAATGCAGTTTTAATTGCCTGTATTTGCGTCAAGCGGGGTTTACGCGTAATACAACGTTTTCGTCCTCTTTATTCCATTTCGAAATCTGAATAATGAAAATCATTCCTCCCAAACGTCCCCTCCAATTCTTCTGCTGGTTTTGCCGCGAAGATTATATAGAGGAGATTGAAGTGGATTTGACAGAGGTTTTGCCAAACTGATTAGGAGTTCAAGGTTAGAGTCAGATTGACTTATGAAAAATTATTTTCAAAATCCCTGCAACCTCTTTCATTTTGCGAAGTATATTCAATGTTCATTATAAAAACTTCCTCGCCATGCTCAAGAATTACTTCAAAATTGCCTTTCGCAATCTCGTAAAACAAAAAGGCTATTCGTTTATCAACATTGCAGGGCTGGCCACAGGCATGGCAGTCGCCATTTTAATTGGCCTTTGGATATCGGATGGATTAACCTACAACACCTATCACCCCAATTACGATACTATTGCACAGGTCTGGCAGAACAATGTATATAATGGCGAAGTGCAGTCGCAGGTTTCAAATCCGTATGTGATGGGCGAAGAAATTCGAAGCAAATATGGCAGCGACTTTAAATATGTACTTCAGGCCACCTGGAACTTCACACGCATTCTCACCGTAGGCGAAAAGAAATTCAATAAGGATGGTTATTACTTCGAGCCTGAAGTAACAGAAATGCTTTCGCTCAAAATGCTGAAGGGCACACGTGATGGATTGAAAGATCCGTATTCCATCTTGTTATCGGAGTCGTTGGCTAAAACCTACTTTGGCGATACCGACCCGATGAACCAAATGATTCGCATCGATAATAAATACGATGTGAAGGTGACAGGTGTGTACGAAGACTTGCCGTACAACACATTCTTTCGCAATATGAATTACATTTTGCCTTGGGAACTCTACCTGATTAGCAATGACTGGATCAAGAAAATGGAAAATCCGTGGGGCAGCAATTTCACCCAAACATTTGTGCAAATAGCTGAAAATGCAGACATGGAAGGAGTGTCACAAAAAATAAGAGATGTAAAATTGAACCAACTAAAAGACGAGGGAGACCGAAAGTATAAGCCGGAAGTTTTTCTTCACCCCATGAGTAAATGGTATCTCTATTCCGAATTTAAAAACGGAATAAACTCGGGAGGACGTATCGAACAAATCTGGTTGTTTGGCACAATTGGTGTTTTTGTTCTTCTTTTGGCGTGTATCAACTTCATGAACCTGAGCACCGCCCGATCGGAGAAGCGTGCTAAAGAAGTGGGCATTCGCAAATCCATTGGTTCGGTACGATCGCAGCTGGTGGTCCAGTATTTTAGTGAATCGCTTTTGGTCGCTTTCATCTCTTTTTTAGTGGCTTTGCTGGCCGTGCAATTGATGTTGCCAACCTTCAATCAGGTAGCCGATAAACGATTGACCATGCCTTGGGGAAGTGGCACTTTCTGGGTGGCTGGCATTGTGTTTAGTTTGTTCACTGGCTTGATTGCAGGCAGTTATCCCGCACTCTATCTTTCTTCTTTCAATCCGGTAAAAGTTTTGAAAGGAACATTTCGTGTTGGTCGTTTTGCTTCGCTGCCTCGCAAGGTGTTGGTGGTTGTTCAGTTCAGCGTTTCTGTGATACTCATTATTGGAACGGTAATCGTATTCCGGCAGATTCAATTTGCCAAAGACCGGCCCATCGGCTACGAAAGAAACGGACTTGTGCAAATGTTTATGATCACTCCGGAATTGCACAAACATTTTGATGCGGTTCGAAACGAACTAAAATCATCGGGTGCTATTTTGGAAATGGCGGAATCGGGAAGCCCTCCTACGCAAATATGGAATACCAATGGTGGTTTTGAATGGAAGGGAAAAGATCCGGCTTTGGCGGTTGACTTTCCGAATACCAGTGTAACGTTTGACTATGGAAAAACAATTGGGTGGCAGTTTGTGGAGGGAAGAGATTTTTCGCCTGAACATGCTACCGATTCTTTAGCCTTTGTAATCAATCAGGCAGCTGCTAAGTTTTTAGGATTTGAAAATCCGGTGGGTGAAATGTTGAAGTGGGATAATAAGTCGTATACGATTATTGGCATTATCAAAGATATGATAGTCGAGTCGCCCTATGAGCCTGCCAGAGCCTCGTTGTTTCATATTTCGAAAGATGATGGTAATGTTATTCTAATGAAGCTCAACCCTGCAAAGGGTTCACACGAATCTATCGAAAAAATAAAAGCGATTTGTGAAAAATTTAACCCAGAATCTCCCTTTGAATATCAATTTGTTGATCAAGAATATGCACAGAAGTTTCAAGGAGAAGAGCGTATCGGAAAACTGGCGAGTTTCTTTGCCGGCCTTGCCATCTTTATCAGTTGCTTGGGCATTTTCGGATTGGCTTCATTTGTAGCAGAACAACGTTCGAAAGAAATTGGAGTGAGAAAGGTGTTGGGGGCATCGGTATTTGGATTATGGAAAATGCTCTCTGGTGATTTTATCTTGCTGGTGCTCATCTCTTTTTTGTTAGCTGTGCCTATATCGTATTTCTTGATGGGTGGCTGGCTTGCCAAGTATCAATATCGTACAGAAATGGCGTGGTGGATATTTGTAGCAGCCGGAGCAGGTGCTTTGATCATCACACTGGCAACGGTGAGCTATCAATCCATTAAAGCGGCAATGGCGAATCCGGTAAACAGCTTAAGGACAGAGTAACTCTGAATTAATCTAAATTGTGTTTACCTTGGCAGATAACGCCATCGGCTACGTGTTCAACTTTGGAGATGGAGGAACGAAAACCGCCTCTTTAAATGTCATTACCTACAAATTCAAAACCCTTGGTATTAAAACATATACCGTTACCGTCCTTACCCTTTAATCAAGATTTCTTTATCATTCTTAACGTTGCCATGGGCAGCAATTTTGGTGGACCAGTCGATGCATCCATAAACAGTGCTACCATGGAGATTGACTATTTGAGAGTGTACCAATAGGATTTTTTTTACGCTTGGCGTGCGAAGTATCAGGCAATGTTCTGGGTATTTCTGTACCTTGCTCCATGCGTTTATCCATTGACCTCAACTGCGACATGGGCGAGGGCATGCCCAACGATGCGGCTATTATGCCTTTCATCAGCAGTGCCAATATTGCGTGCGGCTATCATGCGGGCGATGACGAGACCATCAAAGATACGATTGCCCTTTGCCTGCAACATCACGTAGCCATTGGCGCACATCCAGGGTTTGACGATAAACCCAACTTCGGGCGAACGAACATGAAGTTGACTTCGAAGGAACTTTATGATTTAATCACCCTTCAACTTTTTATCATTGATTCTGCTTGCCGCAACCAAAGTGCGGTGATGCATCATGTTAAGCCGCACGGTGCGCTATACAACATGGCAGCGAAGGACGAGGCAATGAGTCGCACCATCGCGCAAGCTGTTTTTGATTTCAACCCAAAACTGATTTACTACGGATTAAGTGGCAGTCATATGATTTTGCAAGCAAACCTTGTTGGGATAAATACAGCAAGCGAAGTATTTGCCGACCGCACCTACCAACCCGATGGCTCGCTTACTCCACGCACAGAAAATAATGCATTGATTGAATCTGAAGAAAAATCCCTCAGCCAGGTGATGAAAATGGTAAAGGAGAGCAAGGTGGTAGATGTTACAGGCCAACCGATCCAAATAAAGGCGGACACGATTTGTCTGCATGGAGATGGTGCACATGCAGCAGCGTTTGCAAGTGCTATTCATCATCAATTAAAGAGCGAGGGCATCAAAATCAAAGCGCTTTGAGGAGAAAGAAATCCGCCATACTCGGAGCTGCATTCTTGATGGCCACTTCGGCCATAGGCCCTGGCTTTCTTACCCAGACTACTGTTTTCACGCAGCAACTGTTGGCGAGCTTTGGTTTCGTTATTTTGATTACCATCTTACTCGATATCGGTGCCCAACTTAATATTTGGCGCATTCTAACCATGAGCAATCTTCGGGCGCAAGATGTTGCCAATAAAATTGTTCCGGGCCTTGGTTATTTTTTGGCGGCCATTATTGTGTTGGGTGGAGTGGCGTTTAACATCGGTAATTTGGCCGGTTGCGGCTTGGGCTTGGAAGTGTTGTTTGGCATTCAACCCGAAGTAGGCGCAGCCATTAGTTGTGTGGTGGCGCTGTTTATTTTTTGGTTGAAAGAAGTAGGCAATGCGCTTGACACATTTGCCAAAGTGCTGGGGATACTGATGATTTTGTTAACTGCTTATGTTGCTATTCATTCACATCCTCCACTGCTGGAAGTAGTTCATCGCAGCTTTATTCCTGAGCGCATTGACCCACTTTCAATCGTCACCTTGGTAGGTGGCACCGTGGGTGGATACATTAGTTTTGCTGGCGCACACCGTTTGTTGGATGCTGGCATTACCGGAACAAATAATTTATCACAGGTCAATCAGAGTGCTGTGAGTGGAATCGTTATTACGGGTTTGATGAGAGTGGTTTTATTCTTAGCAGCGCTAGGCGTTGTGGTTAGCGGAACTGTTCTTACGAAGAATAATCCTGCCTCTTCGGTCTTTCAAGTGGCGGCTGGTGATATTGGTTTTAAATTTTTTGGGATTGTAATTTGGAGTGCGGCCATCACATCGGTGGTGGGATGTGCGTACACATCCATTTCTTTTGTCACTAGTTTTCACCAATCATTAGCAGACAATCAACGCTACATTATCTCAGGGTTTATATTATTTTCTGCAACCATTTTTATTTTAGTAGGCAATCCTGTTCGGTTGTTAGTGATGGCCGGTACGGTGAATGGCATCACGCTACCTGTTGCGCTTGGCATTATTTTATTGGCATCGCGCAACAAAAAAATCATTCACGGCTATCAGCATCCTCCATGGCTTGAAGTGATCGGATGGATGGTGGTGGTGTTGATGGGGGCGATGAGTGCATATTCGCTGGTGAAATTCATAAACAGTTAGATAACGTGCAACGGATTAGCAAACGTTGTAAAATTGCAGAAACCCATTTTCTTCACGTTCAGCTCTTTTCGATTTCGGAAGCTTTAAAATAATCACCCAACATTCTAAAATAAACAATAACTTGGTTGACTATTTTATAACCTATTACCTATGTCCATCAAAGTCGCGGTTCGTCATCAAATGAAATATGAGTATGATCGCGCAGTTGGTCTTTCACCTCATATCTTTCGATTACGCCCCGCGCCCCATGGCCGCACACCCATCTTATCGTACTCGCTCAAGATCAAACCCGAAAATCATTTTATCAACTGGCAACAAGACCCATTCGGCAATATGTTGGCGCGTGTGGTTTTTCCTGAGAAGACGACCGAGCTAAAGTTTGATGTGGAGGTGATTGCCGACATGATCGTGATCAACCCCTTTGATTTTTTTGTGGAGAAGTATGCCGATGATTTTCCGTTTACATACGATGCACAACTAAAAAAAGAATTGCTTCCCTATTTTGAAGTTACCGAGAATGGGCCACTTCTTCAGCAATGGGTAAAGTCGATCGATATTTCAAAAAAGAAACCCATCATTGATTTTTTGGTAGCGTTGAATCAACAAGTGTGGAAGCAAACGCAATATACCGTGCGGCTCGAGCCTGGCATTCAATCGTGTGAGCAAACATTGAATTTGAAAAGTGGTTCGTGCCGCGATTCGGGATGGCTGCTGGTGCAAGTGCTTCGCCATCTTGGATTGGCCGCGCGTTTCGCCTCGGGTTATCTCATTCAATTGAAGGCCGATGTAAAAGCATTGGACGGGCCCTCGGGTACTGAAAAAGATTTTACAGACTTGCACGCGTGGGCCGAAGTATTTATTCCCGGTGCAGGATGGATCGGGCTTGATCCCACTTCTGGATTGTTTGCGGGCGAAGGACATATTCCGTTGTGCTGCACGCCTGACCCGGTGAGTGCTGCACCTGTTACTGGCCTCACCGATGTGTGCGAAGTGACATTTGGTTTTGCAAATGAAGTCGTGCGTATTCACGAAGACCCACGCGTGACAAAGCCGTACACAGACGAAGAGTGGGCAACCATCATTGGGTTGGGAAACAAAGTGGACGAAGAGTTGCAACAAGGTGACATGCGATTGACCATGGGTGGCGAGCCTACCTTTGTTTCCATCGATGACATGGAAGCAAAGGAATGGAACACCGGTGCCGATGGCCCTCAGAAACGAAAACTGGGAGCGGAGTTGATTCAGCGATTGAAAAAATCATTTGCCCCAAACGGGTACATTCACATAGGCCAAGGCAAGTGGTATCCGGGCGAACCATTGCCACGCTGGCAATACTCCGCTTATTGGCGAAATGATGGACAACCTATTTGGAAAAATGATTCGCTATTGGACCTGCCTACCGGACAGGCAGGTGTGAACGAAAGTCCCTCGCGCTATACCGTGGCCGATGCAGAGAAGTTAGCGCATGAATTGACCAAGTTTTTAAATATTCCGGCAACGCATGTCCATCCTGCTATGGAAGATGCTTTTTATTTTTTGTGGGAAGAAAACAAAGTGCCGGTCAATTTAGATCCGTACAAAGCAAACTTGAACGACCCGCTGGAGCGACAAAAGTTAGCGGAGCTCTTGACAAAGGGATTGGGCAATCCGGTGGGCTATGTTATTCCCTTGGAGTGGAACCATTGGAACAACCGATGGATTTCGTGTCAGTGGCCTTTTCGGAATAATCATTTGGTATTGATACCGGGCAACTCAGCCATTGGCTTGCGCTTGCCATTGAAATCCATTGCGTACCTGCAAGAAACCAAAACACAGCGCAAGGTAGAGCGAAGCACATTTGAAGAACTTCCTGATCTGGAAAATTTTCACAGCACAGCAGAAAAACGGTACAATAAACCTATTGCTGAAGAAAATCTACCAAAAGAATTTTATCAACCTTCGCTGCTCGAAGAAAGTGAGGACGAAAAAGACAACCACAAAAAACCACAGACCACTACTTCAAAACACAAAAAAGAAAAACCTGAAGAGGTAACACCTTCGTTTGAAGTTTACACGATCAAAACTGCTTTGTGCATTGAAGTGCGCGAGGGTAAGATTTATTTCTTCATGCCACCGCTCACTCACGTGGAGCATTATTTTGATTTACTTGCTTCCATTGAGGCTGCCACAGAAAAATTAAATTTGAAAGTGGTGATTGAAGGCTACGAGCCACCGTATGATAATCGCGTCACCAAACTTTCGCTCTCGCCAGATCCAGGTGTGTTGGAAGTAAACATTCATCCGGCTAAAAGTTGGAAGGAGATTGTTAGCAACTACGATATTCTTTTTGAACAAGCACGGCTCAGTCGGTTGAGCACGGAGAAATTTAATCTCGATGGAAAACACACCGGCACCGGTGGAGGTAATCACATCACTATTGGTGGAATGAAGCCAGCGGATAGCCCGCTGTTGCGCAGACCTGATTTGCTGCGAAGCTTAATCACCTATTGGCAGCACCATCCCGGGTTGTCGTACCTTTTTTCTTCTTCGTTTGTGGGGCCTACCAGCCAAGCACCACGTGTAGACGAAGGCCGGCAGGAGATGTTGTATGAGTTGGAGATAGCATTCAATCAATTGCCCGAGCAAGGCGAAATTCCGTTTTGGATGGTCGATCGGATTTTTAGAAATCTGTTGATTGACATTACCGGCAACACACACCGTGCAGAGTTTTGTATCGATAAACTCTATTCACCCGATAGCTCCACGGGTCGATTGGGTTTGCTAGAGTTTAGAGGATTTGACATGCCACCCAATAAGCACATGTGTATTGTACAACTGTTGTTGATCCGTTGCTTGTTGGCAAAATTTTGGAAGACACCTTATAAACACAAGTTGACGCGTTGGGGCACAGAGCTGTATGATAAATTCATGCTGCCGCATTATGTGGAGCAAGATTTGGCAGAAGTGGTCACCGAACTGCAAGAAGCAGGATACCCCTTTCAACTAAAGTGGTTGGAGACATTTTTTGAATTTCGTTTTCCGTTGTATGGAAAAATTGCCGTGCAAGACATGGAGTTGCTGTTGCGCATGGGCATTGAGCCATGGCATGTGCTGGGTGAGGAATCGTCCAGTTCAGGCACCACTCGTTTTGTCGATTCATCGGTGGAGCGCGTGGAAGTGAAAGTAAAAAATTTCAACCGAGAGCGTTACATGATTGCGTGCAATGGTGTGCCAGTGCCGCTGCAATCCACCTTGACTAAAGGCGAATATGTCGCGGGCATTCGTTACCGCGCATGGACGCCACCATCGGCCTTGCACCCTACGTTGGGCAAAGACGTGCCGTTGGTGTTTGATGTGATCGATACCTGGAATCACCGCGCCATTGGTGGCTGCACCTATCACGTGGCACATCCGGGCGGAAGAAATTACGATACATTCCCTGTCAATTCATACGAAGCAGAGGGAAGAAGAATCAGCCGCTTTTGGACGCAAGGCCATACGCAAGGCACCTTCACGCCTTCTGAAAATTTTAGCACTGTGTCACGGTATGTAGAGCCAACCCAAGTGCCCAAAAATTTTGATCCGCCTCCGTTGATAGTAAGTCCAGAATATCCACGAACTTTAGACCTTCGCCAATTTTGAAAAGTACCCTGATGGATAGCACACTTCAAAATCCTTCCACCAAAATACTCACATCCGGTTATCTTACCGACCAAAAGGTGATAGACGAGTGCTTTGGACAAGATGAGCAGCCCAAGCAATATTGGAAGCAGCTCCTTTCTAACATTGATGCGCTGGGTGTAGCCCAATTGAAAACCCGCCAGGCAGAACTACTGAAGCAACTGCAAGAAAATGGTGTTACCTACAATTCATACGGAGATAGCAATGGACTGAATCGACCTTGGTTGCTGGATGCCATTCCGATGATGGTTTCATCACAAGAGTGGCAGGGCATAGAACAAGGCATGAAGCAGCGGGCTTATGTGCTCAATAAAATTTTAGACGATCTCTATGGAGAAAGACTTTTACTAAAAAATGGAATCATTCCTCCTGAATTGATTTATGCGCATCCTGGGTTTTTGCGGCCTTGCGATCAAATAAAATTACCAAGTAACCATCAATTACCGATTTACTCGGCAGATCTTTCGCGGGGGCCCGATGGAAAAATTTGGGTAATAAAAGATCGCGCACAAGCACCCTCGGGCATGGGCTACGCGTTGGAAAACCGCAGTGCATTGAGCCGTATCGTTCCAGAATTGTTTCAGCAGCATCAGATTGCCAAGCTCGGAAGTTTTTTCAGCAGCATGATGCAGACCTTGATCCAGATTGCACCCCAAGGCAAAGAAAATCCTCGCATTGTATTGCTCACACCAGGACCGAATAACGAAACCTATTTCGAACACGCATTTCTTGCTTCGTACTTGGGGCTTACCTTGGTGCAAGGCCAAGATTTGATCATGCGCGATAGCTTCGTGTGGATCAAAACGGTAGAGGGTTTAGAAAAAGTAGATGTGATTTTGCGTAGGGTGGATGACACCTTTTGCGATCCGCTCGAACTGCGCGAGGATTCTCAACTGGGCATTCCGGGTTTGTTACAAGCCGTACGAAAGGGCAATGTGGCCGTGGCCAATCCGTTGGGCAGTAGCATTCTTGAGAATACTGGCTTGATGGCGTTCATGCAGAACGCATTCAAGTTTTTTCTCAATGAAGACCCACTTCTACCCATGATTGCCACGTGGTGGTGCGGTCAGAAAAAAGAAATGGACTATGTGATTGATAACCTGGATACATTGGTGATCAAAAGCATTGAGCGCATGAGCAGCTTTAAAACAGTAATGGGCAGAAGTCTCTCAAAAGCACAGAAAGATGAATTAATTAGAAAAATAAAATTTGAACCGTTCAAATATGTAGGTCAAGAAGAGGTGGCGTTCTCCACTTCACCTGTTTTCACAAAAGAAAAACTAGAACCTCGCTTCACGGTGCTTCGCACTTATTTGGTAGCCAACAAAGAAAACTATGAAATGATGCACGGTGGCCTTACCCGGTGCTCGCCCGCGAAAGGCAGTTTCTTGGTTTCGAATCAAGATGGTGGCATTTCGAAAGACACATGGGTGGAGTCCGTGCCAGAAAAAAATAATTCTTTCCCATTGATTCAACGTGCACCGGATATGAACCGCAAAGCGGTATTGCCTAGTCGCGCGGCCGAAAATTTATTTTGGGTGGGTCGCTACACGCAGCGCGTGATTCGCTCCGCTCGCTTCATTCGGATTGTGTTGCGAATTCTTACCGAGAAGAATTATGCCAACCAAGTTAATGATTCAGCCTACATAAAAATATTGTTGGAGACTATAACGCACCTCACTGACACCTATCCCGGATTTGTTGAATATAAAAAAGGCGAGCTGGAGAATCCATTAAAAGAAATTCATCAACTCATCTGCAATCCCGAGCGCGTGGGAAGCATATTGTTTACTTTAAATAATCTGCTCAAAGCGATGTATGGTGCCCGAGACCGGTGGACGATGGACAGTTGGCGCATCATTGATGAAATTGAAAATGTAAGAAGAAGAATGGGAGCGGTGGAGCCAGATGGAATCCGCTATATCTTTTCCTTAATCTATCAACTAGAGGGTGGACTCCTTTCTTTTTCAGAGATGACGCGCCAAAGTATGTACCGCAGCGATGGGCGCACCATGTACCGCATGGGCCAATTGATTGAAGAAATTCTAATGGAATTAGGGCAGTATCAACCAATCCTATCGTATGAATATGACGAGAGCACGGAGTTTCAGCTTTTGGAAGCCCTACTCATGAGTAATCAGAATCTTTCTTCTTACCGATCTGTTTACCGCACCCTGTTGAGCGTATCGCCTGCAGTCGACTTGTTATTTTTAAATGGTCAAAATCCTACCTCGCTTATTTCACAATTAGAAGGCCTGCTAAAATATTCAAAAGCCCTTGCACAGAAAGGTGGCACTCATGCCGACAATGAAATTTCGTTGTTGGTGTTTGAATGTTACAGTCAAGTTCGGTTGATGAATATTGACCAATTGATGGAGGCTGACCCAGAAACGCATCATCGCAAAGCCTTCGGTGAGTTTTGCGGATCCTTGCAAAGTAAAATTTTGCTGCTGTCTTCTAAGCTAAGCGCAAATTACTTTAGCCATACTACCTATCAGGCGCAAGGTGACAAAGACGGATTTCAATTTGAAGTGTAACCCATGCGCTACCACATCCGACATAGTACCGAGTACACCTACCAAGATAGGGTGAGTACCGCGCACAACCGATTGTGTTTAGTACCGCTTAATCTGCCCAAGCAAAAGTGTATTTCCTCTGATGTTAAAATTTCGCCTACACCCGATGAACTTATATATCGCACCGATTTTTTCGGCAACACATTGCTGTTCATTTCAATTTACCAAGAGCATTCGCATTTGGAAGTTATTTCGGAAAGCGTGGTGGATATTGAAAATAGAATAAATCCTGACAAGGCCACTCATTCAGCTACTCGGTGGACTGATGGTGAATTGAATGTTGGTAATCGAGCTAACGACCATTCTGAAATAGCGCAATACATATTGCCATCTTACCATATTCCATACAGCGAAGCTATCAAAAATTTTGCGCAAGATTGTTTTTTGCAAAATGCCTCGCTTTGGAGTAGTTGCCTCGCATTGATGCAAAAGATTTTTAACTCAATTGAGTTTAAACCCGGGTTCACAACTGTCAATACCCCGGTAGAAGAAGTTTTGAAATCTCGCAAAGGTGTTTGCCAAGATTTTGCCCACCTTATGATTGCGGGCTTACGCAACATGGGATTGCCAGCTGGTTATGTGAGTGGCTACATCGAAACGGTTCCGCCTCCAGGAAAAGAAAAACTGGTTGGCTCCGATGCCTCGCACGCCTGGGTGGCAGTTCACTTTCCTCACATTGGCTGGGTAGAGTTTGACCCTACCAACAATTTGCTTCCTTCTTCCCATCACACCGTAGTTGCCTTCGGCCGCGATTATTTTGATGTGGCCCCTATTAAAGGGATCATCTTCAGTTCAGGCAAACAAAATATTTCGGTGAAGGTGGATGTGAATAGGGTAAATTGATTTTACTCACTTCTCAATGTTTTAGCCGAGTTAGTTGAAATTATTTTCGCTCCTTGAATCATCACGATCACAAGAATCAATGAACAAGTACCAAAAAAAGAAGCGACAAATATACTTGCCCTACGCATTCAAAATCCCCTCAAAAGAAAGCTGAACCTACTAACAGAATCTAGTTTTTAATTCCTTTCGGAGATTTTACGGTAGTTCCGTATAAATAATCCCAAAAGGGTGATGTTACCCCAAAGACGGCTTCCCCATTTTTATAGTGATGAATACTATGGTTCATCCACAATACTTTGAAAAAATTGTTAGGTGGTTGGTGTGCGTGCACCATGTAGTGAACGAGCAGGTAATACGCATACCCAATCATAAAGCCAGGTATAAATGAGAAGGCCAAGTCGCCCATAATCAACCTAAAAAGTAAAAGAAGCAAAGTGCCGATGGTCAAGCTGGCAATTGGTGGCATGGCTAGGCGGCCTTTGTCTTTGGGAAATTCATGATGCACCCCATGTATTAGGTACTGCGTTTTTTTCCTCCATTTGGAGAACGTGCCCATGTGAAAAATATGTCGGTGCACTTGGTATTCCACCCACGTAAAAAAAATAAACCCAGCAAAAAATATGGCCGTGGAAGTAAGCAACGTCAGCGATGTGTTGCTAAAGCTCCAATACAACAGCAGGCAGGAATAAACGAAAAATATAGTAACGGGTACCCCAATGTGTGTGCGTGTAAGTCTTTCTAAAAGAGGGTTCTTAAAAAGCTGCTTTGTACCCTTATTGCTTGGTTTAATGAAGGTAGCTTCCATACTTTAAATCTATTACAAATTTATTTGCCGACCCAAATAAAGGCAAGTACTCATCTCTAAACAGTTGATTTTATAGATGCTTTTTCAAGAATCTTTTCGTAGTAGTTTTCGTATAAAGGCAGGATTTTGGTGATGTCAAATTCCTGGGCTCGCTTCAAAGCATTTTCTTTGAATTTGGGGAGATTGTTTTTGTCCAACACAAATAGCGACTTACGGGTCATGTCTTCAATATCACCTACGTTGCTTAAAAATCCTGTTACCCCTTGCACGTTTAATTCCGGTAACCCACCCGTGTTGGATGAGATTACCGGGACTTCGCAAGCCATGGCTTCAAGGGCAGCTAACCCAAAACTTTCTTTTTCAGAAGGCATTAAAAACAAATCAGCTACCGATAGCACTTCTTCAACGGCTTCTTGTTTTCCCAAAAAGCGGGTATCGGCTGCAATGCCTAATTCTTGTGCTTGTTTTTCGGCTTTGCTCCGCTCGGGGCCATCCCCAATCATCAACAACTTAGCCGGTATTTCTTTGTGGATGTTGTAAAATACCTCCACCACATCTTTGATCCGTTTTACTTTTCTGAAATTGGAGGTGTGCACAATCAACGATTCGCCATTAGGGCAAATGGCTTTTTTAAAATGGTCTTTCTTCTGCTTTTTGAATTTCTCAAGATCAATGAAGTTGGGTATTACTTCAATTTCGTTGGTGATTTTAAAAAACTGGTACGTTTCTTTTTTCAAGTCTTCCGAAACGGAGGTGACGCCATCCGATTGATTGATGCTGAAGGTTACTACCGGCTCATAGGATGCATCTTTGCCCACGAGGGTAATGTCGGTGCCATGCAGGGTGGTAATAACGGGAATATAAATGCCTTCGGTTTTTAATATTTGTTTAGCCATATAAGCGGCCGAGGCATGTGGAATGGCGTAGTGCACATGCAGTAAATCCAGTTTCTCGTTTTTTACTACACTCACCATCTTACTGGCCAATGCCAATTCATAGGGGGCGTATTCAAATAAAGGATACGAGCGAAAGTCAACTTCATGATAAAATAGATTTTCATTTAAAAAATCCAATCGGCTGGGCTGGCTGTAGGTGATAAAATGAACCTTGTGGCCTTCTTTGGCCAATGCCTTGCCTAACTCAGTGGCCACCACTCCGCTACCACCAAAGGTTGGGTAGCACACAATTCCTATATTCATGTTTCGCATAATAAACTCTTTAACCCAAAATTAAGCTATTTGGTTTCGTGACAACGGAACAGTTTAGATACTTAAGAATTAATGAATATCAATTCTGTTTATTTCTTCTTCTTTCTAGCTGCGCAATGTCATCTAGGTCTTTCACTCTTCTGGCCATAATTTTGTTTTGAATCAAATCATCATAACCAATAACCTTTACGGATAGCTCTTCCGTTATATTAAAATTATACGTCCTACTATAGACTTCATTATAGTCTAATCGCCCATCAATGATAGCTAAAAGCTCGACATAAAAGCTTTCTAGCGGAAGACGGATAAAGGCTTTCAAGGGGTCGCTTGCAAGGCTCTCGATTTCAGAGGTATCAAACCCGAATTCTTGAATGGTAGTTAGTAGTTTATGGTAATTTACTTCCGTTGGGTTGTACCAGATATCTAAATCACCGGTGGCGCGTGTATAGCCATGTACATTTACCGCTACGACACCAATAATCATGTACTCAACATTGTTTTTGTTTAGCAATTCAAAAAAGTTCTTAACTTCTTTTAATTGAACGGTCATGCTTTCTTTTTTAGCACAATGACATCTTGCCGATCAAACATTTTTAGATTTTTATCAGCAGAAAAAAGAATACTTAATGATATCAAATCGAACATTTTAAAAAAGCGGCCACGCGGCCCTAAGGCAATATCCTCCATCACTTGGGCATCTTTCTTTTCTGTAAAGGGAACAAGAATGGCTTTCTTCATACCGATTCACTTGTAGAATGCAAAGCTACTGTTTATTGGATGTATAATTAAATATCGACTGATAAATCACATCCTGTATG
This sequence comes from Chryseotalea sp. WA131a, assembly GCA_025370075.1. Taxonomy (NCBI): domain Bacteria; kingdom Pseudomonadati; phylum Bacteroidota; class Cytophagia; order Cytophagales; family Chryseotaleaceae; genus Chryseotalea; species Chryseotalea sp. WA131a. Next base: position 4,020,258 of record CP073016.1, on the reverse strand, counting down.
CGTGGACGGATGTTGGCATTTAATATTTTATTGTTGGTCATATCTGGATACACACGGTTCGACAAAAAAACATAAACCAATTCAAACTCCGGGTCAACCCAAACGCACGTGCCCGTAAATCCTGTGTGCCCAAATGTTTTGGCCGAAGCGTAAATGGAAGTCGGTCCGTTAGGGTCGCTCGACACGGGCTTGTCCCAACCCAATCCGCGCCTGCTTGTTTCATATTGTTTGGAAGTAAACAACTCAATGGTTTCGGCTTTAAAATAACGAAGACCACCGTACTCTCCTTTTTGCAACCACATCTGACCAAGTTTGGCCAAATCAATTGCATTGCCGAACAAACCCGCGTGGCCCGCGATACCACCATGCATGGCCGCACCTTGATCGTGCACATAGCCGGTCAATATTTTTTTTCTGAAAAGTTTATCGTCTTCTGTTGGTGCAACTTGCGAAGCGCCAAATCGCTGCAGCGGCAGGTACCCAATGGTGTAGGCACCCAATGGGTCGTAAATATTTTGTTCCAGAAAATCTTCTAGCGGTTGATTTAAAATTTTTTCCGATAAGTGTTGAAGCATATAAAAACCCATATCGCTATAGCGATAATCAAAAGCGGTGCGGTCATTCTTCTCGCGCACTTTGGCTTTGATGATCCACTGCCACAGGCTGTCTTTCATTGCTTTAATGGCAAACAAACTATCGGCCACCGGAAATGGATACGCTTCGCTTCGTTCCCGATTGTAAAATTCAGGTAGCGGTTGGCCGTCTTTTACTGTCTGCGCCCAAAAAGGCAAAAACGGCCACAAGCCCGCCTGATGAGTAAGAATATCTTTGATGGTAAAATCTTTTTTGTTCGATTCTTTTAGTTCGGGCAGGTATACTGATAATTTTTTGTGGATGTCTATGAGCCCTTTTTCATGCATGAACATAACAGCCTGTAAGGTGGCCGAAACTTTGGTGACAGAAGCCAAATCGTAAATAGTTTGGTCTGTCACAGGCTGCTTTTTATCGTAGGTAAACCAACCCACACTTTGTTCGTACACGATTTTTCCACCACGCGCCACCAGCACTTGGCAACCGGGTGTGGCACCTGCATCTACTGCTTCTTGCATTATCGATCTTATTTTCTGAAGAACCTTTGAGTCCATTGCTTGGCACTCTGGTTCGGCATAGCTGAATCGGTTTTGTAAAGTAGATTCTAAACCTTTTCCTTCAGAGAAAACATCGGCTATCGTAATCGGCAACGCGCCTCTAGCAGTTACTCCACCGAAAATAATTTCTGCTGCTACTTGTTGGGTTTGCGCATCATCGGAATAAGCAGCAAGCAAAGTTGGAATTTCTGAAAAGAATTTCATATCATCACTGTAGCCAAAACTGACCACGATTACTCTCTTTATTTTTGATAACTTTTTTACAAGCGGTGCGATTTGTAAGATGAAACCTTTTGAGTTGGGGAATAACCCGACCACTGCTACGTCTTCTTTTATTTTGCTTATCAATCCAACGGTGTCTTTGAGGTTAGCTATCCCATAATGCTGGAATGGGGCGTACTTGGATAGAACGTGAGTAAACTCGTTGGTGGTTTCGGCACCGAAAGAAATGGAAGCAAATTTTTTATGATCCAAATGTTGAATGGGGAGCAGCGAGTCATCATTCTTCAAGAGGGATATGGAAGACTCCATTAATTGCTGGCGCAGCACTTTTGCTTTTGAAGAATTCAATTTGATCAATAGGTTGTCTTTATTTACGAGCTTACTTTCTGATAATCCTGCCGAATATTTAGCTCCCAATATTTTTTTTACGGATATGGCCAGTTGATTTTGAAGTGCTTTGTCTTTCTTCACTAATTTGGAAATGGATTTAATGGCAGCACCAACATTGCTGGGGTTTACGAGCACATCGTTGCCAATCAGGAAAGCAAGTTTCTCAGCCTCGCCATCCCTGCTTTTGCGGGTCAGTTTTTTCAGATAGGGGATTTCAGAAAATGTTAAGCCCGTGTAGTTCAATTTCTGTTTTACGACTTGGGTGATAAACAATTCTGAAAGGGCTGCAGGAACCGGTTTCTTTTTTCCCTGCAAAACAAAATCAAGGTGTGAAGTCAGCAATCCATCTACTCCAGCCTCCATTAATTGTAGATAAGGATAAAAACCGATGGTATCAATCTGATTGACATCAAAGAAAATGGCACTGTCTTGCTTGATGATATTTCTGTTTTTCTTTGGGTTTTCTAAATGCTTAGCGCAAGCGAGTACACCACCTGCGTGCAAACCTTGAAGCAACCAAATGGATTTAGTTGAAACACGCTCGCGATTGTCACCAAAATAATTTAACGTTCGCGGAAACAAATCATCATGGTAATGGATATCGGCATTCGGTGCAAAGTTGAGATGAATGCCCAGCGTTTTCATTTCGGCAGCAATTTGCTTACCTAACAAAAACAACAACGAGTCGTTTTTTACGGCTCCTTGCAAAAGTGGTTTCGGAAATGAAATGATGCTATCCAGCGTTTGGCCAACTCCATACTCGGCCTGAATGGCCACCATAAAAGGTACTTTGCTTGTCGCCTGAATTTTATTGATCAAGTTTGCGTGACTTACCGGACCTCCTTGTGTTATAAGAATGCTTCCCGGTTTGTGCTTTTTAAGAAGATCGAGTTGTGTTTGCTTTTGTTCAGGCGTGCCGTAAGCCGAAACCGACACCATCAACAGCTGCGCTACTTTTTCCGTGAGGCTAAGCGAATTATAGACACTGTCGACCCATTGAGATTTTCGGTTTTGAGCAAAAAGAGTGGAACTAATAAAAAAGAGAAGAACGACAAAAACTTTTTTGAACATCGGGCTGTTTGATTTTGTAACTTTGAAGCTAAAATTAGCAATAAGTTGTCGATTTGAATTTGACACTACTCAATAGCTCATGAAATGGCCATTCAGATGTCTTACATCCAACGGTATGTTAATCTGGGCCAATCCATGTGACCACTAAAAAATTATTAACACATGAAAATCGTTTCATTGTTTACCAAAGCACCCAAGCACCAGCGCTTCAATTACATTCCAAGGTATTACGATCCCTCGAAGGAAGAAATGAAAGAACGGGTGGAGCGAATTCAACGCGAAATTGATCAAGAGCGCGGTTCGAAACCAGAAACAAGCGGAGGCTACAAATCTCGTATTGCTGGGTCTTTTCAGGCCGCGAGAAGAAGGTCAAAGCCTACCCAAGAAAAGCAATCGGTGTTGATGCGCTTCGGTATCATTCTGTTTATGGTGGTGTTTCTGATCGCCTTTTTGCAATGGGGTAAGCCGGCACTTTATGGTGGATTTATTTTCGTGCCGTTTTATCTTTATTTAAAATTTAAAAATAGGAAGTAGAAAATTCAGTCAATCGCCAAAACCTCTACACACTTACGGTCTTGGAGCGTAACATAGCATTTGGGGTTTTTGCCAGAATCAAAGTTTAGGTTGCTTGGCTTCTTGCCTTTCAGCTTGAGCTCTCGTATCAGCTTCCCTTTCGGGGAAAAAATTGCTACTGTTCCCTTCCCATAACGAGTTACGTAAAGGTTTCCTGTTAGGTCGCATTTCATGCCATCTAACCCAAAATCATCAAACTGCGCAAAAAGTCGTTGATGACTTATAGCCCCATTACTGTCCACATCAAATGCCCAAATTTTTCGTTGCACGCTTTCGTTTACATACAAAATTTTTTCGTTGGGGCTTAGCGCAATGCCATTGGTAGTGCCCATGTTTTCTTTTAGTAAAACAGTTTGCCCTGTTGGTTCAATGCGCCATAGCTTGCCGGTGCCCTCTTTCCAGTTAGGGTCAGAGGCAAAGAGTCTTCCTTTTTTGCTGATGCAGATATCATTTGGCTGATTGAAGAGATCGTTGTGCGCCAAAACCGAAATAGCTTTTGAGATCATATCCACTTTTAAAATGTTGTGACCTTTAAAATCAGCCAATAGCATGTTGCCATATGGATCAAACTGAATGGCGTTGGCAATACTGCCAGTCGGAAGCGTGACAAATAATTCTGCGCTTCCATCAGGTTTTACCGAGCCAATGGTTCCGTCAGTCTGGTAGTTGACAACGTATAATATGCCATTGCGAAAGCAAGGACCTTCTATATTTTCAGAAAAAAGGTTTTCGGCTGTGAAATCGGATGAGTGCCTTACCTGAGAAAAAACGTTCGCGCTTACAACCAAAAGAAAAATCAAAAAGTACTTCATAGGATTGTGTGCGCCAAGTGTTGGTTACGATTTTGATTTGCCGATAGCGTGGCCTTTCAGGGCAAAAAATAAAATGTAGGCGTAACACGGGGCAACAATGCAAAAGAAGGCAATGGATGGACCTGATTTTGGTGCCAACCATCCATATGCTTGCGGCAACACGGCACCCCCTGCAATTCCCATCACTAAAAAGGCAGAGCCGAGCTTCGTGAATTTGCCTAACCCTTCAATGGCCAAGGGAAAAATTGCGGGCCACATGAGTGCATTGGCAAACCCAAGCAGGGCAATAAAGACAATTGATGTGTACCCGGTTGTTAAAAGTACACCGGTGCCAAGTATTATTCCGGCCACAGCCGAAAGCGCTAACGCATTTTGCTGTTTGATGTATTTGGGTATGGTGAAAATACCAATGATGTAACCGGCCACCATGGACCACAATGTATAAGAAGTGAAAATTTTTGTTTCGTCTAGGCTGATGCCAATGGCTTTTCCGTATGTGCCTATCACGTCACCTGCCATTACTTCTACTCCAACATACAGAAAGAGGCAAAGAACGCCCAACCATAAGTAAGGAAATTTTAAAATGCTTGAACGGGTAAGCTGTTTTTCAGAAGCACTTTCTTTATCCGTTTCAATTTCAGGCAAGGCCGAAAACCAAATCATGACGGCTAAAATGAATAGCACAATTGCCATAATCATGTAGGGTAATATCACTCGTTGCGCCAAATCATTTAACAATTGGCTACGCTCCATTTCAGAAGTAGCATTGACGATGTTGGTTTCAATTTGACTTGCTCCTTTTAACACAATGGCTCCCAATACCAACGGGCTTAACGCGCCAGCTACTTTGTTGCAAATGCCCATGATGCTAATGCGCTTGGCGGCACTTTCTATCGGACCAATAACAGATATGTAAGGATTAGAAGCGGTTTGCAGCAACGCCAAACCCATTCCTTGTACAAACAATCCCGTAAGGAATAAACCAAAACTTCGTGCGTTGGCTGCCGGAATGAATAACAAAGCACCAAAGCCCATTACTGCCAACCCCAACGACATGCCTCGTTTGAATCCGGTTTGGTTCAGAATAAAAGAGGAAGGTATGGCCAAAAAGAAATACGCCATGTAAAAGGCGGATGTAACTAACAATGCTTCACTATCGGATTTTAAATCGCAGGCTAACTTCAAGAATGGAATCAACGTGCCATTGAGCCATGTCACAAATCCAAAAATGAAGAATAACACACCAATGATGGTGATGGAATAAACGTAATTTTTTGATGTAGACATGCAGCGAAGTTATTTTAATGAGTCAGTATTTAAATTTTGCAGTTAAGTTGGCGATTATTCTTTAGTTTCGCCCTAAATATTCAAAAAATTATGGCAAAGAGGATGAGTTTATTGGTGATGGCTGCTGGTATGGGCAGTCGCTATGGTGGCATTAAGCAAATAGATGGCTTTGGTCCCAATGGTGAAACCATCATGGACTACTCTCTTTTTGATGCCCTACGAGCTGGGTTTGATCGCGTTGTTTTTATTGTGCGCGATGAAATCAAGGAAACGGTGAAAGAAATTTTTTCACCTAAGCTCAGAGGCAAAGCAGAGGTGTTTTATGAAGTACAATCGTTGGAACGTTTTGTGCCCGCTGGCTATGGCACAGTGGAACGAAAAAAGCCGTGGGGCACTACCCATGCCATGTTGTGTGGAAAGGATGTGATTGATGGGCCCTTTGCCGTCATCAATGCGGATGATTTTTATGGCCGTGATGCATTTGCTTCGTTGGCAACTTTTTTTCAAACAGCAGCACCCGATCATCATGCAATGGTAGGCTATACATTGAAAAATGTGTTGTCAGAACATGGAAGTGTTTCGCGTGGGGTGGCCGAAGAGCGCGATGCCCAAGGATACTTGAAAAAATTGAGCGAGTTAACAAAGATTGTAAAAGAGGGCGGCAAAATTATTTCCAAAGAAGAAACGGGCGATCGCGAACTGAGTGCAGAGCTGCCCGTATCAATGAATTGCTGGGGATTCCAGGCAGGCGCTTTTTCGGTAGCAGAAAAAATGTTTCACCAATTTGCCATCGATAATAAATCAAACCCATCGGCAGAGTTTTACATTGCGCTTCTGACAAACGAGATAGTCAAACAAAACTTGGGCAAAGTGCATATTTTAGATGGTGGCACTACTTGGTTTGGCGTTACCTACAAAGAAGATAAGGAAGAAGTATCGGGTAAAATTAAAGCCTTGGTGAATAGTGGTGTGTATCCTTCTAGGTTGTGGTAGGTGGTGAGTAGTAATTGGTCATTGGTAGTTGGTAAGCGGTATTCGGTATTCAGTGGGGTTTACCTCCTATCTCCTAAATTCTAACTTCTAACTCCTTCTCAGGAATGGAAAAAACAGAAATGATATTTGGCACACGTGCGGTGATGGAGGCCATCAAAGCAGGGCGGCAGATTGAAAAAATTTATATTCAAACGGGTGTCAGTAATGATTTGATCAAAGAGTTGGTGCAAACAGCCAAAGAATACAAAGCACCGTACACGTTTATTCCGCAAGAGAAATTAAACCGTCTTTCCAGCAAAAACCATCAAGGTGTTATTTGTGTCCTGTCTGCGGTGGAATATGGCTCACTCGAAAACATCATTGACAAATGCTACCAAGAAGGGCGGGAGCCATTTTTTTTAATAGTCGATAGAGTAACAGATGTGCGCAACTTTGGCGCGTTGGCACGCACGGCTGAGTGTGCAAAGTTAGATGCCATTATTATTGCGGACAAAGGGAATGCACCTATTACGGGTGATGCGATGAAGACATCAGCCGGTGCGCTCAATCATCTGCCTGTTTGCCGCGTGAAAGACATGAAAAAGACATTTCAATTATTGAAAGACAATGGTATTCAAATTATCGCCTGTACGGAGAAGGCCACTAACACGATCTATCAGATTGATTTGAATACACCGATAGCGATTATACTGGGGTCTGAAGAAGACGGTATTTCACCACAGATGTTAAAGGATGCTGATCACCTCGCTAAAATTCCATTGATGGGAAGTATAGAATCGCTAAACGTATCCGTTGCCGCAGGAATTGTTGTTTACGAGAAAATTAGGCAGAGAGACTTTAGGAAATAAGTAAGGGTAGATAATTCTATAAAAATAGCACAGCAATATTATCCTTAGAAAAATTAAGTCTATTAAAAGTCATTTCGCAGATTTATCCTGTTTCTGAAGCGTTGCAGAACAATTCGAAATCATCCTTCAACATAACACTCGAGAAAACATCCGAAGTGACATGACGAAATGACCATTTAGCTATTCCCGTTTTACTTCACTCCAAACTCTCGGTCCAAACTTTTCTCCAGCACTGCGAGTGGTAAATTACCGTTGCGCAAAATGATATCGTGAAATTTGATGACGCTGAAATCTTTGCCGAGAGCAGCTTGGTATTTACTGCGCAGCTCAATCAACTTCAGGCATCCGATTTTGTAGCCCAGTGCCTGTGCCGGTATGTCGCAACTGTAGCGGATGGACTCTGTGTTGATTTGCTCTTCAGATTCAATCATATTAGCACGCATAAAATCCACTGCCTGCTCACGACTCCAACCTAAGTAGTTCATTCCTGTGTCTACCACCAACCGAACGGATATAAACATGTCCATCAGCAAGCGGCCGCAGTAATCGTAGGGGTCGTCAAACAAGCCCAACTCGATGCCGAGGTAAGAAGAGTAATCGCCCCAGCCTTCTGTGAACGCGGTCACCATTAGGTTCTGCCGGAATTCTGAAAGTTCCGGGTTCTCGATTTGCAAACACGCTTGCAAATGATGACCGGGCGTGACTTCATGAAATGCCAAACTCGCTGCAGTGGCTAACGGGCGCTGGTCGAGCTTCGAGCCATTGTAATAATAAATACCCAGCGGCTCATCTCCTGCCGGAGGCAGGTAGATGCCAAATGTCATGGCAGGCTCAAGTGCCACCGACAACCTGCGAACGTCATAACTTGCTTTTGGCTTTAGCGAAATCAAACGATGAATGACAGTGTCCATTCTGCGCAATGGCTTCTTCAAACGCTCGCCCACTTCATCAGGCGTAGCCGCAAGGAAGCGTTTATCTTTTTGAAGGAACTTATAAAACGCTTTCATGTCGCCTTTAAAATTGGTGGCCACCCGTATACTGTCCAGCTTTCTGAAAATACTAATAACTTGCTTTTTGCCGATTTCATGAATGGCTTCAGGTGTCAGGTTGGTGGTGGTATGCCACTTTACCAAATAGCGGTAATACGCTTTTCCACCGGGGTATTGACCAAGGCCAACTTTTTCCGAAGCGCTGGTCCGATAGGACCCACTTAGGTAGGCAGCCAGTGAATCATGACCGGGAATTACTTTTTGTGATAGAATGAGCGAAGCTTTTTCCTGAAAGGATTTTTGAACAGACGAATCTAATTTTTGCAAACGACTGGATTGTGGATAGTACCCATGCTTGTCAGGCTCCATTTGCCATGTTTTAATAAGGCCAAGTGTGAGGTCAATCTCCGGCTTAGCCAAACGAATGCCACGCGCCTCCATCTCTTTTAACTTAGCCAATTCGCTTTTCTGAACTTCGCTGTATTGTTCGAGTAAATTTAAATACTGCGTAACATCGGCTTCAGTATCAAATGAAGCTTGCTTAAAAATCTGCTCAGGGCCTGATGAGGTGTGAATGGAATAGGGTGTCACATTGGGGAATACATTATCATAATAGCGTGTAGCTTCCACCCGCATTTCGGCAATCCATTGGAGTAAGTCGTAGTCTACCCACGATGAAGACGGTAATTTCGTGACTTCAATGGTTTTTAGTTTTTGCAATACGCCTGTGAAGAAAACTGAATCGTCATCGAAATCTTGGCGTGTGCCAGCATACAGCTTTTCCGGTAACGGAGATTTGCCTCCGCTAAATTTTACGGCACGCCCCGTGCTAAGCTCACGCTTCCAATAGTGCTGTACGAGGCTGTCTAATTCTGCCTTTTCATTTCGGGGTGTTTCTTTGCTGGTGCATGCCAGAAGGGAACCGGCAATGATGAGGATGAGTAAATATTTCATTTTATGAATGTTTGAGTTGTATTATTTAGTTCACAGAGAGAACAGAGAAACACCAAGATATTTGAGTTAAGAGTCCGAGGGCAACAAGAGACTTAACGCCAATACTTTGATGCCTGAATTAGTAAGCGAAAGCTGTACCGGTAGCATACGGTGGGGATGCAGCTTTCATCTTACCGGTCAGTGGGTCGCGGTAAATGCCCACCCATAAGCCTTGCGTGTACCGCCTTTCACTTGCTGGAATTTGCTTTATGGGCAAACCACTCTTTTGCAGCACGGAATCAGGAAATGCTCCTGCCATTACCCGCACTGTTACCTTGACTGCTTCCGGTACCGAATAATCTGCATCTGGCATCAATAGACAAGGCGCATTGACCACTTCTTCTACATCCATGTTGTGAGCGATAATGTTCACGAGCGACTGCACCGTTTGCTGGTGGAAGCCCATCGACATTGAAGCAAAGGGAATGATAGGTTTTCCGTCTTTTAACAATATTCCCGCTTCAATCTCGGAAGGTAAACGATTACCAGGACCTGCCATTTTAATCTCTGCTTGTTTGTACCAGGCAGCATCGCTAATGGAGATACCATCCACTATGATTGCCTCGTTACCCCATGTGAGTGTATTGATTGTATGCGTAATGGCCGTCAAATTTCCCCATTGGTCGATTGCCACCACCACGTCAGAGTGCCTCGGACCTGCGCCTGCATATTGAACAAGCTTTACACCTTTTTCCATGCGATTCCATAACTCTACGGCCGTCTCTTTGAGCAACCGTGAAGAGTCGCTAAGATTAAGACCGGGATAAATCATTTCGCGGGTCTCTTGGGGAATATACGAGAGCATCTGCATGTTAGTAATGTCTGACATCTGGCGAAGCGATTCACCGTTTCTTGACCAATGTGTTTTCGTGAAAAGGCCGGAAGCATCTGCAAGGTTGAGCGCTTCAATCAAGTTCACACTTCCTGTTGCGGGTGGGCCCAACACAGCCACTTCATACGCTCCATACTTTTGCCTGACGGGCTCGCTCCAAATTACCTTGTAGTTGGCCAAATCTTCGAGTGTCATTTTTCCTCCATCTTTCTGCACAGCGGCAACGGCCTTCCTGGCCCACGCGCCTTTGTACATATAATCTACACCGCGGTTGGCTATACTATCCAATGTGGTGGCAAGAGCGGGCTGCTTGAATAAATCGCCCGCCACGTAACCAGTTCCATCGGCTTTGATGAGCGTTGCCTTTGTTTCAGGAAGTCTACGTATTTGGGTATCTCTTCGTGCGAAAAAATTCGCGGTGCGTTCATTGATGATAAAACCATTCCTCGCGAGATAGATGCTCGGCTCAAATAGCGTTTTGAAAGGCAGCTTGCCATAGCGCTGGTGTGCAGCTTCAACACCAGGCATAAAACCACCTACCATAGCTGTTCGTCCGCTCACCTCACGCGAAGGATATGCCCCTTCCGCACTAAAAGGAATTCCACCCGGAATGGTCATTGGATCGGTTTCATTCATTACCGTATTCCAAGTGCCATCCATGCTCGCAATTGTTCCTGAAGCAGCATCGTAGTGTACTATGTTAATGATACCGAAGAAACTGGTGACGGCCCCGGCATTCAGCGTGACTTGGGTCATGGCTGCAGTCAATGCTGCATCAACAGAACTACCTCCTTGCTTCAACGCTTCCAAACCAGCGCGCGAGGCTGCGGTATGAAAGGCAGTGGTCACTGCCCCTTTTTCTCCGATAGCTGCCGGGTTATTTGGAAAAGGGCGAGCATCCATTTCTAGGTACTTGATCAATTCACCATCGCCCCATTTATCAGGAGAGAGTGTTACTTCTTTTTTATTACTGTTGCAGCATGGCAAAAGCAAAATGAAACTGACCGTTAAAAATACAAAACGATACTTCTTCATCTTAATTTAGTTTTGGGGTTTGTTTGCAAAAGGTACTTCCTAAACATGAGAGGGGTGTAAAAATCTCGGCACGGATTTTCCACGTGCCGTCAATCTTGTGCCACTTGGCGTAATAGGTGCCTGATATTTTTACGATGCCATCGGACTCTTGCCATTGGCCCGTCCATGTGCCGGTTTCGGAGGCCATACTCCAATCAGAAAAAATTTCAACTTGCAAAGGTGTGCGAACATAGACGACCTCTTTTTTGGTTTTGAAATCGCGTACAAAGATTTGCCGATTGGCTTCCAAACCGGTTACTTCAAAATTGCGTGATGAGATTACATGAAAATCGTTTGTCCAGTAGTTGGCAATGTTGATGGTATCGTGATGAGCGATGGCGAGATTAGATAGGTTTCTCGCTTCACGAATTAGCTGTTCGTCATGCGAAGAAATTGGCCTTTTTTGCGCGAAGAGGGTTGTAACGCAAATCGACAGAAATAGAAGTAAGACGTTTCTCATCAACTGAATCGTTGGGCGTTTAGAAATCCAATGGGCTGGCGGGTGCTGCCTTTCATCGCGAGGTCGGCCATAATTTCGCCCACAACACTCGCGAACTTGAAGCCATGACCACTAAAACCCGTAGCCACCACCACTTCTTTTTCATAGCCGGGCACAAAATCCAGAATGAAATTTTCATCTGGCGTGTTGGTGTACATGCACGTCTTCATCACGTGCGTGGACTCATATCCTTCGGGCATAAACTTGTTGAGTGCAGACACAAGAATGTCTTCGTCTGCAGGCGTGGGTATGCGATTGATGGTGTCGGGGTCAGACACGGTGCCATGAAAATGATGGGCGAGTTTGAGACCTATGGGGCCACCGAACTGGGCGACCGGCAAAATGGGAAAGCCGTAAAATATGCCGGCCCTCTCGTGGTCGGCAATTGTCCAGCATGGAAAATTTCCAAGTTCAAACTTACTCCAGTCTTTTGGTTTCACCCACGCAATCATTTGGCGTGTCACTTTCAGGTTCTTCGAAAAGTTGGGCACCATTTTGGTCGCCCATGGGCCGGCAGTTATAACGAGCTTCTTGCATTGGTAGGTAGCCTTACTCGTTTTGACGGTGATGGTGCTTCCGGATTTTTTCCACTCTATCGTTTTTTCTTTGGTGTGAATAGTGGCCCCTGCACGTATCGCTTGTTGTGTGTAGAGCAACACTGATCGCTCGGGCAAAAGGAAGCCTGCATCGGGCTCAATCAATCGTTCGTAGCCAGATGGAATGTTGAATTGAGGAAATTGCCTCTCCTGCTCTTGCTCGCTCAGAGTATCCACGCGAATGGAATATTTGGAAGCCGATTCGCGCAAGCCCTTTATCAGTGCGTGCTCCGCTTTGCCGAAATACAAGAGGCCGGTTTTGAAATAAAGTTGTGCACCTGTCTCTTCCTCCAGCGATTTCCAGTTTTGATACGATCTCTCCAGCAACGGCACGTAATCAGGATGTTCGAAATACGCTTTGCGGATGATGCGACTTTGCCCACCATGTGAGCCCAATTCGTGTGGTATGTCAAACTGCTCTAAACCTAAAACTTTATGCCCACTCTTCGCCAGTTGATAACACGCAGAAGAACCCATGCTTCCTACGCCTAAGACAATGACATCATACGATGTTTGATCGGTGGAAGCTTTATGCAATTGATTTTGCACACGTGCGTATAATTGCTGCATTGGGAGAGAGGCTGCCGCCAAGGCAGCACTAGTTTGGATGAATTTTCTTCGTTTCATAAAGGGAATATGAAGGTAATGAAATTTTGGCGTTCGACTTATAAAATCGGCCTTTTAATCTATAAAATCGGCCTTACTTTAACAGTTCTTGCTCGTTTTTTTACAGAAAAATAAACGGAATATGAACCAAGAACCACTAACCATCAACGATCAACGGAGGCATGACCTCGACTGGCTTCGTTTTATCGCAATCGCTATTCTCCTTTTCTTCCATACCATAGTAAACTAAAAGATTCTCCAAGGCTGTCCCCCGCACTCGTACAGTTTCACAACAAAGTTTCGGTGACAAAAAACAAATGAATAACAAACGGACAACCATGTACTGTGACAATCAATTTCTATTCCGAGACACCATGACGACACACTAACGACTGACTTACAAGTTGAGAGAAGAAGGGCACATGTTGCCAACAAAAATGTCCTATGTATATAGGTTAGTTGTCAATAGCGAGAAGTAAATTTCTTTTGAAAGCAAGAGGTTGTTTTAGCATATTCTCACCAAGAAAAAAAGACTACAAACTGATTAATCGCACGTAGTCTTCTTCTTGACTAAGGTTCACTTCAACAACTTGCCTAGCGAAATTTATAGCTAACCCATTTTTCGATAATTGTAGGAAGTTGAGACATATCATTGAAAATTTTTACTTTGTCTGAATCTGCCCATAAAATATCCATATGCGGTCGAATACAAAAGAGGTTTCATTCCTGCGGCAAGTGCCGCCTGAACTCCGTGGTCACTGTCTTCAACAACAATACAATGGTCAGGTTTGAATCCCATTTTTTTTGAGGCATATAGAAAAATATCAGGATGGGGCTTACCCTTCTTTACTTGAGTTGCGCTGAAAATGCTTCCAAAGTATTTATAGATATTGGTTACCTCCAATGAGAGCTTGCCTCGATTATGAACGCCTATATTCAGTTGTTGCTCTTGATTCGTTATCATTTTTAGTCCCCCTTTGAAAATCTAAACCATATCTTGAAATTCCTTGGGAGTGAAGCCTGTAACTTTTTTAAACATTCTGCTAAAGTGGTATCGGTTTTTAAAGCCACATTCTTCAAAAGTTTCATCTATACTTTTTAGCTTTAAAAGTTGCTTAGCGACAATAATTCTCTTATTTGTTAAGTACTCGTGAAAAGTGCAATTGTGCAGTTTTTTAAATTCATGGGTTAGATAGGATTCACTCCTGCCGACAAAATTTGCTGCGTCTTTTATTGTAATTCTTTTGTTTGAATTTTCTTCTATAAATTTATTCACATAATAAATAGGGTTCGCCCTTTTTATTTCAATCAAATTACTCCTTAAGATGCTATCGGCAATAGTTGAAAAAAGTTCCGCGATTTGATTAAGTCTAAGCTCCGGTATGGCCTCCATTTCATTGTAATGGAACTTAAGTTTTTCAACCTGAGAGTGTGCATCTAACTTACATTCTTTCACTATTTGCTCGAACGAATCACTAGAGCGCACTTGACCAAAGTGAAGATAACCAATCACTACATTGTCTATTAACAATGGTAAAAACATTTCGTACAACCCGTTATAACACCTGTAGAGTAAAGACCTTCGCAGCCCAAATGCAATTTTAAATTTGTCATTATCACAGGCTATGCATTTATGCTTAAGTTCTTTTTGAACAATTGTGCAATAAGGTCTAAAATCACCGTTGTTGCCAGCTATTTCTTTAAGATAGGCCTCTTGCTCGATGTCATACAAAAAAGCCGTTCGGATATTGAATAGACTACCCAATAAATCCAAAATCTTTTTTAATCCACTTACATCGATCTTCAGCTCTTTAACTGTTGCGGATTGAGTGTTTTTTCCCATCATGCTCAATAAAATACAATATTAGCTAAGTGAATACTCTGATTCACAACTATTGCCAGTATAGATACAAATTTGGCACTTTTGACATTGAATGGGAAAAGCCTTGAAACCAATTTTGATGAAAAATGTAAGCTTCTATGAATCAAGATTTCTTTGCTCAATCGCTCCTGCCCCAAGAATGGCCTGGTATTCACTATTTTGACGAACAAGAAGCAAATGCTGTTCATCAAGTACTAAAAGCAAAGTCACCATTTCGTTTCTATGGGCCAAATCTCCTGAATGAAGCAAGTCAATTTGAAAACGAACTTTCTCAATTTTTAGGCGTCACTTATTGCCTTGGTGTTTCCAGTGGTACAGCTGCGCTTCAAATCGCTTTATCCGCCATAGATGTGGGCGTGGGTGATGAGGTGTTGATACCTGGCTATTTTTGGGTCGCCACTGTTAGCGCAGTAATTAGGAATGGGGCAATCCCAAGATTAGTAGACGTAGATGATTCTTTTAGTTTAGACCCAGATGATTTGAAAAAGAAGATTGGACCAAGAACTAAGGCGGTCATTATGGTACACATGGGTGGAATTGTTGGGCGCGTAGACTTAGTGAAGAAAATATGTGATGAACATGGGCTATTCTTGATTGAAGACTGCGCCCAATCTATCGGGGCATCGCAATCAAAAAAAATGAGCGGTTCTTTTGGAGACATTGCTACGTTTTCGTTTCAATTGAATAAAAACATCACCGCTGGTGAGGGCGGAGCTATTGCTACCAACAATGAAGTGCTATACAAAAAGGCATTAGCTGTTCACGATTTGGGCTACCCGCGCAACGAATTTGGCCGACTGGTACTCAATGATTTTAGCCGATGGGGTATTGGGAGTAGGATGTCAGAAATTACGGCTGCCATATTAAGAGTTCAATTGAAAAAGCTTCCTGTTATTATAGAAACCATGCGGAACTTTAATTTGAAACTACAGAAAATATTAAACGATCGTAGCATAGTTACAAGAACTATCATTGACAGCAACGGATTTTCGGGTGGTTTTTTGGAGGTGATACTTGATACTGATATAAAAGCAAAAATTTTTAAAGAAGTACTTTTATCCAACGGTGCGAAAGGTGGTCAAAATAGTTTGTACCCTATTGTCATGACAGAATGGGGCTTGCATATTTACTACAATATAGGTAGTCTGGTAGAAAAAAAATCTTTCTCTGGTAATAGTTCAGTATGGGAGTTACAGGAAAATTTGTTTGGAAAATCATACACATATGATAAAGGAACTCTTCCGCACCTAGATTCATTAATTTCCAGAACAGTAATCTTTTGTATTGCCTCTAAATTGACAGAGGCACAAAAAGACATAATTGAAAGAGCGATGTTGTTAGCTTGCATGGCAGTTAAAGCAGAGGTAAATGAAATCTTATGCTAGGTAGGGATGTCCTCTTCATTTGTACAGGCAATTACTACCGAAGTCGTTTCGCTGAATTGTTGTTTAATCACCTTGCTAAACTGTATTGTTTACCTATCCGTTCTTTTTCAAAAGGAATTGAACCGTATCACGTGGATAATGTTGGGTTGATTTCTCAACATACAGTTGACTATCTAACTAAGCTAGGTGTTGACTTAACTAATTTATCTGAGCCTTTACCATTAACCGAACAAGACTTTGATGAAGGTGCTATTGCCATTGCCATGAGCGAAAAAGAACACCGACCCATGATGGCCAAAAAATTTCCTCGTTGGGAAAATTGTATCACCTATTGGAATTTCGAAGATGAATATCTAATCTCTCCTACTGTTTTACTACCTAGATTGGAAGAGAGGGTAAAAGCTTTATTAGGTAATCTTAAAACCGACAACCATTTACCGTGATACTGGAGACAAGGGCATTCTCGATGCATTCGAACTTCAGAGAGTAGAATCTCACACCCGTGACTTCAATTTCCCCGACCAATCCCCGAATTTGAGCAGATTTGGACATATCTAACCCGAAAGTGAGGCCGACCCAAGCGGTACACATGGCAAAGCCCGCGCAATTCCACCCGCAAGACCAAAGCTTATCCATAAGTGCCGCACCCCCGCACCATTCAGTTCTCATTAATAATATGGCTTTCAATACAATTATACACCTTACGACATATCAAAATCTGGAGTCCGATCTTAACGATAGTATTTAGTTTAGTTGGACTTGCATCAGCAATTGTAATTTACATTACTCAAATGAACATTCCGAAGGGCTTTGAAATTTTATTTCTATTCTTTATTCCAGGAATACCTTTTTTATTATTGTATTGGTTGGAAGTAGGACTATTAACAAAATTCAAGAAAAGCTAAATGGCGGAGCGAAAAACCACTGCCAACACCGTGTTAGGCGTAGTTTTTCTTTTCAATATCTGTCTTTAAGTTTTTCCAGAGTGTATCTTTGAATTGTCTTGAAAAAAAGCCTGTGTGCCCAATTTTTTTCACGCCAAGTTGTTCGGGACTTATTTTTTCAATTTCAATGTTTGCGATTTTGTAGTATTTCAATATTTTGTTAGATGTTATTTCATTTGCAATTGGGTCGTCTTTGATTTGAATGGACTTTAGTGGAATTCTCAATTTGTCAAAGAATAAACTTGTATTCGATTTTTGGAAATGCTCGTCAAAGTAATTTGGATTGATGCACCAATTTCGCCATTGTATTGCAACTCCTTTTGGTAAATTTTCTCCCTGACGAATTTTTTTTGCATTTGCGTAGCCATAAATAAATGTAGTAAGCGGAACAAATAAAAACCATAACGGTGGCATAAGCCATTTGTAAGGGCTGCTCATATCCTTCCAGTAGCCTGTAGAGGAAGCAATTAATACAAGTTTATCAATCTTTTGATAATTGTCCATGAGCCCAACAAGCTGCCCACCCATACTATGACCAATAATGATTTTTTTTTCGTTAGGAAATTCACTAATTATCCAATCAAATATGCTTGTCATATCTAAAATACCCCAATCTTCAATTTTTGCTTCAAATCCCTTTAAATTTTTAGGTTTTGAATTACCTATTCCACGATAGTCGT
Organism: Chryseotalea sp. WA131a; assembly: GCA_025370075.1. Lineage (NCBI taxonomy): Bacteria > Pseudomonadati > Bacteroidota > Cytophagia > Cytophagales > Chryseotaleaceae > Chryseotalea > Chryseotalea sp. WA131a. The sequence continues at coordinate 4,002,434 of CP073016.1, read as the reverse complement.
AGGTTACAGTAACATATCCATATTGTGTGAGATAAATTGCTAGATTAGAATATACTTTTTGAGGAATACCCGTTCCACAATTCATTTGAATAACTCCCTTTATCTCAGTTAATGGTCTTCGGATGGTTGCCGAAAGTTTAAAACCGTCTCGCGCTTCAATTAAAACATTTTGTTGCATAAGATATTTTTAAAATTCTGACTAACGTTTGTGTTTCTTCAGTAGTGCGCTTCCGAAGCCGTGCCCCATCCCCGACACCGAACGGAGTAAAGATACGAAAACGTTGGATTACAGGTCAACCCCACTTGACGCAAATACAGTGTGGCTGTTGTATAACTATGAATTTCTGAATAGCCATCAAATTAGTCTGCGAAATTTCACGGATTTGAAGGGTAGATCATGACATTTAAATTGAAAAATTAGTTGTGCAACAAGCACACTGTGCTTATGCAATAGCGGGGTGATGTGTTGCTTTTACGTTTTGTTTTCATAATTTCGTTCTGCTTGTGGAACTGGGCGCAGTTTCAAAATCCCGCTACTGACATAAGCACAAATCGTTAGCTGCAACCCTATGACGACCGACAGAGCAACATCAAACCGACAGAAAAACGACCCGAAAAGCCAACCGCACAAAATGGCACATTTGGTTTTGCCCGACACACAAGCCGACCCTTCGCAAAACCAAAAGAGCCTTTTTTTTGCCAACGCTCTGACATCATTTCAACATTAAAACTTATCTTAACCGACTGAAATAGAAAATATAATTGTAGATGATTTTAAAAGAATTGAAACCAAGAAAGGCACTGAACAAAGCCTTTTTAAAAGTAAAACCGAACAGGACTGAAATTGAAGGTTTCAAGACCAATCTCATTACTTTACTCGACAGGACAAATGACACAGAAAGCGAAGAGTTTCATAAAAACCTTGTCATTGACTTTTTAAAGAAAACCTATTACGACCCGAACCATTTTATAAATACCAAAGGTCGAAACGACCTTGTTATTCACAACGGACAAAATGCAAACTCGACAGTTGGCGTAATTCTCGAAGCTAAAAAGCCGACCAACAAATCCGAAATGATTACAACCAAAAAACTGAATGCTAAAGCGTTTCAGGAATTGGTTTTGTATTACTTACGAGAGAGAATTACACACAAAAATCTTGAAGTAAAACATTTAGTTGCGACCAACATTAACGAATGGTTCATTTTTGACGCTACCCTATTCGACAGACTTTTTGCACAAAACAAAAATCTTGTAAGGCAATTCAACGACTTTGAAGCGGGACGTTTGGCAGACACCAAAACCGATTTTTTCTACAAACAAGTTGCCGAGCCGTTTATTGACAGCATCACTTCTGAAATTGAATTTACTTACTTCAACATTCAGGACTTTCAAAAACCGTTACGCAATACCGGCAAAGCAGACCTGCCTGACCGGCAGGTAGGCGACAATTCGCTGATTGCTTTATTCAAATTGCTTTCGCCAGAGCATCTTTTAAAACTTCCGTTCACCAACGACAGCAACAGCCTTGACAAACGCTTTTACAGCGAGTTGTTGCACATCATCGGACTGACCGAAACAAAAGAAGGAAGCAAAAAACTGATTGAACGTAACAAAGCAGGTGAACGCCACACAGGAACTATTCTTGAAGATGCAATCATTCAACTTGACAGCTTGGATAAACTAAGCAGATTGGAGAAGCCAAATCAGTTTGGCAACACACAACAGGAAAGACTTTTTAATGTTGCTCTTGAACTTTCGATTACTTGGATAAACCGCATTTTATTCTTGAAGTTGTTGGAAGCCCAACTCATTACTTATCACAACTCGTCCCGAGACTTCGGGAAAGGCGACAAACCTGCCCGTCAGGCAGGCGGGTCGTATTCGTTTCTCAACCTTGACAAAATCAAGAATTATGACGACCTGAACAGTTTGTTTTTTCAGGTGTTGGCACGCAAGTATGACGAGCGAAACGAAGATGTAAAAAAGATTTTCGAGAAAGTTCCTTATCTCAATTCATCGCTTTTCGAGCCGACAGACATTGAGCAGGTTACGTTGTTTATCAGTAATCTGAAAGACGATAAAACCATTCCGATTTTTTCGCAAACTGTGCTGAAAGACCAGCAAGGCAAAAAACGGTCGGGCAACATTACCACACTTCAATATTTATTTGAGTTTTTAGATGCTTACGACTTTGGAGCAGAAGGCGGAGAAGAAATTCAGGAAGACAACAAAACCCTGATTAATGCTTCGGTTCTCGGATTGATTTTCGAGAAAATAAATGGCTACAAAGACGGTTCGTTTTTCACTCCGGGTTTCATCACCATGTATATGTGTCGTGAAACCATTCGTAAAGCAGTTGTCCAAAAATTTAACGAAACCAAAAAATGGAACTGCAACAACATTGAAGAACTTTACGACAAAATTGAAGACCGAAAAGAAGCCAACAAGATTGTAAACAGCATCAAAATTTGTGACCCTGCCGTTGGTTCAGGACACTTTTTAGTTTCGGCACTCAATGAAATGATTGCCGTTAAAAACGACTTGAAAATTCTGCAAGACCGAGACGGAAAACGCCTGAAAGAATATCAGGTGGAAGTGGTAAATGATGAATTGATTGTGACGGACGAAGAAGGCGAACTTTTTGAATATAACCCAAGCAACAAAGAAAGCCAACGCATACAGGAAACGCTTTTCCACGAAAAGCAAACCATTATTGAAAATTGCCTTTTTGGTGTTGACATCAATTCCAACTCGGTAAAAATTTGCCGTTTGCGCTTATGGATTGAACTTCTAAAAAATGCTTATTACCTGCCTAGCCGGCAGGCAGGCAAAAACAGCACAGAACTTGAAACGCTTCCGAATATTGACATCAACATCAAATGCGGAAACTCTTTAGTGAGCCGTTTTGCGATTGATGCAGACTTGAAACAAGCCTTGAAAAAAAGCAAGTGGACAATTGACAGCTACCGAATAGCTGTGGACACTTACCGAAACGCTGAAAGCAAGGAACAAAAAAGAGAAATGGAACGACTGATTGCCGATATAAAATCGGATTTTAGAAGTGAAATTTCCTTGAACGACCCAAAAGTTAAGAAGCTACGCAAACTTTCAGCCGACTTGTATCAAATGACCAATCAAGGGCAACTTTTTGAAATGAGCAAAAAGGAAAAAGCCGATTGGAACAAGAAAGTAACGCAACTGACAGAAGAAACTAAAATAGTGGAAGCTGAAATTGAAGAAATAAAAGCCAACAAGATTTTTGAAAACGCTTTTGAATGGCGTTTTGAATTTCCCGAAGTGCTGAATGATGATGGCGATTTTGTGGGCTTTGATGTGGTGATTGGTAATCCGCCTTATGTAAATAGCAAAGGAGAAAAATTTGAAAGCTCCTTCAAGTCATATGCGTTGGAAAATTACAAAACGTCTAGATACCAAATAGACACCTACATTTTATTCATTGAGAAAGCAATAAATCTTATGAATGAAAATGGATATATGACATACATTACTCCTAATGCTTGGCTAAATAATTTATTTCTCTCTGAAGTTCGGAAATATTTTATCGAAAATATGAATCTGATAGAAATATGCAATATGCCGAGTATTGTATTTGAAGAAGCAGTTGTAGATACAATTATATTGAGCGGAAATAAATCAAAACAGGAAGTTGATACTAAAATTAAGACCTACTCTGTAAATGGTTTTGAACTAGTTAACCAATATAAACAAACAGATTTTCTTCTGAATCAGAACAACAGTATAAATATCTTTTTAAATAGCAAAGCACAAGTTCTTTTAAGAAAAATGGAAGACAGTGCAAATAGATTACAAAGTTTTACGAGCATTGCTCGTGGGGTAGGTGTTTATCATAAAAGGGTTGGACACACAAAAGAGCTTATTGCTCAAGACCCCTATCAATCAAAAGAAAAAAAAGATAATACGTTTGTTCCATATCTACGTGGTAAGAATATTAAGCCTTACACAATTGATTGGAAAAATGATTCATTTATTAGTTATGGTAAATGGCTAGCAGAACCAAGAGAACCTAAGTATTTTGAAGGTAATAGAATTCTATTAAGGCAAATCCCAGGGGATAAATTAATTGCTGCATTTATTGACTCAAAGTTCATTACTGACCAATCAGTTTTTATTGCTCGATTTGAAAATGATGTAATTAATCCTGCTGGTGTTTTGGGAATAATCAACTCCAAGTTATTAGCATTCTATTTTAGAAATAAGTATTCAGAATTTGATGATTTATTTCCAAAAGTCAAGCTACAACATTTTAAAGATTTTCCGATTAGGACATCACCTGAGCAAATATTTAAATCAATTGCCTTACTAGTTAAAGAGATTCAATCCCAAAAAGCTAATAACCCTAACTTTGATTTGGCTATACTTGAAAACCAAATAGACCCATTGGTTTACCAACTTTACGACTTGACGGAAAATGAAATAAAAATCATTGAGAACGCATAAATGATAACCTCTATGAGTAGTATAAAATTATTTGAAAATAAGAAGGTTCGCAGTCAATACGATGCTGATAAGGAAATGTGGTATTTCAGCATTGTAGATATTGTTGGTATTTTAACTGAGCAGCCAACCGTAGATAGAGCCCGAAACTATTGGAAGGTGTTGAAAAACAGACTAAAAAAGGAAGGAAACGAGTCGGTTACAAATTGTAACCAACTGAAACTTCAATCAGATGATGGTAAATTTTACAAAACAGATGTAGGCAATGTAGAAGATATTTTTCGGCTTATCCAATCCATTCCATCACCCAAGGCAGAACCTTTTAAGCAATGGCTTGCAAAAGTTGGCTACGAAAGATTGCAAGAAATAAACGACCCCAGCCAAAGCATAGACAGAGCCAGAGAAAACTGGCAAAAATTGGGCAGGAGCGAAAAATGGATTCAACAGCGAATGACAGGGCAGGAAACCCGAAACAAGCTAACCGACTATTGGCAAGAAAGTGGCGTAAAAAAAGGAGATGAGTTTGCGGCATTAACCAATATTATTCACCAGGAATGGACTGGATTAATCGTGAAAAAACACAAAGACTTAAAGGGTTTGAAATCTCAAAACCTTAGAGACCATATGAGTGAAGCCGAACTCATCTTTACAGCCTTGGCTGAACTTTCTACAAGGCAAATAGCCGAAACCGAAAAAGCAAAAGGATTCAATGAAAATGCTATAGCCAGTAAAAAAGGCGGAGCAGTAGCCAAAAATGCCCGAAAAGAATTAGAATCAAGAACAGGCAAAAGTGTGGTAACTGGCGAGAACTTTTTGCCACCTGCAAAGGATAAAAAGAAATTGAAATAGCATCAAATGAAAGCAAACGAACTACAATGTTACCGAAAACTATAACTTTTTCAGAAGCATTATCACCGAAGAAAATTTTGAAACTATTTTAGGGGATTGAATCGCACCAAAGCCAGCGAAACCCACGACAGACAAGAAGGGCAGCAGCTAACAGCAGTGGCTGTTGCACAACTATGAATTTGTGAAAAGCAATCAAATTAGTCCGCGAAATTTCACTTATTTGAAAATAGAGAATGGTATTTAGGCTGAAAAGTTAGTTGTGCAACAAGCACAAAGTGTTTGCGCAATGGTGGGGTGATGTGTTGCTCTAAGTTTGTATCTTCGTTAAACGCTTTGCGTCAGAGACAGGACGAGGTTTCGAAACCGCACCACTGCGCAAACACAAATGTTGTGTGCAAGCCGCTGAAAAATAAACCAATGATGAAAAGACTATTTTACTTACTTCTTATTCTGTTACCCAAATTGACCATCGGACAAACTGATTGCCACGTTGACAAACTAACGGGTAAATGGAACTATATAACTTCGATGATGGGGAAAAAGACAAACGTTGATAGCTTGAAGGAATTAACTAAGAATTCAAAACAGACTCTTGGGACGTGGGACTTTAAAGACGATGGGACTTTTTCATTCAAGAGTGTTTTCAATAAGAAATTTAAATCATATAAATCATTCACTTACGACAAAGGAGCTTGCGAAATAATTCTTGGGACAAAAAAGGATGCAAAGAAGAATGCAAACCTTGAAATTGTTTTCCTTAACGACAAATATCTGATTTATTGGAGTGACAACAATCCAAAGACTTATTATACTTACTTGGCTGTTAAGGTGACACAATGAGTAACGGAGGACGGGGCCAGCACACAACAAAAGTGGCTGTTGCACAACTATGAATTTGTGAAAAGCCATCAAATTAGTCCGCGAAATTTCACTGATTTGAAGGGTAGAGAATGGCATTTAAGCAACAAGCACAAACTTAATTCTACTTCAAATTCTTCCAAATCAAATCCTTCAACTCTGCAATTCCGGAATTAGTAAGGGAAGAAATAAAAACGGACGCAATTCCTTTGGGCACTTCTTTTTTGATGGCTTGCTTCAGTTCGTCATCCAACAAATCTGATTTGGTGATGGCCAATAGTCGTTTTTTATCCAACAACTCAGGATTATATTTTCTTAACTCGTTCAGTAGAATTTCAAACTCTTGTTTGATGTCCTTGGCATCGGCTGGCACCATAAACAGCAACAGCGAGTTGCGCTCGATGTGTTTTAAAAAACGGATGCCCAATCCCTTTCCTTCTGCAGCGCCTTCAATAATACCGGGTATGTCGGCCATCACAAACGATTGGTTATCGCGGTAAGCCACCACACCTAAATTTGGTGTTAGCGTAGTGAACGCATAGTCGGCAATTTTTGGTTTTGCTGCCGACACCACCGAGAGCAAAGTTGACTTGCCCGCATTGGGGAAACCAACCAAACCTACATCGGCCAATAATTTTAATTCGAGAATAACCCACTCGTCTTTTCCGGGCTCACCGGGCTGTGCATGCTGCGGTGCTTGTTGTGTAGGGGTCGCGAAAAAAGCATTGCCCTTTCCGCCTCTGCCTCCGGGCAGCAAAATAATCTCTTCGCCATCCGTATTGATTTCGCACATCACCTCTCCGGTTTCGGCATGGCGTGCAACCGTGCCGATGGGCACTTCCAAAATTTCATCTTTTCCAAAGGCGCCCGTTCTGTCTTGGCCTTCGCCCGCATGACCGTTTTCAGCCTTTACGTGCTTGCGGTATTTTAAGTGAAGCAACGTCCACAGTTGGGCGTTGCCTTTTAAAATAATATGACCACCGCGTCCGCCATCGCCACCGTCAGGGCCACCCTTGTCAATAAATTTTTCTTTGTGAAAATGCCTGCAGCCCGCTCCGCCATGCCCAGACTTGCCATTGAATTTTACGTAGTCGATAAAGTTGACGGAAGACACGGGAATTTAGGATTTAAGATTTATGATGTAAGATTGAAGATTGAAGATTTAAGATTTAAGATTTATGATGTAAGAGTTAAGATTTAAGATTTATGATGTAAGATTTGTATCTGGGATTAAATCTAACATCTTAAATCTCACATCTAACATTGCAAGATTGAAGATTGTATCAGGTGTGGGATTAAATCTAACATCTTAAATCTCACATCTAACATTTAAAACCTCACATTTATTTATCCAAGACAATACAGATGTTTTCAAAAATTGTATTTACCTCGCCAATGCCGTGCACAGTATCCAGTCTTCCTTGCTTTTCATAAAACGGAAGCACGTGAATGGTTTTGGTAAAATATTCGGTAATGCGTTTGTTCAATTTTTCTTCTTCGTCATCCACTCTGTTTTCGGTGGTTCTGCGTTTGGCAATGCGGGTACGCACTTCTGCTTCGGTTACGTCCAAGGCAATGATGAAGTGAATGGCCGTGCCGTTGTCTTTCATGAATTTATCCAACGCTTCGGCTTGTGGCACGGTGCGCGGAAAGCCATCAAACAGAAATCCTTTCGCGTTGGGGTTTTTGTCCAACTCTTCTTTCAGCATGGCGATGGTGATTTCATCCGGCACCAAGGCACCGCTATTCATAATTTCTTTTACGCGTTTGCCCAGGGCCGTATCGTTTTTGGTGTGCCACCGAAACAAATCGCCCGTAGAAATGTGGACAAACCCATATTTTTGAATAAGCTTTTCGCTTTGTGTGCCTTTGCCAGCCCCCGGTGGGCCAAAGAGTACCAGATTAATCATAGACGCTTTTTGGTTAGGTAAAAGATGCGCAAGGTAATAATCAAATGGTCAATAGCCAACGGGAGATTTGACTAGATTGGTCGAATTGGTAAAACAGTATTCGGTATTCAGTAAGTGTTCAAATACCGATTACTTCTACTTGTCTTCACCTATCGACTTATAAATATCTTTGCGGTTTCTTCCCAGTCCATCGTAGTCCATCCCGTACCCTAGCACAAAATCATTTTCTAAATCGAAGCCCACGTACTTTACATCGATGTTTTTTTCCCGGGCAGGTGCTTTGCGCAACAGGGCAATGGCTTCCACCGATTTTGTTCCCAGGTCGCGAAGTTCTTCCATGATTTTTGAAAGCGTAAGGCCTGTGTCCACCACATCTTCCACAATCAAAATATCTTGGTTGAACAAACTTTCGTCATGCCCAATCAATGTTTTCAATTGACCGGTGGTAGTAGTGCCCGAGTAAGAAGAAATTTTCACAAATGAAACGCGGCACGTTATTTTCAATTCCTTCATCAAATCGGAAGCAAACATGAACGAGCCATTGAGGATGGGCAACAAAATTGGATTTTTGTCTTTGTAATCGGTGTTGATTTGGGTAGCCAATTCAGCAACGCGCTCTTCTACTTTAGCAGCGGCAATTAATTTTTTAAACTCGAGATCTTTTATTTTCATTTTTCTTCAACGGGCTGCAAAGATAACCCGCGAAAGTGAAAGCAAACCAATCGTGCTGAATTATATCTCAAATTTTTGTTTTGATAAAATAATTGCAACCGTGTGAAATTTGGTTTGGAACACACCTCAGAAATGTTATCACAACTTCGTGCATACCAACCCACAGTAGATTACTTCGCTTGGAGCGGGATTGCAAAGACGTTTGTTTGGTATTTTTGGAAAAGTATCTTAGTAACTATCGTCCAACGCAAAAGTATTTTTTCGTGTTTGCCATTTTCCCTTAGTGAAATCAGGAAATTCTAAATTGGCACCACCTTTTTTGATGGATTCTTCGGAGAGTGGCGTGATGGCACTCCACGTTACGGCATCGTACACATCTTGCGGAGGTGCCGTTTTTCTTTTCACTGACTCGATAAACGCATTGAGCACAAACCAATCCATGCCACCGTGGCCAGCACCGGCCGCATCATTGCCATATTTTTTCCACAAGGGATGGTCGTATTTTTCCAGCCAACTTTTGGCTTCTTCCCACTGGTGAGGTTTGGCACTTTTTCCTTCTACGTAAATCGATTTGTTCACATCCATCCAGATGCCGTTGGTTCCTTGCACCCGAAATCCTAGTGAATAGGGCCGTGGTAGGTTGGTATCGTGTTGCAGTAAAATAGTTTCGTCATTAGCGGTACGGATCATGGTCGTTACAATATCACCCAACTTAAAATTCACTTTTGTGTTTGGATGATTTTCTCCGCCCACCTTCACGATATGATTGTGCAATCCTCTTGCCTTGGTTGCATAACTTACCAGATGTGTAAATCGATTGCCGCGATTGATGTTGGTCATCATTGCCAACGGGCCAATGCCGTGGGTAGGGTAGAGGTCGCCATTTCTATCAACAGAATGTTGCGTGCGCCATTGCGCTTCTGAAAAACCTTTCGCGCCAAATTCTGCACCTCCACCGTAGGGATGAATGCCATCGTTGAATTTTACTTCGCGCAAATCGTGTTGGTAGCCACCTTGCAGATGAACCAACTCGCCAAAAATATTTTGCCGCACCATGTTCAGCACCGCCATCACATCGCGTCTGTAGCAAACATTTTCCAACATCATCAAGGGCATGCCTGTTTTTTCGGATGTTTCTATCAGTTTCCAACATTCATCTACCGTCATCCCTGTAATTACTTCACAGCCAACGTACTTCTTCGCATTCATGGCATCTAGGCACATTGCGGTGTGCCATTCCCACGGAGTGGAAATAACAACCGCGTCAATATCTTTTCTCTCTAGTAATTTCTTGTAGGCTTGCGCGCTATCTGAAAATACTTGCGGCTTTGGTTTGCCAGCTGAGGCGAAAAGACCAAGGCTCATGTCAATCATGCGCTGTTGAATGTCGCAAATAGCTACCACCTCTACATCGTTTCGCGAAAGCGCCAGTTCTAAATGATTTTGGCCGCGAAGGCCTACCCCGATAAACCCTAATCTGATTTTACCATCTGTATTTTCTGCTTGACCAAAATGTGGAAGCAAGGTGGCGCCCAGTGTAGCGGCAGTGGTGGTTTTAAGAAATTCTCTACGGGTTGACATGGGTAAAAATAGTTTGTCACCAAACTTAAGAGATTTGAATGGACATCTAAATTATTTTTTCCTTAAATTTGATTATGCAAGTAATCGAGCGCCCACCCCGAACAATCATGGAAGTATACAAGATGCTTCCAGAGGGTACATTGGCAGAATTGATAAAAGGAGCGATTTATAGGAGTCCAGCACCCTTGAGTAAGCATCAACTGATTTCAATGAATTTGTCTATTGAAATGGGTCATTACATCCGAAAGAATAAGATAGGCTATCTATTTGCAGCCCCCTGCGATGTATATTTAGACGAGACTAGCAATGTCGTTCAACCGGATGTGTTGGTGGTGCTGAAAAAGAACGCCTCCATTGTGAAGGGACATATTCATGGAGTGCCTGACATTATTATTGAAATTTTGTCGAAAGGAAGCAGAAGCTATGACCTGGGTGAAAAGATGGAATTATATGAGCGTTTTGGCGTATCAGAATATTGGGTGATAGACCCAGAAACCCAAGAAGCATTTGGTTATGAATTGAAAGACAATAAGTTCAATTCGATTGGAACGTTTCATGGAAAAATCGCTTCCTCTCTTCTTGAACAAGAGTTTTATTTTAATCAAAGTTTTGACTAGTTAAAGTTCCTTCATCAAAACTTGATATAGCGCTATCATACTTTCAATATCACTTTTGTGAACTTTCTCGTGCGGAGTGTGCGCATTGGCTTCGGGGGCACCAACAAAACACCAATCAAATGGCAAATGACTGCGTTGCAATTCGCCACCATCGCTTGAGCCCAAGCCCTCTACCTCTAATTGATATTCAATTTTATTTTTCTTAGCGACACTAATAATTTTTTCAACAAAGCTTCTTCGCGGAATATTTCGGTCGCGCATGGAGATGGCTACCCCCTTGCCGTGCTGTACCCCATCGGTCACCCACGTAATATCCGAAATTAGGGCTTGACGAATCTTCCACTTCTTGTACATTAACTCGGCCAGATAACCAACTGAACCTCCGCCATGCTCTTCCCAACAACTGAAGGCAATCACGCCATCTTTCAATGTTTCGGCAACTTTCAGCGCATTGTAAATCCCCAAGCGATTATCCAAGTAAGGCGTTTCAACAAAATTGTTGCTTTCGCGAAAGTCAATTTTATAGGTAAGCGGTGTGCCGCGCTCGATGGGCCGACCAAATTTGTAAAACGCGTGGTGTTCGTGGTCGAGTTCAAGGCTGCATTCTATCTCGCCCAAACTATCTTTTCCCACAAGCAATGTTCCTGTTTCTGCATCGGGGCTGCCGATGGAAACCAATTGATTGGAATATCGAACCGAAAACCCAATGCTATCCATATGGGCAAAAATGGCGGTGCGCGGTTTTCCAAACTTTAGGAGAAAGCAATCTTGCAGGTGTTCGCCCTCTATTATCTCTACATTATTTTTCCATTTCTTTTTTTCTTTGTTGATGTAGTGAAGCAAAAAATCTTTCAAAGCCTTTTCATGCCCTGAGGCAGATTGTATTTCGCATAGTTTTTTTAAAAGAGCTGAATCGAAAGTTGTTGACTTTTTCTTGGCCATAATTTTTTAGTGTCAAATAGCGTGGGCACAAAGAACCCATACTATATTTACAATGCCAAAGTTTTTTTAATGGAAGTATTTGTACTAAACAACCAAAATTCAATAGCCAATCAGTTTTTATTGGAGCTTCGCGATACGCAAATCCAGCAAGACCGAATGCGATTTCGCAATAACCTGACCCGCTTGGGAGAAATTATGGCCTATGAAATCTCCAAGAAATTAGAATATGAAAAGCAATCTATTGAAACTCCACTAAAGTCATTGCAAATTCCTACCATTGCACAACATCCTGTGATCATTACCGTGCTTCGGGCAGGGCTTCCTTACTTTCAAGGTTTTTTAAATTATTTTGATAAAGCAGATAGTGGCTTTATTGGCGCATACCGAAAGGAAGGTGGCGATGAAGTAACCGTGAACTTAGAATACCTTGCTACGCCTAGTTTAGAAGGCCGCCCCGTTATTTTGGTTGACCCCATGCTGGCCACAGGAAATTCATTCATTCGGTCGGTGGCTGCTTTAGAGAAACAAGGCAAGCCTTCACACATTTTCTTGGCTGCACTAATCGCTTCACCCGAAGGTATCCGTAACATCCAACAAACCATGACCACAGCTTTTTCTTTATGGACGGCTGCGGTTGATGAGAAGCTGAACCACAATTTCTATATTGTGCCAGGCTTGGGCGATGCGGGTGATTTAAGCTTTGGCAACAAATTGTGATACCTTTGAAAATACTGAAACGATAAGAGAAGTTGTATGTGGCAAGTGTTAGCGAAGGCATTAACGGTTCTACTCTCCAGCGCAATCAAATTTATATTAGGCCCAGCCGAAGGATTTACTTTTCAACTTCATCCTGTGGTAACGTGGGCATTCACCGTGAGCGGGATGATGCTCAGCGTGGTGGTGTTTACCTATTTTGGTGGATGGATTCGGCAACGGGTATTGAAGCGGTTCAATAAAAAAGAAAACGCTGCTTCCAGCAATCGCAAGTTTGCAGGGGTAATAAAAAAATATGGTTTGGGCGGGGTTGCTTTTCTTACCCCTATTTTGCTTACCCCCATTGGGGGCACCATCATCGCAGTGAGTTTGGGCAAACCCAAAGAAAAAATTTTGCTGTTCATGCTCATCAGCGCCATGAGTTGGGGAGCTGTGTTGACAGTTGCTATTTATGCTTTTGGAAAGGCCATCATAAAGTGGTTTCCTGACTTGTTTCAGTGGTTGAATTAATCTTTGCACTTGAGCCTTATTATCCTACTTTTGTAATCGCTAACTAAAAAATTTATGAGTGTACTCGTCAACAAAAACTCCCGCGTAATTGTTCAAGGTTTTACAGGTTCCGAAGGTTCATTCCATGCCGGCCAAATGATTGAGTACGGTACCAATGTGGTAGGAGGAGTAACCCCCGGAAAAGGCGGGCAAGTACATTTGGGCAGACCGGTTTTTAATACAGTGAAGGAAGCAGTTGAAAAAACAGGCGCGGATGTTTCCATTATTTTTGTTCCGCCTGCCTTTGCAGCAGATGGCATCATGGAAGCAGCCGATGCGGGCATTAAGGTAATCGTGACCATAACCGAGGGCATTCCCGTAAAGGATATGATGATTGCCAAGCAGTATATCAAAAATAAAAAGGTGACGTTGGTTGGCCCGAACTGCCCGGGGGTGATTACGCCAGGCGAGGCCAAAGTTGGCATTATGCCGGGCTTTGTTTTTAAGAAAGGCAGAATTGGAATTGTATCAAAATCAGGAACGCTTACCTACGAAGCGGCCGATCAGATTGTGAAAGCTGGATTGGGAATTAGCACCGCTATTGGTATTGGTGGAGACCCGATCATCGGCACACCTACTAAAGATGCCGTTGAATTATTGATGAACGATCCTGAAACCGATGCCATTGTGATGATTGGTGAAATTGGCGGAAGCTATGAGCCAGTAGCTGCTCGCTGGATAAAGGAAAATGGAAACAAAAAGCCGGTTGTTGGATTTATCGCTGGTCAAACGGCTCCTCCCGGGAGGAGAATGGGCCATGCCGGAGCTATCATTGGTGGTGCCGAAGATACCGCTGCCGCGAAAATGAAAATCATGAGTGAATGCGGCATCCATGTGGTGGAATCGCCAGCCTTAATTGGTGACACCATGCTAAAAGCACTCGGAAAATAGGGTTTTCTAAAAAGCCGTTCGAAATTCATTCTCTAAGTACGAATTCAATCCTTTTAGTGAATTAAAGATATTGAGCCTTTCAGCTTAACTATTGCTATTATCTTGTTGATAAATGACCTCGACAAAAAAACTTTTAGCATGGAACATTGGCGGTTAAGCTCAATATCTACTGGCTTAAGCGCGGAAATGTTTCCCCAATTTCGGTATACAAAAAAAGAAGGTAACTGATTTTAGAACCGAAGGGTCAGACCAACTTGCGATCCATTGAAGTAAAAATTTGTTTGCCACCGGGCAGATGCTGAATGTTTTTTGTTATAAAGATCAATCGCATTAAATGCATGACCGCGATAAGAAGTAAGCAACGGTATGGAAAGTAGAATCAGCCCACTACCAATTCCGGCATAAATCCACTCCGGTTCTCCACCGGCCAAGGCTGTAACCAATGGCAATGCCACCAATATGCCACCCGCAAATCCAAGCCCTCCGGCTATGCTATTTTTGGCGCGCGCAGCTTTAAATTCCTGATAGGCTTCTGGTACATCTTTCAGAATAAGCTTCACCTGCCTCACGCTTATGGCAATACTGTCGTTCAATTCGTAAACTGCACCACCAAATGTTTTATACATAGTAAGTTTTTTTTGCTGGGCCGATAGTGATGTACAACAAATGACAAATAGAGATAATGCTAAAAGTTTCATACTGGAGAAATAGTGTTTCAAATCTAAGGAATATTTTCTTTTGAATTGGTGAATGATGAGATTCCCATCCTTCGCAGTTTGGCGATCCTATTGAGTTTCTATCTTTTTCCTCCTTCCAATTATTATCTCTATTTTAACAGCGATTTTATGACAGCCAAGTCTATCCTCCCCGAAACTGAAATGATTGCTTCGGCTGTTCAGTTTATCAACAGCACGGCTAGTCATATTTTCCTTACAGGAAAGGCAGGCACTGGCAAAACTACTTTTTTAAAAAACTTGGCGAAGCGTACCCACAAATCATTTGTGGTTGTGGCCCCCACGGGCATTGCTGCACTCAACGCAGGTGGTGTTACGATCCATTCTCAATTTTTGTTTCCGTTTGGGATGTTTGTGCCCGATCGATCCATTACGCACGACATCCATCAAGCGGGCAATTATTATACTTCTGATATGCTGGCGCGCAAGCACCCACTGAATAGTGCACGCAAACAGGTGCTGCGGTCAATTGATTTATTGGTGATTGATGAAGTGAGCATGTTGCGTGCCGATTTGCTTGACGCGATTGACTATCGACTAAAGGCTGCTCGTGGCAACTTTAGACAGCCATTTGGTGGTGTGCAATTATTGTTGATTGGTGATTTGTACCAACTTCCACCTGTAGTAAAGCAAGAAGATGAAGAGCAATTAAAGAAGTACTATAACAGCGCGTGGTTTTTCGATGCGCTGGCACTCCGCCAAAGCGATTGGGTGTACATTGAACTCGATAAGATTTTTCGCCAAACCGATGACGCGTTCATCCGTCTGCTCAACAATTTGCGCAATAATCAAGTCACCCTCGAAGATATTGCTGTGCTGAATGAATATCATAAATCACCCGCAGAAATACAAAACATGCGCGAAGTGATTACCCTCACTACGCACAATTACAAAGCGGATGAATTGAATAGAAATGCGTTACAAGAATTGAAAACCCCTCTCCACGTATTGGCTGCAGAGGTGGATGGCGATTTTCCTGAGAGCATGTTTCCGGTATTGGCCAGACTCGAATTGAAGGAGGGCGCGCAAATTATGTTTACCAAAAATGATAATGATGGCAAAGCCTACTTTAATGGAAAACTGGCTACCGTTACATCTATTCAAGATGATGAGATTGAAGTAAGCATGGCGGAAACGCACCAACCTTATACACTTAAAAAGGAAGTGTGGGAGAACAAACGTTACACCATAAACCCCACTTCACAAGAACTGGATGATGAGGTGGTGGGAACATTTGAACAATACCCGATCAAATTGGCTTGGGCGATCACCGTTCACAAAAGTCAAGGACTGACGTTTGACAAAGCGATTATCGATGTGAGGCAAGCCTTTGCCGATGGCCAAGTATATGTAGCACTTTCGCGTTTGCGTTCGTTGGAGGGCTTGATTTTACGGACACGGATTGATGCCAACGTGATTAGCACCAACCAGCAAGTAGTTTCGTTTAGTCAACAGTATCACCAACCCGAAACACTGGTAGCCAGAATGCAAACCAAACAACTCCAATTTATCGAAGAGTTGATTAGCAAGACGTTTGAGTTTGATACATTGATAAAAGAAATTGCGTACATCAAAAAAACCAATGATGTATCCGCAGCTTTTGAAGAAGATTCGATGAAGCCAGTTTTGGAACAAATCCATGAATCACTGAATGCCGAGATCCAGAATACGCAAAAGTTTCGCAAGCAATTAACGGAGCTTCTCCAATCCAACAACAAAGATCAACTGCTCAGTCGGTTAAAAAAGGGCAGCGAGTATTACAACCATTTTTTGTATTCAATTGTAAAACTTTTGGTGGAACATATTGAGCTGGTAAAAACTCGGAAGCGGGTGAAGGGGTATTTAACAGACATCACCGACTTGGATCAACTTATTGGTAAAAAGCGAGAGCAGGTAGACAAAGCACAGTACCTTACGCAAAACATTTTAGAAGGCAATCATGAGTTTGACTTTTCGCATTTGGCGAAAGAGCGAGAAAAAGAAAGGTATCGGCTGCTCGAAGAAATCCGTACGAAAGTTGGGTTAAGACTCATGAAGGAGCAAAAGGAATCGCGTGGACGAAAAGCAAAGAAAAATAAAAAAGATGAACCCAGCACGTACGATATAACATTGACTATGTTAGAAAGCGGCATGACCATCGAGACGATTGCCAAAGAGCGTGGTTTGGCACCGGGCACCATCGAAGGCCATCTTGCTAAGGCCGTGAGCGCAAACCGCATCAGCATTTTAAAATTTATGTCGGAGCAGGATGTTGGCACAATCACTCACGCATTGAAAGAAATGCCAGAAGGTTTTACATCCAAAGATTTGTTTACGAAGTTAGGAGGAAAGTTTGGCTACGGTATGCTACGTGCTGTCATGAACCATACAGGGATTCAGTCCACTCGGCAGCGCGAAGAGAGTTTATGATTGACAGCGTAAATTATTCTATTTACACCACCAGCGAATATTCCACCACTATTTCGTTTGGTGATTCCATGGACGAGGCCATTAATCAAAAAGTACAAGCGCTCTTTCTTCAACTAAAGCGAAACTCGCTCTGGCTAGATGTAATACCCGCCTACACTACTGTTACTGTTTTGTATGATGTTTCGGTTATTCGGAAAAAGCATCCATCGACAGCAACATTTGTTAGAACTGAGTTGGAAAAAGCTCTTCAGCAAAGAGAAAATTATCAACCGGAAATTTCTCGGTCTCTTACCATTCCCGTTTGCTATCATCCATCTTTCGCACCTGACCTTGACCGAATCTGTCATGAAAGGAAACTCGAAAGGAATGATTTTATCGCACTTCATGCACAAGCATCGTATCGGGTATATATGATTGGCTTTCTTCCTGGGTTTCCCTACATGGGCAACGTTCATCCAAGCCTGGTGTTGCCACGTTTGGAGAAACCGAGAACAAACGTTATGGCTGGAAGCGTGGGCATTGCCGGTGAGCAAACGGGAATTTATCCGCTCGACTCTCCAGGAGGATGGAATATCATTGGCAGAACACCCGTAAAAATATTTGATACGTTAAGGCAAGACCCAGTCTTTTTTCGACCGGGTGATCTTGTTTCGTTCCTGCCTATTTCGAAAGAGCAATTTGAAGACTTTGATGAAAATGAATTTTTGAATTCGCTATGAGTTTGGAAATTATAAAAAAAGGAATCTTGGACACGCTGCAAGATGGCGGACGATTCGGCTATCAACATCTGGGCATTACTACCAACGGCCCGATGGATCAATTTTCTTCTCAATTGGCAAATGCATTGGTAGGAAATGAATTGAGTGAAGGAGTTATGGAAATATGCTTTCCTGCTGCTCACCTTCGATTTCTTTCAGCAGCTATTGTCGCAATTACGGGTGCTGATTTTGAGGCAACGATCCATGGCCAGCGAATTCCTTTGAATACACCCGTTGCCGTTTCATCCGGTACGGAGTTGCGTTTCAAAAAAAATAGATGCGGTCGGTTTGGTTACTTGGCGGTGCGCAATGGTTTTCAAATCGAAAAGTGGTTGGGCAGCGCCAGTACAAATCTAAAAGCAAAAGTTGGAGGGTTGGGTAGGGCGCTTGTCAAAGGCGACCGATTGGATTTTAAGCAAGAGTTTGTGGTTGACGAAACCAGCATTTTTCCGTGGAGCTTTCCTTTGCAAAAGAATGATTCGGTTATTCGTTGCGTAGAAGGAAATGAGTTCGATTGGCTCACCAAATCATCGCAGCAACAATTTTATAAACAATCGTTCGCAATTTCCTCCACCAGCGACCGTATGGCTTACCGCTTAGAAGGCGCGGCCCTTAAGCAAGCAACTAAAAAAGAATTGTTATCGACCGTTGCTCATTTTGGCACGATCCAACTTTTGCCCAACGGCCAATTGGTTTGCTTGATGGCCGACCATCAGACCACGGGCGGCTACCCGCGCATCGCGCAAGTGATGGCTGCTGACTTGCCTACGTTGGCACAACAAAGGCCAAACGATGCCATTTCATTTCAACCGGTGAGTTTAGAAGATGCCGAAGATTTATTATTAGCACAACATACACTGCTGAAACAGATTCAGTATTCGTGCCGATTTAAATTTCGGGAGACTTAAATTTCTAGTGAGCAGGTTTTTTCCCTCTCATGTAAAAGACCAATCCCGCGAAAGCCACCACCAGCATAATCGGTATCACCAACGTGGTTTTGATTACATCAGGCCCAAAACAGACTGGATGCTTTTATAGTGGGTTGACTCATAGGAATGGTTTTAGGTTAGTGAGTTAAATATGGAAGTAAAAATTCTTTTCTGCAACAGGCAACTACAGTTTTACATTCACCCACTATTTTTTTACGGTAACACTTTTTGTTGTGGCTCCGCACACGTGGAGAACAGACGCCTACGAAATATTTGTTACTAATTGGTAGAACAAATCCAGCAATCTTCCGTATATTAGTTCTACAATCTAGTAGCATATGATCGAAACAAGACTTGGCGAATTCGAAGAAGTGATATTATTATTATCTGGAATTCTAGGCGAAGAGGCTTATGCCTTCAAAATTGCCGAAGAATTTGAATCGCAAACTGGCCGCTCGGTGTCCATTGGTGCGGTGCACTCTACCCTTACCCGATTGGAAGAAAAGGGTTTTTTAAAGTCGGAAATGGGGAAATCCACAGCTGAACGAGGAGGTAGGCGCAAACGGATTTACACGATTACGGCTTATGGGAAAAAAACCCTTGCTGCAGCGAAGGAGTTTAAGCAGGCACTGTGGGATCAGTTTCCGGGCTTCGCGATTAGGATGGATGGGATTATTGGATTTACCGGATAGCTTAAAAATTTAAAACAAAACCATGGACGACATTACAAAAGATGAACTTACCTATAAGATCATTGGATGTGCTATGAAAGTTCACAGTGCACTTGGTAATGGATTTCAAGAAGTCATTTACCAACGATGCTTGGCAATAGAGCTGGAGAAACAAAAGCTTTTGTTTGCCCGAGAACTAGAGATGCCTATTTACTATGAAGATGTTGAGGTAGGAACAAGACGCGCTGATTTCATAGTGGAAAATAAGGTAATGGTGGAGTTAAAAGCTGTTATCAAATTAGAAGATGTTCACCTTGCCCAAGGGTTGAATTATTTGCAAGCTTATAAAATTGACAAAGGCCTATTGATCAATTTTGGATCAACAAGTTTGGAGGTAAAACGATTATTCCGAAAACAAAATCCAAGATCAGGATGATTACATCACAATCCAGTTAATCTTAAAATCTTATAAATCCTGATTCTGACAATTTGAAATCAACTAAAACCATACCTCCCCCCAAACTCGCCACGCGTTTGCTCGCCAGCTTCCTCCGCAGGGATCTTGCCGAAGAAGTGCGTGGCGACTTAGAGGAGAAATTTCATTCAGACTTAAAAGATAAATCTGTCTTTAAAGCAAGACTGAATTACTGGTATGAAGTTCTTAATTATCTAAGGCCATTCGCGATAAGAAAATCAAGATCACAATACTTAACCAACTACGATATGTTTCAAAGTTATTTTAAGATTGGGTGGAGGAATTTACTAAAGAACAAAGGGCTTTCTTTCATCAACATAATAGGACTTGTCTTAGGTATGACTTGTTGTTTGTTTATTTTTCTTTGGGTGGAAGATGAACGGGCGGTGGATAATTTTCACACACAGGGAAATACTTTGTACAATATTTATCAAATAGCTTCACCTGACGGAGAAGCCAATGGAAGTTATAATACACCTGTTGAATTGATTATTCAAGGTAGTGATCGAAACAGTATAGCGAGCATCACTGCTCAAGATTTGAATCAAATGGTACCGGAGGTAAAGAAAATATGCTCGTATGCTACTGGCTACGAGCTTCCCTGGGGGCATCCAGAAACATTTCAAGTTGGCGAAAAAATCCAAAAGTTTAGTGGCTCGCGTGCGGGAAAGGATTTCTTTGCCTTGTTCAGCTACCCACTTATTGCCGGAGATGCGGAGGCTTCACTGCAAGACATCAGTAGCATTTCTATCTCGCGCAAAATGGCTGAATTCTTTTTTCAAACACCGCAGGATGCGATTAATAAAACACTGCGATATGAAAATAAGATTGATTTTGTTATCAATGCTGTATTTGAAAATGTTTCTCCCCATAGCTCTTTAACCTTTGATTTCCTTATCAACTGGGATTCTCAGTTGAAACAGTTGGAGTGGGCCTCGCCTGTTCTGCTCACCACCTTGCAACTAGATGAGAATGCGAACATTGAGGAGGTGGAGACAAAACTCAACCGCTTTCTGCAATCGCGTTTGGACATGAATAAAAATCCTACAAAAATGAGGATAGGCCTACAGTCTTATCGAGATAAGTATTTGTACTCAACCTTTGTGAACGGAAAACCTGAAGCAGGTCGTATGGTGTATGTTCGGATATTTACAGGCGTAGCCATTTTTATATTGATCATTGCCTGCATTAATTTCATGAATCTTGCGACAGCGCGATCGGTGAAGCGTGCAAAAGAAGTGGGCGTGCGCAAGGTGGTTGGCTCTACTCGGTTCAATTTGATCGGTCAGTTTTTAGGCGAATCAATCTTGCTTTCCTTCATTGCCCTTGGCGTGTCCATCTTGCTGATGCAACTTCTTCTTACTTCTTTCAATGCCCTTACGGGGAAACAGATTGCTTCTCCCATAGTCCAGCCATCGTTCTGGGTTGCATTATTTAGTCTCTTGCTCGTTACGGGTATAGTGGCAGGATGCTATCCTGCTCTTTATCTTTCTTCTTTAAAGCCGGTGAAGATATTGAAAGGAACGTTGCGGTTTACCAATCCATCGATCTGGTTCAGAAAAGGCTTGGTTTGTTTTCAATTTGTACTTTCCATCGTATTGTTAATAGCAACGTTAGTTGTTTCCAATCAAATGCGATTTACGCAAAGCAAAAACTTGGGATACGACCGTGATAATCTACTCTATATTCAACTTGAAGGTGAGCTTAGCCTTAGTCAGAAATATGCATTGTTTAAGGAACGAGCTATGAAAATGCCAGGAATTGCAATGGTGGATCGCAGCAGCGAAGCTCCTCATGCTATGAAATTTGTGGTAGATGATAACGATGGCTTAAGTGAAACAGACTTCGGTAACGATGCCATCCATTGGGAAGGCAAGGAGAAAAATGTATCCGTTGGTTTCAAACCTGCTTCAGTTGGTTTTGACTTTATCAAAATTATGAATTTGAAAGTAGCCGAGGGGCGCGATTTCTCAAAATCATTTGCCACTGATTCGGCCGATGCATTCATGGTAAACGAAGAAGCAGTGAGGCAAATGGGAATAAAAGACCCGATCGGAAAATGGGTGTCTGCATGGAACAAGAGGGGGCATATCATTGGTATTTTGAAAGACTACCACACCAATACATTACACGAGCCCATCAAGCCAGTAATTATTGATGTAAAAGAGTATGAATATTTTGGTGTAATAATTGTGCGCATAGAGCCAGGTAAAACAAAAGAAGCACTCGCCAGTTTACAAACTGTTTGTAAAGAGATCAATCCCAACTATCCGTTTGCCTTTCAATTCCTGGACCAAGAGTACAACAAACTTTATCGTACCGAGCAAGTAATCACAAAACTCACTAGCATCTTTGCCATATTGGGCATTGCTATTTCTTGCCTCGGCTTACTCGGTCTTGTAATGTTAACGGTTGAGCAGCGCACGAAGGAAATCAGTATACGAAAAGTACTAGGTGCTTCCATATCCAAAATCATCAGTATGTTGTCAAAAGAATTACTTGCTCTTGTTTTCATTTCATTTTTAATAGCCGCACCTATTGCAGGCTATTTTATGAACCAATGGCTACAAGGCTTTGCGTATAGAATTGAATTGGCGTGGTGGATATTTGCAGTGGCAGGTATGTCAACTGCAGCTATTGCGTTGATAACTATTTCCATTCATGCTGTAAAAGCGGCAGTTGCTAACCCAGTAAAAAGTTTGAAATCGGAATAAATGACAACACCTCCTAAACTCGCCACGCGCCTGCTCAACAGCTTTCTACGAAGCGACCTTGCCGAAGAAGTGCAGGGTGACCTGAATGAAAAATTTTATTCATACTTAAAGCACAAATCTGCTTTCAAAGCAAAACTGAATTACTGGTATCAAGTTCTAAATTATCTCAGGCCGTTTGCAATGCGGAAATCAAGATTGAATCACTTAAATAACTACGATATGTTTCAAAGCTATTTTAAAATTGGATGGCGGAATTTATTACACAACAAAGGTTTCTCTTTCATCAATGTTTTTGGCTTGGCCATTGGCATGACGGCTTGCGTGCTCATTATGCTTTACGTGGTGGATGAGATGAGCTATGATAAGCACCATAAAGATGGTGACCGCGTTTATCGCATTGCTTCAGAAGTAAAAGGGGAAAAGTATGTAGCTGTTTCCGCCCCGATGGTAGAAGGCCTGAAAAAGGATTTTCCAGAAGTAGAACAATCAACTCGTTTACTAAGATTCCCTGGAGCGGATAAAATGCTGCTCAAAGAAGAAAAGAGTCAGAAACAATTTTTTGAAATCAACGCGTTTTATGTTGACTCTACTTTCTTGCAAGTTTTTACATACGATCTTAAATTCGGTGATATCAACGCATTGAATGAACCCAACACCATTATTCTTTCGGAGGAGATTGCCGCAAAATTCTTTGAAAATGAAAACCCTATAGACCAAGTGTTGAAAATAACGCTTCCTTTCGGGGATTTTAACTATACTGTAAAAGGCGTATTTAGAACGAATAAGAAGTCGCATATTCCAGCCAACATGTTGCTATCTATGAATAACAGCGATGTAGGTGGCTGGGTTAAAAATCTGCATAACTGGGCTAACAATAACGTCTTTCACACTTACGTGAAATTGAAGCAAGGAACAGACCCAATGCATTTTGAAAGCAAACTCACTAAATTTTTAGAGCGTAATGGTGGAGAAGATTTTAAGGCAGCAGGGTTCAGCAAATCGCTGTTTATTCAGCCCCTTCCTGATATTTATCTTCATTCGGATTATGGATTTGAAGTGGCTCCGAATGGCAGTATAAAATATCTCTACATATTTTTTTCGATTGCGGTTTTCTTACTGCTGATTGCCTGTATCAACTTTATGAATTTAAGTACCGCTAGAAGCGAGCGCAGGGCGAAAGAGGTTGGTCTACGAAAAGTAATAGGCGCTGAGAAGCACGCGTTGATAAGCCAGTTCCTAACCGAATCAATACTCATGAGCGTATTGGCCTTACTCCTGGCGTTTTTACTAATTCAACTTACCATTCCCATTTTCAATCAGCTTATCAACAAACAATTGTCGCTGATACAATTGCCCAACGTTTATTTTTGGTTGGTCGGTTTAACTATTATAACTGGTTTGTCGGCTGGGCTTTATCCGGCCTTCTATCTTTCTTCTTTCAAACCAGTAACAGTACTGAAGGGAAAATTAGTGAATACGTTTTCTGGTGTGATGATTAGAAAGGGCTTAGTCGTCTTTCAATTCACTATTTCAATTGTATTAATTCTCGGTGCTATTTTAATTGGAGATCAAATGAGGTTTTTAGCGAATACAAATTTAGGTTTTAATAAGAATCAAAAGATCGTACTCCCCATTCAAACAGCCGAAGCCAATAAAAACGCAGAAGTAATAAAAACAGATTTATTGACCAATTCACAAATTATTGCTGCCACGCATGCATCCAGCTATCCGGGTATAGAAAACATCAATGATATGCTTTTCTATGCAGAGGGAAAATCAATCCATGAAATTGTTGATATCAGCTTGTGCAATGCGGGCAACGACTATATTGAAACCTTGGATATAGAACTTTTGCACGGGCGTGGATTCTCAAAAGAGTTTACAAGTGATGATTCTGCTGCGGTCGTGTTGAATGAAGCCGCCATCAAACAGTTAGGGTATACGGAAGCCAACAGTGTAGGCAAAAATATCTATTTTGAATGGCAGGGTAAAAAATTTACCATGAACATCATTGGCGTAGTGAAGGATTACCACTTTCAAAGTTTGCACCAAGAAATAAAGCCAATGGCTTTGACAGTATCTCCTATTTTCGGTTCGCCACCTATGAGTTACCTTATTCTTGATACAAACACGACTGACTATGCTAACTTGATTGTGCTACTTGAGAAGACTTGGAAGAAGATAAATAGCGATTCCCCTTTCGCATACTCTTTCTTGGACGAGGACTTTCAAAAGAGCTATGAAAAAGAAGAACTTACGTTAACACTCATCCGCTACTTCACGCTGATTGCCATTGTCATTGCCTGCCTGGGACTTTTTGGATTGGCTAGCTTTACAGCCGAGCAACGCGTCAAAGAAATAGGCATTCGCAAAGTATTAGGTTCAAGCGTATCACAGATTGTGATGCTGTTGTCCAAAGATTTTTTGAAGTTGGTGGTTATCTCTTTCATTATAGCCTCGCCAATTGGGTATTATGTGATGATGCAATGGCTTCAAGGATTTGCCTATCATGTAAATGTAAGTTGGTGGATATTTGCCTTGGCTGGAACTTCAGCTTTGCTGATTGCGCTATTTACAATTGGGTTTCAGTCAGTAAGGGCCGCTTTCGCTAACCCCGTAAACAGTTTAAAATCAGAATAAATGACAACACCTCCTAAACTCGCCACGCGCCTGCTCAACAGCTTCCTCCGCAGGGATCTTGCCGAAGAAGTGCGTGGCGACTTAGACGAGAAATTTCATTCAGACTTTAAAAATAAATCTGCCTTTAAAGCAAAACTGAATTACTGGTATGAAGTCCTAAATTATCTGAGGCCATTCGCGGTAAGAAAATCAAGATCACAATACTTAACCAACTACGATATGTTTCAAAGTTATTTTAAAATTGGGTGGAGAAACCTAATCCGCAACAAAGGGTATTCTTTAATCAACATTAGCGGGTTGGCGCTGGGTATGACTGTAGCCATACTGATTGGGTTGTGGGTGTATGATGAGTTATCCTACAACAAACACCAGAAAAACTATGATACCGTGGCAACCGTACTTCAGAATAACACAGAGGATGGTAAAACGGAAACCTTTTCATCTCAGTCTTATCAGCTCGGCCCAGAGCTTCGTGAGAGCTATGGAAGCTATTTCAAGTATGTGGTGATGTCTTCTTTTGCAAGCAGTTCTATTCTGGCGAAGGAAGAAAAAGTAATAACAATAACAGGTTGTTTCATGGAAGAGTACGGACCAGAATTGTTATCGCTAGATATGATAAAGGGAACAAGCTCTGGATTGAAAGACCCAAGCTCACTTCTTCTTTCCGCCTCCACG
Source organism: Chryseotalea sp. WA131a (assembly GCA_025370075.1). Classification (NCBI taxonomy): domain Bacteria; kingdom Pseudomonadati; phylum Bacteroidota; class Cytophagia; order Cytophagales; family Chryseotaleaceae; genus Chryseotalea; species Chryseotalea sp. WA131a. Next base: position 3,976,367 of record CP073016.1, on the reverse strand, counting down.
GCAAGTATCTTTTTTGGTGCAGATGACCCGATCGGAAAAGTATTGAAACTTGATAATAGTGTTGATCTTAAAGTGATTGGTGTGTATCAGGATATTCCCGATAACTCATCATTTAGAGGAGAACTCGCATTTATTGCTCCACTTCAAGTGCTTGTTAATAGAGGTGGTCGAAGTTTTGGCTGGGGCAATAACTGGCTTCAAGTGTTTGTTCAGTTGGCTGAAAATGTGGACATACAGCAAGCATCGGTTGCCATTAAGAATGCCAAAATGAAAAACGTAGAGGAGGATGATAAACGTTTCAAACCTGAACTTTTTCTACACCCTCTATCGAAATGGCATTTGTATTCCGACTTTAAAGACGGAGTAAATATAGGAGGTCTTATTGAGCTTGTTTGGTTATTCGGCTTGATAGGTGTTTTTGTGGTCTTGCTCGCTTGTATCAACTTTATGAATCTGAGCACGGCACGTTCGTTGAAGCGTAGCAAAGAAGTTGGCGTTCGCAAAGTAATCGGGTCTGGTCGTGTTCAACTCATCCGCCAATTCTTTATTGAGTCATTGCTGGTGGTAACTTTGGCTTTTGTTTGCGCCATTTTATTGGTTCATCTTTTCTTGCCTTGGTTCAACCAAATCGCAAGCAAGAACATCCGGACTGATTGGCTAAACCCATCGTTGTGGGTAGCACTGTCTGCCTTCGCGGTGTTGATCACGCTCCTTGCTGGTAGCTATCCATCATTTTATTTGTCTGCGTTCAGTCCCATCAAAGTACTAAAGGGAACTTTCCGGGTAGGAAAATATGCAGCCCTTCCGCGCAAAGCGTTGGTAATAGTTCAATTCTCGGTCTCGATTATTCTAGCCATTGGCACTGCCGTAGTATATCAACAAATTCAATTTGCTAAAGACAGACCTATTGGCTATGAATTGAATGGACTGGTGACAGTACCCATGCAAACTCAGGAAGTAAAAAAGAATTACAATGCGTTGCGAAATGAACTGTTGACCAGCGGTGCGATTGCCGAAGTATCCACCTCTGAAACAACTATAACAAATCTGTGGTGGTCGGACTGGGGATATGAATGGAAAGGCAAAGACCCGAGTTCACCGGGTCATATCTACCGCGGTGCGATTGACTATGAATTTGGGAAGACCATCGGCTGGAAAATAAAAGAAGGCCGGGATTTTTCCAGAGACTTCCCTTCCGACTCTTCTGCTTTTATACTCAACGAAGCGGCTGTAAAGTATATGGGTTTAGAACATCCGATTGGAGAGACCATTCGCTTTTACGGCAGAAACTATACCGTGATCGGTGTAGTAAAGGATATGGTTACGCAATCGCTTTACGAATCAAATAAGCAAACAGTCTTCGTGTTGGATCGATCTGATCGGGCAAGCTTCATTAATGTTAAGATCAATCCGGAAGCCGGAGCAAGTAAGGCTATAGAAGAATTGAATCGCCTTTTTGTAAAGCATAATCCGAACACGCCCTTCGAATATAAGTTTGCAGATGATGAATTCGCAGAAAAGTTTTCCTTTGAAGCACGAGTCGGAAAATTGGTAAGCATTTTCGCATTAATCGCCATTTTTATTAGCTGTTTGGGCTTGTTTGGCCTCGCTTCATTCATGGCAGAACAACGCATCAAAGAGATTAGCATCCGCAAAGTATTGGGAGCTTCCGTGTCAGGTCTTTGGCAAATGCTTTCCAAGGACTTTGTTATCCTCGCAGCAATGTCATGCCTACTGGCAGCTCCCATCGGTTATTATTTAATGAACAGCTGGTTACAACTATACGAATACCATACTACTATTTCTGGATGGCTTTTGTTGCTAATTGGCATTGGTGTTTTGGTGATCACATTAATAACGGTGAGTTTTCAGGCAGTGAGAGCAGCATTGACGAACCCGGTGAATAATTTGAAAACGGAGTGAAATCAGTAAAAGATTCCCAGTTCAAAGTGATGACAAAAAGCCACGCAAACTCGCTCGCAGTCGATCATCTAGTGTGCGAACTCGAACAAAAACTAATTGACTAACTCTCAAATTCATTGAAATAAACAACACATTTCGTTTGGCACGATTATTATTCCTACATTTAGATAATATTAAACCATTCGAATGAAAAAATATTATCTGGGTGAATTTGAAGAAATCGTTTTGCTTACCATCGGCATCTTAAACAAAGAAGCTTACGGTGTATCCATCAAAAACGAAATTGAAGCACGGTTGGCGCGTGACGTGAGTATGGGCGCGATGCACACTGCTTTGATACGATTGGAAGACAAAGGTTATATCAAATCATCTAATGGCGAAGCAACTGAAGAGCGGGCAGGCCGACCGCGCAAGTATTTTGAGATAACAGCTCTTGGCAAAAAGGCAATCGCCTACTCTAAAAGCACACGGGACGAATTGTGGAATGCGATACCGAAAGTAGTGTTGGAGGTGAGATCATTGATGGTTGGTAGTTGATCGTTGTTCGAAAATTTCCTCACGAATAACCAACAACCATTAACGAACAACGATGATTAGCCCACCCAAAATATTCATCCGTTTCTTCCGCTGGTACTGCCATCCGAAGTTGCTCGATCATATCGAAGGAGATTTGATAGAAGTGTATCAGCAGCGATTGAATAAAGTGGGCAAGCGAAAGGCTGATGTAAAATTTGTCATTGATGTGCTGCTGCTCTTTAGGCCGAGCATTATCAAACCAATGGAAGGATATAAAAACTTAAACAACTATGGTATGATTAAAAGTTATTTAAAGATAGGGTGGAGGAATTTGCTGAAACAAAAAGCGTACTCATTTATCAACATCAGTGGCCTTGCGGTAGGTTTAGCCTGTAGTATCTTCACATTGCTTTGGGTAATAGATGAGTTTGCTTATGATGCTTTTCATAAAGACGGGGAAAGAATTTTCACGTTTCGTACAAACTCGTCATACACGGATGGGATGTTTACATTTCCTAATACATCGGGCCGGCTAGCAGAAGGGATAAAGGAGTTTCCAGAGGTTGAAGAATCCGCACGTTTTACGTTTAGAAGTCGCTTGCTGATTCATTATAAAAATAAATCATTCTTTGAGGACGGTGCTTATGCAGATGCCTCATTTTTCAAAATTTTTACAATCTCTTTGGTAGAGGGTAATCCTATCAATCCGTTACCGGATGTTAGTTCCGTTGTGATTTCCGAAAAGCTGGCGAGAAAATATTTCAATGGAGAAAGTGCCCTCGGAAAAACAATTCGTGTTAACAATGAAACTGACTTGCAGGTCACGGCTGTATTTCGTGATCTTCCAACTCAATCCACCATTCAATTCCAAGTCCTTCTTCCCTATTCCATCTATGCAAAAAGTGATCCTTATAATCAGGAGTGGGGCGCGTGGACAGGCGGTGATACTTATGTAAAACTTAAATCAGGAACAGATAAATCTGTAATGGATGAGAAGATTTCAAAACTTATCACTCATCCAAAAATATGGCCGCGTTGGGGCAACAATGTCGAACTGTTTCTATTTCCTTTAAAAGAATGGCATCTTCATTCTAATTTTGAAAACGGAAAGCAGTCAGGAGGAAGGATTGCCTACATAAAAGGCTTTGGCCTTATCACATCATTCATCTTGCTGATTGCATGCGTGAATTTTATGAACCTGGCTACAGCCCGCTCCATCAACCGCGCTAAAGAGATAGGAGTGCGTAAAGTAATTGGCGCGGCTCGTCAATCATTGGTCGGACAGTTTCTAAGTGAATCCATTTTTATTTCCTTCATAGCATTATTTGGAGCTCTAGTGATTGTCTATCTACTTCTCCCCTATTTCAATCTATTGACAGATAAAAAGATTGCCATTGATTATGCCAACCCGATTTTAATACCCAGTTTTATCGCAGTTACTTTATTAACTGGTTTGATTGCTGGAAGCTATCCTGCCTTTTTTCTTTCCTCACACAAAGCTATTCAAATCTTAAAAGATAGGCTATCTGGTTCAGGTGGTGCTGGCGTGCGAAAGGCATTGGTTGTGTTTCAATTTAGTCTTTCTGTAATAATGATCATTTGTGCCCTTGTCGTCTATCGGCAAATAGAATACATGCGAGAAAAGAATCTGGGCTTTGATAAGGAAAATGTTTTTTACCTGAACGCAAACGGAAAAGTTGGCAAAAACTATGAAGCCTTTAAACAAGCTATTACGGGACATGCTGGAATAAGTTCTGTTTCGCGTGCAGCCGATGAACCCATGAATATTCAAAATGGATTGGAGATGGGAGATGATGGATGGAGAGGAAAGACTAAAGAAGATAATGTTGGCTTTCAGTGGCTTTTCTGTGATGTCGATTTTCTTTCCGCCTTTAAATTCGATTTGATAGAAGGAAGAGACTTTTCACTTGAAATCGATTCTGACACTACCAATTTCATAATTAATGAAGAGGCAGCCAGAAGAATGCATCTTACTCACCCCGTTGGAGAAATGCTAAAAGTGGATCGTAAGGGAATGATCATTGGCGTGGTGAAAGACTTTCACAGCAAAGGCCTTGATCAGGCCATACAGCCCGTGATAATTAGTATGCGGCCAGAAAATTCAAATCGGATTTTTATCCATTACAAGAAACATCACTTGCAAGAAGTAATGAGTCATGTAGCAGCCTCATACAAAAAACTGGAACCAGATTTCCCTATGGAATATACATTCTTGGATGATTCATTTAATCAACAGTACAAGAATGAATTACTTATTGGTAAATTTTCAACAGCCTTTATGAGCATTGCGGTTTTCATTTCATGTCTTGGCTTATTTGGGTTGGCTTCCTTCACTGCTGAACGTAGGACAAAAGAAATTTGCATCCGCAAAGTTTTGGGGGCATCCGTTTCGCAGTTGACGGCATTGCTGTGCAAAGATTTTGTTGTGCTTGTATGTATTTCCATACTTATCGGGTTTCCAATCGCATGGTTGGCTGCAACCAAATTCTTAGAGAGCTATCCTTTCCGCACGGACATAAACATTTCAATTTTCGCAATCACAGGTTTTTCTCTGCTCTCCATTGCATTAGCAACTGTTGCTTATCAATCCATCAAAGCAGCTCTGTCAAACCCAGTGAACAGTCTAAAGTCAGAATGAAAACGAATGCTCCCCGCCTCCCCCTCCGCTTCTTCCGATGGTACTGCCACCCGAAGTTGCTCGATCATATCGAAGGGGATTTGATAGAAGTGTATCAACAGCGAGTGAATAAGATAGGCAAGCGAAAGGCAGATATAAAATTTATCATCGATGTACTGCTGCTCTTTAGGCCAAGTATTATAAGACCAATAGAAGGATATAAAAATTTAAATAACTACGGTATGATCAAGAGTTATTTTACAATCGGGTGGAGGAATATCTTAAAGTATAAGGTATTCTCATTCATAAATGTATTTGGCTTGGCAGTAGCCATGTCGGTGTGTATGCTCATCATTTTGATGTTGGCCGATCAAAAAAGTTATGATCGGTTTCACAAAAAGAAAGATAACATCTATCGGGTACTCACAAAAATACCAAAGTCGTTAAAGCCAAATGCCTCTAGCCCTTTTCCACTCGCAAGTTCCATCAAATCTGACTACCCAATCATTACCGATGCCACCCATTTAGTGCCCGGTGTTGGTGGAGATGCCATCTATCAACAAAAGGCCATAGAGATGCGTGGATTTTTTGCTGATGCTTCTTTCTTTGACGTGTTCAGTTTTGAATTGGAGAAAGGGAACAAGCAAAATGCTTTGTCTTTGCCCCAGTCCATGATTATCACGACTGAAATCGCCCACCGATTATTCAATGGAGAAGAGCCCATTGGAAAGACAGTTGAGTTCACCAACCGTGGCTTAAGCCATCTGAAGGTGGAGGGAGAAACCACTCCTTCCAATTGGGGAATTTTTACAATCACCGGAGTGATTGATGCACAGAAATATAAGTCGCACATACAGTTTGGCGTGTTGATCTCGAGCTCTTCCGTCAAATCGCTTGCCGTGGATGGAAAGTTTAAGGACATGACAGATAACTGGCAAGAGTATTCTAACTGCTACTCGTATGTACTTCTTCATTCTGAAAACAAATCTGAAGATTTAACAACCGCTTTGAATGACCTCACTGCCCGAAAGTACGAGGACAATGCAGAACTAAAAGACTTGAAGCTAGTTGCTCAGAATCTAATGGACATTAAGCCAGGAATATTTGTGGGCAATCCCATCAGTTTTAGCTTGCCCATTGAAGTGTATTATTTCTTATCTTTTCTGGCACTTGCCATCATGCTATCGGCAGGTGTGAATTACACCAACCTATCAACGGCAAGGGCACTCACTCGCGCGAAGGAGATTGGTGTTCGAAAAGTGACAGGCGCGAGGCGAAAAGATTTGATTTTTCAGTTTTTGAGTGAATCCATTTTGATTTCGTTACTCTCTTTAGTACTCGCTATGATTTTGTTGTTGTTTGTAAAACCGGCATTCAAAGGCTTGTGGGTCAATAACTATTTGAATTTTGAATTACATGATAGCATCCATGTCTATCTCTATTTCATTTTGTTTGCGTTATTGGTTGGGCTATTGGCAGGAATTTATCCCGCCTTCCGCTTGTCTAGGCTTCAACCAATTTTAGCGATTCAGAAAAAAGAAAGTCTGCCTTCTAAGAAATGGGGCATGCAAAAGTTCTTAAGTATGTCTCAATTTATTGTTTCGCTTTTTTTTATTACCACGTCCATCTTGTTGTACAATCAGTTCAAGCATCATCTGGCCATTGACTACGGTTTTAATGCGAAGCAGATCGTCAATGTGAAGTTGCAAGGCAATGAGTATTCAAAAGTCTCCAATGAGCTAAGTAAAATTCCAGGCGTTGCTTCTATTTCAGCTTGTGATTACTTGCCAGCCACAGGTACGCAGAATAACACAGCAATAAAAATAGCAGGTAGCGAAAAAGACTATCTAGGAGTGACAGTATTGGTGACTGATGATAAATTCATGGAAACCCTTGAACTCAAGATCATAGCGGGTAAAAATTTGCCAGATTCAAGTCACGCGAGCAATCGGTTTATTCTTTTGAATGAATCGGCAGTACAAAAACTAGGTTATCAACATCCATCAGAAATAGTTGGTGAACTGATGGAACAACATGGCAGTAAAGAAACGGTGGAAGTAGTTGGTGTGGTTCAAGATTTTCGTTTTCGTATGCCGAGTGAGCAAGAAGTCATTGCCCCCATAATGATTCACAATCACCCATCCAGCTTTCGCTACGCAAATTTGAAAATCGTATCGATTGATCGAACAGAGACAATAGCTCGTCTGGAAGAAGCATGGAAAAAGCTGGATCCGATTCACCCGTTAGATTATCAATTCTACGATGAGCAACTAGCCGAAACCAATCAGGGTTTTGTGGATATTGTTTCAATAATCAGCTCTTTTGCATTCTTGGCTATCAGCATTGCCTGCTTGGGGTTATTGGGAATGGCAACTTACACCACCGAGCGTAAAAGCAAGGAGATTGGTATTAGGAAGGTGATGGGCGCGGGCGATTTGAGTGTTGCACTGTGGCTTTCAAAAGGATTTTTGAAAATGCTACTAGTGTCAATAGGTATTGGCGCGCCTTTCAGTTACTTCATTAACAATCTTTGGCTTCAGCATTTTCCCAACAGAGTTGAATTTGGGTTCGGGACTGTCTTGTTGGGAATAGTTGTCTTGTTAGGTTTGGGCTTAATCACTATCGGCTCACAAACGTTTCGGGCTTCTAAACGAAATCCGGTGGAGAGTTTAAAGTCGGAATAGACGCAAGAAATTAGATATGAATATCGCTGGGGAAAGGGTAAATTTAGAAGTGCACACCGCGCCAGATAATTGATGTGTATTGTTAAAGGTCGGGAGAGGCGATTTGAAGAAGTTCCTTTCAGGCGTTTTTCACCAACATTTGTGTTGCAATTAGCAACTATCCACATGTTATTCATTGGATACTACTAAACCTAAAAAGCAGAGTTATTTACGCTGCTTGAGAAAATACAGATCATTTTGACCTAACTTCAACCGCATTCACATTTCCGCTTAAATAGGGTTTCAAGCCATCTGTATTGATAAACTTTTTTGAAAGGGCATCGTTTTTCAAATGCTGGTTAAAAAACATGAGTGTGGCTGCTCTTACCACCTTTTGCACTTCCTTTCTGTTTTTTGATTTCATCCCGTGGGTTTCTCCGCCCTCGCTGTCAGTAAAATCCAAATGATGGGCATTGGTTAGCCATACAAAAACATTGTTTCCAGTGCTGCTCCAAAATTCAAAGGCCTCATACCTATTCATGGGTGGTATGCCCCCTTGTTGTTTATCTTCTGTTCCTGAAATTCCAAGCAAAGGTGTCGACAGAGTGTAGAAACTTTCCTTTTTAAAAAAGGGTTCTCCAACGCCTTGGGGAGACAATGCTACACAAGCCTTAACCCGTTTATCTTTGGCATCTTTTCCAAGGCCATTGCCGTAGACAGCTCTTGGTTCAAGCCAATCTAACGCGGGCTTCATGCCGGCAATCACCATGCTTGTGTATGCCCCGAATGAATGACCTAATACGCCAATGTTCTGGGTATCTATTTTATGCTTTAAAGGTTCGATGGATTCGTTCCAACTAATTGCCTGATCAATCGCAAAACTAACATCCTGTGGCCTCCCTAAAACCTCTTTGCCATCATGTATCATATCGCGTAAGTTTTTAAAAATGCGAATACTTCTTTTCAGCATTTTGGTATTACTGCCAATGTGTTCAAGGCAAAAAACAACATAGCCTTGAGTGGCCAAGTGATGAGCCAACGCAAAATGGGTATCCCAATCGCCCCCTGCTCCGTGCGAAATGATAATCAATGGATACAGCCCTTTCTCGAGGGGGTAATGCACTTTAATTGGAATATTTCTTCCTCGGATTGCGTCCGTGCAATTTTTAAATTCAATCACACCAGGAGAATACTTTCCGTTAATAGAGTAATCAATTTGCCCGCAGACCATACTGGTGGCAAAGCAAAAAACCATCGCTTGCAATAATGCTTTCATCCTATTTATCGATTAAATCTTTTGAAAAATGTCCATATCACTTCGCACGCATTCATATCTTGGCTTGTCTTTCCTATAATGGCTTCGGGCAAATATTGAGGGCCTTGAGGCCAAGTGTGCCCTCCATTTAATATAACGTAACTTACTACCTCGCTTCCATTTGTTCCTCCAGAATAGATTCTTTGAGTAATGGTGGTTCCATCGTTAGCAATATCGGGCAAATCAGTTATGGTCGGTGTTGTGTTACAACCATTTATACTTACCCATTTATCTATGGCTTGAACATGTGACAAAACCGTGCCGCCTGCTGTTCCCCCAGCTGTCATTTGCCCTCCTACGAATGGAACAAGAGGGTCAGTTGTGCCATGAATGTAGATTGCAGGAACAGGCCTGCCAGGGTTGCAACTAGGTGCAATAGTGGTAGCTTCTATTGTTGCGGCATCTACCGCAATGGCGGCTATCCGATTGCTTAGTTCACAACCCAATCGAGACGACATAAACCCGCCATTTGAAATTCCTGTGGCATATATTCTTGCTCCATTAACAGGATAATTAGCGATAATATAATCACACATTTGGTTGAAAAAGCTCACATCATTTATACCCTGTTGATTGGGAGTAGTAGGTCGGCCATCATTCCAGTTTTTATCAATTCCGGATGGAAAAACCAGAACCACTTTGTCTCTATCGGCAATGGGTAAAAAATTGGCTAATTTTATCTGACCTGCAGCTGTTCCATTTCCTCCGTGAATAGAAAAAATCATGGGCATTTTGCCGGCATTGTTGTAACCAATGGGCAGATAAATTATAAAGTTTCTCGCTCTTCCGTCAACCGTTAGATTGATGGTAGTTTGCTCGCTTGGTTTATCAGGTGGTGGGGCAGGCGTGGTTTCGTCATTTTTACACGACAATAGTGAAATCAAAATTGCGCTTAAAAATATTTGAGCATAACCTATTTTTCTTCCCATGATTTAAAATTAACATTTCATTTTTTAATTGGCTTTTGAACTAATCAACAGCTCAGATTTTTAACTTCTGGTGGCATAGCAAAAAACCATCGCTTGCAATAATGCTTTCATCCTATTTATCGATTAAATCTTTTGAAAAATGTCCATATCACTTCGCACGCATTCATATCTTGGCTTGTCTTTCCTATAATGGCTTCGGGAAGATATTGATATCCTTGAGGCCAAGTGTGCCCTCCATTTAATATAACGTAACTTACTACCTCGCTTCCATTTGTTCCTCCAGAATAGATTCTTTGAGTAATGGTGGTTCCATCGTTAGCAATATCGGGCAAATCGGTTATAGTGGGTGCGGTGCTGCAAGCATTTATGCTTATCCACTTGTCCACCGCTTGAAAATGCGATAGAATTGTGCCACCAGCTGTTCCGCCCGCTGTCATTTGCCCTCCTACGAATGGAACAAGAGGGTCAGTTGTGCCATGAATGTAGATTGCAGGAACAGGCCTGCCGGGGTTACAACTAGGTGCAATGGTGGTAGCTTCTATTGTTGCGGCATCTACCGCAATGGCGGCTATCCGATTGCTTAGTTCACAACCCAATCGAGACGACATAAACCCGCCATTTGAAATTCCGGTTGCATAGATTTTTGTTCCATCCACTGAGTAATTGGCAATCATGTAATCGCACATTTGGTTGAAAAAGCTCACATCGTTAATACCCTGTTGATTGGGAGTAGTAGGCCGGCCATCGTTCCAATTCTTTTCAATTCCCGATGGGTACACTAAAACCACCTTGTCTTTGTCGGCAATGGTTCTGAAATCGGCAATCTTTATCATTCCATCTGCAGTTCCATTTCCTCCATGGATAGAAAAGATCATGGGCATTTTGCCAGCATTGTTGTAACCAATGGGTAGATAAACGATAAAGTTTCTTGCCTTTCCGTCAACCGTTAGATTAATGGTAGTTTGCTCGCTTGGTTTATCGGCAGGCGGGGAAGGTGTGTTATCGTCTTTCTTACAGGACGACAGCGAAAACAAAATTGCGACAACTAATAATTGAACATAGCATATTACTTTTTTCATGGTCTTAAAATTGGTAAGTTTTTGATTTGATTATAAGTATAGGTTTTTAACATCACTTGCCAAACCCCTTTAAATGTTTTTTTTATCGTTTAAATTGTTTGAAGAATGCCCATATCACTTCACACGCGTTCATATCTTGACTGGTTTTTCCAACCAATAACGCTGGGGCATATTGATAGCCCTGTGGCCATGTATGGCCTCCGTTTATTACTTCGTAACCAACTACCTGGGTTCCGTCTATTCCGTCCGTGTAGGCTCTTTTAGTGATAGTAGTACCATCAGCGGCAATGTCTGGAAGAGTTGAAAGCTGCGGTGTTGAATTACATTTGTTTATCGAAACCCATTTTGAAAGTGCTTCTTGGTGAGAAACACAAAATCCACCTTTGTCACCAGAGCCAGCAATAGCACCTCCATCAAACGGCACCAAAGGGTCTGAAGTACCATGAATATAAATTGCAGGTGTAGGCTTTGACGGATTGCAGTTTGGGAAAATGCTGTTGGCCTCGATTGAAGCCCCTACCGCAGCTATTGCTGCAATTCTAGTACTAAGTTCACAGGCCAAACGGGTGGACATAAATCCGCCACTCGATAGCCCTGTGGCATACACCTTGGAGGCATCTGTACTGTAGTTTGCTACAGCATAGTCTATTAATTGGCTAAAAAAACTCACATCGTTTATACCCATTTGATTTGCTGCCACGGGCCGGCCGTCATTCCAGACTTTTTCTATGCCTTGTGGATAAATCACTACCACCTTCTCCGCATCTGCGATTGGCCTAAAATCTGCAATTTCAATCATTCCTGTGTTTGTGCCACCTTGACCATGCAATACAAATAGGAGGGGCATTTTGCCCGCGTTGTTATATCCGAGCGGAAGATACACTATAAAAGCCCTAGCATTTCCGTCAACTGTTAGATTGACTGTTTTTTGCTCGCTTGGTTTATCGGCAGGTGGGGAAGGTGTGGTATCATCTTTTTTACACGAAAGAAAAGCAAGAAAAATAGTTATTAATAGAATTGCGTTTTTCATTATTTCTTAAATTTTATTTTGGTTAGACGTTCCGAAGACAGTTTGGTTTAATTGCCATTAAAGAAACTTTTTACGCAAACGGGGCTTGGGAAGCGCACTTTGACCCGAATAAAGGCCGTTGCAGACGATAACTTTAGACATTCATTAGTCCGTAATTTTTAAACGCAGAGGCCTTGTCCAAAAGAATGGGTAGAGCAATCATTAGATAAACATTCCTTAGTTGCAGGGCTGGATTACAGTTATTTATGGTGGACTAAACATTTAGATATCAACGGAGTGAAATATTATGGAAAATTGGCTCAAGGAAATGCCGGACAAAAAAAAACATTTTCAAAGAAATTCTAAGAAACTTTCATGCTAAATCCACCACATCTCCACTCCGAAAACCGTTGAGAGCATTTTTTTTGACCGATTACCCATTAGAGGCAATGGGCAATCATTCAATGTTCTTGTAAAAGAAAAAATAAGGGGTTTGCAAGAGTAATTGAGACGATTGCCAATTTAGGGGTTGACGGCTCAAAACATAGTCCATAATGGCTGTTAAAAATGCGGTTGGTAAAGATGTCAAGGTGATCACAATAAAGGCAATCAGTACCGGTATCAATCATGGAGACTGTTGAATGCTAACCTACTTCTTTATATTGCATTTTATAGAGCTGCGCATAGAAGCCCTGATGCTCTAACAATTGCTCATGCTTGCCGGCTTCCTTTATCTCGCCCTTATCAAGCACTACTATTTTATCTGCCTTTTGAATGGTTGACAGGCGATGGGCAATCACAATCGAGGTTCGTCCGCTCATCATTTTTCCGATGGCATCCTGAATCATTTGTTCCGTTTCGCTATCTACCGAAGAGGTGGCTTCATCCAATACCAAAATTTTGGGTTCATATACCATGGCTCTGATAAACGATAGAAGTTGTCGCTGGCCAACTGATAAAGTGGCACCACGCTCCATCACATTGTAATCCAACCCTCCCGGCAATCGGTCGATAAACTTTCTTGCTCCCACCAAATCGGCTGCATGTAAAATCATTTCGTCTGTTACCTCATCATTGCCCAATGTGATGTTGTTTCGGATGGTATCCGAAAATAAAAATACATCTTGCAGTACCACACCAATATTTTTCCGTAGCGATGCCAGCTTAAAATCTTTGATGTCGATGCCATCTACTAAAATTGATCCACCATTGATTTCATAAAATCGATTGAGCAAGTTAATGATGGATGATTTACCCGCACCCGTTGCCCCCACCAAAGCAATGGTTTCACCTGATTTTATCTCCAAGTTCACATCGCGCAACACATAATTGTCATCGTTGTAAGCAAACCATACGTTTTTAAAAATTACTTCTCCTTTTATGTTTTCAGGTGACTGCGTTCCATCCGGCATTACATCGGCTTTGTCGTCTATCAAGTTGATGATGCGCGAAGAACCCACAATGCCCATTTGCAAGGTATTGTACCGATCGGCAATCATGCGGATAGGCCGGAAGAACAATTGGATAAACATGATGAAGGAAACTAATTTGCCAATGGTGATGCCCGTGGCTTCCATGTTGATAACACCTTTCGCCCCATACCACACCAACAAACCAGTGCCCATGGCAGCTATGATTTCGGCTACCGGAAAATAAACAGAATAGTAGAGTACCGAGCGCAAGTTGGCATCGCGATGTTCTTTATTAATGTCATTGAATTTTTCAAACTCTCTTTTTTCGCTACCAAAGATTTGTACCACATTCATGCCTGTGATATGCTCTTGCACAAAGGCATTCAGATTCGATACGGCATTGCGCACATCATTAAAAGCCACTTTAATTTTTTCCTTGAATACGTAAGTAGAAAGTAGCATAAGTGGTATGGTGGACAAACTTACCAGCGTCAATCGCCAGTCAATCCAAAACATAAAAGCTAAAATGAAAATGATTTGCAACAAATCGCTCGCCATAGCGGCCAAGCCTTCGCTAAAAACATCTGCCAGTGTTTCTACATCCGAAATGGTACGCGTTACCAACCTGCCAATAGGGGTCTTATCAAAAAACCGAAGACGTAAATTAATGAGGTGCTCGTACAGTTGAATGCGTAAATCACGAATTACAAACTGCGCGATTCGACCCGAAACATAGGTGTGCACGTATTGCACCACCGACTGGATCACCAATAATCCCAATATCAACAACATGACGTTGACCATGCCCCAATAGTTTCCGTATTGCACGTGCTTATCGAGTGTGTGTTGAATTAACAATGGCCGAAGTGGTGTGAGTATGCCCAACAAAAAAGTAAACCCCACCACCAAGTAAAACCTGCCTTTGTAGGGAGTTACAAATTTCAGGATGCGTTTAAGCACCTTGAAGTCGATGATGTTGCCGCTGCTTACTTTTTCTTTTTCCATCAACAGAAATTAAGATTTATGCTGTTAGATTTCTAGCTGCAAAGATGCTAAGGCACGCAATCGTTAAACTTCCAAGGTCGGTTTGAAAAGACCTTGGAAGTTTAGGTTGATATCTTTGGAGCACTATTAGTTTATAAATATATTTTTAGGATACTTTACGCTTATCAAATACAACCCTTCAGGCGGCACGTTCATGCCCGCTTTTTTTCTGTCTTTACTTATTAAAATGCTTTTAAAGTCTTCTAGCGATGTTTTACCACTGCCCACATCCAACAAAGTTCCTACAATTGCCCGCACCATCCCTCTCAAAAACCGGTTTGCCACGATCGTGAAAACAAGCATGTCACCGTTTTGATTCCAATGGGCTTTCTTTATTTCACAAATAAAGTGATTTACATCGGTCTTCACCTTACTGAAGCACTCAAAATCATGCTCGCCCATCAACAATGCGGCCGCGTGGTTGATGGTTTTGATATCGATAGGTTTAAAAAAATAATAGGCCTGCCCAATCAACAATGGATTTTTTGTGCGGGTGATTTTATACTCATAGGCGCGCTCGTATGCGTCATAGCGGGCATGGGCACCTTCCTTTACGGGGATAATAGAGCGAATGGCAATATCGTTTGGAAGAATGGAGTTGAGCTTTTGCAAGTAAAGTTTCGTGTCAAACTCTCGGTCAATATCTGCATGAAAAAACTGTTGCACACAGTGAACGCCAGTATCTGTTCGCCCACTGGCAACAACTTCCACCAATTGGCGAAAAACCTTTGAAAGGCAATCCTCCACGATCTGCTGTACGCCCACTGCATTCTTTTGGTTTTGCCAGCCATGGTAGTGAGTGCCGCTGTAGGAGATTTCGAAAAAGTAGCGCATGAAAAACACAACCGAAGTAAAGCGTAAAAATAGTCAAAAGAACAAAGTCACCTATCTTAAAGCTATTCGTTGCGTAAATTTTTGATTGGATTTTCGCTTGCAGCTCGAAATGCGCGGTAAGCTACGGTTGTCCATGCAAGGCAAACAGTTATTCCACCTCCCATCAAAAAGAGTTGAATCCCAATGTCGATTTTGTAAGCGAATGTATCAAGCCAACTCTTCAGTCCAAAATAAACCAGGGGTGCAGCTATCAAAACTCCAACAATTGCCATGATAAAGTACTCCTTGGTCAGCAACTCAACAAGTTTGAAAACAGGCGCACCTAAAACTTTTCGCACAGCTATTTCCTTAGCCCGCTGCTCAGAAACAAACAACACTATACCCAGCAAACCGAGACACGAAATGAATACCGCAAGGCCAGCAAAATATTTGAAGATTTTTTCAACGCGCTTCTCTGTCTTATAATTCTTGGCGATTTGCGCATCCAGAAAAACATAGTCAAATGGCCTTTCAGGGGTAAATTTCTTAAAAACCTTTTCCGCTGCCTTAATCTGCTCTTCCTGTCGGTCGGGTGATAGTTTGATCGCAATTTGAAAAAGCGATGTTGGGTCAATAAAGAAAATCAATGGTTCTATTTTTTTATGGACTGAAGTAAAATGAAAATTTTTGGCCACCCCCACGATTGTATAATTTACGCCATGCAGTTTAACCCGTTGATTGATTACCTCCTTAATACCCATCTGCTTGAATGCTTCTTCATTGATCATGACTGCAGTAGAATCGGATATTGCGTCAGGAGAAAAATCTCTGCCTGCAACCACCTGTATTTGATTAAACTTCACAAAATCATGGTCAACTGCCATTTGGTAAAAAATAGGTTTACTGTTGGGGTCTTTGCCAGCCCAATCAAATTCGTCAGTCCAACTTTCGTTTACCGATATGCTCTCGCTTGATGCCGTAACCGCTTGGATACCGGGTATTGCCAGTAATTCATTTTTTATGGTACCGTAGTTTGACCTTATCTTACGGATCATGGTAAACTCAATCACATCTTTTTTGTCAAAACCAAGGTCTTTGTTTTGAATAAACACCATTTGCTCTCGAACCGCCAACATGCCGACCAAAAGAGTTGCGCTAATCACAAACTGGCCAATCACTAGCGCCCGTCTGAGCGAAATGGTTCTTTTACCACCTACAACAGCACCCTTTAATACCTGCGTTGGGTTTTGTGCTGAAAGGAACAATGCAGGATAAATACCACCGAAAAAAGCACATAGCATTATCGAAAGCAGCAATGGCCCAATGATACTAAGCTTAAAAAGCTCGAAAGTTATTTGCTTGTCGACCATACTGTTAAAAGGAGGCAATAGCAGCCAACAAGCACCGACCGCCAAAGTAAACGCAACAACTGCATATACAAGAGATTCAAAAAAATAGTAAACGGCCAACTGAACACGGTTAGAGCCAAGAACCTTGCGCACGCCAACTTCTTTCGATCGCTTAATAGCACGGGCAGTGGCCAAATTTGAATAATTGATTCCCGCTATCAGCAAAACAACCACAGCTATTGCAGCAAACAAATACACATACATTATATCACCCTTGCCTTGCCAATCAGAACTGATGTCACCCGACTTGAGGTGAATATCAGCCATCGGTTGTAAACTGAGCATGGTGTTTCTGTCGTTGCTATTTTTCCTAATGACATCAACTATCTTCTTAGATAAATCCGTACCAGCATTTCTATCAACTCGTAAGTAGGTTTGTAAAAAATAGAAATTCCAATCTTCCAACTGAAACATTTGTATTGCTTCTAAAAACTTTATTGGCATAACGTAATCAAACTGCAATTGCGAGTTAGTTGGAACATCTTTCATCACGCCCACCACTTCCACGTCTCGGTTGGCGATAATGAATGTTTTCCCTAGCGGATCTTCAGATCCAAAAAAGATTTTCGCAAGCCTATCAGATATAATAATTTTGTCAACACCTTCTTTGAAATCATCCAAGTTCCCTCTCATCAGGGGAAAAGAAAAGACTTCAAAAAAACTAGGGTCGGCTGCCATGCCAAATTTATAAAAACCCCCTTCTCCGTATTTCAAAAAGAACTGAGTCTGCCTTGCCCGGCACGTTGCTTGAACTTCGGGAAAATTTGCCTTGAGGTACTCAGCTAGTGGGGCGCAGATTGTCGCGAGTTTTGTTTGTTTGCCTGCTTCACCGGTTTGGGTGTTAATCACGCGAAAGATATCCCTATGCTGCGTGTGAAAAACATCAAAGCTCAACTCGTCATTTACCCAAAAAAATATCAGGGTAAACACAATAAAGCCCAGCGTCAGACCAAGCAAATTCAAATAGGAATAGATGTTTCTGAGCTGCCGAAGAATAAGCCTAAGGTTTGAGCGAAGCATGGAAAAGGTTGGTATCGGGATGAAAGATAGGCCTTACTCAGCGCGATAAAAATGCGTAACGCCAGAAAATCTTACATATTGTTTCCTGTGCTCATTTTACAACGCGTGGGTTACAACTCCCTCACCCAAATATTTCGATAACTCACTGGGTTTCCATGGTCTTGAAGTTGAAGAGAAGCCTTTCCATGTGAAACATAAACAGGTAGGCCTTTAAATTCAGTGGGGCCTCTGATTTCAGAATGGTTTTGAATGATTATGCCATTGTGCAAAACGGTAATATAAGCTGGAATCACTACCTCGCCATTCTCATTAAATCGAGGGGCATTGTAAATCACATCGTATGTTTGCCATTCGCCTGGCTTGCGTGTGGCATTCACCAACGGACCATGCTGTTTGTAAATAGCGCCTGCTTGCCCGTTGCGATAGGTCTGGCTTTCATAGCTATCCAATACTTGCAATTCGTAGCGCTCTTGCAGAAAAATACCACTGTTTCCTCGGCCTTGGCCTTCGCTCTCTATCACCGCTGGGCTTCTCCATTCGATATGAAGCTGAATATCACCAAAAACTTTTTTCGTTTTGATATCACCCGTGCCTTTCACAACCGTGAACGAACCATCTTTCACTTCCCATTTTGCAGGAGAGCCATCCAATAAAGTCCACTCGTTCAAATCTTTTCCACTAAAAAGTAAAATAGCATCAGAAGGCGCATCGCCAGCACCTCCACTTAGAGTTACTTTTTTTGCTTTGGGCTCCCATACTTCGGTCACTTTGGGATCGAGCGATCCTCGGTTTTGGACTTGCGCGAACAATACCGCACAAGAAAAAATAAAAAGAAGAGTGATGGTTGTTTTCATAAATAATTAAATGTTGGTAAAGTTATTTAGCCACCTATTCACAGATTTACATTATTTGTTCAATCTGTGAATCTGTGGCGATGAATTCCGAAAACTAAATCAATTCATAAACAATTGCAGCCCCCTGCCCTACACCTATGCACATGGTGGCCAAACCATACTTCACTTTTCTCTTTCTCATTTCGTGAATAAGCGTGGCACTAATGCGCACACCACTGCAACCAAGCGGATGGCCAATGGCAATTGCACCTCCGTTTACATTCACAATCTCGGGGTTTAATTCTAAATCGCGCATGCAAGCTAATGACTGCGAGGCGAAGGCTTCGTTCAGCTCCACTAATCCAATATCGGAAATTTTTAAACCTGCCCGTAGCAAAGCTTTTTGCACAGCCGGCACTGGCCCCACACCCATATAGGCAGGCTCTACTCCAGCAATGGCCATAGACACCACACGCGCGAGTGGGTTTAAGTTATTTTTCTTTGCAGCGTTTTCACTTGCAATCAAACACGCGGCTGCACCATCGTTGATGCCTGATGAATTACCGGCCGTAACACTCCCGCTTTCTTTGAAGGCAGGTTTTAGCGATGCCAATTTCTCAAATGATGTCTCACGTGGAAATTCATCTTTACTAAATTCAATCACTTCTTTTCCCTTCGAAATAGAAATTGAAACTAATTCCTCTGCAAATTTATCTCCTTGATGTGCGCTAGCGTATTTCTGCTGCGAGGCCAGCGCAAATTGATCTTGCGCCTCACGACTGATTTTCCATTTCTCGGCCACGTTCTCGGCAGTTTCACCCATGGAGTAGGGATGATACAATTTTGAAAGTTTGGAATTCACAAATCGCCAGCCCAGCGTAGTATCGTACAATTCTGCTTTGCGCGAAAACGGCTCTTCAGCTTTCGCCATCACAAACGGTGCGCGACTCATGCTTTCCACACCTCCTGCTATATAAAATTCGCCATCACCATTTAAGACTCCGCGGCTTGCGTCCATAATCGCTTGCAAGCCCGAAGCACACAACCTATTGACGGTAACACCTCCCACAGAAGTGGGTAAGCCTGCCAGCAACAACGCCATACGAGCAACATTGCGATTGTCTTCACCTGCTTGGTTGGCAGCGCCAAACACCACATCTTCAATTTGAGAAGGGTGAACAGAGGGGTTTCGCTCCATCAATTTTTTGATGACATGTGCCGCCAAATCATCGGGCCGCACGGTGGCGAGCGTCCCACCATATTTTCCGATTGGAGTGCGAAGAATATCTATGATGTAAGCACTGTTCATATTATTTTTGTCGGCAAGTTAAAGCAACCTATCTATGTGGCAAAGGAAACAAACGGTATTTCTGGGCATTGCCGCCCTCAGTTTAATAGCCATGATCTTTTTTCCGATCTGGCGCGGGCAAAGCGAAACAGGATTGCATTCACTTTTTCCACTTCACTACACCGTAAAAAATGGAGAAACGGCTAACACTTTCTATTTTCCCTATTCAATTACTGCCATGTTGGCCATTGCTGCCGCCACGGTATGTATTACCTCTATCACAAGATTTAGCAATCGGATGTTGCAGTTAAAACTGGGGTTGCTCAACTCGGTATTAATGGCTGGGAGCATGGTTGCCGCAGTTTACATGGCCACCAACTTGATAAAAACCCAACAAGTGGCCGGCACGTATGGCTACGCATTATTTATGCCGATAGTGGCCATTATTTGCAACATGATCGCTAATCGCTTTATTAAGAAAGACGAAAAGCTGGTGAAAGATTCTGACCGCATACGCTGAAATCTAAAATCATAAATCTAAATCATAAATTTAAAATGGCACATACCAAATTAGGCCCCAACCCCGCCAATACGATTGGCGAGCTTCCCTCTTCAGGCGCTCCGGCACCTGAGTTTGTTTTAACCGCAAACGACATGAAAGATGTGTCGTTAAAAGATTTTTCTGGAAAAAATGTAGTGCTCAATATTTTTCCCAGCATTGATACAAATGTGTGCGCAACCTCCACGCGCGAATTCAACAAACGAGTGGCATCTATGGATAACACCGTTGTTTTATGCATCTCCAAAGATTTACCCTTCGCCATGAAACGCTTTTGTGGCGCGGAAGGAATAGACAAAGTCATTACACTTTCCGATTTTCGTAGTCGTGGATTTGGCAAGGCATATGGTGTAGAGTTGTTGGACTCCGCTTTCGCGGGATTATTTGCCCGTGCAGTGGTGGTGATCGATGGCAACGGGAAAGTAAAGTACAATCAACTAGTGCCTCAAATTGGCGAAGAACCAAACTACGATGCTGCCCTAAAAGCAATTTGAGTATTCTCCTTACTTATTGTTTCAAAGACCCTTTCATCTCGAAAGGGTTTTTTTGTTTGTGGCAATTCCCGTATCTTTTCTTTTCCAAAATCTAAACCCATGCGATTTATATCGGTTTTTTTATTCTCATTAGTTGCTTTCACTTCGTATGCGCAAACAGCTAAAAGTTATTACATCACGGCCGATCGCATTTTTGATGGTGAAATAATTCACACGGGTTGGGCGGTATTAGTCGAAAACGACAAGATTGTTGCTGTTGGACCCAAAGAAAAAATCAATGCGCCTGCCAATGCCGTCAAGATTAACTATCCCAATTCTACGCTCACACCCGGACTGATTGAAGGGCACTCACACTTATTTTTATATCCTTACAATATTACGGATTGGGATACACAGGTACTGAAAGAAACGGACGCTTATCGAACCGTTCGCGCCACTGTGCATGCCAAAAATACCTTGATGGCGGGCTTCACTACCGCGCGCGATTTGGGAACGGAAGGTGCAGGCTATTCCGATGTGGCACTCAAGCGTGCTATCAATGAAGGAATTGTGCCGGGGCCTCGGTTGATGGTGGCGGGTCGAGCCATTGTTTCCACCGGTTCGTATGGTCCGAAAGGTTACGACCACGATCAGGAAATTATGTTAGGTGCCGAGCCGGCAGATGGAAATGATTTGGTGCGCGTGGTGCGCGATCAAATTGGCAAAGGTGCTGACTTTATAAAAATTTATGCCGACTATCGGTGGGGTTTGCAAGGCGAAGACCAGCCTTCGTTCACGTTAGATGAATTGAAACTCATCAATGAAGTCACGCGTAGCAGCGGTCGCGCGATGGTGTGCCACGCCAAATCAAAAGAAGCGATTAAACGGGCCGTGCTTGCCGGGGCCGAAACGATTGAGCACGGAGATTTTATTGATGTGGAGACGGGCAAACTGATGAAGGAACATAACGTAACATTTATGCCCACACTGGCGGCAGTAGATATGATTACCCAATACAGAGGATGGAAGAAAGGCGTGGCACCTGATCCGGCCAACGTGGTAAACAAAAAGAAAAGTTTCAAGGCTGCGATGGAATCGGGTGTGGCTATTGGCATGGGTGGCGATGTGGGTGTTTTTCCGCATGGCGAAAATGTGTTGGAAATGGAATTGATGGTGGAATACGGGATGAAGCCTTTAGATGTGTTGAAAGCGGCCACCAGCGTAAATGCACGGGCCTTTCATTTAGAGAATCAATTTGGGTTTATCAAAGAAGGGATGAAAGCTGATTTGCTGATTGTAACAGGTGATCCTTCAAGTTCAATATCTGATTTGCGGAAAGTGAAGTGGGTGATGAAAGATGGAACGGTGGTTAGAACTGAGAAATAAAAAATATGAATCGTAATCAAGCAATCAAAAAAATGGCTGCCACTGCTCTTGGAGCAATGGCATTGCCACAAATTTCAAAATCGATGGAAGCACTGCCCGATGCCATAAAAGGAAAAATCAATCACTCTGTTTGCCAGTGGTGTTATAGTGACATTCCCTTGGATGAGTTGTGTGCTGCCGCTAAAAGAATGGGCATCAAATCCATTGACTTGCTGAATTCCACACAATGGGCAACTGCCGCTAAGTACGGACTAACGTGTGCGATGGCTTACGCAAATGATTGGGGATTACAAAAGGGATTTAACAATCCTGCTTTCCACGAGCAACTATTGAAAGACTATTCATTAAATATTCCGAAAGCGTCCGAAGCGGGTTTGAAAAATGTAATCTGCTTTAGCGGCAATGCAAATGGGCTCAGTTATGAGCAAGGTTTAGAAAATTGTGCGCGCGGGTTGGAGCCGGTGATGAAGATTGCTGAAAAGTACAACCTGCTTGTCAGCATGGAATTGCTCAATAGCAAAGTGGACCACAAAGATTATCAATGTGATTACACCAATTGGGGCGTGAAGCTTTGCGAAAAATTGGGCTCGCCAAACTTCAAACTACTCTATGACATTTACCATATGCAAATTATGGAGGGAGATGTGATTGCCACCATCCGAAAAAATATCAAGTACATTTCACATTTTCATACAGGGGGAGTTCCCGGTCGGCACGAGATAGACGATACTCAAGAACTTTATTACCCAGCCATTATGAAGGCGATTGTCGATACCGGATTTACAGGTTATGTGGCCCAAGAGTTCATTCCGGCCAATCCAAAAAAATTGGAATCGCTGGAAAAGGCGGTGAAGATTTGTGACGTGTAATTAGCGTTTCACCAATCTCACTCTAGCATCATCCGTTCTTATTTCCACATTGGCATTTCCGTTGGCCAGCTCCACACTCGTGCGCTCATCCGACTCATTTATCGTGGCAAAACTACCCTCGGTGGTAATACGCGAATCATCATGCCTTATTTCAAACTTGCCACCACCGTTGGTGATGGTGAGTGCCACCAAGCCATCTTGAGCTTGGATAAAATAGCGGCCATTGTCAACTAAGTCGGTTTCAATCAGCAAATCGCCATCGTCCATGTCGGCATTGATAGACGAAAAATGTGCATTTGAAATTTGTACATCACCATCGTCCGCATCAATTTCCAATTCACCTTTGCCTTCATCCATGGTCACATCGCCATCATCCAGTTTAAAGTTGAAACGGTTTCCAGAGCAACCGGCTAAATCAATGTCTGCATCGTCAACATCAATGGAAATTGCCCCATCTACGTTTTTAATTTTGTAATCGCCATCATCGCCTTTGATGGTCAAACTCACACCTTGTGGCACGATGATGTCAATGGTATATTTTTCACTAAAGTAGCCAATTACCCCAGACACTTGATGGCGTTTGTGCTCTTCAATTTCAAGATTGCCGGCATTCTGGTTTACATCCACCGAAAACTCATCGTGGCTGCCAAATACCCACCCTTTGGTAGTCACTAGGCGGTTGATTTTTACATGGGCATTGCTGCGATTTGTTCCTGAAATAGAAACCTTCGCATCAGAGCATTTGAGAGTAAGGGTACCGATAGCCGCGATAGGATATTCTTTGTCAAGATGGTAGCCCTCACCTTTTTCTTGTGCAATGGCACAAACTGAAAATAATACAAACGTGATGTGTAAAAAAATCTTCTTCATGACAATAAGGGATGGTTTTGCAGAATAGACGCCCAAAATGTCCTCAGAGTTGCAGCGATGATAGAATAATTACATCAATTGGCTTAAAAGTGTCATGAATTGTAAAAAGAATTACAGTCGACCAATCAACTCGACATAGAGCTCCGTCAGCTTGGCCTCCGCCTTTCCTGCAATGGCAATAATTTCAGAAATCACGGCCGGTTTTAAATTGTCGGGGTCGCAATCATCCGTTAAAACAGAAACCGCGCAGCAGGGTAACCCCATGTGGTTGGCCACCAATACTTCAGGCACAGTGCTCATGCCTACAGCATCGGCACCGATTTGATGAAGAAACCGATACTCGGCTCGTGTTTCCAAGTTGGGGCCCATCACGGCTACGTACACGCCTTGGTTCAGTTTGATTTTTTTCTCTTTCGCAATTTTAGCGAGCAGGCTGTTGAGCTTCTTTGAATAGGGTTGACTCATATCCGGAAAGCGCGGCCCCAATACCTCAAAGTTTTCTCCACGTAGCGGGTTATCTGGTTGCAGATTAATATGGTCATCAATCAACATCAACTGACCTTTTTTCCATTTCAAATTCATGTTGCCTGCGGCATTTGAAATCAACAAATTTTCTACTCCCAGCATTTTCATCACGCGCACTGGCAACGTAATTTTTTGCATGCTGTAACCTTCGTAATAGTGAAAGCGGCCTTGCATGGCCAACACTTTTTTACCTTTTACCATGCCGTAAATCAATTTGCCTTTGTGAAACTCCACTGTGGAGACAGGAAAGTGCGGAATGGAGTTGTAATTTATCTCGATGGGGTTTTTGATTTCCTTCACAAAAATATTTCCCAAACCTGTTCCTAAAATCACGCCAACTTCTGGCTTATCGATTCCGTGTTTTTTTAGGTAGTCGGTGGCTTCCTTAATTTCGTTCAACATATGCTGATTTTAGATTTGTGATTTTAGAATTAAGATTTGATAAACTGATGTAGACGAGACTAGGAATAAAAATTTTCTCTGGCGGTTTTAGCCACTTGGATAAAAAACTCGCTCACCTTTTGCGTTGTTGCTTCAAAAAATCCTTTTCCTTTTTCTGCGGATGCTTTGCTTGGATCGCCAACCCCAGTATCTTTTGTTACTGCCGTCCACCTGCGCTCGGCCCACCCCCAGCCTTCTTGCATGGCGGTGAAAACGAATCTCTTCGCTTTGCCATCACCCGCTTCTGAGAGCGGTCGCACTAAATTGGGTTGAAGGTGCATGATGACGCTCGTCTCCATTTCGCCAGCATGGTCGTCTTTGTTTTCAAAAACGAGTTTTTGGTCAACCGACTGAAACCAATTACAGGCACACAAAAACATGTCTGGAAATTTTAAGCCCAATTTGCGGATGACATTGTTAAAATGATTGGCCCCGTGACTGTTAAAAATAATCAGCTTATGAATGCCTTGTCGGTTGAGCGTATCTGTCACATCGTGCAAAACAGCCAACTGTGTGCTGGGGTTCATATTAATGTCGAGTGTTACATCAAATTGTCCTGTGTTGACTCCAAATGGAATGCAGGGCAAGACGATTACTTTTGCGTCTTTCTCCCATGCCAATCGTGCTGCTTCGGCTGCAATCTCTTCCGCTTCGATGATGTCCGTTCCATAAGGCAAGTGATAGTTGTGCGCCTCGGTGGCGCCCCAAGGCAAAACAGCCACTTCAAATTTTGTTTCTTGAATGGCCTTCCAATTGGTTTCTTTTAAAATGTATGGACGCATCAGTTCTAAGTTAAACTTGAGTTGCAATGACAAAATATAAACAACTTGTCCAAAAACAAAGGTATGTAATTGGCAGACTTTTAAAAGCAGGCAAAACGAAAGAGGAGATGGCCACGGCTGTCGGTTGCCACAAATCTGCCATCAGTCGGGAATTAAAGAGGAACGTCCAGACTTTAGTCTCTGTGGCAGTTTTTATCTTAGTTTCTGCTTTAAATGGTCAATTGCTTTTTCCATAACTGGATCTTTTTTTGTTAAATAATCGTTGAGTGTTCTTTTTACGATTATATCTGGTTTTATTCCATATCCAACAAATTCTCTTCCGTCTAGATAAGTGTCTTTCTTTGTGCAAATACGTGCCGAACCACCACCTGGCAATTCAAAAACAAATGGTTGCCCTGTGCTTCCGAATGAATTTTCTCCAATTCTTGTCATATGTTTTTGATTGTCTGCATAAATCAAAAAATCTTCTGCTGCTGAGGCTGTATTATGTCCCATTAATAAAACTGTGGGAACAACAATTCTTTTAGCATCTAATTTTATTGTATCCGCTTCATAATCGAAATTATAATAAAATTTATCTTTGAAACTCAAATATGCTTTTTTATTCCACTCATTTTTTGTACTATCCTTGGGTTCAATATAATTTCCCCAAGCCTTGAAAGTAGGAATATGAAGTCTGCTTGAATTTTTGGCACCGTAAAGAATTTTGTCATTTGTAAGATATTGAAATATTGCAGTTCCAATATTTGTACTACCACCTCCATTATATCTTAAATCTACTATTAGTGCTTTTGCTTTATATAATTCGGGTAGTTTTTGAATAAATAAACTATCAATTTTTTCGTCCTCAAAAGAATTTAAAGACACGTAAGCAATTTGATTATTTATCCATTTGAAATCCAAAAGTTGGTGGTCAGGCTCAAAAGCAGGATAAACTTCTTTTTCTTCTGTATTTTTATGGGTAAGTGTTAATTCAATAATTTGATTATAAGGTTTTCTAATCTTTATTTTAAATACTTCTCCTTCTAAACCACTTAATAATCTTCCAATACTCCAATCTTTCATTACATAATTTGTTGATGATGAAATATAAGGCGCTACATTTTCCTCTACATATTTTTCGGTTGTTTTTCCATTAACCTCAGTTATTTCACTTCCAAATGGGATTTCATCTTTCTTGCTAAAATTTGTCCTTACAATAATTGCTTTTCCATCAATGTTTTCTATAAAAAGACGATAATCTCCAAACATAGTGTTCATTTGCTCAATACCTTGTGGGAAATATACGTTAGTGTGTCCATCTTTTAGTAAAGCACAAAACTTTTGAAGTTCACGATAATATTCATAATCGTTTTTGGTGTTTTGAACAATAGGAATTAGCTCACGATAGCGATTATCCCACATTGTTCTATCTACTTTGTCAAGATAAACAAAATTGTAATTTACTTCTTGCCAAAACTTCGAGAGACCATATACTTTGTCTGTTGGAGTTAATTTATTTGGAATTTGTCCAAATGAAAAAGTTGTCAGAAATAGGAAAAACCCAAGAGAATTGTATTTCATTCTGTTAATGTTTTTTGTTTTATTTGCTGTTCTATAAAATTCTGACTAACGTTTCACAAGTTGCTGATATTCAATTGCAATCCGAGGTCGTCAGGTGTTATATCAAACTTATGAATTAGCTTTTTCATTTCCATTACTTTCCTCTTTCTTTTTTGATCTAGGAATTCATAGGTGTTTTCCGGCTTGTATGGGATCTTCTTGACCAGCATGTTCCAAATGATGACGGCCAACTTTCTGGCTGTTGCTGAAATAGCTGACACCCTTCCTTTGCGAAAAGCGATCCTTTTGAAGAAATCGGATAGCGCTGTGCCTTTTAGGTTCCCAATCACATTGGCTGCATTGCGCAGTGCAATTTTTAAGCGGTTGCTACCTTTGGGTATTCTGTTGCTCAGTACTTTCCCACCACTGATTTTGTTATTGGGCGATAGCCTGAGCCATGAAGCAAACTGCTTGGCTGTATTGAATTTATATATCCCATTCCCCACCTCACTCATGATGGTAAGAACCGTGGAATGGCCCAGCCCTTCAATGGATAATAAGTCTGTGCCTTCAAAGTATTGATATGAGAGCAGGTTGATGTCAATGTTCTTGGGGTTGTTCTTGTTCACCCGCTTATGTACCTTCTTTTCAATATGGTGTTGCTTTTTATTCTCGTCACTGCTGATTTGCGCTTTCAATAAAGTATTGATCTCTGCGTCACACTCCTCTATACGTGACTGAAGGGTAACATACATTTCATATTCGTGCCTCAGGGCAAAAAGATAATCCTTACGCCCATTATATTGCAATGCCTTGGCGATCTCCTCTTCCGATTTCTTGCAGTTCCCATTGCGCAGGGAAGCCAGCTTTTCTGGATCGGTCTCACCCTTGCAGATCGCTTTAATAATGGAAAGCCCTGTCAAGCCGGTCACATCATTGACCACTATATCCAAGCGGAAATTTAACAGCCGCAGGTACTTCTGTAATTTACGTATTGTATCGGCACCCTGTTCTATCAAATTCATCCGATGACGGCAATACGTGCGGAGCTGTTCGGTTGCTTGATCGGGTAAAAAACTCCCGCTCAACAATCCAAGGGTGTGCAATTTTTGTATCCATTGACAATCCTGCACATCACTCTTCTTCCCTTTAATGTTCTTGGTAAACTTCCCGTTGCACAAAATTACCTCAAACCCAGCTCCTTGTAGTACGGTGAACAAATTCTGCCAATAGGTTCCTGTGCTTTCCATGGCCACCGTCTTTATCCCGTGATCGGACAACCATTTGGCAAGGGACGATAAGTCTTCATTGTAAACACCAAACTCTTTCACATCCTCTTCTTTTTGCCCAACAGCAACAAAATGAGAACGGCTCCCAATATCAATTCCGGCTGCATTGGGGTTGACTACTTCCATTGATAGATCTTTCATAAAACATTTTTTAAGTGATTGTTCAAAAATGCCCTAAGGGAATGTATCTTTGACATGAAAGTATTCTGAACGGGGTACTCGCGAGAGCCCACCACTGAAATCATCTCAAAGCCTTCTTGCTAGAACAGGAAGGCTTTTTACATTCCAACCAGGATTGCCTCGGGCTATTATGCACCAACGCGTACATCGGCCTTGCAAAGGACTCCGTCAAGATAGCAAAATTTCAATCGATGGGAAGGTGTCCGGATGGACGTAACGTTAGCTTTGGAAATCAATTCTTTTTCAGAATAGGGAGGCTTGCCACCAACGATTCGGGGCTTTGCGTTCGGGTGGGAAATCGAAGCCGAGTACAAAACCTGATTTTGCACTTCAGCCCGCCTGACGCAAAACCCTTATTAGTGGCAGTTTTATTTTTCTCTTTTCAAATATTCGTCTGTAAAATGTTGTTTATGTTTTGGTTTAGAAAATTTTCCTGCATTGTATTCTTTCGAGTTTCCTTTCGGAATTGACAGTGAAGTCCACTTGTCATTACATAACATTTTTCCAATAAAAACAATTTGTCCAATGTGATAGGGATAATGTGCAAGTTGACGGTTTATGGCTTCTGTAATCGAATGTCCTTGGTTTCGTATGAAAATTTCTTTTGCCAAGTCGTTATCAGTTAATGGATTTATTGCGTTAAACAAACAAGTCCAACTTTCATTCCATTTGTCTATCAGTTCGGTTCTATCTGCAATGTCGTTATCAAACTCTTCGTCTCTTTTTCGCCATTCTTTTTCTCCGTCTGTTGTCAAAAAGTCTGTCCAACGAGAAAGCACTAACGATTTGTGCTTATGTCAGTAGCGGGATTTTGAAACTTCGCCCTGTCCCACAAGCAGAACGAAATTATGAAAACAAAACGAAGATACAACACGACACCCCGCTATTGCATAAGCACTGTGTTAGGGGCAGTAGTATCTCACTCTGTCCACGAAGTCTTTAACCTTTCCGATTTGTCCCACGGAACAAGTATTACAATTTAAAATCAACTGATTCTCTAATCTCTCCAATTCTTCCTTCTCTTGTCCCTCGGCTGATATTTGGATTTCTCCTGCAACTATCTTTGCCCAATTCTCAAAGTCATTGTCTGTCAGCAAGGATTCGTCAATAAAATATTTAACAAATTCCTTTGTTCGCTTCTCCAAATATTGTTTTCCAATTAGTCCTAAGGATTCAGAGTAGGCCCCGTCCGCTTTCTCAATAGTCCGCGTTACTGTTAGGAAATAAAATGGTCCCGTTTCTGAATTGGTCGTTAGTAAACTGTCCAACAACGCCAAGGTTTTTGTATCGTCTGCAGGATGTTCCACTTTACTGAATAAATCCTTACAAGCTTGTGGAATATTGTCATGGGTCAAGTAGAATGAAATTTGGTGTCCAGCAAATATTTCGTTGTTCTGCTTTTTGTCCACGGGGTTACAATTGAACAAACTCAGAGTCACTATTATTAAACTAAATTGTCGTGTTGGTCGATTCATTCTATTGCCCCTAACTCCAAATATACGCAACTCCCTCCTTGTGGGCTTGCGTAAATCACTCCAAAATAGCTGGCTTTCAGCAGCCCCGCTAACCCCTAACACCTAACCCTCAAGTCCCAATTAACCAACCGCCAACAACCCAATTTCCCGTCTTATTGTCACGCTTGGTCGTTTGGCAAAATTATTGTCATTTTGCAGCCCATTTAACCCATTTGCAATGGAAAATACTGTTCATCCAGAACCTGAATTGAGCAAACACGATGATTCAACCCCAGAAGTAGAGATTCCCGGCCAAACGCCCGAGGCCGAGCGAACCACCACGGCCTCGCCCGTTGATGCCACCAAAAAGCTGCAAGACGAATTGGCAGAGGCCAAAGACAAATATGTGCGCTTGTATGCCGAGTTCGATAACTTCCGTAGGCGCTCGGCCAAAGAGAAGCTGGACATGATTCAATCGGCCAACGAGCAGTTGCTAAAATCGCTGCTATCCGTAGCCGATGATTTTGAGCGGGCAGAGAAAACTTTTCCTGACAAAACCGATAAAGCAGCCGAAGGATTTTTTCTGATTCAGAACAAGTTTAAAAAAATATTGGAGCAATACAGCGTAAAAGCAATGGAGGCCGCTGGCGCAGACTTCAACCCCGACTTGCACGAGGCCATCACCCAAATACCAGCACCCGAAGAAAAACTGAAAGGCAAAGTAGTAGATGTGGTGGAGAAGGGATATTTGTTAAATGACAAAGTAATCAGGTTTGCAAAAGTTGTTGTTGGAAGTTAGAAATTCGAGGTTAGAGGCTGGAAATTCGAAGTTTGAAAATGGTAAAGTCTTTTAAGGATTTAGATGTGTACAAGTTATCGTACGAAGTAGCAATGGACTTGTTTCGAATTTCAAGAAGGTTTCCAAAAGAAGAATTGTATTCTTTAACGTCTCAACTCGTACGCTCCTTAAGGTCGGTAAGTGCAAATATTGTTGAAGGTTGGTCGAAAAGACATTATGAAAATAAATTTAAGAATCATTTGATTGATGCGTTGGGTTCAAATGGCGAAAGCCAAAACTGGATTTCATTCGCATCAGACTGTGGATATATTTCAACTTATGAATACAAAAATTTCGAAGATAAATTCGACCACATAGGCAAAATGCTTACGAAACTTCATCAAAATTGGGAAACCAAAACAAATCAATAACCCAAACCCTTCGAACATCTAACCTCAAACTTCCAACATCGAAAAAATGGCAAAAAGAGATTACTACGAAATACTGGGTGTAAGCAAAGGCGCTTCGTCAGAAGAGATAAAAAAGGCTTATCGCAAAACAGCCATACAATTTCACCCCGATAAAAATCCGGGCAACAAAGAGGCTGAAGAAAAATTTAAAGAAGCAGCCGAAGCTTACGAAGTGCTGAGCGATGAAAGCAAACGCGCCCAGTACGACCGCTTTGGGCACAACCGCCCAGGTGGTGGCGGTGGCTACAGCAGCCATGAAATGAACATGGAAGACATCTTCAGCCAGTTTGGAGATATCTTTGGTGGAGGCGGTGGCAGCCCATTCGATAGCTTCTTTGGAGGTGGCAGCGGTCGTTCGCGCCAGCGCAAAGGTTCTAACCTGCGCATCAAACTAAAACTTACACTCGATGAGATTGCCAATGGCGTTGAGAAAAAAATAAAAGTCAACCGGCTTACTGTTGCCGATGGCGTTACCTTTAAAACCTGCCCTACCTGCCAAGGCACGGGGCAAGTGCGCAAGGTGGTGAACACCATGCTGGGCCAAATGGTATCCGCCAGCACATGCTCAACTTGCAATGGCGCAGGTCAAAGTATTGACAAACGCCCTTCGGGAGTTGATAGCTCAGGTTTGATTTCAAAAGAAGATTTAATCTCCGTAAAAATTCCAGCCGGTGTGGCCGATGGCATGCAGCTATCGATGGCTGGCAAGGGGAACGAGGCACCCGGTGGAGGCATTCCCGGTGATTTGTTGATATTGATAGAAGAAACAGAAGACAAACACTTAAAGCGCGATGGGCATAACCTGATTTTTGATTTGCACATCAGCTTTGTAGATGCCGCCCTTGGCACTTCCGTAGAAGTTCCTTCTATCGGTGGCAAAGTGCGCATTAAAATTGACCCCGGCACGCAGAGCGGGCGCATTTTGCGCTTGCGCGGAAAAGGGTTGAAAGACGTAAACGGCTACAGCACGGGCGATCAACTGATCTACATCAACGTGTGGGTGCCCAAAAAACTAAGCCCTGAAGAAAAAACCAAGATCGAATCGTTGCGATCATCACCTAATTTTCAACCCAGCCCCGATGCC
The DNA here is from genome assembly GCA_025370075.1 of Chryseotalea sp. WA131a. NCBI lineage: Bacteria > Pseudomonadati > Bacteroidota > Cytophagia > Cytophagales > Chryseotaleaceae > Chryseotalea > Chryseotalea sp. WA131a. Next base: position 3,943,774 of record CP073016.1, on the reverse strand, counting down.
AACGAGAAAGGGTTCTTTGAAAAAATGAAGGAATACTTCGGATAAATTTTTTAAGATTATACAACCTTTCGTAGATAAACCCGTAATACCTCCTTACGGGTTTATTTTTTTTGAAAAAAAACCTTTCTTACATGAGCGAACCTTGTAATCGATATTGTCGTAAAAACAGTAGTTATTTTAGATGATAAAAAGTGGGCTTTTCATTTTTTTGGGGTTAATCGGGGGAACTTCCATCGCCCAGATCAAAAAGCAATTTTCTGTTGAATCAAATGAAGGTTGTCAGTCGGTAAAACTTCAACTAAAATCAAAAACGGGTAATTGCTTTATCCGCTCCACGCAAAATGAGGAACTGCTAGCCGTTTACAGCAATCAAAATCTAGAAGAATACAACCACAACTTTAGCACCGAAATCAAAGATAAAACCTGCATGGTAAAACTTGCCTTAGAGCAAGAAGCCGAGCAAGGTGTGGGTAAAAGCATTTCGTATCAGGTGTTTGGCCGAAGCGAAAAATCTTCTGACAAATTTTGGAAGGTATATCTCACCGAATCGATGCCCTATTTTTTGGATTTGGATTATGGCTTGGGCAATGCCAACATCGATCTTTCGGGTTTATCCATTCAAAAGCTAAAGATCAAAACCGCCAGTGCCGATGTTAACATCAACTACGGATCGGGCCTTGAAAATAAAATGAACATGGATACTTTTTTTGTGAAGATAGACATGGGCAGTGTAAATGCGCGTCAACTAAACCTTTCACGCGCCAAAGTGGTAGTGGCCGATGTAGGTTTTGGCAACATGCTGCTCGACTTCGATCAAAAAGCCATCACCACACAGCGGGTAATTGGCAGCGTTGGTGCCGGCAACTTGATTATCGGATTGCCCAGCGAAGATACCCCGGTGGTTGTCACCATCAACGATTCGTGGTTGTGTAGCATCAACCTGTGCAAAAGCTTAAAGAAAATTGGTGAGAATAAATTTGCCAACGAAGCCTACAACAAAAGCACCAAAGGTGCCCTCTCCTTCGACCTTGATGTATCGATGGGAAAGATTGTGTTTAAAGAACCACGCTAGGGAATAGATGTTGGATTCTAGATACTAGTATCCAGAATCCAGAATCTAGTATCCAGAATCTAGTATCTAGTATCCAGCGAATAACAACTTTCCCTTCCCTAATTGTAATCCTGTTGTTACTTTTGGTACTTATTCCAAAAAAAACCAACATACCCTGTGGAAGCATTATTAGTTAAAGATGTGAGTAAGGTTTACTCGCAACACAAAGCCCTCGACAATGTTAGCATCACCATTCCCGAAAAAACCATTTTTGGTCTGCTGGGGCCAAATGGTGCAGGCAAAACCACCCTCATTCGCATCATCAATCAAATCATCAATTCAGACAGTGGTGAGATTCTGGTGTTCGGAGAAAAATTAAAACCGAGCCACATTGAAATTATCGGGTACTTGCCCGAAGAGCGTGGTCTTTACAAAAAGATGAAAGTGGGCGACCAGCTTTTGTACCTGGCACAACTCAAAGGCTTGAGCCGCAAAGATGCGTTGGCCAAAATAAAAATTTGGCTCGAAAAATTTGAGATCAAAGATTGGTGGCACAAAAAAGTAGAAGATCTAAGCAAGGGCATGGCGCAAAAAGTGCAATTTATCAGCACCATACTGCACGAACCCAAGTTGATTATTTTAGATGAGCCCTTCTCTGGCTTCGACCCGGTGAATGCGCAATTGATTACCGAGAAAATTTTAGAACTGAAAGAAAATGGCAGCACCATTATTTTCTCTACGCATCGAATGGAAACGGTGGAATCATTGTGCGACCACATTGCGTTGATCAACAAATCAAAAAAGATTTTGGAAGGGCCTAAGAAGCAAGTAAAAGAAAGTTACCGCACGAACACATTTTTAATAGAACACCGCGGCAATCACTTCCAATTACCCAGCGAGAAATACGAAGTAAAGAGTCAGGTTAAAATTGAAGAAGATTTATACACAACCACCATCAAAGCAGCCGCAGGCATCAAAGGCAATCAAGTGATCCGCGATTTGGTGGACATTACCGAGCTCTACAGCTTTCAAGAAAAATTGCCAACAATGGCTGACATCTTTATCGGTTTGGTAAAAGCCGATGGCGATGAAGCCTTACGAAAACATTTGCAAGAAGTTTGAATATAGCAACAGGCTACGTGCTTCCGGTCGCAGCCGATGAACAGAAGCAAACCTTGCAGTCAAAAATAAATTACCATCATTACCACAAAAAAATATGAACAAAATTTGGTTGATTATACAACGCGAGTTTTTGAACCGAGTTCAAAAAAAATCATTTCTCATTACTACCATATTAGTGCCACTTATTTTTCCGGCTATTTTCGCTGGCCTTGGCTACTTAAAAAAAATTGAGTCCGAATCTGCCAAGCCATCGGTTGTGCATGTAGTGGATAAAAGTGGAAAATTTGAATTTACCAACTCAAAAGATTTTACCTTCATTAAAACACGAGATTCACTAGAAGATGCAAAAAACGTTTATAAACAGACAAAAGATTTTGCGCTTCTATATATACCAACATTCGATATCAATAAACCAAAGGGATTCGTAATCTATACATTAGAAAATTCAGGAATCGAAAAAATTGGAAATTTAACCTCACTAATTGAAGATCGAATTCATGATTTGAAATTAGAAGAATACAAAATTGACAATGAAACATTGAAGAACCTCAAAACCGATGTTGATTTAGAGCAAATTAACCTAAAAGACGGAAAGGAAAAGAAAAGTAATTCAGCATTATTGACAATTGTAGGTACAGCATTGGGCGTTTTAATTTATATGTTCATATTCATTTATGGCATTCAAATTATGCAAGGTGTAATCGATGAGAAGACTTCAAAAATTGTAGAGGTAATTGTTTCTTCTGTGAAGCCTTTTCAATTAATGTTGGGAAAGATTGTTGGAATCGCTTCTGTAGGTCTAGCGCAGTTCATTATTTGGATAATCATCATTAGTTTACTCACACCGCTTGCAATGAGTATTGGTTTCAAGTCTCCGCAAAAACAAATGATGGAGCAAGTACAAAAGAAGTATGAAAAATCTCCAGAAGCCAAAGAAGCGGTGCAAGCACAGAAAAGCAAAACGGAAAAGATGATAACTGAATTAATAGATTTACCATGGAGTAAAATAGCTTTTGTATTCGTCTTCTATTTTATAGGTGGTTATCTTTTGTACGGGGCATTATTCGCTGCTGTTGGTTCAGCCGTTGAATCAATTCAAGAGTCACAGCAATTTCAATTTCCGATTACAATACCATTGATCATTGCCTATTTTGGTTTAATTCTGTTTGTTTTGGAAGATCCGCACGGATCCGTAAGCTTTTGGCTATCGATGATTCCATTTACTTCCCCAATTATTATGGTGGCAAGAATTGCAAACGATGTTCCCGATTGGCAATTGGCTTTATCGATGGTTTTACTCATTGCAGGTTTCATTTTCACCACCTGGATTGCGGGACGCATTTACCGTGTAGGTATTTTAATGTCGGGGACCAAAGTAAGCTGGAAAGTATTGGCCAAATGGTTTATGATGCGAGAATAATATCGATTGACCGTTATCAAATCCGGAGCCTATACACTCCGGATTTTTTTTGCCTATTTTTGAGTTATGCCAGGCAACCCCAATTCACCTGTTTCTGTAGAGTTTTATCGGGATAACACTAACCTGAAGTGGGTCATCTTGGTGGTCTCGGTGCTCATTAGTGTAGGCACTATTGTTTTTACCAATGTGCTGGTCTCTCAACTTAAAGAGCGTGAGCGTAATCAGGTAAAACTAGTGGCACGTGCCATTGAGTACACCATCAACGACACCGAAAACAACATTGTGTTTATTACAGAAGAGATCATCAATAAAAACAATTCTATCCCCACTATTCTAACCGATGATAAAAATAACATCATCTCCTTCACCAACATCGATATCGACTCGTCTTGGAGCAACGCCCGAAAAGATAAAGTGTTGAAAGAAGAATTGGCCGATATGATTAAAACCTATCCACCCATTGAGATTTTACTAAAAGATCAAATCACACAAAAAGTGTTTGCCCTTCAGCGGGTGTATTATAAAAATTCATTTTTGCTTTCTGAACTGATCGCCTATCCCTACATCGAGATTGCCATTCTGGCCATTTTTGGTTTTATCTCTTACCTGGCTTTTAACTATTCCAAAACCTCCGAGCAAAATCGTGTGTGGGTTGGGTTGGCAAAAGAAACCGCTCATCAGTTGGGCACGCCCCTCTCTTCGTTAATGGCGTGGATTGAAGTATTGCGCGATGACCCAGAGTTAAAAAAGAAAGGCATTGTGGACGAACTCGACAAAGACATTCAAAAGCTGCGCATGGTAACCGAACGTTTTTCCAGCATTGGGTCAACACCTGTATTAAAAAATGAAAACATTTATCAGTTGGTAAACAATGTGGTTTCGTATTTGCAGCCGCGTGTTTCGGCCAAAGTAAAAATTGAAGTGTACACACTTTCGGAATCCATCAAAGCAAAAGTACACGCACCATTATTTGAGTGGGTGGTAGAAAATTTATGCAAAAACGCTGTAGATGCCATGGGCAATACCGGCACCATTACTATAAAAATATTACGCGGCAGCGAGGGAAAAGTATTGATTGACTTATCAGATACCGGCAAAGGCATTCCCAAAAAATTAATTGGCAATGTTTTTAAGGCGGGCTTCACCACCAAAAAAAGAGGTTGGGGGTTAGGGCTTACCTTGGCCAAGCGAATTATCGAAATCTATCACGAAGGAAAAATATTTGTAAAATCTTCCGAAGAAAACCAAGGCACTACTTTTCGGATTGAGTTGAAGAGCGCTTAAGTGGTGAAAGGTAAGTGGTAAGTAGTAAGAGGTGTCATTTATTTATATATTTACCAATTACCACTTACCAACTACCATCTTCAAAGACTCTTCCACAAATAGAGCGTGGCATACGCCTCCCAGCCTTTGTATTTCTTAAAGATGCGCCTGACTTGATCGAGCGATGGTTTTACTTTCAATCCTTTTAGATTTTTAATGGCGTTGTGCACGCCTGCATCTTCCAACGGAAAAGCATCTGGATAACGAAAGGTTTTCATTAACGCATAGTTGGCAGTCCAGTTGCCAATGCCTTTTATTTTGATCAATTCTTCTTTGGCTTGCGTAAGATTTAAGCCCACTAACTTTTCTTTTGACATCCGTCCCTCTGCAAAGGCTTGTGAAATGCCTACTGTATAAATTGCTTTTTGTTTGGAAAATTGAAGCGGCAACAAGTCTTCGGGTTTTAATTGCGCCACTATTTCATAATCTGGAAACCGATAAAATTGATTACCCGTCCATTCAATCGATTTACCAAACTGCTCAACAAATCGCTGCTTTAAGGTGTAGGCAAAAGTTAAATTGATTTGCTGGCCCAGCACCGCCCAAATAAGTGATTCATACAAATCTGGTTGTCCCACCACTCGATACCCAAAATATTTTTTTACTAAATCACCCAATAGCGCATCTTTTTTCACCATCGTATAAAATGCCTTAAGGTCAGCGGCCAAATCAAACCATTCTGAAACAAAAAGTTTAATGCGATTGATTATTGAATCGGATACTTCATCCGTTAGCACTTCAACCATCAACCGATTCGTTTTACCGCTCACCCGAATCAAAACAGATTGATCTTCTATGTACAGATGCTTTAATACTGCTATGCCTTCAACAGTATGTAATTTTTCTTTTGGCGACCGTTTTAGAAATTCTAGACACAATTCAAAACTGAATTCGTGAGGCGTTGGCAAATAGAATTTTTGCATACGGAAAGGTGGATGAAAAATTGGTGAATTGCAATCCAATAAAGTTAAATAGCAAGAAACGGGTTGGTTAAATTACTCATCGTTAGAATATTTGGACATGCAAAATGCAAATTACATTATCTCGGAAGAAGCATCACAAAATTTAGATGCCAATGGATTTGTAAAACTGGCTTCCAGTTTATCAAAAGAACAATGTGAGGGATTAATCAATCTTTACCAGCAGGAAAATCTATACCGAAGTACCATCAACATGCAGCGGTATCGATTTGGAAAGGGGGAGTATAAATACTTCAACTATCCTTTGCCTATTATAATAAAAGAATTACGAGAGAATCTTTATCCGCAGTTAGCCAAAGTAGCCAATGAATGGATGAAACGGCTATCAATTGATACGGTGTTTCCCAAGGAACACACTGAATTTATTGAACAATGTAATCGCAAACAGCAAGTAAGACCCACTCCACTCATTCTTAAATACGAAGAGGGTGGGTACAACACACTTCACCAAGATTTATATGGAGAAGTGTACTTTCCTTTTCAAGTAGTCTTCCAGCTTAGTGACCCTACCGTAGATTTTGTAGGAGGTGAATTTGTATTAGTGGAACAATTGCCTCGGGCGCAATCAAAAGCACAAGTAATCAATCTCCATCAAGGCGATGCACTTATCTTTACTACCAACTTTAGACCAATACTTGGCACAAAAGGGTATTATAAAGCAAAAATGAAACATGGTGTCAGCCCTTTACAAGCGGGCAAGCGGTTTGCATTGGGAATTATCTTTCATGATGCGATTTAATTTGAAAAGGAGATAATTTAAAGATTTTATAATGATTTCTCATTCTACGATTTCAGCTAATTTTTTGCGTGGTCAAATCAAAATTGGAAAAATCCGATTGGCGGGGAACAAAAAGTTAAAAATATTCGGAACACTCCATTGCAAATCGGGCAAGCGAATGAAAAAAGAAAATCGTGTTTTCTTCGAATCTGAAGACGAAGCCATCAAACTAGGCTACCGGCCTTGTGGGCATTGCGTGAGGGCAATCACTAATGTTTTCTAAGGCCAAGGTCCAAGTTTTTAGTTTGGCGCTGGCACTATGATTGACATGTCGTTTAATAACATTGGATTCTCCTTTTTAGTAATCCTTTTGTGCATATCTAATAATCTATGCAATAAGAATTGGATTGGTTTGTATTTCTCGTTGTCCGCTAGTTTGATTTTGGAATAGACATTTTGGCTTGCACGCCAGAAATACCTTCGATTTTTAGGTGAAAATGTTCTTAGGTCGAAATTGATCATAATCACTTCGTTTCCACGAATAAAGCCACCAAAACCATTTGGGGTATCACCTTCATCTGGTCGGTATATCATTTCACTTAGGTATTTGGCAAAATCAGAAGCCCCTCAATTGTTTGTAGCTCCGCAACTATCAATTCCAAAGTATGTGAAGCATAATGCCAGTTTCTGGCAAATCCTCTTCCATCCTCTAATGTCCAAAAAGCTGACGCCATGGCTAAAAAACATCACTATTGCTTATTTGCCAAACTCTCTGCTACAATCATCACAAAATCTTTTCCTTTAATAAACCCCTTCCCGAGTTTTGCTTCGTATTTATCAGTAATACCTAAAGCTCCTAAATCTTCAACTTTTGTTCCCTTTTTTAAAGCGGCCAACACTTGGTCGCGAATGTCAACCAATTCATCACGCAACTGTTTTACATCTGCCTTGGTAGCCAATGCTCCGTGGCCGGGAATAATTTTTGAGTTGTCGTCTAATAGCAGTAAAAATTTGTCGAGTGTAGAGATGAAACCATTTACGCTGCCGCCACTGCTCAAATCAATAAATGGATAGCCGTAGCGAACAAACGCATCGCCTGCGTGAAAGACATTCGCTCTCTTAAAATGAATGATGGCGTCACCATCGGTATGTCCTTTGTCAAGGTGAACGATGTCTATATCTTCATCATTCAAATGAAAATTTAAATTGGTGTTAAAGGTAATGGACGGCCAAGCTTCTTTATCACGTGGTGGTGTCTTGCTGTTAAACCTTTTATTGAATTGCTCGGTCATCATTCGGGTGCGCACTTGCTCGTGGGCCACCAATGTGGCTCCTTGCTTTTTAAAGTTATCGTTACCACCTGAGTGATCGCCATGAACGTGGGTATTGATTACGTATCGAATATTGTTTTTGGAAATCGACTTAATGGCATCCGTAATTTTGGCGGAGAGTGGAGCGTACTGGTCATCAATCATCAGCAAACCATCGGAGCCAATTAGCAAACCAATATTGCCACCGGATCCGGTAAGCATGTAGATTTTGTCGGTGATTTTTTGTGGACGGATTTTTACTGTATCAAAATTTTGCGCCTGTAAGGAAAAGGTACATAGTAGAAACAACAAGCTAACTGAAAACTTCATAAAAAATGGATTTTATTGGCTTCAAGTTATCTGAATTTAAATCAAAATCAATGGCGTGATTATACGAATGAATAGAATGCGCAAGAAACAGGTTGAAATCAATGTTTTGGGGTTTCAATTTTGAACCATCATTTGAAACAAAAATTTACATTTGTATGACTATCATGAACACAGATTTAAACTACTCGCGCATTGCCAAAGCCATTGGTTACTTGGAAGAAAATTTTAGGGAGCAACCCGACTTGGATGAAGTTGCCGAGAAGGTTCACCTCTCTCCGTTTCACTTTCAACGTTTGTTTACCGATTGGGCCGGCATCAGTCCGAAACGTTTTTTGCAATACCTAACAGTTGATTATTTAAAGAACAAGCTACAAGATTCAAAAAATTTAATCGATGCTGCTGAATCGGCTGGCTTGTCAAGCCAATCGCGCGTGTATGATTTGTTTACAACGCTGGAGGCCGTAACCCCACAAGAATACAAAGAAAGCGGTGGTGGCTTGCGGATTGAGTATGGCTTGCATGATACTCCGTTTGGCACAGCTTTGATTGGTGCAACTTCGCGCGGCATTTGTTGGCTATCCTTTTTGCCAAGCGATGGCGAGCCGCAGGTTGAAATCAATAAAATGAAACAGCATTGGAATAATTCGTTGTTTCACCAAGATCAATTGCTTACGCAGTCAATTATTCAACAGATTTTTGCAACGGCTACCCCATCAAAACAAAAGCTTCATGTGTTTGTGAAGGGCACCAACTTTCAAGTAAAAGTATGGGAGGCATTGCTTCGCTTGCCGTTGGGTTCAGTAACTACGTACCAAGGCATTGCACAGCAAATTGAAAACCCAAAAGCGATGCAAGCGGTGGGCTCAGCGGTTGGCTCTAACCATGTTGCCTACTTGATACCTTGCCATCGCGTGATACGCAAAGACGGAGTTTTGGGTGAGTACCGATGGGAAGCCACTCGCAAAAAAAGTATCATTGGTTGGGAGATGACGAAGGTGGGGTGAGCTAATAAAAAATTACCTGACTATTTCAAAAAGTAAGATTAACCAATCAGCTTCTTGACAATCTTGTCTATTTCAACAAGTTCTTTAGAAAGCTCTTTTTTAATATCCGTCCTTACTTTTCCAAGATGGTGAGCTCCCAACGATTCTTTGGGTGGATGTTTTTTTAAAAATGATGTTGTTTTTTGATGGCATTGCTCGCTAAGAGAGGCCAGCTCTTGATGAATCGCATTTGTTTTATCGAACTTTGGAAAATAAACGTCCAGTATTTTTTTGTGAACATGGCGAGCACCAAATAACCCTCTTGCCTGAAAGTCTTTCATCATCTCATTTGGAGATGATGAGTTAAGAATCGCAGTAAGATAGTATGCTTCTTTTAACTGGTGTGTATAAAAAACATACGTTACGCTTTCTACAAAAAATGGCAAGTCAATGTCCTTTCGTTTAACCACTGTGGCATTGGCATCTTTAGCCGATGAGTTGTAAAGCACCAAATATTCAGCATCTAGGTTTTGTTCTGTTATCCCCCGTTGAAAGTTGAGCCTATCTATGCTAGACATCTTTCTTGATTTTTCAGTGCGATGAACGCCCCAAATATTCTCTGCATTCATAAACCATTTGGAGGCATGTAGGTATCCTTCCCTGCGTAGCTCATTGAAGTCGTGCAGCCCTAACTTCTTAGTCCCAGTTTTTTCTTCGATAATAATGGGCAACACAACTAACGCTGGTTTATGCAAAGCAAATGGAAGTATACTTTTTGAGAGGGCGGTTCGAAAAATAAACTGACTTTCTATCCTTCCTTCGAAATGGATTTCCTTCCAGGGTGGTTTAGCGTCTCCATTAAGATCATCTGAGGTTTTAATGGTAATTACTCTATCTTCAAAATCGGGTGGTGCTTCCTGTGTTAATTCAATGAAGTAGAAATTACGGGGAACAATAGTTGCCCCTTGCTTGAACAAATTTTTGTAAGGGTTAGGTTCAGTTTGATGTTTGACTTTTCGAGTGGAGAAGGCTGTTGATTTTCCTTGTTTCACATAATACCAAGTAGCATTCGCTTCGGTCAGCTTGGGCAAAGCCGTTTGTAAATTACAGTTATGCGCTGGCAGGTTTCCGCTAAAACTGATTCCCTTGACACCTGTTTTGGGAATTGGTTTGCTGCCATTTTTATGTCCGAAGATTACAGAGGAGGGTATCCTGAATAAAGGACTTACGTCATTCAAATCCCACAGGCTAGTAATGCTAAAGCCTTTGGCCTTCCCACTTCTTGTATTGTCATGATGGTCTGCACTGAAAAAGCTGCGCGGCAATACAAATGAGATCTGTCCTCCTAGCTTTAAAAAATAGCTACTGCAGTACGCGTAAAAAATGGCAGCTATTTCTAAATGCGGAAAGTTGGCAACGCTTTTGGGCTTAACTTGATATTTTTCTGCCAGCTCGTTTAAAATGTTTTGGTATTCCTCGTTTTTAATTGAACTGTAAGTAAACCAAGGTGGGTTGCCGATGATGTAATCAAACTTGCTTGCCAAAAAATAGGGCTTGTAGAGATTTTGTACAATAAATTTCCAGATACTATCGCGCCCTTGTTCTTTTACGTTTTTGAGGCCTTCGTAGATTTTATAAAAGCTATCGCTCACTAGCTTTGTAACACCATTTACATTGACTTGCTTGGTCAGCAGCTTAAAAAATACCTCATTGGTCTCCTTTTTCTTGTGCAGTGTTTGGTCGGCCAAATTCTCACAAACCTCCAAGGCTTCATCAAAGAGTTCTACATCTTCCAGTATTTGAGTGTTCAAAAAGAATTTCTCCTTATCGATGTTCATCGAAAACTCTCCACCAAAAAGATTCTGAACCCCTTCAGGAGCCAACAGCGTGTTAGCAAGAATGATGTTAAGGTGAATGGGCTTTTTAGATTTACGAATTCCTTTACCTAAAGCCAATAGAAGAGTTGTCTTCGCTATCTGTACCGACAGAGGATGAATATCGATTCCGTAAACTTGATTGTTCAATTCTTCTACTGTGGCATTTGGATTCAAAATCTTTATGCGGTGAATGATTGCCCGCAAGAAGGAACCACTTCCGCATGAGGGGTCTAGAATTCTATCCGCTGGTTTAAAGTTAAATTCTTGAACAATCCGTTCACAGAGCCAGTCGGGCGTATAATATTCTCCCAGCGCATGTCTTGTATCTAAATCAATAAGTTCTTGATACACTCCTTTCAATACATCTTCATCCACATCTTCAAAATTGAATGTAGATATTTCATGCGCTATTATACGGAATACCTTTTTCAGGTTCTTAAAGTTTTTATCAGATTTTACCCAGTGGAAAAAATCATTGTCAACAAAATTTTGAATATTGAGTTTATGGAAAATACTCCCATCTAAAATGCCTTTCATTTCATCATCTGAGATGTAGTCGTCATTTGCAACTACTGTGTAGGCCAACATTTTAGAGAAAATACTCAGGTAAGTATGGATCAAAAAATTATTTTCAGAAGCATCAAAAGATCCGTAAGCAATACTTAGAAATTTCTTCCATTGTTCATATGACACTTGAACTTCACCATACTTTTTCGCTTCATTAAAATGTATCGAGAGTTCTCGAAAGCTTTCGATAAAAATAGTGGACTGATACCCAAACGCCTCTTCAATTAATTTTAAAGAAGCCCTTCTTTTTTCCTCTTTAAACAAGAAACGATCAATATAATAATAGAATTCTTCCGCGTTCTTTTCTGTAAGTGTAAACGATGCAGTTGGGATTTCATTGAGTAGTAAATCCTGCTCTTGAATTGAATCTAGTTTGTCAATGGCAGAGATATCAGGAGCAAACACTTTCCAATGTATAAAGTCAGAAGCGACTAGGGTATAATTATATCCAAAGCCTGAATTAAACTGACCGAGTAAATAGCCTGCTAATTGTTCCTTGGCGTGATTAAGTGTTTTTTTCAAATCATTTTCGAACTCAATGATTACATTATTATAAAGAGTATCAGCGCTGCCTTTGTGAATCTTATCCTTTCGGGGAATATTCAGAATAGTGGTTTCAGCTCCTTTGCTGAATGAATCCAAAATTGATACGATACTTTTTTCGTTAGCGTATAAGCGGTTTAGCAGATCTTTGAAGAGTTCTTTTTTGGTCAGTTCTTTATTAGCTGATTTTACTGATGATAAATAGCTAAGAATGTGTTCAGTAATGAGTTTTTTCATTAAATCTCTAAATTATGCGTAAATTAGTAAAAGAAGCTTCATTCAAAAAAATCAGACCGATCTAGATGGGCTTTGGCGGAGCGCCAACTCATACGCCTCTTCGTAGTACTTAATCAAATTCTTCCAATCAAATGCTTCGGAATAATTTTCTACTTTGTTACGCTGCTGAATACGTTCTCGTCTCTCTTGGATCAAAAACTTATACAAAAATGCCGCTAGTTGCTTGGCACTCCAATCGAATGTACGTTTCCCACGCTCCACCACAAACATGCCGCTTTTTTCATGATCGGGCATATTGCTGAGCAAGTAATCTCCGAATCCACTAAGATCGCTGGTTACTGCTGGAACACCGCTCGCCATACACTCCAACGGTGTGTAACCCCACGGCTCGTAATAACTGGGGAAAATTCCTAAGTGACAACCCCGCACAAATTGCCCGTAATCCATTCCAAATAATGGGTTAGTGGAGTTGATGAAATCAGGATGATAAACAATTTTTACTTTGTCTTCTTCGCTATTTAAAAGATTTCTTCTCAACAAAAACTGAATGATATCATCTTGTTCTTCATTTACCAACTTGTGCGTAACGGGCAACGGCAATTTGTTTCCACCTTTCCAAGATTGGATCGTTCTGCGGTACCGCAACTTCCAATATTCGTCCACAAATTCATTCAAGTTTGGCAGGCGGTGGTCTTGCCGCATGGTGCTTTCAAAAAACAATCGCTTGCCAACTTGTCTTTCTATTGATTCGCACGTTTGCCGGATTTCCTCCATCACCGCCCGCGATTGCAATACTTCTGGTTTGATACTATAGAACTCACGCTTCGTTACAAAAAACATCACCACTGTGTATTCGGATTGCTCGCGTTTCAGTTGTTCATTCAAATGCACCAGTGCCTCCAGCGTTAAATCAAAACCTTTGTTCTTGTACTCGTATCGGCCCGAAGTAAAAAAGTAAATGGTTTTATTGAGATCGAACGAATACGAATGAAAAAAATGCCCCATCACAAACTGATGGATTTGCTCTTTGTAGCGAGCATGCAAATTTTGAAATTCATGAAGTGCCTCAAACCGTTGAATGTTCAATCCATTGGGCAACACCACATCTGGCTTTCGCCTCAATAAGTGTTTGCACTCACGCGCGGTTACATCGCTCACGGTGGTCATCACATCGCACCGCTGTACACAGCCATATTCAATCGCTGCTTCGGTGGCCACGCCAAATTTTCCGGCTTCCTCTTCCCACTTAAAAAAAGGCAAGTGAGCATAAAACAAAGGCGAGTTAATCGCAAGATGTCGCCCCAATTGGGTGGCATGGGTAGTAAAAATGGTTTTGATTGGTTGGGCTTCTCGTTTGATATCCAAGATGGGTAAGCCTGCCATCCACTCATGAAAATGTCCGATCACCGGCTGATCGGTGGTTATTAATTTAGCTACTTCATCAAAAAATAATTTGGTGAGGTAAGCGAACCCAATTACTTGATCGATGAGTTTGTTGCCTTCCGGTATCGCAATTTGATGGTTCTTCCAAAGCAAATATTTAATCACGCTCATCGCTTTTTCCTCAATGGCATTTGGATTGACCAACACTACGCGGGGTTTACCCGTAATGAGCCACTCGGCATACACAACTTCATAGCCTTTCTTGCTTAAGTTAGTAGCCGCCATTCCAAAAATATCAGAGCCATCATCAATCGGTTCCAATTCCGCTTGAATGTTTTTATTAAGGTATGGCCCTACCATGCAATAGTTCCCTGAATGATTCTGCATCATAGCGGGTGCCTTCGAGCGAATAACCGTATAGATTCCTCCTACTTGATTGCACACTTCCCAAGCTACTTCAATTAATAAGGTGGCTGATCTACTACTTGATTTATTTGACGCTTTTTTTGTCATACTTCAAAGTCAATTTGGCCGTTGCTGGATGAATTCACTTCAATTTAATGACAATTTTTCTTAAAAGCTTGACTAAATTTAGATGGACACTTATTTGATACCGAATGGTTTATTAGAGCAAAATCAGACGATTAAAATTAATCACTACCCATATGAACTTCGATAAATTCAACATCAAATCGCAAGAGGCTTTGCAAAAGTCGTCTGAGATTGCTTCCGGCTTGCAACAACAAGCAATTGAGCCGGGGCATTTATTGAAAGCGATTATTGAAACAGATGAGAACGTAACCAATTATGTTTTCAAAAAGCTGAACATCAATGAAAGCATTCTACATTCAAAGTTAGATGAAATTATAAACTCGTACCCAAAAGTTTCAGGTCAACAATCTTATTTATCCAATGCGGCCAACACCGTTTTGCAAAATGCAGAAAAAGAGCTCATTGAATTTAAAGATGAGTATGTAGCCGTGGAGCATTTGCTGTTGGCATTGCTACAAACAAAAGACAAAGTAGGTAGTCTCCTAAAAGATGTTGGCTTCGAACGAAAAAGCCTCATCAAAGCTATTCAAGAATTGCGCGGTGGGGCTACAGTGAAAGACCAAAATGCAGAAGCGAAATACAAATCGTTGGAGCGCTATTCCAAAAACTTAAACGAATTAGCAAAGAAAGGTAAAATCGATCCAGTGATCGGACGCGATGAAGAGATCAGGCGTGTGCTGCAAATCTTATCACGTAGAACCAAAAACAATCCAATTCTATTAGGCGAGCCCGGTGTTGGCAAAACCGCCATCGTAGAAGGTATGGCACAGCGCATTGTGAATGGCGATGTGCCCGAAAACCTAAAAAGCAAAATCTTGATTTCGCTTGATATGGGTTTGCTGGTGGCGGGTGCCAAATACAAGGGCGAGTTTGAAGAACGATTGAAAGCCGTCATCAAAGAAGTAACCGACTCGAACGGAGAAATAATTTTGTTCATTGATGAAATCCACACCTTGATTGGTGCGGGCGGTGGCGAAGGTGCGATGGATGCCGCTAATCTTTTGAAACCTGCTTTGGCTCGTGGTGAACTCCATGCAATTGGGGCTACAACATTAAAGGAATATCAAAAATATATTGAAAAAGATAAAGCCTTAGAGCGCAGGTTTCAAGCAGTGATGGTAGACGAGCCATCGGTGGAAGATTCTATTTCAATCCTTCGGGGGATCAAAGACAAATACGAATTGCACCATGGTGTTCGGATAAAAGACGATGCGGTAATTTCTGCTGTTGAACTTTCGAGCCGTTATATCTCCGATCGCTTTCTTCCCGACAAGGCAATTGACTTGATGGATGAAGCGGCCTCGAAACTTCGGTTGGAAATGGATTCGCTGCCTGAAGAATTGGACGAACTCAACCGCAAGATCATGCAGTTAGAAATTGAGCGCGAAGCCATTCGCAGGGAAAAAGACAAAGACAAAGAAGCAGTGTTAAGCAAGGACATTGCAGAACTTTCGGAACAACGCAATTCACTGAAAGCAAAGTGGGAAAGTGAAAAGGAAGTGGTGCAGGGCATTCGGTGGGAAAAAGAGGCGATGGAAAAATTAAAACTAGAAGCAGAGCATGCCGAAAAAGCTGGCGACTACGGAAAAGTAGCAGAGATACGGTATGGAAAAATGGTAGAGGCCGAGAAGCGAATCAAAGAAATGCAATTGCGCATTAAAGAAATGCAAAAAGAAGATTCACTCTTAAAAGAAGAAGTAGACAGCGAAGACATTGCCGAAATTGTTGCCAAGTGGACGGGCATACCTGTTTCAAAAATGTTGCAAAGCGAACGCGAAAAATTGTTATCGCTAGAGCAAGAGTTGAGCAAGCGTGTGGCTGGCCAGGAAGAAGCCATTAAAGCACTGAGTGACGCGGTGCGCAGAAGTCGTGCGGGATTGCAAGATCCAAAGCGCCCAATTGGTTCATTTATATTCATGGGCACCACAGGCGTGGGCAAAACAGAATTATCGAAAGCACTGGCCGATTATTTGTTTAACGATGACAACGCCATGGTGCGCATAGATATGAGCGAGTATCAAGAGCGGCACAGCGTGAGCCGATTGATTGGTGCGCCCCCCGGCTATGTTGGGTATGATGAAGGCGGGCAATTGACGGAAGCCGTGCGAAGGAAACCGTATTCGGTGATTTTGCTGGACGAAATTGAAAAAGCTCACCCCGATGTGTTCAATATTTTATTGCAGGTGCTGGACGAAGGTCGCCTAACCGACAATAAAGGTCGGATAGCAAACTTTAAGAACACGATCATTATCATGACAACCAACATTGGATCGGCTATCATTCAAGAGAATTTTGAAAAAATAACGGACGAAAATTATTTTGAGGTAATCGAAACGACTAAAGATCAAGTGCTTGAATTTTTAAAGAAATCCGTTCGGCCAGAGTTTATCAACCGAATTGATGAAATCATCATGTTTAGGCCGTTAACAAAAAAAGACATTCGAAAAGTAACTGAAATACAATTTAAGCAAATCCAAAAACGTTTAATGGAAAGTGGCGTAAAGCTGGAAATTTCAGACGAAGCGTTAGACAGATTAGCAAAACTTGGTTTTGATCCGCAATTTGGGGCACGGCCTTTGAAGCGAGTGATGCAGCGCGAAATTTTAAATGAGCTGTCGAAGCAAATTTTAGCAGGCAAAGTGAACAAGGATTCAATTATTTACGTTGAATTAAAAAACGAAGTTGAATTTGATTTCGTTAATGTTACAAATGCTGTAGCACTAGATTAAAAATGAGTTAAAGAAAGAATCAAAAAAACATGAATCACCTACGCTTAAGCTACGGTGGATAAAGATAAGTCCTTGCGTAAGATCAAGGATGTTTTGTGGGGTTCATCTCGCGCTGCGCGCGGGGTGGTTTTGGGGTAAAGGCGGGCTGAGGAGCCCGCCTTTTTTATTCCAGTTAATTCCGCAACCACTGCTGCGGATCAAGTGGCGTGGTGTTCTTAAAAATTTGGAAGCGCAATTCTGAAATTCCTTCCCCCGTAGCAATTACCTTTCCGAGTTCGGTATTTGGAGATACTTTCTGCCCTGTTTTTACTGTTACTTCCTTTAGCCCTGCATAAACGGTAAAAAACTCTCCGTGCCCAATGATGACAGCCGTACCAAGGCCACCAATTAAGGCAACTCTTTTCACTTCGCCACCAAAGATAGTTTTCACCGCTTCGCCTTGCTTGGTTTGAATGTTAATACCATCGTTTTGTATCACAATACCCTTTAATACGGGGTGCATCTGCCTTCCAAAGCGCTGAGAAATAAATCCACTTGCAGGCCACGGAAATTTTGCTTTGTTTTCTTCAAATGAATTGGAGAGAGCAATGTTGGCAACTGCATCCTCTTCTTCTTTTACCTCTTCGGCCTTTTTATTGGCTTTGGCTTTTAGCTCTCGCAAGCGCTTGGCCTCGGCTATGGCCCGTTCCATCTCTTCTTTGATAAGTTTGGCAATCAAATCATCTAACTCTGCCACCGCTTTTTTGGTATCCGCCAATTCGCGTTTGAGTCGTTTCTCTTCTTTCTCCAGCGATTTCACCAAGGTGTTCTTTTTATTTTTAAGGCCTGATAGCTGTTGACTTTCCTTTTCTTCTTCATCCAATAGGCTTTGTTTTTCTTGTCGCCTAGCTTCAATTTGTCTCACTTGGTCGCCCAGTACTTTTTGCACACGAGCAATCGCCTCGCCTTGTTCTTGCCTGGCTTTACCGTATTGCTCCATGTACTTTAAACGCATCATTAATTGGTCGAAAGAAGTGGCCGAAAACAAAAAAGTAAGCTTATCAATTTTACCGCTCGCTTTTTGTGCCGCAAAAATCATGGATGCATATTCTTCCTTTAATTTTTCCACATCATGCGAAAGCGCATCAATGATTTGATTATTCTCATCAATGTCGTAATTCAAAAGCCCTATTTCAGAATTGATGGAAACCATCAACACTTCTTGTTGCTCAATTCGTTTGTTTAGCGCACGCAATTCGCCAATGGAATTTTTCTTCTCGGTAGTCGTTTCTGTCAGAATGCGTTCTGTCTCCTTTATTTTTTCAAGGTTCTCCTGCTTTTCGCGCTGCAGTTGCGTCTTTGTTTTTTGGGCATAGAGAGAGACCGAGCAAAAAAATACAAGGGCAAAAAAAATAGGCTTACCTGCGGTCATAGCGATTCGGTATCTTGAATGGGAAACGCAGCTCTTTATCACCCACCTCGGCTTTGTTATATTCAATTACGATGGTATTGTTCACCAAACCCTTAACGCTCTTGTAGAGAATATCAATTACACTTTTATACGGAAAAAGTTTTTCGCCCACGGGTTGAAAATCAGCGTAATTGATTTTCAGTAGATTACCGGTAGCTGATTCATTTAATTCAACCTGTTCTAGTTTCTTGGAGGTCTTGTTAATTTGGTTCTTGATGGAAACCAAACCTATCTGTTGGGTTAGCTGATTATAGGTTTCATTTGTGGTGATTCGATCATCGGGGCTTTTGGGCACAATGGGATTCCCCAACATGGCCGACTGAATAACATAGTAATTAATTTTAAAATTAAAACGCTTCGAAAGCTCAGCATAATCAAATACATAATATTCCTTCTCCACATTACTCAAAATAGTGATGGAGTCTTTATTGATCAACGCTTTGCCACCTTGCACACCAATGACAGAGAACGACATCCAAATCACGCTGTCTTTTCGGATGCGGATGTTTGCCTTTACCTCGCGTTCTCTGGTATTGTCGCGATAAGATAATCGCGCTTTGCCATGCAAATATTCAAAATCAATTTCTTGAATATCGATGCTGGCAGCGGGAGGCGCTACGGGTATCACTTTTCTGCTACAACTGCTCAGAAGCAACAACCCTGCTAAACCTAGCGAGCAGATACCCGTTTTGATGGAGGAATATAATCGCACGTTACAATATTTTTCGGTTGGCAATTTTTTTGTCTATAAACTCATTGTTCTGGTCGAGTGTCTTTGCTTTCTTCCATTGCGCTACCGCAGCCTCCACATCACCCAATTTAAAAAGAATATCACCATAGTGTTCAAAGTGGGCTGCAGAAGCATTGCCCGTTTGAATGGCCTTTTCCATAATTTTTTTTGCTTCACGGTATTTTTCGCGCGAATACAATACCCATGCGTGTGTATCTAAATAAGCAGCGTTTTCAGGATGCTTCTTAACCAACTGGGTGGACATTCTTTCCGCTTTTTCTAAATCCGCTTTCCGCAAAGCCAAGTAGTAGCTGTAATTATTCAGCACAATGTCATTATCAGGATTGGTGGCTAATACTTCTTCGTAAGACTTCGCTGATTTATCGTATTGCTTCAGCGCTTGGTAAGCATCGCCCAACCACGCGTTTACTTCCATGACCACTCCCGGATTGGAGGTAGACAACTTTTTCGCTTGTTCCAGGGAGTTGACCGCATAAGAGAATTCTCGTTTGCGCAAGTGCGCATACCCTTTAAAATAATAGACCATGGATTGATTCGGGAAATACTCAAGTGCCTGATCGGCATGCTGAATCACACTATCTAATTCGTTGGCTTCCGTTTCTAGATACAACAGCCTTTGCCAAGCTTCAAAATTAGTGATACCAAAGCGCGCAGCTTTTGCATAATGTGCTTTGGCTATTGTGGGTTGTTCTATAGTAATGTAAATATCACCCCCTACCATTTGCAAAGTAGCGTCAGTAGGAGAATCCTTCTCGGCCTTTTCAAATAATTTCACCAAAAGTTCTTGAAGCGACTGTGCATTTTCCTTTTGTTGCTTTTTCTGAGCCAAGTCTGCTTGCAGCGCACCAAGCATAATCACTTTATTGTTTACATTGGTATGTGGATCATCGAAAATGCTTTCCATCAATTGAGTGGCTTTCGCTTCTTGCCCGCCATCACGGTAAAAACCAGCCAACAACATTTTGGCGCCTGACGATTCAGCATTTTCTCTCAAGTAATTTTCCAAGGTGAAAATCCCCTTGTCTCGTTGGTTGTTTTGTGAAAGCATTTCTGCATACGCCAAAACATAACGCTCCTCTTCAGGAAAAGCGCGAATCAATTTTTCTCCCTCGGCAAATGCTTCATTAATTCTTCCTTGATCTAAAAAAATGTGTTGCTTTTGTAAGCTTGATGTTTCGGTGATCCCAAAAAATGATTCGGCACGGTTATAAATTTTAATGGCCTCTTCTTCCTTTCGGTCAAACAAATAAATGGCAGCCAGTTCATAAAGCTGGTCTTCATTACCTGGCACCTCCTTCATTAAACTTTCAATAGTGCTAGCCGATTTAGCAAAGTTGCCCAATCGGTTGTAGATGGCTACGGCAAGTTGATAGAAGTATTGATTTTTTCTGTCGATTCGGATGGCTTGTTCAATATTGACGGCTGCTTTCTTAACATCTTCATCTCGTTCGCTTTTAGAAAGCACATCGGCCAATTTAAAATAGATGGCGGCATTGGTTGGATTTAGTTCGGAAGCTTTTAAAAAATAAAGAAGCGATTTTGAGTAATCTTCCAGCACATAATATTTTTCGCCTTCGGTAAAGGCGGCCTCGGCCTCCACCCACTTGGCGGCCTCTGACAAATCGGTTGGTTTTTTCTTTTTATCGCGTTGTGCCAAAGCGCCCGTGCCCACCAACAACAGTGCTAAAAAATAAAGCGTACGGAGACTACAACTAGCCAAGTGAATTTGTCTTTTTTGAACCAGCAAAATTAACCGAATTTTCTGATTTTAAGCGAATTAATCAAGCTTTCAAAAGCTATTGGTTAGATAGATTGTTTCAAATCATTTCGTGAAAAGAGGTAAACGATTCCAACAAATAAAACCGTGACTCCGATATGAAAAAGCGATGATAGATATTGATTGGATATTTCAATTGCATACACCAAATACACCACCAGCATGGTTGAAAAAATGTAGATCAGATCTTTACCTACTGAATACGGAATGGGATGATATTTTTGACCCCATGCATAACAAGCAAGTGTCATGACTGCGTAGCACAAAAGCGCTGCCCAACTGCTACCCATGTAACCAAAGCGAGGAATCAAAAGGTAATTGGCCACTACCGTAACCAATACACCCAAGATGGTGATGAAAGTGCCAACATGCGTTTGATTGGTGAGTTTAAACCAAATGCTGATGTTGTAATAGATACCTAAAAACAAATAGGCCAATAACAGAATGGGAACAATGGCCAAGCCATCCCAAAAGTTATCGCCAATAAAATGCTTGATGAGGTCAAGGTTGATGCTCACACCGAGCAGCACGATACAACCCAGCATCACAAAGTAATGATTGACTTTGGCAAACAACTCGGGAGATTTTTTATCGGAGGCATTCGAAAAAAAGAACGGCTCTGCGGCATAGCGAAATGCTTGGATGCCCAAGTTCATGAATACGGCAAATTTGTAGCAAGCTCCAAAAATCCCGAGCGCTTCTTGGTTGCTCATACTTCCATAAAAATTGGGTGGCAACCAATAGCCTAATGTTGTTCGTGAAAAAAACTCATTGGTCATTCCGGCCAACCCCGTTAACATTACCGGATAGGCGTAGCGCAACATGGCAGGAGATAAGGTTGTGTCCCATTCAGGTCGCCATGTAATCAATGACTTAAAAAAGAACAGTAGAAAAAACGAATTGGCAATAAGGTTGGCTAAAAAGACATACCCAATGCCTACGCTTGGACGATAAGCTATTTTTAAAAAATAATAATTGAGCGCAATCAATACCAAAACATTTACAATTTTGGCAACGGCAAAGAGCTTGGCCTTTTTTTGAAGCCGCAACTGAGCAAACGGAATGGCCACGGAAGCATCAATAAGCATGATCAGCGTAAGCCACACCACAAACTCTTGATGGTTGGCTTGCCCAACCTGACTTGCAATAAATGATGAGGAGCCAATAAAAATGATCGAGCAAAAGATACTGATGCTCACTACCACAGTTTGCGCCAAACGAAAAACTTTTGCCTTATTGGCATCGGGTTGATTGGAGAACCGAAAAAAGGCAGTCTCCATACCAAACATGTACACCACGTTGATTACTGCAACAATGGAAAGCAGGTATGTAAGTTCTCCATATTCCGCTCTTGAAAACATGCTTTTGGTATGGAGGGAAACGAGCAAAAAATTTAGAAAACGCGGCAACATACTGCCAAGGCCGTAAAGCACTGTTTCGCCTGCTAATGATTTGAGTTTGGACATTAATCTAGAAACTGAGGATTCAGTTGTAAATTATGAAGTATATCGCTGGTCATCTCATCCAGTCCAAATTTATTTTTCCAGCCCCAATCACTGCGTGCTGAAGAATCGTCAATTGACTTTGGCCACGAATCGGCAATGGCTTGGCGAAAGTCTGGTTTATAGGTAATGCTAAAATCAGGAATGTGCTTTTTAATAGTAGCGGCCACTTGAGCAGGGCAAAAGCTCATTGCGCCAATGTTATAGCTGGTGCGCACCTTTACTTTTTCAGCCGGTGCTTCCATCAAATCGATGGTTGCTTTTACGGCATCGTCCATGTACATCATCGGCAAATAAGTATCGGCAGCTAAAAAGCATTCGTATTTTTTTTCTTTCAATGCCTTGAAATAAATGTCTACTGCATAATCAGTAGTGCCGCCACCGGGTGGCGTTTTATAACCAATCAATCCGGGATACCGCAAGCTCCTTACATCTACACCGTATCGTCTAAAATAGTATTCGCACCAAAGTTCGCCTGCCAATTTAGTAATGCCATACACCGTGCTGGGGTCCATGATGGTATCTTGAGGTGTATTTTGTTTAGGTGTTGTTGGGCCGAAGGCGGCAATAGAACTAGGCCAATAAACTTTGTGCAATTTCAATTCGTGGGCGGCTTCCAACACAAAGAGCAAGCTTTCCATGTTCAACTTCCATGCCCATCGCGGATCTTTCTCGCCAGTGGCAGAAAGCAACGCGGCCAAGTGATAGATTTGAGTGATGCCGTTTTTTTTGATGAGGTCAAAAAGTTTATCACGCTGCATCACATCAAACTTTTCGTAGGGGCCTTCTTTTAAAATGCCCTGGGCATCTTTTATGTCGGAAGCAATTACATTTTCTTGACCGTAGATTTTCCAAAGCCCCTGGGTAAGTTCAGAGCCAAGCTGGCCGCCAGCACCAATCAATAAAACCTTTGTTTTCTTCATTTTCAAACGAATGAAGGCGCGAAGTTATCAGAAAATTATGATTTACGATTTACGAAATACGATTGTAGATTTGCCCAAATTTTAATACTATGTACAAAACCTTGCAACCCGTTTTAGAGAAAGAACTCAACGCCATTCGCGAAGCTGGCTTATTCAAAAAAGAACGCATTATCACTACCCCGCAGGCAGCCGACATTAAAACCAGCGATGGAAAAGAGGTAATCAATTTTTGTGCAAACAATTATTTGGGCTTGTCATCTCATCCTAGGGTAATTGCAGCAGCAAAAAAGGCTATCGATACACACGGGTTTGGCATGTCATCGGTGCGATTTATCTGCGGCACGCAAGACATTCACAAGGAATTAGAGAAAAAGATTGCCGACTTTTTAGGTACAGAAGATACCATTTTGTACGCGGCCGCTTTTGATGCCAATGGCGGAGTGTTTGAGCCACTGTTTGGCGAAAAGGATGCCATTATTTCTGATGAATTAAATCATGCTTCGATCATTGATGGCGTGCGTTTGTGCAAAGCCATGCGCTATCGCTACAAGCACAACGATATGGCGGATTTAAAAACGCAATTGGAGGAAGCACGGAAAGCAGGAGCGCAGCAAATCGTTATCGTAACAGACGGAGCCTTTTCCATGGATGGAACCATTGCGCAACTTGATAAAATCTGTGACTTGGCGGATGAATTCCAAGCGTTGGTGATGACGGACGAATGTCATTCGTCCGGCTTCTTGGGCAAAACAGGTCGTGGTGTGCCCGAGCATTGTGGAGTAGTGGGCAGAGTAGACATTATCACAGGAACGCTGGGCAAGGCACTGGGCGGAGCGATGGGTGGCTTTACATCTGGGCGAAAAGAAATCATTGAAATGCTTCGTCAGCGTTCAAGGCCCTATTTGTTTTCCAATACATTGGCACCTGCCATTGTGGGCGCGAGCATTGAAGTGTTTAACATGCTTTCCGAAACAACTGCTCTTCGCGATAAGCTTGAGCAAAATACAAAATACTTCCGTGAAGAAATGACCAAGGCTGGATTTGACATAAAACCTGGCGTGCACCCCATTGTGCCTATTATGTTATATGAGGCGCCACTCGCACAAAAGTTTGCCGAGCGATTGCTGGAAAAAGGAATTTATGTGATCGGGTTTTTCTATCCGGTGGTGGCCAAGGGCAAAGCGAGGATTCGCGTTCAAATTTCTGCTGGGCATGAAAAGCATCATTTAGATAAAGCCATCAAAGCCTTTACGGAAGTTGGGAAAGAGTTGGGGGTTTTGAAGTAAGAGATGGGAGTTGGATATTTTGTGTTGGGGTTTGCGCATTAGCGCCTAGCTATCTTGCCAACCTTCTTTGGGATAAAATCTTGTTTTCCTATAAACATGCCGAAGAGTGCTTCGCTATTGTTTGGTGGAAGGAAATACACCTTGCGTTTCTTTTTTAAATAAGCACGGTACATGTTAATGAACGGGATAAATTTGATTGACTTCACATCTTCCCAATAATAGCTCTTTACTTTGCCTTTGTCCACAATCGAAATTTTCTTTTTGCTGATGGCCACTTTTTTAATGTCGCTGGCAATCATAAAGTGAAGCGAAATAAAAATCAGTCCTGCTGCCAATAGAATAAAGGACACAGCTTTTCCTTTTGGTGATTCTGAATTTTGTAGAAAGAACAAAGTGGATGCAATCAGCAGCAGTAGTGCGTTGCCTAAGAAAAAATACTTGACCAAAAAAAATTTAGCTCGGGTTGCTTCCGCCATGTATCATAAAATGGATTTTGTTGTACGAAGGTAGCCTTTTATCGAATGCCATGTTCAATTCTGTATCACCACCGGAAAATCTTGTCCGCGCGAAAAGGTGTAAGGATACTGTGGTTTGCCTTTCAGTTTGCGCGTCATCTCAGGCACTTGGTCATCCAGATACGATTTCAATTCATAGATCGTCACTTTACCATCTTTAGGCGCGCCATCCGCATCGCCTTGCAAGGCTTTTACCAATAGATAAGTAAACAGCCCGTGGCCAAGCTCGGCAAACTCAGTCGCAAATTGCTCGCTGCCTGCGGAGGCCATCACGTGTATGCCCGCGCTGCGCGAGAGTTGGGCAATGGCTTTTTCTTCCGCTGCACCGCGCGTAGCCAATAATTCTACCGAGCCACCCGATTGGCACGCATCCATCACTATCAATTGCTTTAAGGCTTTTATGTTTTTGAATTTGTCTTGGATGACCGATGCTTCAATGGCTTCTTTTTGCAGCGAACTTAAATCATACAAGCGAGCACTTTCACTGGGGATAAAAAAGAAACGATCGTCTACCATGCTGCCGTGGCCAGCATAATAAAATATAAATACGTCTTCTTGATTGATCTTTGTAGAGAGCTCTTCCAGTTTTGCTAAGATGGACACCCGAGTAGCATCCGAATCAAAGAGCGTGTGTACTTCTATGTTTTTGTAAAGCCCCGTTTGATGATCCACCATTTTTTCAAACGACTCGGCATCGGGCCGAGCGTAATTCAACGTCATGCGCGGATTTTTGTACTGATTGATACCCACTGCCAACACATAGCAGGTACTTGTTTTGGTTACCACTTCGGAAAAAATTTCGGCTGAGTGCGGATCGGCTTCTATTCTATCTTTGTTGGCGGCCGTAGCCATAAATACATTGTTACCTCCCACCAACGAAATAAGTTGGTGATAGGTGTTCTGTTCATCTTTGCCTTTTGGCAACACAAAGGCCTTATCAATTGAAACCGACTTGCCGTTGTGAAACAATTTAAGGTTTTGCGCGCCACCCCCATTGTCTACCACCCGAACATAAATCTGTGCCTTGCTTTCATCGGCTGTGGGTACAATGGCTACGCGAACAGTAGGCGGTGGCGACTTTTGCAGTTTACCTTGAATGCCCTTCGCGCCATCATCGCCACCTCTTTTTTGAAAAATTTTTGGGAGCAAATCGGGTCGGTAATATTCATTGAAAAACTGATCGGCCGAATAGGTTTTCATGCCATCTACAAAGTGAATGTATTGGCGCGCCTGATCGGTGCCATTAAAATAGCCCTCCGCATTTTTCACCATCCACTCTTTCTCACCAAAATGGATGTGCTCAAAAAATTCTTTGCCCGTACTCAAATCCCAAAACTTAGTAGTACCATCCAAGCTGTGGCTAATGAGCATTTTTTCATCCGATGTTAATTGTAAACTGGTGATCTCTGCCGTGTGGCCTTCCAATGTTTGGATGACTTTTCCTGTGGCTACGTCCCAAAGGCGAATGACTCGATCGGCACCGGCACTAAAAATATTTTTCTCTGCACTGCTATAAAGAGCAACATGCACTGCGCCTATATGACCGAGCAACTTAAAATCCGCGAAACCAGTCACTACATCCCATTGGCGTACGGAGCCATCCCAACTGGCGGTCAACAATCTTTTTCCGTCTGCTGAAACCTGCAACGAAGAAATGGCATCGGTATGGCCTTCAAAGGTGCGAATGATTTTTTTGGTATCAATTTCCCGCATTTGCAATCGATCTGTACCTTCTTTAAGGGTTGCGGTAAAAACATACAATCCATTTCTGCTGAATTGTGATTGATAGGCAGAACCTTCCTTCAACTCAAACAAATGCAGCCTTTTGCCCGTGACCACATCGTGAATTTTCAATGTGCCATCCCAACTGCTACTCAAAATCTGTGTTTCATCACTGCTAAAGTGAATATCAAAAACTGGTTCGCGATATGACTCAATGGTGCGAATGGTATCACCTGTTTGAGCATTCCACAAAATAATTGTTCCATCCCCTCCTCCGGATAGCAATAGCTTTCCGTCTCGATTGTATTGATAACACAAAGCGGCCTTGGTGTGCCCCACATACTCCATCTCTGTTTTGCCCGAAGCAATATCCCACCGTTTAATTTTGTCTCCAAACTTGCCCTTGAGCAATGTTTTATTGTCGCGGCTCAACAATAAATTATTTTTGAAGCGAACATATTTAGCAATATAAGAGTCCCAATACGAATTAGGGTCGTAGGCCAATCCGCCTTTATCTCTCTTATTCAAAAAACCTGTTAACTCACTTTTCTTTTTACCACTTGCTACATCGTAAACTAACACTATGTTTTGATCGGAAGCGATTAGCAACTGCTTACCATCGGTTGTAAACTTTGCTTGGTTGATGTCCCCTTCAGTATCTGGACGAATCGTTTTTAGTGAGTCGCCTTTACTGTCATAAATTATCACTTCCTTTTCTGTGCAAAGGGCCATTCTTTTTCCATCCTTGCTAAACGTAACCGACTTTAAATCGTCTATTTGCTTTTTGTATTGCAGCACTTGCTTGCCAGTAGTCAAGTCGTACTTCGCAACCAAATCATGATTGGAGGCTTTCACTAAATACTGACTATCGGGAGTAAAGTCAATATCGGTATAACAACCCCCGCAAGAGGAGTGAAGGATTGATTGATTAAATGTCCATACTTTTTGCCAAGTAGAAGTTTTATACACATTTGCTGTAAAACCGTCTTCACCAATGGCCAACCATTCACTGTTCGGACTGATGGCAACGTGAATCAATCCGCCAGAGCCTGCATAGCCATCGGCATCAAACTCCTTGAGCAATTCTTTAAAAGGATACGCCCATACGCGAGCCTTTCGCCCAAAACCAACGGTAACAAAAAATTTTCCTTTGGGATCGAAAGTCACATCCGTGACCCGCTCTTCATCGGGCTTAACCGAAAGGATTTCTTTGCCAGTGCCCACCTCCCAAATTTTCGCGGTGCCATCTCCGTTTGCTGTGATGAGAAGTTTGCCATCGCGACTAAATTCTAAATCATTGATAGATGCTTGATGACCTAAAAAACTACGCACTTCTCGTCCAGTGCTCAACTCCCAAAGTTTAGCCGATTTATCACGACTTCCTGTGGCAACATAATTACTGTCTGGACTTATAGCGATTGACAATATAGCAAGCTCGTGGCCGCGTTGCACGATGGTTTGAAGAGATTGGGAGAGTGCGGTGGTCGAGAATAGGATTAGTAAAAAAGTAGGCAGTAGGCAGTAAGCAGTAAGCAAGTTGTAGGAACCAAACTTTTTACGTTTATAATTATCAATTAATGTCATCCGACCAATTTTCAGTAAGTGTTATAAAGGGTTAATAGGTTAAAATTAAGGGGATTTTTCTATGCTTTGAAGAACACCCCCTTTAATGGCCACAAACATATCAAGCTGGATTTTATTAACCTCAAGCTGGGGGGCCGATAATTTATTTCGCATGGATAACATGGATACAAAACAGATGTAGGAACCTAAATTGTTTGAAGCCATGCTGACCATAGTCATAAACTGTGTCTAAAAAACAGCCTAATAAATGTCCATTACTCCTAAACTGTTCACATTCTTTCACTTGCTTATGGATAACAGTAAAAAGTAGGTGCGCTATCAGGGCAATCCAGCCTAGGAAAAAAAGGCTTTCGCCCCTTCTTTACCTTTAAACTGCTTTGTTCAACTTAGATGCGTTGGTGTTGCGTTACGATTTTCGAATACCCCTCCGTACTGGCCCGTACTAGCGCAAGTCTTCCGCATGTTCGTTGGTGTGCGCGACACTTGTGCCTTAAATGTCCACATTTAAGGTTAGTGAACTGCAAATTTTTTAAAAACCATTGATACGAAGCCGCTGGCTGTTCGTAAACTGCTTGATGAGTTGATCGTATGGATAACCGGGATGGATCCTTGCCTGGGCAATCCCAACCCTTCAAGGAAACTGTCGAAATCCATTTTGTCAAGCATTTTATTGAGCATAAGTATACCCGACCAGGGGGTGATTTCTTATCGGTAAATTCGATTTTATAGTCCATGTATTTTGTCAGAAAATCTGACCGAATTTAAGGATCCTTAACACTTATCTTATCCTTTCGAAGCATTTTCTCTAATGGCCGCTATTAGAACTTTTTTCTATCGACAATTCTGGGACAATGACAATTCTGGGATAATTTTTTCAAAAACACTTGCAGCAATAAAGAATTCGATCAAGGTTTGGGTGGGTTTGTCAATATCTTGCTTGTATCAAACAGATCGAAAACCAAAGCCATTTTGTACGATAACTCTCGGTATTGATCATAGCGTCCCGAACCTCCACCGTGTCCAGAATTAAAATCTGTTTTTAGCAAAATGGTGTTTTTACTCGTATTGTTTGCTCTGAGTTTGGCTACCATTTTTGCCGCCTCCCAATAAGAAACATTTCGATCGTTGAGGCCCGTGAAGAAAAACATATTAGGATAGCTCTGCTGCCGAACATTATCGTATGGCGAGTAGGACTTCATGTATTCATAAAACTTCTTTTGCTTGGGGTCGCCCCACTCTTCATATTCAACCGTGGTCAAAGGAAGCGATTCATCAAGCATGGAGTTGACTGCATCCACAAAAGGCACATCAAGAATGACTGCTTTAAACAGGTCTGGACGCATATTGGCAATAGCCCCCATCAATAAGCCACCAGCGCTTCCACCTTGTGCAACAATGTTGCCTGTTTGCACATATCCCTGTGCTACTAAATGTTCGGCACATGCAATAAAATCCGAAAACGTATTCTTTTTGTTGAGCAACTTACCATCGTCATACCATTGCATACCCAAGTCACTTCCTCCACGAACATGCGCAATAGCATAAATGAACCCACGGTCAATCCAAGAAAAAATAGAGCTGTTAAATCCAACTTCCATGGGGTAGCCATAGGCACCATACGAAGTTAGGAACACGCGCTTGCCATCCATTTTTTTATTGCTTTGAAGATATTTATTATACACCAAGGTAAGAGGCACTTTCCTCCCATCTTTTGTGGTTGCCCATAGTCGTTCCACTTTTATCGCGCGAGTCCAAGGCCTATTAGGAACCATCTGCTTTTTTACCAACTTTTGTTTACCGGTCTTCATATCGTAATTGAATACTTTAACGGGATCAGTGAATGACGAATATGAATACTGTAACGTATCGGTGGCCATCTCGGGGTTATAGCCCAAGGCCACATGACAGATAGATTCATTTGTTTTTAAAATGTCTTCCCTACGGGTGGCTATCTCAACTACTCGAAGTTGGGTTTGCGCATTCGATTTTTCACTCAATACATAGTAATTGTCGAAGAATTCTATGCTTTGTAAGAAAATATCGGTTCTATGTGGAATGAACTCTTTCCAGTTACGCGGGGAGTACTTTGCTGTATCCACTACCATTATCTTAAAATTGGAAGCATTTTTATTGGTCTGGATGTAAAACTTATCGTTGACATGATATACATCGTAGATATGTTTTTCTTCCCGCGGAAGAATCGACCGAAAATTACTTTCAGGGTTTCTCAATAAAAGGAAACTCGTTTCGCTAGCTGTTTTGCTTCGCGATGTGAGAAAAATAAACTGTTTCGACTTTGACCGACTGAGCGAAAGCGAAAAACGGTTGTCTTTTTCTTCTACGATAAGCTTGTCGGTAGATTGAGGAAGCCCAAGCCGATGTTTCATTACGCGATAAGACCGATCGGTTTTCGGCTCCTGAAGGGTATAGTAAAGAATTTCGTTACTAGCCCAAACTACATCGCCCACCTGAGTCAGGCTGTCAGAAAAGATTTTGCTGGTGGCTAACTCTTTAAATTTAATTGTGTAATCATTTGTTCCATCCGCGTTTTCGTAAAACGCCACTACGTTTGTATTCGGGCTCACAGCCGCTACACCGGCAGTGTAAAACTCTTTACCTACGGCCATTTCATTAACATCAAGCAAGAGTTCTTCCTTACCACCTTCTTTTTGCTTTCGATAAAATCTTGGATGTTCGTCATCAGGTTGATACCTATAGTAGTATGAAAATCCATCTTCTTGGGTAGGCAGAGATTCGAAACTTTTTTCCATCCTACTAGTGAGCTCAGAAAAAATAGCACGTTGGTTTTTTCTCAACGGTATGAAGTAGTTATCGGTATACTCATTTTCAGCAGTAAGATAATCCATTACTGGTTTATTGTTCTTTGGCGCTTTAGTGTCCTTTAGCCATGCGTACTCGTCAGTAGTCAACTCTCCATGTATTTTGAATTGATAGTTTTCTTTGAGGGCTATCGGGGGCAGGAGGCTCTCATCTTTTTTCTGCTTATCCGCAAACTGACGTTCAAGTTTTTTTGTCGATTCCATATCCAAGCGCACATCTTGCGGAACTGAATAGTTCGGAAAAGCACGTATATAGTTGTCCCAAAAAGTGGAATCATATTCTAAAGGGTAATCATACAACTGATTATGGTCTACGTTCGCAAACAATTCCTCTGGTTTGATTTTCTTTACCGAATCAGTACCTACTCTGTTTATAAATAGTTCAGTCACCGCATTGTAAGGAGTAACAGTTCCCTTAATCGTATCATTTATGATAAACTCATCCTCTTGGCGAAAGTGATACGGATACCACTTCCCTTTATACTCCTGATATGCTAGGGTTACTTTGTAATCAAAATGCTTTATCGCCATTGCATCATAACCACAGATGTATTTCTTAAGATTGGGTGGAACAACGTATTCTATTTTTCGTACTGCCAGAGAATTTCTATCTATATACATCTTTCCACTCAACATATTTTCCTTTACGTTTAACATGTACCGACCAAACTTCTTCTTTTTCTCCAACAAATTCAGTTTCGCAAGATCTACTCTTCGTTCGAAACCCAAAACATAAAGCCATTCATTTAGTTTTGAATCCAGTTCCTCCGTAAGCGTATATTCATATTTTGCGAAGTTCTTATTCTTTAAAAAGTATTCTTGTATTTTTATCAAGTCATTTCCTAACACGCTCATAGGTCCGCCTTCAATATTCGCATTCATGTTTTTTTTCGTCAGGTTGGCACTCGCTCTCGAATCAACAATCTTAACGCCATCATCTTTCAATGTTTTGTGCGAAAAATGTCCACGGTGCAGCCTTTCTCCCCAATAACCTGAAAGATTGCTGAGCGAACCGCGAACAAAGTATGGGTTAACAAAATCACGCCACTTATAATTATCACCTGTATAGGGAGTGTAGTAAAATTCGCAAACTGCATCGGCATACTTAATATATCCATTGTTTTCCCGCAGTGTTTCCCGGTAGTATCCGTCCATGTTAACAGCTGTATTTCCGTAATTCTTAGGCACTCGATCTAGTACTTTTCTAAGCAACTCTTTTGGCTTATACTCCCGTTGCGCTCTTATAATCACTTCACTTAGTTGATTTATCTCAGGGGCAAGCTTTACCTCTACATTCTTTACATTTTGTAAGGTTGAAAGGGATAGTTCAAAGGTCTTAAAGCCAACATAGGAAAACTGTAATATGCCCGTTTTATGCTGCTCGGGTATCGATATATGAAACTTTCCGTTCTCATCAGTTACCGTTCCAAGTTTTACATTTTTAAGCATAACATACGCAAAAGGAAGCGGCTTACTGTCTTCAATGTTGAAAACAACTCCCGAAATTAATGTTGTAGATTGTGATAGAGCGTTAATCGTGACAAAGATGCATGCAGTGAGTAGGATAGATTTTAGCATACTAGTTGGCCGTTTTATTCGTATTGTAAATTCTAAAATACAAGATATTCCATCACCGAACGAACCGGAACAAAGATTATTTTAGGAGGAAAAAAAATAAACCATTAACTGTAAACAAGTGGCCGCGCGAAAGTGGGTCTTAGGGATTGCTGCCCATTTTGTCTTCGCAGAGTTACCCGTTTCGGGAACTCTGCGTGATAATGACCTTCCGGGTTTAGCACAAGAAAAACAAAAGAGCTAAATTTAAACCATGAGCGTGCGCAGGGCGATAACCGAGTACGATGGGATTTACTTTGTCACCATTACTTGCAGTGGTTGGCGGCATCTGTTCCACTTAAGTGATGGGTATGCAGAAGTGTACAAATGGTTTGACCACTTGAAAGGCCAAGGGCATTATGTTGTAGGCTAGGTGATAATGCCCAACCACCTGCATGCGCTCATTAGTTAAACACCCAAGGCGTATCCATCAACTCAATCATAGGCGAGGGTAAACGGTTTATGTCCTATGGGATAGTGCGGAGGCTGCGGCAGGCAAATGAAACAGATGTAATATCAGAATTGTCTTCCATTGTAAAAGATACCGATAGAAAGCGCGGCAAGCGGCACGAAGTGTTCGAGCCATCGTTCGATTGGAAGGAGTGCATGAGCGACAAATTCATTTGCCAGAAACTTGACTACACTCATGCCAATCAGTGCAAGGGGAATTGGGCCTTAGTGGCAGATGAATGTGACTACATTCACAGTTCTGCAAAGTATTACCAGAAAGGCGAGCAAGGCATCTATGCCATTACAAGCTGGACTGAATTAAAAGACATAGATTTGACAAAAGCGATAACAAAAGCGCAGAGTTCCCGAAACGGGTAACTCTGCGAAGAATAAGGCGGTCAGTAGAAATACCTCCGCCTTTTCATTTTACTCGGATGACAGTAATTATCAATCATCGTTTGGTATCTAAATTTTACTAAGCCTTCATTCCTTCAGTAGATTCTGTCTCCAAGGCAACCTCTTCCCAATTCTGCGGCTCGGTGTTGTGCAGGTATTCTAAAATCTTTTGTTCGACTTGTTTGAGTTTTAAGCCTCGAATAAACTTTCCGTTTCGGGCTAAAATCAAACGGCCGGTTTCTTCGGAGATCGCCATCACCAACGTATCGGTTGTTTCGCTCATGCCAATGGCCGAGCGATGGCGCAAACCAAAGTGCGGAGGCAAATGGTCATTTTCGCTAACTGGCAATACACAGCGTGCTGCTTTTATTCTTCCTTGATAGATAATAGCTGCGCCATCGTGCAATGGACTGTTCTTACCAAAAATAGAAAGCAACAATCGCTTATTCACTTCTGCATCCAATGGATCGCCCGTTTCGGCATAGAATTTCAACTCCATATCACGCGAGAACACAATAAGGGCGCCTGTTCGAGTGACCTTCAGCGTTTTTACGGCTTCCATCAATTGCTGCACATCAAAATCATCGTGGTAGCTGCCGCGCCAGTTGGCAATCGATTTTAATATACTGCCTCGGTTGATTTCCGTGCTGCGGCCAATCAACAACAAAAACTTTCTGATTTCGGGCTGAAACAAAATAATCATGGCCAACACACCCACACCCATAAACTGACCGAGGATAGTGGCCAACAATTCCATTTGCGCTGCACGCACGATCAGGTACATAAGGTAAAGTGCCAGTATTCCCAAAAAAATATTCACAGCAATACTTCCGCGAATGAGTTTATAGATTTGGTAGAGTAAAATGCCCACCAACGCCACATCTACAAAATCAACCCAACTGATTTCTAAAAAACCGATTTTAAAAAGGAAAATCATCGTTGTAAAGGTAAGGATAAAGTAGGAGATGGGAGTTAGGATATAGGAGTGCGCCACCGAATACTGAATACCGACTACCACTCACCAATGACCACTTACCAACCACTATTATACTTTCCAACCAACTCAATCGTCTCCACCGCTTCCTTTACATCGTGAACGCGGAGAATGCTTGCGCCTTTGATTAGTGCAATGGTGTGCAAAGTAGTAGTCCCATTCAAGGCGTGTTCGGCATCGGTTTTCAATGTTCGCCATATCATTGACTTGCGTGATAGGCCAACCAACAATGGTTTTTCGAGCATCTTAAAATAATCCAACGCATTCAACAAGGTAAAATTTTGCTCAATGGTTTTAGAGAAACCAAAACCCACATCCACCATGCAATCTTTCACACCCATTAATCTTAGCTGGTAAACTTTGGGATGAAAGTAATCCATGATGTCTTTAATCAAATCTTCGTAATCGGTATGCTGCGTCATGGTTTGTGGGGTGCCACGCATGTGCATAAGCACGTAAGGAACCTGCAGTTCAGCAATCGTTGAAAACATTTGATTGTCCAATTCACCTCCCGAAATATCGTTGACCATGCAAGCCCCCACGTCAACGGCTTGTTTGGCAATGGAAGAACGAAAGGTATCTACCGAAATAAACGCCTTGGGGAATTGGTTGGCGATGGTTTTAATGGCAGGCAACACGCGCTGGCTTTCTTCTTCCAATGAAACATCTTCAGCCCCTGGCCGTGAAGAATATCCGCCTACATCCAAAAAGGTAGCTCCTTCGGCAAGCATTTTTTCAGCTTGCTTCAAAACAGAATTTAAATCCATCTGCCTGCTGCCAGCATAAAAACTATTGGGCGTTACGTTAATGATGCCCATCACTTTGGGTTGCGATAGATCAATCAACTCGCCACGACAGTTAAGGGTTTTATTGGTAGGGAACAATTCGTTGCTCATCTATTTGGGACTTGGGAAATTGGGTGTTAGGACTTAGGTATTAGGTGGTTGGTAGTAAGAGTAAGCGGTGTTCGGTATTCGATGGCCTCTGCTCAGCTCCACTATCCTATCTCCCATATTCTAAATTCTGACTTCTAAATTCTGACTTCTAAATTCTGACTTCTAAATTCTACTATCTACCTTCGCCCAACTTATGAACGAAAAAACTTCGCACGAATATAAAGAGGTAATGGCCGGTTGCAAAGCCCTGTTTGCCAAGAAGACGCATGATTATGGCACGGCTTGGAGAGTATTGCGATTGCCAAGTATCACCGACCAGATTTTTATCAAAGCTCAGCGCATCCGCAGCATACAAGACAAAGGCATTCAAAAAGTAGGCGACCCGATTAAGGATGAATTTGTAGGCATCATCAACTATTGCTTAATCGCCATGATGCAAATGGAACTGGCCGAATCCAATAAAATGGATTTGCGTTTTGAGGAACTAGAACCCTTGTATGATAAGGCTGCGGCCGAAACATTTGATTTACTGCAAAACAAAAACCACGACTATGGCGAAGCTTGGCGCGACATGCGCGTGAGTTCCATTACCGACATTATTTTAATGAAACTGTTTCGCGTAAAGCAGATTGAAGACAATCAAGGCAAAACATTGGCCAGCGAAGGCGTGCGGGCAAACTATCAGGACATGATCAACTATGCGGTATTTTGCCTGATTAAGCATAAATAATCTTCCAATAACCTCTTTTTAAAAAACGATAACATCTCCATCTCCCCTATTTCAGGGGTTTTTCACCAAAAACTAGCTTACCATCATGGATAAGAAAACATCTATCCAGTTTATAAAAGCAAAGGCTAGAAGAAACCAACATCAAAACGGATAAGGTAACTGCTATTTCATTTTATACCCTACTGATAAGAAGAATGTCCTGCCATCGCTAGGCAAAACGCCAGGGCCCGGGTAGCCGCCTGATCTGCGGGTAAAATAATTTTCATTCGTTAGGTTGTTGACCCCTGCTTTCAACAAAAATCCTACCCTGCTTTCATAGCTTACCGTAGCATCGAAAACATTGTAGGATGGTATTGAACCATTTTGGCCGTTGGTTGATGGCAGTATGGTGTTATTTGCATCGGCAAAAACTTGGTCGGTATAGCTGTGCTGCAGGGTAGTCGAAAATCCTTTATAAGAATAGGTGATCCCTGATCGCAAAATATTTTCCGGGGCATACTCTACCCGTTTATCACGGTAGTTGGTCTCCGATAAAGCATTGTTAACAACAGTAACCACCCGAAAGCTGTTGTAACGCGCCTGGTTATAGGCGTAAGAAGCAAACAAGGAGACATCTCCCCAGCTAGGTCTTACCGAAAATAATTTTGCAATCGATGCTTCTGCAAAGACTTCTGCCCCCATGCTGGTGCTGCCGCCCACGTTGGTTCTAAAATTATAGAACGAGCCATCTTGTCGCTGTTGGCGAATGGTGCCAATTCTATTTTGATAATCTAACCAATACGCACTCACATCAAATTTGAACACCTCTCGGAGCGTGCCCCGATAACCGATATCGATGTTTAGGCCACTGGCATCGGTTAGATTAGCATCAATCACATCGGTGGTGGGGGCGGCTGTCAAATCGCTAAATTGAACAGGCCGATACGATTGGGTAGCATTGGCATAGAGTGTGGTGGCACGTGAGAGTGAATATTCTGCCCCTAGCCCGGCCAAAACAAAAGAGCGGTCGCGCGTTTGATTTTGAAGATAAATCGGATTGTTGTTGGTCAAACCATTGTATCCCAAAGCTTCTGCCGTAATGTATTCGTATCGGATGCCGGGTACAATCAACAATCGATCGGTCAATTGAAATAAATTTTCAGCAAAGAGTGCAAAATTGCCACTGGCATAATCAATATCTGAACTCCACACAGAGCCAGCTACTTGTTGAAGGGTGTAGTTGCTTCCAGCAGTGCCTACTCCACCCCTAAATCGATAGGTATTGCCATTATAAAAACGAAGCCCTGCACTTAAGCTATTGTGTTGTGCGCCCAGTTTGTAATGCAACAAGTACCTTGCTTCCAAGCCGTAGTTGCGATATTGGTCAATGTCAATTGTTCGGTTGTTAAAGGCTCCTGTAGTTGTATTGAGCGTGTCCGCGATTACAATTCCACCGCCAGGCGCAAATCCTATACTGTTTCGATCGGCTACAATGCCAAATGTTTTTACATTTAATCGTTGATTATTAGTGATGGTGTAATCTAATGTAATGCCCGAGGTAAGCCATTGCAATTCAAACCAGTTGCGCGAACGTAAACTTTGCCGTGGGTTTTGAAGAAATTGCTTATCGGTTAGGCCGCCCGGCTGTTGACTAAGGCTTTCCCATTTTGTCAAATCTGCTGTAATAGAAAGTTTGGGATTGATTTTAAACGTAAACGAACCTGAAAGCGTATTACTTCTAAATTGATTATTGTTTCGCCAACCATTGCCTGAACGATGATCGTAAAAAACGTAGTAGTTCAATTTCTTGGTCTTTCCACCAATGGCATTGTACGAGTTAAAAAGACCGTTACTGCCCACCGTTTGGTTGGTTTCAATTTGAAAGGGCTTGGTAAACTCACTTCCGTTTTTTAAAATGTAGTTGACCATGCCGCCCAATTGTGGCCCATATTGCAATGAACCATGACCACGCACAATTTCTATCCGTTGCACCGATTGTAGCTGCGGGTTGTAATAAGCTTCTGGATACCCGTACGGATCGGCCGCTATGTCAAATCCATTTTGGCGAACATTAAATTCCCACGATCGGTTGGGGCTCAAGCCACGTGCTGCAATATTGATTTGAATACCGCTGCCATCACTCTCCCAAACAAAAATGCCAGGTACCTTGCTGAGCACTTGCCGCATGGTATTGGAAACAATGTTGCCCTGCACATTGTCCATTACCACCATAGAGCTTTTTTTGCCCGCATAAATTTGGGTTCCTACAATTTGCGGTAGTTGATGAATATCTGATTTGCTTCCTTTACCAACAACGGTAAGTTCTGGAAGAACCTGAACAGGAATGGAATCCTGGACTGCAGTTGATTCCTGAGATTGAGCAAAAATTAAATTTTGGAGTAAAGCGATTGTTATCGTTAAGAAGATTTTTTCCACTGTTATTTAGAATAATTATAAACAGTGCAAAAGAATGATCTATTTAGAATCATTCCAAATAAAATAGTTAACACATTTATAAACTCTTTAAAATCAGTTAATTAAAAAAATTACCCGACAGAAATCTGATGAAATAAACCCCAAGTCATCAAGCTATTGGCAACAGATTGCAAGGTATCAGGTGAGGCAGAGGCCACTGATTGAGAAAGGCGGGTGTAATAGTCAGAGGGAAGCTCGTTAAGGCGAATGTTTTTGATTTTCTCTGTCACAGAAAATGGATTGGAAAGCTCGAGTTGCAATGAACCCAAAAAGTGATTACGGCCTACTTCCAATTCATGGTTTGAAATTGGTTCTTGTTGAAGGCGTACGATCTCTTTTTGGATTTCATCCATTGTCAATTCTCGCTTATCAACGTTAACATCGGTGCCGATTGAAAATACCGAAGCGTTTTTATGGGCCGATACTGAAGAATGAATCCCGTAGGTCAATCCCTTTTCTTCGCGGATGTTCTTCATCAGACGAGAACCAAAGTAGCCACCCAATAAATGATTGACCAACAGCAATTGAAAATAATCTGGATGATGACGGCCAATGGTTTGATTTCCTATTCGCAACGAAGATTGCAAACTGCCAGCCTTTTCAATTTGAGCAATCTTGTTTTGGCTTTCCATCCTCACAGGCTGAAGTGCATTTGGTTTTGATGGAGCAAATTGTGAAAGAGCTTTCACCACCTCGCCTATTTGCCAATCAGTCAATGAACCCGTTACATATACTTCAAAGGGCTGGCATCGATCTTTAAAAAACTGATGGAGGCCTTTACTGGTAATGGTAGTTTCTACTTCTTCAATATCCAGCGTGCTACCATACGGATGATGGGCACCGAATACATTTTTTTTAAACTGCTTGGATGCCAAGTAACTATTCTTCTCTAGGTTTACTTTCAAATTTTCAATGAAGATGGCCTTCATCAAATCCAACTCGTGTTCAGGAAACGTAGGTTCCGAAAGCATGGCCATCATCATGGGCAATACTTTGTCGAGTTTATTGCTCAGGGAGTAGACAGATAAAGAAGAAAAATCTGAACCTGCGGATAGTTCGATCTGTGCACCATATAAATCCAACACTTCGGCAATTTGCTCGGCCGAAAATTTGCCCGCCCCTTTTTCTAACATTGATAACGTAAAGTGGGCTAAGCCAATGGTTGGTTCATACCACTTGCCAGCCTTCATTACTACCTCAATTTTTACAACCTGTTGTTGCAAATCCTTTACCCAAATAAGGGTATTGCCAGTGGCAAAAGGAATGATTTCAGGTTTAGGAAGCGGAAATGAAAATTCTTTCGCAAATGGGGGTGCAACGGTGCGGTCAAGCATGCCTATCAATCTGTAACAGATTCTTCTGCTTTGGCCTTGGTTGGCAGCACATAAAACAAAGTGAACCGCAGTGTTTCTGCCAAAGCACTTTCGCGGCCATTCGTTGGAACTAAATAGGCAGCATCAAAACCAAACTCATTTAGTTTTGCGCCAAGACCAATGGTTAAGTATTTGCGATTACCTTTATCTTGGGCTTCAAAAAAATAACCCAATCGTCCAGCAAACGTATTATTGTACCAATACTCGACACCTGCTGAAATGGTAACTTCCCGCAGCTCTTCTGTAAATCCTCCCTTTGCGTCACTGAAAGAACCAAACATTCCATTCAATAAAGATTTTTGAGAACTTCCCGGACCAGGACTTGGAACCATTAGTTTGTTGAAATCCAATGCAAAGGTAAGTGTGTTCATAGCATCTAATTCTGTTTTGTAGGCGCCACCGATGCGAAGATTGGTCGGAATAAAATTAGCAGAAGTGGAGTTCGTATAGGTCATTTTCGCACCAATGTTACTAATGGATGCGCCCCAGGATAAGGTTGCATTTTTTGACTCCAAGGGCTTGGTATAAAACACACCAAGGTCCACTGCCACCGATTGACCGGGTTGTGCATCTACGCCTCCACTTTGTAAAGAGCCAGTAAGGTTAGAATGAATATAACGCAATGTACCTCCAATGCTAAGGTGGTCTGTTAACAAGCGAGAATAGGTAAAATCTACCGCAAATTCGCGCGGATTGAAGCGACCCAATGGTTGATTCGTTCCGTCTCTAAAATCAATTTGACCCAAGTCGAAATATTTTAAGGAGGCTGCTACCGCCTCTTCTCTATTAATTTTATAAAACCCTGTTAGGTATAGAATTTTCATATCATTAATGATCTTACCAAGCCAAGGAGTATAGGAAAGTGATCCACCATAACCTTTATCGATATATACTAGCTTGGCGGCATTCCAATAGGCAGAATTCAGATCAGGCGATGTTGCAACACCAGCGTCACCCATACCTGCAGCACGGGAATCAGGAGTGATGGTAAGGAAAGGAACGGCTGTAGTGATGTTTCTATTCAGTGTGTCTTGCCCAATAACAAAACCTGGGTTCGATCCTTGCGAAAAGGCATCAAAGGAAAGACTGCCTGAGCAGAACAGAACAACGTATAGACTTAACTTCTTCATCATCAAATTTAGAGGGGTAAAGGTAACTAATTCGTTAAAATAATCTTGGCCGATTTTTCAGCATTCGAGCCATCGGACTCAGAACGAACAAATAACCTGATTACATATAAACCATTGCCTAATTTTCTTCCGTTGCTATCTACAGCATTCCATTCGGGCAAACTTACTTGATATTGGCTCTCGGGAATGCTATACTCCTCTGAAAAAACCCACTGCCCTGTAAGGCTGTAGACCACAACATTTGCCTTTAAGTCTTCGCCTGGTCGGTTGTGGGTAAACCAAAACTGAGTCGATTCGGTAACCGGATTCGGATAGTTGGCAACTTGTTCAATCACCAACTGACCGCCTTCACTCACCACAAAATCAAGGGAAGTTAGGCTTGTATTGTTATAGGTGTCGGAGGCCGATAGCGTAATGTTGTGTTTTCCCTTGGCCAACGTATCGATGGGAAAAGTTAACGTCCCTTGTTGAAAATTATCTTTATCAGCCACATAGTAATCATTCACCACAAACTTGAATTTCCCATCCAATGTAGCAACCAGACTTTTATCAGGATTGATACCCGATACATTGATTCCACTTTTGTCAAACAAACGGGCCA
Organism: Chryseotalea sp. WA131a; assembly: GCA_025370075.1. Taxonomy (NCBI): domain Bacteria; kingdom Pseudomonadati; phylum Bacteroidota; class Cytophagia; order Cytophagales; family Chryseotaleaceae; genus Chryseotalea; species Chryseotalea sp. WA131a. Next base: position 3,901,661 of record CP073016.1, on the reverse strand, counting down.
CTAATTTGGTATTGGGGGCAACCAATCCACTTGGCACAAACGTAGTATCGCCCATAAAAAGTTGTGCGGTTGGAGGCATGGTATCGGAGGGTGGGGCAGGCTCCTGCCCGCCAATCAAAAAGTTAGTGGAAAAACCAAACGCCTCTCCTCCATCCGTAGAAAATGCATATGCACTTAGTTTTCCTTTGTCTACTGTGGTAGCAACATTGGCCGGCATTACAAAATTGAATTGAAAGGCTCCGTTGGTTACAGAGGCCTTTCCTTGAAAAAGAATGTTGGACCATTGTGTAAAGGTAAAAGGCGGGTTTTCGTTTCCCTTGGTCACTTCAGTAGTTGGCTTGTCAAACAAAGTTATTTCCAACTCACCCGAAAAAGAACTGACAACACTACCATTACTTTTTATTTGGCCTTTCATCGTAACGTTCGACAAACCCTTTAAAGTGGTCGATCCACTGGCGGTTTTAACCTCATCAACGGTTACTTGATTGCTGCCCACAAACAGTTTCATCGATGGATCGCCCAGCAAAGAAAAATTTCTATTTCCAAGAGTAAGACTGTTATTTTTCGTATCTCTAAGAATGCTGCCCAAATCACGAAACTGATTATTTATTTTGTTGAAAAATGAAAGGTAAAAAGCACGATTCAATGTAAAATTGGTTGACGAATTTACAGGACGGGCGGTGGTCACCAACCCGATTCCACCTCCTTTTGGCTGTAATAATATTTTTTCTCCACTTGAAATAATAAACGGGTCATCGTTGCGGCCAAACTCGCAGGTGGCCGTTACAAAAAGTGGATACATAGGTGCGTTTTTCCAACTTAAAACAGTTTGCTCGGTCAGTACTTGCTCCTGCATCCACACGCGTTCGCTACCGTGGCCGGTGTAATTCACAATGGCTTGCCCTTTTCGCACAGCAAAATCCAATGCTTTAGCAGCCTCTGGGCTAAAGGGTCCGGTGTTACGTTCAATTTGATTGTAAGAATCCAAGTATAGCTTTTTTACATCAAATTCCGGATTGCTGGCATCAATCGACATGGCTAACTGATCGGCCTGGCTTTGGTGGATATTAAATTCACCATCATCGGCTACAAACAAAAAATCTTTGTGCCATGATCCTTTGCGACTTTCGGTATCATACGAAATCAACTTATCAACAACTGCCTTAGCTTCGTCTTTTGACTTTACAGGCAAACGACCGATCCCAATGTTCATGGTTGAATTTTGTGCCGGGCTTTCCAGCCAATCACCTTCGTTATCATCCAGCAATGCAAAGTAATCATCTGATGAATAGGTCTCCAGCGGGCTTAACGAATTAACGGACTCGTAAATGGGAACATAATTGGTATTGTTCAGCACACGGTTCTTATAATCATAGGAACCGCGGCCAAACAACAACACGTTTTGCAACGATGAACTGGGTCTTCGGTATACATCGCGAATAAAATCGCGCAAGGCAGTAAAGTCTTGTTTACCACCCGAATACTCGTTGTACACTTGGTCGGTAGTTACCACTTGGACTGATAGCCCAGATTTTGTTTTGCGATGTGTGGCAAGTCGGTTTGCTTCTGCCTCAAACAGTGGGTTGGTAATAATAATAAGCTGTGCCGGTGAAAGTGCATGCAGGTTTTGATTTTCAACTTTCAATTCAAAGGTAGGTGCAGTTGCCTTTGCAGGATTGAATACAACAAATTGTTTTAGACTTGCCGTAGCGGTTGAAAAACTAGTTTGTGTGCCCGATTGATTGGTGTTTTGGAACTGCACTTTAAATGGATCGGTAATATCCCAAACTACACTGGTTGCACTTGTATTGTTGACGATGAAATTGGAAACAGCATTTGATAGACTGGCAGAAGTAAGAAATGAGGTAATGTCACCATATTGCGCCAGTTGTCGCTTGAACGAAAACAGAAAATAATTCAGGTAGCCAACAGAGAGACCCATACCGCCCTTCGCAAATTGATATTTGATTTCTTGAGTTGCGCGCGAGGAAGCTAGCACTGCGTTGCTCACCAACTGAAGCGTATCGGCTACTTTTCTTCCTTTGATGGCATAGGTAGTATTGGGGACTGCTGCAATGGGCTGAGTAAGTATTTCGGTATTGTTAAAGAAAACTTTGAAGGAGCAATCGGTAATGGATTGTGCCATCACTGCGCTTGTAAATTTGATGGGGGAATTAGCCGTAATCCCTGAGATAGTAAATTGAACGGTAGCTTCTAAGGTATTGTCGAACTGCTCACCAAACCACTCTCTGCCTGATTTCAGCAAATTGAATTTTTCATTTTCATAAAAAGCGTAGTCGTCAAATTCTTGAATGGTTGGGTAACTGCCTGCCACATTGGGAGAGTTGCCCAAACGCTTACCAGGAGAATCACTAACGGTTAAAAAATAAAAATTCTTATCGGTAAACAAATTATTTTGATAGGCAAACATTTGCTTTTGGGTGTTGAAGCTTATCCGATCGGGGCCTTGGCCAAAGAAAAGAACAAAATCTTGTCCATTAAATTTTCCATCCTCCTCTCCGGTAACGGAAATGGCCAACTCGGTTAGGTCTTGCATGCGCACAGCGCTATTTGCTTGAGGCAGCATACCGGTTGAAAAAGAATAGACTCGAATATTTTTGGGATCAATCTGATCGGGATTGATGCCTACGCTGCGGAGTTGATTATAATCGATGCGGTAAATACCATCATTGGTTACCGAAAACTTGTACCACTGGCCAGACGAGAGCACAGAATTCTGTTGTGCTGCCAACCTAACTGGAGCAAACGCCATCAACGCGACAAACAATATGATTCTTTGGTGATTCAATTTCTTTACAAACTACAACTTCCAACCTATTGCACTATCCACTAACGATGACACGATGTAAAGTAGTATAATCAACGGAATAGCGCTTACCTGAAACAATACCAGTAACAATACCGATATTCCGATAAAGGTAAACCTCAGCCAATTATCTGCCCAGCTAAAATTCTTGAACTTGAAGGCAAAAAAACGAAGTGGAGAAACCAACAGAAACGAAAAAACAAGAGTAATGGCCACCAATACCTCTTCTTGAAACAACCATGGCCCCACTTGAAAAGCAATCAACGGAAGTGAAGTGACAAATAATGTATTCGCGGGTGTGTTTAATCCTTTGAACGAATCGCTTTGTGTTTCATCAACATTAAAAATGGCCAAACGCAGCGCTGAAAAAACAGCGATCATAAATGCGACATAGGGCAACCATGTGTGGGATGTGGTTGCGCCAATCATTTTGTACATCACCATGGCGGGGAGCAATCCAAAGCTGATGACATCTGCCAGCGAATCTAACTCTTTGCCGATGGGGGAGCTTACTTTTAACCAACGGGCCGCAAAGCCATCAAAAAAATCAAACGTGGCAGCAGCCCATACAAAATAGGCAGCAGGCGTTGACCAACCTTCGAGGCAGGCCACGATACCCAAGCAGCCGCAAAAGAGATTGCAGGAGGTAAGAAAATTTGGAATGCTTTTTCGGATCATGCGCGAATGGACAAGGCACAAAAAGGGTTGTACATTTTTTCTTCGCCTAGGGTGGTGGGGGCACCGTGGCCGGGGAAAACTTCTACCTCATCGGGCAATAAAAATAATTTCTTTTGAATACTGTCGATCAATGTTTGATGGTTGCCCCCCGGTAAATCGGTACGGCCAATGCTGCGTTGAAACAATACATCGCCCGCAAAAATCTTTTTCTCTCCCTCATCATAAAAAGCAATGTGACCAGGCGCATGGCCTGGCAAAAAAAGGACCGACCACTTGGTATTGCCAAACGACACCGTATCGCCTTCCGCTAAAAATTGATCGGGCAAAACTTCTTGATAATTAGGAAAGCCATAGTTGGGCGCGTATGACTTTACGGCCCGCAACACCGGTTCTTCTTTGGCATGGATGAGAAATGGTACTTGATATTGGCTCTTTACAAAATAATTGCCCAACACATGATCGATATGGCAATGGGTATTTAACAAAAACTTAATGTTTAAACCTTCATGTTGGATGTAATCGGTCAGCATCTGCCGCTCTTTTTTTTCACAACAACCCGGGTCGATGATGACGGCTTGCTTCGTTTCGTCAAACACTACATAGGTGTTTTCAGCAAAGGGGTTGAACTCGAATGTTTTTATTGACAACATGAAGGGCAAAGGTAGTAAAATAGTCTCATTGGAATTGATTGAAATATTTGTTGAAAATTAGGACTTTCTGAAATGCATCGACTTAACCTCAAAAGATTTTACCCTTATCTTTCACCCATCAAAACACAACTAGATTATATCATTATCGGTCAAGGGTTGGCAGGCTCAGCTTTAGCCTTAGAACTTTCTGCGCGCGGAAAAAAAATAATGGTAATCGATGAGCCGAACCGCAACTTAAGTTCGCGCGTGGCTGCGGGTATGGTCAACCCTTTTGCTAGCAAGGGTTTGATAAAAACTTGGATGGCCGAAACTATTTTTCCACATCTGCATTCCTTTTATGCATCTGCGGAAAGATTGTTGCAAACAAGTTTCTTTTTTCCAGCGCTTATCTATCGGCCTTTTTTGACCATCGAAGAACAAAATCATTGGATTGCTACGACCAGCGATCCTTCTATTGCTTACTTTGTTGACGCTACCTTCACAACATCTACTTATGGAAATCAAATTCACGATCCGCTAGGTGGGATTGTAGCTAGGTGGGGCGGATACTTAGATGCCAATTTGTATTTAGATAGCGTGCGCAATTGGCTGGTCGATCTAGAATCCTTTCGAGGCAAACGATTCAATATTTCAGAACTAAATGAAACGGAGGCTGGTGTTTCGTATCAAGATATTCACGCTTCAAAAGTTATTTTTTGCACAGGTATTCCAACGGCTAGTGACTTCGGTTGGCTACCGGTGATCAAATTAAAAGGCGAAGTGCTTCAGATAAAACTAAACGAAGTGCCTGACCTTATTTATAATCGCGGAGTTTATGCAGTGGCATCGGGTCAACCAATGATCTACAAGGCTGGATCAACCTACCAATTAAAAAACATAACGGAAGGCATAACCGAAGCAGGTCGTAACGAACTAGAGATTAAATTAAAGCAACTTTTTAAACTTCCATTTGAAACCGTTGGGCAGGATTGGGGTTTGCGTCCCACCACCATCGACCGGAAACCCGTGCTGGGTTATTGGCCGGGTTTCGAAAACCGGATCATTTTCAATGGCTTAGGCACAAAAGGGGTAAGTTTGGCTCCTTATTTCTCGGGGGTGCTGGCCGATTGGCTGGAGGGCAAAATAGAATTGAAAAAGGAAGTCAATATTAAACGGTTTAAAGCGTTATATTCGTAGTTTAGTCAGCATACGTATGAGATTTATTGGCGGGGGCTTAAGCCTGATTTTGGTTTTATCGTTTGGATGGAGTGAGGCGCAACAAGCCCGTGAGGTTTTTGGAAAAAATCGTATCCAATTCAAAACGTTTGAATGGAACTACCTCAGCTCAGAAAACTTTGACGTTCATTTTTATGGTGCGCGCAGAAAAGTGGCCGAAGAAGCCCTTCAATATTTAGAATCGGAATTCGATCGCATTACCGACCTGTTGGGATTTTACCCCTACCAAAAAACAAAAGTATTTCTATATAACTCCATCACCGATTTGCAACAAAGCAATATGGGCCTAAATGCCAATCGCTACAGCTCGGGCGGAGAAACAGAATTTATTAAACCTTATGTAGAAATTGCGCACCCTGGCAATCTTGACGAATTTAAAGAAGAGCTTCTTTACAAGATGTCGGACTTGATGGTGAACCAAATGATGTTTGGTGGCAACCTTAAAGATGTTTTCCAAAACTCGGTGCTATTGAATTTGCCCGATTGGTTTATTGATGGTACTTCATATTACGTAGCCAAAGGCTGGGATGAAGAAATGGACGACTATGTTCGTCAATTGGTAAAGAGCAAGCGCGTCAGCAAAGCATTGCGTTTCACCGACAAAGAGGCCGCCTTAGTTGGTCAGTCCATTTGGAATTACATCGTGGAAAAATATGGAAAGAGCAGTATCAACAACATTCTCAACTACACGCGCATCATCCGCAACGAGGAAAAAAGTATTTTAATCACGTTGGGGGTTCCGTTCAAACAATTAATGGTTGATTGGCGCACATTTTATGGAGGTATTGAAACTAAAATAGAACAAAGCTACACCACTGCGGAAGACTCGCTTAAGTTTAGTGACAAACACCGCGATGCCTTGATTTACACAACGGTGAAGATTAGCCCCGATGGAAAAAAAGTTGCGTATGCCGAGAACTACCGTGGTAAGTTTAAAGTAATTGTGAAGTCACTTGAGAACGGCAAAGAGTCTGTTATTCTGCGGGGAGGAAATACCGTCATCAAACAAACAGTGGATTATCGTGTGCCCCTGCTAAATTGGGCCGATGCCAATACGTTGGGAGTGATTGGCGTAAAAGAAGGTCAATATATTTTTTGGTTGTACGACCTTACCACGAAAACCAAACTACCGCGCGAACTTGATAAATTCAGCAACATCCGAAGCTTTAGTTTTTCGAACAACGGGCGATTGGTCATTGTGAGTGCCGACTTCGAAGGGCAAAACGATTTGTTTTTGATGGCAAGCCGAAGAGATCGCACCAAGCGCCTGACCAACGATAAATTTGATGACCTGGATCCATCCTTCATCCCCAATTCCAATACGATTGTGTTTAGTTCAAATCGGGTAAATGATTCGTTGCGCGCAGGGGCCACCAATTTGCAAAAGGTAACGGCCAACTACAATCTATTCTTGTTCAATATTGATACTACACTTAGCCGCTTAACACGGGTAACCAATACCCTCAGTCGAGATTTTCATGCCAAGGCCATTGATGAGCATAACTTTTTCTATTTGAGCGACCAGCGCGGCATTGTCAACCTGTTTCGCTATAACAGCCAAAATGGTATTTACTCACAGCTTACCAACTACAACTCCAGCATTAAAGAGTACGACATCAATTACCAAAACAAAATGTTGGCGATGGTGCTCACCCAACGATTGAAAGAAGATATTTTCATCGACCGTGATTTCAATTTTGAGCGTCAGATATTTACACCCGCCACCCGAAGAAAAGAAATATTGCAAGCACGAACCTTTACCGAGCGAAAGAAAAAAGAACAAGCAAAAATTACCAGCATCAAAGATTTGATCAACAACCGAAGAAAAGAAAAAACGGATACTTCTTCAATTGACCTGCCTGTTGAAACAAAACCAATTAAAAAAGATACCCTTCAACAAAAGTCTGCTCAAAAAAAGGATAGTGTGAAAGCAACCGTTATCAACACCGATGATTATTCGTTCGATACACCCGCCAAACCCGATTCCATTCCAGCTAAAAATGCAAAACCTGTTACCAATCAAAAAAACATAAACACCAACGATTATGTTTTTGAAGAAGAAGCCGTAAAATCAAAACAACCAAGCGAAACTTTTTTAACACGTTATTTAAAAGCCCGCGAGACCAGTCGTGTTCAGGGGCCATTTCCGTATACCCCAAAGTTTAGTTACGAAAATTTAGTTTCAAGTTTTGTGGTAGACCCTTTGCGGGGATGGAGCATTCGCCTAGAAACCCAAATGAATGACATGTTGGAGAATTACCGTATTTATGGCGGAATTCAAACCGCTTTTGATTTTAAAAGTGGTGATGTATATGGAGAGTTTCAATACTTACCAAAGCGTTTAGATCTAAGTGTTCGTTTTGATAGGAAGGTTATTTTTTGGCAGCCTCCTAACCGCGAAGCCTTTACGGCAGAAAATCAAAAATATTCTTTTCAAAAAATTGAACTCGGTGTTTCTTATCCTATCTCTGTCAGAACAAGAGTAACACTAAAGCCATTTTTTGGGTATACCGAGTTTCTTGATAGAGGTTTAAACTTTCCTGCACAGCCACCTGTTTTTCGGCCAACACAAACACAGTTTTATTCCGGTGCCAAGTTAGAGGCTGTCTATGATAACTCTCTGACAACGGGCATGAACATTATTGAGGGAACGCGTGGAAAAATAGGGGCCATTGTTTACAACGCCAACGGAAACAGCTCTAAAAGTTTTTCACAGATTTATGCGGACGTTCGCCACTATCAAAAAGTATATAAAGAAATTGTTTTTGCCGTGCGTGGGTATGCAGGCTCTTTCTTTGGCAACTCACCAAAAAATTATGCACTTGGGGGAATGGACAATTGGATCGCCAACCAGTTTAATTACAATGGAAAGCTCAATCCATTTGTAAGTCAACAAGGAACTTACAATGAAAATCTTCTCTTTACCGAATTTGCCACCAGCTTGCGTGGGTTTGATTATGGTACGTTGTATGGCAACAGTGTAGCTTTGGCAAATGCAGAATTTCGCGTACCGCTGGTGCGGGCACTTTCCAGTGGCCCCATCACTTCTAATTTTTTCCGCAATCTGCAATTCACCGCTTTTTATGACATTGGCAGTAGTTGGACCGGCCCCATCCCTTTGAATAATGAAAGCAACGGAAGGGTGCGGCAGGTTCCAGATCCAAATACCCCAGGCGCCAGCAACAATCCGTTTAGAGCTGATATTAGAGAATTTCTGAATCCATGGTTGTATAGCTATGGGGTTGGATTTCGCTCCATCATTTTTGGTTACTACTTAAAACTAGACGTGGCGTGGCCGACTGAAAATTTTATTGTCAAAAACCCGCGCGCTTACGTAACGCTTGGGTTTGATTTTTAATTCTGAAAACTTAACAGCCTTCGCTGCCAGCGGTTTTCGTACTTTTGCCCCATGCTTAAATCCATGACTGGCTTCGGCCAAACCACCGTTGCCACCGGCAACCTCAACATCACCATAGAAGTAAAATCGTTGAACTCTAAATTTTTGGATATCAACCTGCGGTTACCAAAAAAATATGCTGAAAAAGAATTAGAAGTACGTAACCTTCTTTCGGATAAACTAGAGCGGGGAAAAATTTCCTTTTCGATTGAGATCCAATCCAATGGCAAGGCCGATGTTAGTCAACGGTATAACGAAGAATTATTTGAGGCCTATTATGCACAACTAAAAAAATTGGCCGACCGCGTAAACGCAAGTCACGATACGCTGTTCAACTTAGCGCTGAATGCGCCCGAAGTACAAAGCACCAACACCAAAGAAGAGTTGGATCCACAAGAGTGGGAAAAAATGAACACAGCTATTTTAGATGTTCTTGCAAAATGTGATCAATTTCGATTGGCCGAAGGGAAAGTATTAGAAAACAAATTGGAAAGTTATTTGGCCACCATTCGGGCTGGACTCGCGGAGGTAGAGATACTAGATCCCAAACGGATAGAGCGGGTGCGTGCAAAAATAAAAGGCAGTATAAAAGATTTTTTTGGCAGCGAAGGCTTTGATGCCAATCGGCTTGAGCAAGAAATTATCTTTTACATTGAAAAACTGGACATACACGAAGAGCGCGTACGTTTAAAAACGCACTTGGATTATTTTTTGAAAATCATGGGAGAGAAGATTTCGAATGGGAAAAAACTAGGATTCATTGCCCAGGAAATCGGTCGTGAGATAAACACCATCGGCTCCAAAGCCAACGATGCCGAAATTCAAAAGCACGTGGTGGTAATGAAGGAAGAGTTAGAGAAAATAAAAGAGCAGTTGAACAACATTATTTAAAGGTAATTTTACATTGCTTCTTCTACTGTTTCCATTCCAAAGGTTTGAATTTGCTCACCGTGTTGACTAAGATCCGACCCTATATTTTTTTCAGCTTGTGAAATCGTCATCGGAGAGATTATATCTGTTATTTTCAAAATAAGAAAAGAGCCTATCACCACAAAGACTATCGCCAATACTAAACCCACCAAATGAATGTTGAACAAATGAAATTCGCCAAACAACAACCCATTTCCGGTTGTATTGAGTGGGTTAACTTTTGTATTTGCCAATAAACCCGTCATCAACATTCCAACGGCACCACCGACTCCATGGCAGGGGAATACATCCAGCGTATCTTCAAGCGAAGTCTTTGATTTCCAATGAACCATCCCATTGCTGATTAAGCTCGCAATTGTGCCAATAAATAAACTGGATGGAATTGTGACAAAACCAGCAGCTGGTGTAATGGCAACCAAGCCTACCACAGCACCGATGCAAAATCCTAATGCAGAGGGCTTTTTACCTTGAACTACATCAAACAAAACCCAACACAATCCCGCAGCCGCTGAGGCAGTATTGGTGGTGGCAAATGCAGAGGCCGCCAAAACACCAGCGCTCAATGCGCTGCCGGCATTGAAACCAAACCACCCAAACCATAACAAACCTGTGCCCAATAGCACAAAGGGGATGTTGGCGGGCGCGATCGGTGCTTTTGCAGTTGTTTTGTCCCGTAAGTAAATCGATGCAACCAAGGCAGCAAAGCCTGCAGACATATGGACTACCGTGCCCCCAGCAAAATCCAATAGCCCTAGTTTAAAGAAAAATCCATCGGGGTGCCACGTCATGTGGGCCAACGGAGCATAGATGAATAGACTGAATAAGACTAAAAAAATAATATACGATTTGAATTTAATTCGCTCGGCAAATGTACCTGTGATCAAGGCAGGGGCAATGATGGCGAACTTCAATTGAAAAAAAGCAAATAGAACCAGTGGGATGGTGGGCGCCAGCGACCAAGGTTTTCCATCTAAAACATTTTGAAACATAAAAAAAGAAACTGGGTTACCCACGAAACCACCCATAGAATCTCCAAATACCAGGCTAAACCCAACCACAATCCACAATACACTGATCACACCCATCGCGATGAAACTTTGAAGCATCGTGGAAATGATATTCTTGGCATCTATCATGCCTCCATAAAAGTAGGCAAGCCCGGGGGTCATCAAAAAAACCAAGGCGGAGGCGGTAAGCATCCACGCCACATCGCCTCCATTAATCCCTTCAGTAGAAATGGAAGTGGGGACTGCAGGGACAAATAGAGCCAAAACGCTGATCGCGATTATACACAGCGACATAAGTAATGCAGTATAATTATTAAATTGTTATCTTTGTTTTCAACAAACTAAAAATGAAGACAAATGAAACGGTTATTTATTAAAGACGACAAGAACATGCACATAGCCATCCAACAGGAGATACACAGATCGGATGATTCCAAGTACGATCATAGGCTACACGGTTTATTGTTGGTTCTTAACGGCTATGATTGTTATACCGTGGGAGAATTGTTTGGTCAATCCCCTACTACTATTCAGAGATGGGTAAAAAGTTTTAACAGCAAAGGGTTTTCTGGTTTGGCAGAAGGAGGAAAGTCAGGTCGGCCTGGTAGTCTAAGCGAGAAGCAATGGCAACAATTAGGTGATGACTTACGCAAAAGCCCTGTCGATTTTTCTTATGGACAGAATTTTTGGGATGGTAAGTTGATGTCCGCCCACCTTAAAAAAAAGTATAAGGTTGAACTGGGCGTCCGTCAATGCCAACGGATATTTAATTCGATGGGATTTCGACTACGAAAGCCGCGCCCACTAATTGCAAATGGAGACCCAAAAGCCAAAAAGGCTTTTAAAAAAACTCCTTTTGATGGCAATAAACAAAAATAACGATTTGCGTTTTGAGGATGAATGTCATTTTCAGCAGCATGGTTCAAGGTGCAAAATGTGGTTTCCGCCCGAAGATAAAGACCCCGTTTTGCTTCATGCCCCCACACGGAAAACCATATCACTTTTCGGGGTGGTAAGTGCAAGTACTGGACAGATGACAACAATGCTAACCAAAGTGTTCAACGCAATGACCTTTTTGGCGTTCTTAAAAAAAGTCCTCAAGACAAGAAAACGCGGGAAGAAATTGATCGTGGTTCTGGACAACGCAAGATATCACCATGCTATTTTGTTGAAGTCGTGGCTATCGGAAAACCAGGATAAAATCGGCCTAATGTTTTTGCCACCATACAGTCCCGATCTAAACAATATTGAGCGGGTTTGGAAGATAACACGCAGGAAATGTACCCACAATAAATATTTCTCCACACTGGGCGAAGTAGAGTTAATTATAAAAAAACAAATGAAAGAGTGGGGAAAGCCAAATGAAACAATACATAAATTATGCTGCATTATTTAAGTCGCTATGTATAGTAAACCCAAATAAATGACAGATTTTTTCATCGTTCTTGTTATTGTTCAAAATACATCTAAACAATACAAATATTGGAATAGATGGGTATTTTTTAATGTACTTTATCAAATAAATTACCTAATCCGATTGAAATGAGTTTATTTTTTACCCTTGCAGCAAAAAATTGCTATTAGTAGGATTTTGGGATAATCACTAGCCGGAAGATCAACGATCACTCATATAAACTCGCACACTGGCTTCTGAGGCGATTCGTCATAATTAGTTAACCTTCTCCATCAGACGATTGAGACATAAATCGATTAGCTTTGACCAGAATCAATTAGCAACAATGAAAAATCTACTTCTCCTTTTGGTATTGACGGCAGGTTCATCGCTGTGTGCCCAAACCCTAGAACAATTAAAAGCCAATCAAATTACATTGCCTACGGGCTGGAAGTTAAGCCCTGTGGGCAGCAGTATTAAGCTAGGCGATTTGCCGTTAAATATTTCCATTGCACCCAATCAAAAACTGGCAGCCGTTACCAACAACGGACAGAGCACACAATCCATTCAGTTGATTGATTTGAAAACACAACAGGTTGTTGATACAAAAATCATTGGCAAGGCGTGGCTTGGCTTAACCTTTAGTGCCGATAGTAAAACACTTTACGCATCGGGTGGAAATGACAACTGGGTGGTGCGCTATTCCACGCAGCAAAATAAACTTACCATTTTGGATACCATCGTGATCGGAAAACCGTGGCCGGAAAAAATTTCAATTGCCGGGCTGGCGCTTGATGACGCTCAGAATCGATTATACGTTACCACGAAAGACAATAATTCCATTTATGTAGTGGACACTAAAACCAAAGGCATTCTCAAACAAATAAAACTAGCTGGCGAAGGATATACGTGTTTGTTGTCGAAAGATAAAAAGCGGCTGTATGTTTCGTGCTGGGGTTGTGACCGAATTGTTTTAATCAATACCCAACAATTAACCATTGAAGGCGAAATCAAAGTGGGTGATAACCCGAATGATATGGTGCTATCCAAAAACAATCAATTTCTTTTTGTAGCCAATGCCAACGACAACTCTGTTTCGGTCATCGACTTATCGAAGAAAAAAGAAATTGAAGTATTGAATGCAGCACTTTATCCCAATGCTCCAAGCGGCTCAACAAGCAACAGCGTGGCGTTGAGTAGTGATGGCAAATACCTTTACATCGCCAATGCCGATAATAATTGCCTGGCTGTATTTGATGTTTCCAATCCCGGCAACAGCCAGAGTAAAGGATTTATTCCTGTGGGATGGTACCCCACCGTGGTGCGCACCGTTGGTTCCACTTTATTGGTGGCCAATGGAAAAGGTTTTTCTTCGCTGCCCAACCCAATGGGCCCAAGTCCGGTAAAGAAAAAACAAAAAGTAAATTATCAACAAGGCGATACCAAAAAGGCCGAAGAAGTGCAATACATCGGGGGTTTGTTCAAAGGCACGCTTAGCTTCATTTCAGCACCGGACGAAAAACAGTTGGCTTCATTTTCGCAGGCGGTGTATGCCAACTCGCCCTATACCAAAAAATCTGAAACAGAAACAGCCGGCCAAGTAGGCAACCCTATTCCTACAAAACTTGGTCAACCATCGCCCATCAAATATGTTTTTTATGTCATCAAAGAAAACCGCACGTACGACCAAGTATTGAGCGATGTGTCCGGTGGAAATGGAGACACTACTTTACTTTTGTTTGGAAAGAAAAATACTCCTAACCAACATGCCCTCGTCAAGGATTTTGTACTCTATGATAATTTTTATGTGAACGGTGAAGTAAGTGCCGATGGACATAATTGGAGCTTGGGAGGATATGCCACTGACTACCTTGAAAAAAATTGGGTGACCAGCTATGGTGGGCGCGGAGGCACCTACGATGCTGAAGGGACGCGAGAAATTGCCAATAATAAAAACGGATTCATTTGGGATTTTTGTAAACGCGCTGGTGTTTCATACCGAACGTATGGCGAATTTGCCGATAATGGCAAGGCAAACATTCCCGTGCTGGAAGGGCACTTCTGCAAAAAGTTTACCAGCTGGGATGAATCGGTGATGGACACTACCCGGTTTTATCAATGGAAACATGATTTTGATTCGCTACTTGCCATCAACCAAGTGCCGCGGCTCAACACCCTGCGGTTTATAAACGACCACACGGAGGGCTTGCGATTGGGCAGACCAACACCACAGGCCCACGTAGCCGACAACGACTATGCCGTGGGATTATTTGTAGAATATTTAAGCAAGAGTAAGATTTGGAAAGAGACCGCCATTTTTATTGTGGAGGACGATGCCCAAAACGGGCCCGACCATGTGGATGCACACCGCAGTTTGCTTTTTGTGGCCGGTGGTTTTGTGAAGCGAAATTATATTGACCACACCATGTACTCCACCGCATCAGTGTTGCACACCATTGAAATGATTTTAGGTTTGTCCCCGATGAGCCAATACGATGCGGCTGCTGAAACACTCTGGAGAAGTTTTAATGCAGAGCCTAACCTTACACCCTTCAATTCGGTTCCAGCCGAAATGAATTTGTTTGAGCGGAACGTGGCGATGAACGAATGGCAACGAAAAAGCGAAAAGTTCAATTTCCGAAAAGAAGACAGTGTGCCAGATGATGAATTTAACGAGGTGCTGTGGGCCGCCATCAAAGGAGATGGGAAAAAATGCCCCGCACCACGACATGCAGCTTTTGTAAAGGTTGGGGTTAAGGAAGAGGAGGAAGATTAATCGCTACCTCGTTTTTTCTTCTCAATAAAAGCAACAAGTCTGAGAAAAGCTTCTTGGCGTCATTTTATTTCAACTAAAATTCTTGATAATTCAATCTTACTCAATTCTTCTAATTCACCTCTCTTAAAAAGGTCTTCCAGTTGTTGCAATGTCTCCGTTCCCTTCGGCTTTAAATTAATGTAATCCAAAAATAAAATACCCTCTACTCTTCGCGGGTTGATGGCTTTGCGGAATCGGTACCCGATTTTTCCCTCTTCGCTAAACGAATACGAGAGATATCTTATTGAATAATCTTCTGTATCGATCCAATAGTTAAACACATCTTCATAATCTTCTCCTCCACCCTCCTTACCAAAGGTAACTTCAATTTTATAAAAACTTTTGCCATCCAATTCTGTGGTGCCTAAAAATTTCTTTTTTACAGAAGCGTCATTTAATCCGTAGGGCAATAGCGCAAAGTAAACAACAGAATTAGTGGAGGCACTGTATTTTACTCTCATGGAATCAGCTACCTCTGCAATCACGCCATTGATCTCCCTCCTAAATCCACTATTGCCGACAAAGTCGTGAATGGTTTGGGTTGAATCTTTGTCGCTTTTAAAAATACGTTCGTACGAAAATTTTCCACCTTCGCGCGTGGCAATATAGTGGCGGTCCCGAAAATCAAACTGAATTGTTGAATGCAAATAGTGATCACCTCCTGCGGCTGCGATAGCTTTGTCTACAATGGTTTGTGGATCATTTTGGGTGCAACCAACTACTACTACACTGCACAAAAGAATTAAAAAACTACGCATGGCTTAATTAATTTTTGCCAATGCACTAATGTATCGCTCAGGCAATTCTCCACGCGATGCAGTTTGATAATCGTTGTAACTGCAGGGGACAATGGTATTGCGTAAGTAGCGCGCTCCCGGCCTATGCTGCGAAATTTCCATCCACCACTTCTCCGTCACCTTACTTTTATAAAATGCAATAGTCTCGGGTTCTACCGGCATGGATACCACATATTTCAAAAAATCGTTTCCTTTAAAATTCGTCTCGCCCTTTCGGTGATAATATCCCTCAATAAAATACCAAATCATGGTGGCAATAACAGAAGCCGTTTTCTTATGCACATCGTCCGCCTCGGGGTTGTATTCATAAAATCCAGCCGAACTCAACTTTTCGTTGAGGCCCGCATACCAACACAGTTGGCATGCCTCTTCACCTGTTAAGCCAAAAGCTTGGGCATTTGCATTGCCGGGTGCATCGGCCGATTTGATCGCTGTTACATCAAAAGAAAGCAAGTCTGCATTTCTGATAGCTGGCTCAATTTCGGCTAAGTTGGTCCTCATTTGCCCAATGCGAAATGCCTCAAAATATAGTTTTTCCAATATGGCCACAGATTGCGCATCGATCAAATAAGTTTGATGGGCCAAGTGCGTATAGCTGAGCAGGTAGTTGGGCTCGTGCAACAAAATTTTGTGTATGTGCCTATTTGCATTCGGTGCCTGCTTATCGTCTTCCAAATCCAAAAATGCATCGATATTCAAAAGGTTCACCAACTTCTCCATGTTTTCATAGCCGCTGTATTGGCCGTAATCCAAATCATGCGTTCCTCCTATAATCACCGGCAACACATTGCTTTCGAGCAGCATGCGGCAAACTTCACTCAACCGCACGTAGGTTTCATCCAAATCAATACCAACATTCAGGTTTCCTAAATCGACTATTCGATACGTACCAGATCCCTTTTTTAAATGATAGAGTTTCTTCCTGATCTCATCAGGTCCTTTGGCAGCGCCAACATTGGTTTGCGTGCCGCGTTCTTCTTTCACCCCGATGATGGCGATGTGGGCATCTTTGTAATCGGGAATCTTTTCGGTATAAGCCCTTATATTTTTAAAAAATGAATTATTGGGATACGGCTGCGAATAAATTGATTCGGGAATGGGTGAGAAGAGTATGGTGAGATCCATGTATTGAATTTGCAAACGAATGTAAGCAAAAGAATTATTGCACACTAGATTGTTGATTGATCACCCGAAAAAATAGGCGCCTGTTCTTACAAATTGCAGAAAACAAAAAAACCTCTTTGCAGAGGTCTTTTGCTTTTGCCAGATTCATCGAGAGTTTTAACCTCCAAAATCATCAAAGCGAACGTTCTCTTTTGGTATGCCCATGTCATCGAGCATTTTCAATACGGCCGCATTCATCAACGGAGGGCCACACAAATAGTATTCTACATCTTCGGGTGCGGGATGGTTGCCCAAATAATTATCGTACAAACATTTGTGGATGAAGCCCAAATAACCGTCCGCTTCTTTATCATCTAAACTCTTCTTCACTTTCCAATTATCTTCCGGCAAAGGCTCGGACAAACCAATATGGAAATTGAAATTCGGAAACTCTTTTTCGATTTTGCGGAAGTGGTCTACATAAAACAATTCCTTCTTTGAGCGGCCACCGTACCAATATGAAACTTTGCGCTTGGTTTTTTCGGTGTGGAATAAATGGAAAATCTGCGCACGCAATGGAGCCATGCCTGCACCGCCACCAATGTACACCATCTCACGCTGTGTTTTGTTGATATGGAATTCCCCGTAAGGGCCAGAGATGGTAACCTTATCGCCTGGCTTGCGCGAGAACACGTACGATGAACAAATACCTGGATTCACATCCATCCATTTGTTATTGGCACGATCCCACGGTGGCGTAGCAATACGTATGTTGAGCATTACAATGTTGC
This sequence comes from Chryseotalea sp. WA131a, assembly GCA_025370075.1. NCBI lineage: Bacteria > Pseudomonadati > Bacteroidota > Cytophagia > Cytophagales > Chryseotaleaceae > Chryseotalea > Chryseotalea sp. WA131a. Next base: position 3,884,057 of record CP073016.1, on the reverse strand, counting down.
CTTCGGCAGGGTGGTTGGCCATCGAGTAGGCGCGGAAAATCGGCTCCTCGTTTTTCATTTTCAAATCCCACAGCTTAAACTTATCCCAGTCAGGTTTGAAAACCTCAGGGTTGCTATGACCCAATTCGGGGTGTGGTTTGATGTCCATGGTTTTAAAGTCGACATTGATGATTGGTACATCAATCTGAATGTAACCGCCTGCTTCAAACTTCAAGGTTTCGCCAGGCGGCAACTTCACCACAAACTCTTTTATAAAGGTAGACACGTTGTAGTTGCTCACTACCTCGCATTCCCACTTTTTGATACCAAAAATTTCTTCGGGTATGCGGATGTTCAAATCTTGCTTCACTTTTACTTGGCAACCCAAACGAACATGCTCCTTTTGCTCTGCCCTTGAAAGATGGCCCACTTCAGTTGGCAATACATCTCCCCCACCCGATTCTACCACGCATTTGCACATGGCACACGTGCCACCGCCACCGCAGGCGGAGGGCAAAAATATCTTTTCGTTGGCCAGGGTCGATAGCAAGGAGCTACCAGCAGACACTGTGATGGTTTTTTCACCATTTATAAGGATTTTAACCGGCCCCGACTGAACCAACTGCTTCTGAGCAAAAATCAACAAGGCAACCAACAACAAAATAACTGCTGTAAATGCCACAATGGAAGTGAGAACTAACATAGATTCTATTTATAACTGTTGTAAAGGACTACAAATATATGAATCGGAGCTAAAATCCATCAAAATAGGCATGGGTAAATTGCTAAAAACCAAGCCTTATTCAAGAAAAAAAATAAGCTTGTTTAACTCTTTTGCGCAAATGGTGCAAGTAGATTCGATTTTTTGGCGGCCCACACCAAAAAGAAGAGCTAATCCCGCTTGATACTCAGTGTCAACTTATACTTGGCCGCACGGTTGGGGTAGTCCGTAATGAAGCCATCCACCCCCATCCCTTTAATGGCGAGCATATCCTTTTCTTCGTTCACCGTCCACGGGATGACACGCATTTTGACTTGCTGCTTATCGGTAGAATCTACCACTTTGCCGCGAAGCTCTTTCACAATCTCTTTTTTCAATAATTTGAAGTATGGACTATAAATAGACGGTACAAAGCCAAGTTCTTTCAAATTTTCTTCCGCACCTTTTTCATTTTCGACTAGCGCAGCCAAGCGCACCTGCGGATATTTTTCGTGAAAGTATTTCAACACCCTAAAATCAAATGATTGAATGACCACCCGATCGAGCGGCAAGTATTGGTCGATGAGACTAAAAACTAAATCAGAAAATTCTTCAGGCGAAGGTTGAAATTTACCGTCCAATTCCTTTTCTGATTTTATTTCAATGTTGTAATCTACTTCGTATCGTGTATAGCTTTTGATGTGGTTTTCGGCTGCCACAATAACCTCACTTAACAACGGCTTACTGGTTCTAATTTTCTCTTGTTCGGGAAACCGTGCGTTGCCAATTGCCCCGCAATCAAATTGCTTCACTTGATCGTAGGTAAGCTGATAAATGTTAAAATTCTTTTCTTCCTTTTCGGTAATCGGTTGGCCTTCGGGCGTGGTGCAAATGGCAAAGTTCATCCACGGTTCGTGCGAAACCACTACTTGCTTGTCTTTGGTGATCACAACATCTAGCTCTAAGGTAGTCACTCCATAATCTAAGGCGGTTAAAAATCCAGGGATTGTATTTTCTGGTTTTAATCCGCGCGCCCCGCGATGCCCTTGCACATCGAATTTGGGGAGATAAATTTGAGAATGGAGAGACTGTGACATCAATACAAGAGTAATGAAAAGAAGTTTCGGCATGGAGCAAAGTTAGGCGATGATTTCACGCAAAGACGCAAAGGCGCAAAGTTTTTTTAAAATGAAAAGCACTGCTCCTTTGCAAGAGACAGTGCCTATCACCCTACTAAATAAACTACTAATTGTTGATGATCATCCGCATTTCCCCGCCTCTCCTTCCTGCTCCCATCGGATTGAGTTGTTTATTGAGGGCATAGGTAAAGCTGACCATAAAATAGCGACCCAAATTGTTAGATGTTGTTTGTTGCAAATAGTTAGCCGTGGCGGTTTGGTTGACACTTATACTTTGGTCGAGCAAATTGTTGACTCCGATTTTTAATTCACCCACATTGTTTTTAAGAAGGAAACGAGAGAATGAAATATTCCATATCGGAATGGTTTGACTGAACGAAGTCGTCTCGCTGTTGTATTTGTAGTAACTGAAGTTATTGTTAAATTGATAGTTCTTTAAGAAAGTCAGATTTATCTCTGAGGTATAGGTTTGGTTTACAAATGCCTGATTTTGTTGGGCATTGTCATAACGAGTTTGTTGGCAGCTGAGATTAGCACTCAAATCTATAATCAAAATCTCTTTAAAGGTATAGTTATACCGAACCGTGCCCCCAAGTGTCTCATTCCATGTGCGATTGGGTTTCTCATTCAAAACATTTATCATGTTGAGGTAAGTACCCGTTGGGCCAATGCTAAAACGACTGTTTAGTTTCTTTACTGGAAATCCAAAGCTAACGTTACCCACCAGCATCAAGTTATCACTTACATTCACTGGCTTGGTGGTACGAATCAAACTTTGATTGACAGTTTGTGAACTGGCAATAGCACTAGTGGTATAGGTGGCTGTGAGAAAAGCAAAAAGATTGATAAACTTGCTTGGATTGAAAGTGGTGTAGTTAGCACTTATGTTATGCTCGTAAGCTGGCCGCAACTCGGGATTACCAACAGTAAGATTGAGAGGATCACTATTATCAACCACAGGCTGCAATTGCTGAATGGTTGGCTCTTGCATGGAAGTCTCGTAATCAAAGCGCAAGTGTTTGAAGTTGCTGAAATCATAATTGAAGCGTGCAACAGGCAAAATATTTTCGAATGTGCGATTGATTTTTACGTTGCGCAAAATCAAGTCTCCATTTAGATGTGTGTTTTGATAGCTTACACCTGTGGTCACACTATACTTTTGGCGATTCATGCGGAAGGAGATGCCCGGGCGGCTATACAAATAATTGCTGTTGTATTTATTGCTCAGGTTGGTGTTGATAGTTGAATTGCCTCCATTCTCATCAAAAACTTCGCGGTTTACTTCATTACGGTTGGTGCGAAAGGCATACGATGCTTCCAAATATTTTCTTCCGCCCAACGGCTCAGTGTAAGTAAAAGTGGCACCGTACGTTTGATTACTATTAGTCTGTGTATTGCGTTGCAAAATATCTTGTCGGCCTGGGTTATTACCAAAAAAGTCATTTGTCGATTGCAAATCGCCTTTACTATCTGTTTGGCTTAGGATGGCAGAAAAATTGGTTGAAAACGAGCGACCTTTTTTGGCGAAGCGGTGCCGATACAACAAACTGGAGTTTAGGTTTGCACTTAGCTGGTTATTGGTATTTATTCGATTGCTCAAATTTTGCAGCGTGTTATCAGTAGTGGTGGTTTTGCTCAGTGTTTGCGATTGCTGGTTGGAATTCGAGTACGTAAAGTTATTGGTGAACTTTATGGAGTTGGCTGAATCAATTTTATGGTCAATCATGAAATTAGCACGATGGTTATCGTTCGTGTTTACTTGCCGGCTATCTTGATTGAAGAAATAAGTACTATCCTGGGGCAAGTAGTTGATTCGATTAGTGAGTTGCGAAATGTTCTGGTCGATGCGATTATAAAAATAGTTAGAAGTCAATTGTGTTTTCTTGCTTAAGTCACGATTAAAGTTTACGCCACCTGCATAGTTTGTCATGATGCCGTTCTGCCTTCCACCAAAGTTGAGGGGAACACCGTTGTTATTGTTATCATCGATTTGAATGTTCACTCTTCCGCCACCACCACCAATCATTTGTTGAGAGCCCCCAGTAAAATTCATAAAATCACCAAACGAAAAACCTTGTTCGTTGATATTATTGCCCATCCCTAAAAACGAAAGCTGCTGCCCTTTGCCAAACCGATTGATACTTGCCTTGCCTTGAAAGCGGTCGTTCGTACCATAGCCTGCCATCACATTCCCAAAAGCACCATTGCGTTTGTCTTCTTTCAATTCAAGGTTGATTGTTTTCTCTTTTATTCCATCATCAATACCAGTGAAAACTGCTTGATCAGATTTTTTATCGAACACTTGCACTTTGTCAACCGCATCGGCTGGCAAATTGCGTGTGGCCAACTTTGGGTCGCGACCGAAAAACTCGCGACCGTCCACCATCACCTTTTGCACCTCTTGCCCTTGTGCGCGCACTGTTCCATCGGTATCCACTTCCATGCCAGGCATTTTTTTCAACAAATCTTCTACGTTGGCATTCGCTTTTGTTTTGAACGAACCCGCGTTAAACTCTATCGTATCGCGCTTTACCGTTACAGGTGCTTTCTCCCCTCGTATTACGACTTCGCTCAACTGCAAATTTTGCGGCTGCATCTTGATAAACCCAACATTTACGATGGGTGAATTACCACTAGCAGAGATCTTCCTTTCAAAGGATGCATATCCCACGAAAGTGATTTTCAATAAATAATCACCTTGGTTCACGCCTTTGATTTCAAACAACCCTTTCGAATCGGTTACGCCAAAGTTGACGAGCGTAGAATCTTTGGGATTGAGCAGCATGACAGTAGAAGAAGGCAATGGACTGCGCACGGTGTCCGTCACCGTACCTGTAACGGAAAACTTCTGTGCCACTGCTACGGACACGCCCATCATTAGAAAAAAGAAGGCAATAAAATTTTTCATCTTTAGTATTAAAGAATTTTGAAAATCAAACTCGAAAAAGTACTCGCTAACCTGCCGACCGCATCCTATCGACTGCCAACCTTTTAGTTTCGGATAATCATTCCGCCACTGCCGCCCATTTTCTTCATTTGCTCATCGCGTTGTTTAACAAATTCTGCTCGGGTAACTTTTTCCCCTGTAGTAGGTGCAAGCAGTTCTTTCTTTTTCAATTCACGTAACGCTATTTTTCTAGCCACTATTACACGCTCACCATTGTTGACATCAATTGCCAATACTGCACCTGGCAATGACCGAAATCTTTCTGGCCCTAAAAACGGACGCAATTTAGTGGTGTACCATGCTGTAATTTCCTGCTTGCCTCTCGGACCTGATAGATCCGTATAATAAGCCATTTGGCATTCATAGCCAGCAATGGTTTTGGTTTCCGTTCCGAATTTCCAAGCAGGAACTTTAATAGAGTCTTCAATTAAATAAGTTTTACCAAAAAATTCTTCCTTCGAGATGCTCTTGCCCTCGGCTTGGTTCAAATACATTTCGTTGTTGGGCATTTGAAATCGCATAACAACTCCACCACCTTGTGGCTCATCTTCTTCATCTTCGATAACCACTTTGTAAAGCGATTCATTTTCATTGAAGAATAATTGATTTTTGTTGGTACGAAATTCGGGAAGCATACTCTTCATGCCTTCACGACCGGGAGGCAATGTGCGATGCAAATTCAATTTGGTTTCGAAATCAATCACGCCAGAATTGGTTTGACCAAACACAACTTCAAAGGCAGTCAGCGATACCAGTATACCGGCAATCAGTATTAGTTTTTTCATATAAGGTTGAAATTTCATTTATGCTGTAAATCTACGGCCATAGATGGCAGGGGTAGGTTAATAGTTCTGAAAGGAATGTTAAATAAGGTTAAAGCGCTCTTTACAAGTGGTGAAACCTCGTACTTTTGTTATGATGAAGGCCACTAAAAACACCTTGACATTATCACTCATTATCAGCAGCATCGTATTGCTATTGGTATTGCAAGCGTTTTGGTTACGTAGTGTTTATAACGATGAGCATCAACGCCTGAACAAAGATTTGCACGCCCTTTTCAGGGAAGTAGTTTTTTCCATGAGTGATTCGTTGTTCAAGAAAAATATAAACGCATTTCCTGCAGAGGAAAGTTTTGCCCGAATTGAATGGCGAGACTCATTAAAAATTACTTCTAGCGGTATTATAAAAAAGGGACTAAAGCTTTCCGACACACAGAAACGTGCCAATATTCAAGTTTTTGTTTCTGGACAGAACAGAAAAGATTCGTTGGATGATTTTCTCAAACCATTGGCCGAAAAAATAAAAGGCAGCAAGGGCAACAGAGCCTTCTACATTAACCTAACGGACGAAATGCTAAGCGAGAAAGATGTGCGAAAGAAGTTTTTAGATACATTAAAAAAATCAAATCTACCCATTGAATTTTCGATCACTTCCGTTGCGCCTGCCATAAATTTCAGAAAGCGGATGCCCCTTCATGACGAGCAATTTGTGCTCACCCCTGCTGGCGGATTCAAATCGGACTTTAGTGGGTTAAACGGGTTTATCCTAAAGCGGATGACCCCGCAAATCTTGTTTTCTATTTTCCTTACTTCACTTACTGCGATTTCATTTTTAATGTTGTATCGAAACATTCGGGCACAACAGCGGTTGGCCGAACTGAAAAACGATTTCATCAGCAACATGACGCATGAATTAAAAACGCCTGTTACCACCGTGGGCGTAGCGTTGGAGGCATTAAAAAACTTTAAGGGATTAGAAAACCCAGCGCTTACACACGAGTATTTAACTATTGCCCAAAATGAATTGAGTCGCCTATCGCTACTGACTGATAAAATTTTAAAAACTTCTGTGTTCGAAAATCGAGGCGTTGACTTTGATCCAGAGGCTGTTGACCTTGAAAAAATAGTTGAGCAAACCGTTCAATCGTTGAAGTTGGTTTTTGAAAAATCAAAAGCGACTGTTGAGATTAAGAAAGGCGGCAACGACTTTACATTGCGTGGTGGCCTGATACATTTAACCAATGTAGTTTACAATTTACTCGACAACGCATTGAAGTATAGTACGGAAAACCCTACGATTACAATCTATTTAAAAGAAGAAGCGCACCAAATCACGCTTTCGATACAAGACAAAGGTGTGGGTATTGCGCCTGAGTTCAAGAAAAAGATTTTCGAAAAATTCTTTCGTGTGCCCACAGGCGATGTGCACACTGTGAAGGGATATGGATTGGGGCTGAGTTATGTGTACGCAGTGGTGAAAGCGCACAAAGGAACGATTGACGTAGACAGTGAACCAGGCAAGGGAAGTAATTTTGTTATCAACTTACCAAAATAAGAAGATGACCAAAACAAAAATTTTGTACGTTGAAGACGAACCCTTTCTGGGACGCATTGTGAAAGAAAGCTTGGAAAGCCGTGAGTTTGAAGTAGTGATGGTAAATGATGGCAGCCAAGCCCTCGCTGCTTTTCAATCGGCTCAACCCCATATCTGTGTGCTGGACATCATGCTTCCGCATAAAGATGGTTATGCTATTGCGCAAGACATCCGTAAAGTAAATGCACTGATGCCCATCATTTTTGTAACGGCTAAAAACCAAACCGAGGATTTAATAAAAGGCTTTGGCGTAGGCGGCAACGACTACTTGAAAAAACCTTTTAGCATGGAAGAGTTGATTGTGCGTATCAATAACCTGTTACAACTCACACAAAAGCGGTCAACGGTTCAAAAAGAAAATATAACCATCGGCAAATTCGAGTTCGCCCCACAGCGGTATGAGCTGCTCAAGGATGGAGCTGTCCGAAAGCTTTCGCATCGCGAGGCGATGTTACTGCAAATTCTTGCTGAAAATCAAAACAACAATATTGATCGCAAAACCATTTTGATGCGCGTATGGGGCGATGATTCTTTCTTCAACTCCAGAAACTTGGATGTTTATGTCACCAAGCTTCGTGAATTTTTAAGAGCTGATCCCGCTATTGAAATCATTACCATTAAAGGAATAGGATATCGATTTGTGGTAGGCTGAACTTACCCATAAAGTTGCTGGATTTGATTCTGAACCATTTCATCACCATTGGCCGTAAATCGACTGATTCGGTTTTTTAACGGAGCGGTGCTAATCGTGTAGTATAAGTAGATAAAATTGTTGGTTAGAAAATCTGGATCAAAAGCGATGCCGATCAACCCACGCTCGCCTGAAGAATTGACCGTGAGTGTGATAAACGGAGTGGTGAGCTGTGTACCATTTTTGATTACTCTTAGCGTGCCCGATTGCTCTGCGACAAAAATCCGTCCGTCCGGGGCAAAGGCCATTACGGTTGGGTTGGTGATTGTTCCGCCCACTTGCTCGCGCGTAAAGTTGGCCGAAAAAGTTTGGCCCTGCGCTATAATGGTGGTTGCCAAAATAAAAATGAAAGTGAGTGATCGCATAATTTTCATACTTCAAAATGCAAAAAGGTAATTGCCCTAACATTCACGAAAGTTAAAATGTCGTTACATCAGTCAAACGACATTTACTCCAATACAAACAGACGCGCATCGGGCAAAAACAGATTGAAATACCCTAAGCCACCATTCACATTACTTTTAAAATTAAGCGGCTCCGTGGCAAAGGCCCCGGCACTGTATCGTCTGTCAAATCTTGTTTTCAAAAATTGATAATACTCTTGGCTGATACTGGCCATTGTTACCGCTACCGTATCGCCCACTTTAAATCGTCTAAACAAAACTTTGAATTCTTCTTCCAAAATTTTTCCGTCCACGGCACTGTCGCTTCGCAGGTGCGTAAACACCCTTGGGTTTAGCAACGATGTAATTTGTTGCGTCTGCGAAAATTTTTGAACATTCACCATGTACCAATTGGGACCTGGCAAATCTTGCAAACTGTAGCTCACATTGGCAACTGAATCAAATTGTGATTTGAACAAAGTCGCTTGCACACTTCGAAACGGAACGAATGGTTTCATCTGCGTGATGGAATATACTTCGCCTAATTCGGGTGTTTTTACTTTTAGCATATAATCACGGTTGGGTTGCAAATCGAGATTGATGTTGCCATACAATCCATCGCCCAAGTTGGGCAGCGCAACTATCGCATCACCCACGGAGATAGTTACCTCGGCATCGCTGATAGCCGCTTTGCTCAATACATCTTCAGGATTGGAGCCCCATCCTGCTTCAAGTGCACTCACACTTTTGGTGATGAGTATTACCAGCGCCCCTCCAGGAAGCATTTGCGATGACACCACTACTTTCGGTTGCAACTTTGCAATGTCATCGATGGGCAATGGCGTTGGGATACACGATGATGCAAAAACAGCAATGACAATTGTCAATAAAAAATGCACGACTATTTTCATCTCATTAAAATTTAAATCCATAACTCACAAAAGGCAGCAATCCAAAAAGCCCGGGCTGCTCGTAGCGAAACGAACCATCGCCATTGGGGCGAATGACGATCCCGATAGGAGCAGCACGGTTGTACACATTGTACACACCCACAAACCATTCGCCTTGCAATTTTTTGTCGGTGCGTGTACGGTATTTTATTCCAACATCCAGTCGGTGTGTGTCGGCCAACCTCACTGAATTGATAGGTGCAAAGACTGGAATCAAATCGATGCCGCCCAGTGAAGGAGAAGGCACAACATATTGCCCAATGATGGGTGTGAACCGTGAACCAGAAATAAATTCAAACACCGAGCTCACCGACCATCTCTTCGATAATTGATAGTTCATTACCACCGCCAAATTGTGCCTGCGATCGTATCGGGCCAAAAACCAATCGCCATTATTTACTTCATCATATTGTCGTTCTGATTTTGCCAGCGTGTAGCTGATCCATCCCGTCAATTTTCCGCTTTCCTTTTTTATCAACACTTCCAACCCGTAAGAAAGTCCTTTACCTTGGACCAACTGATTTTCAAAATTGGTATTGAGCAGCAAACTTGCTCCTTCTTTATACCCAATTAAATCGTGCATCCATTTATAATAGCCTTCTACACTGACGTATACATTTTGTTTTGGAAAAGTCCGCTGAACACCCAGCGCAATCTGATCGGCCGTCTGAGGTTTTACGCGCGATGTAACCGGATACCAAATATCGGTGGGGAATGCCACGGCAGCACTGGACACTCGGTGTAAATACTGCGCCATGCGCGAGTAACTGGCTTTTATAGCAGTGAGCGAATCGATCGCATAACGAAAAGCCACCCGAGGTTCTGGATTAACATAAAACGTATTGTCAACATAGGCAGATGAAACGCGCGCGCCCGCATTGAACCGCAATCGCGGAGTGAGCGACCCGTCTACATGAAAGAATCCGCTGGTTTCAAGTGCGGTTTGGGGTGTAGTCGCTCCTGATTTTAAAATATCCGAAATCTCGCCCGTGGTAGTGATGCGATTGGGCGCTACTTGATGCTGCACCATTTCCACACCGCCCTTCACTGAAATTTTTTTCTTTAGCGAATCAGAGGCGATGATCCATTTACCACCTACGTCTACAATACTAGAGTTAACAAATAGTGCGTTGTCTGTAAACGTACTTTGAATGTTGTACTGGAATACGGTTCGATAAAGGGAGAGTGTGGTATTAAAATTGTAAAAATTTCGCTTCCACAAAAAAGTTTGTGTACTGTTGCCGAGTGTAAAACTATTGGTGATGTTGCGGTTGCGCAATGTGGCGCGGGGCGCGCGTGAAAAATCCAACACATCGTTGCCTTCGTAAATCGTAAACTCCATGCGATCGCGGGCATTGGGTTTATAAATTACTTTCGCATTCAGGTCGTAAAAAAAATAGGGAAGTTCTTCACCTGTCAATCGAATTACCTGATCGACATACGTTCGCCTGCCCGCTACCCATATCGCCAATTTATCTTTTACAATTGGTTGCTCAATCATTAATCGACTGGCCAACAAACCGATATTTCCTTTCAACTTGGTGCGATTGGGCATCGTTGATTTTGAACTCACATCTAAAATGGACGAAAGCCGGCCACCGTATTCAGAAGGGAAGGCTCCATTAATGGACTCCACTTTATCTAACATATCTGAATTAAAGACCGAAAGGAAACCAAACAAGTGACCGGTGTTGTAAACCGGAGCACCATCTAACATAACTAAATTTTGATCGGCCGCACCGCCACGCACAAATAAATCGGTGGTGCCATCCGCGCCTTTGGTAACACCTGGCAATAGTTGAATCGTTTTGATCAAATCGGCTTCCCCACCTAACACCGGTATCGAACTGATTTCTTTGCCACTGAGTGTGTTGGTACTCATGCGCGTGGTTTCAAATTGATCGGATTGCAATGTGCGGTCGGCTGTCACAATGATTTCATTTAGTTCTTCATTTTTGGTTTGAAGAAAAAAATAAATGATCGTATCGCGGGCAATGGAAAGAGACTGAGAAAATTTTTTATAGCCTGTATAAGAAATAGTGATTTGGAATTTTCCTTTCGGAACTTGAATGAGAAAGCTGCCCGCTGAGTCGGTGACGGCTGATTTTTTAATGGAGGTTTGAATGTGGGCTTGCGAAAGACTAAGCCCAACTGAATCCAATACAACCCCTTGCAAAATATGCGTTTGAGCCGATGCGCTCAGCGAAAAAAACCAACCGCTCAATAAAATCCATCGCCACATAAGTATAATCTAAACTGAAAGTTACAATTTATAGTGCGCATAGAAATGAATAAATTTTAAAAAAATTGTGGTATTATTTTTACCTTTAAACATGATGAACACATTAAACAAAACAGTGAACAAAATAGCGTTTTTAGCAATCGTGGTGTTTGCTTGCAGAAATGAAAGTAGCCGCGAACCTCACTTTGAATTGATTACTACCAAAAAGTTTGTTTTCAATTCGTTTGTGGATTGCAACATGGCAGAAGCGTGGATTGGTGACACACTGCGAATTTTTCCGGGCAAGTATGGAGAAGACCCAGTGTGGGGTGATGCACGCGATCTTAAATACGCCAGTGGCAAAAATGCCGATGAGGTTTTTCTTACGCCTCGCGAGAAGTTTAGTAGTCCCCTTTTACCTAAAAATGTATTGCCCACAGAAATGGGACTACACGGTGCCGTGTGGTTTGAAACCATGTATCAAGACCCGGACGACACATCAGGAAAGACGTTGTATGGCATCTATCATAATGAAAACTATCCTCAAACACTTCCATTCGATTCGGTAACGGGGCTCGGGTATAAGAATGAAAATTGGCCAGAAGGATTGCGCGGACCAGAATCAGCCGCGGCTGTGTGCCGCATCGGTATCATGAAATCTGTTGATGGTGGAAAGAGTTGGACAGACCGTGGGATTTTTATTGAAGACACACAACCCAATATGATTTTAAAACCCGATAACGTATCGCTGACATTTGCGGGTGGCGTGGGTGATCCATCGGCTGTTGCCAGCGGAGAATATTTGTATCTTTTTTATGGTGAGTACAGCTACCCCGAAAAATATTTGCATGAAGATTACGAGCAAGAAAAAGAATGGAGCGGGCAATGCATAAGCGTGGCACGAATAAAAATTGCTGATTTAGATGATCCAACCGGAAAAGCGAAACGGTGGAATGGCGAGAGTTTTTCTGCTGATTACACCACCATTGGAAAACCTATACCTTCAATACAAATTCCAACCAAAGAAGGCGGTGGACCGGCTTCCAAAGCAGGGCAATACCATTGGGGGCCGTCTGTCAGTTGGAACGAATACCTTCAATGTTGGGTGATGTTGATGGGTAAAGTGGAAGAGCCCAAGTGGAAAGGGAGCAGCATTTATATTTCATTTAACATGAACAAAGATTTGGGCAAAGGCAATCATGCCATTGAATGGAGCAAGCCGCAATTGTTATTGACAAAACCAGGTCGCGTACTTTGGTACCCATCTCTTCAGCCAATGAACACGCCCGAAGACATTGCAAACAAAAACACCTGCCTAAAGCTTGGCCAACGGGCACGTCTGTTTGTGAAAGACAGCGAAGCGAACGAGTATAGTTCGGAGTATATAGTGGAGTTTATTAGATAGCTTTAAATAGCCTCAGTCGGTTTCAATTCAGTAGATTGAAGCAACGCCAACGGGTTAATAATAGGGATAATGGCTGCTTCAAATGACGTGCCTTTTGACAGCAACTTGAGCATGCCGCGAACGGATGAAATCATGACTCCAACGTAAATTGCAACTACCTGTGCAGGCAATTGTTGATTCAGTTGAATCTCCTCAAAATTCTCGACAACAAACTCGCCTTTAACATTAATTGATCCTAATTTTATCGATTTGCTTTCATCGGAAAATATGTCAATTGGAGTAAAAATGGTTACCAGCCTTTCCTCTGCATTTAATCTATAGTTAAGGCTCATACCAAAAGTTATCTTATTAATGTCGATTTCTAAATCTAGAGGCTTTTCGTAGGCATTGAACGAAACTAATTCTAGCGACTTAAAAAGCGTTGTAACATTTATGGGTTTTGGTTCCATCATTCATATTAATGTTAGGCAACCATGGATGGCTGTACTTCCATTGAACTAAAGTTTATCAATTCGAAATCGATTCTTTTTAGCTCAGGGCGAACATCGGTAATAGCAGTTATAAATTGTGTTTGTTTATCTTCTGCTATTACGTCTGCTACAGTTTTATATTCGATTTGCGGAATCTTGCCGACTGCTAGAGAAATTTCAATAAGCTTTTTAAGAGTGTAATTAAACTCACCTTTAAGAATTTGAGAAACATAGCCTTTGGTGACACCTAGTTCTTCAGCTAATTCGGTTTGATTGATACCTTTTTTCTCTTTATACTCTACAACTTGTCGATACAGTTCGTTCTGGGCATTTTCAAACCAGTATTCAGGTGATCTCAATAATTCTTCTCTTGTCATAATGTTATTTTTTTGATTCAAGATACCTCTGCTTAATTGATCTAAACTGCTTTACATCTTCATTCTGCGATCCCTTCTTTCCGCCAAGAATCACAATGTGGCCTTGCTCTTTAATTAAATAAACTCTCAAATCACCCTTCTTAATTTCAAATTCTTTAACCTGTTGTTTTTGTGGAGTTATGTCCCTGAATTTTTCTTTCGGCAATCGATTCATTTGAGCGACCTGATTCATGTTAGCTAAAATCCCAACTAGTTGCTTTTTGAGATTTCCATCTGATTCAATTTGCCGACAAAATTCATCATACTGGCAAAAACCATCGATTACAAGTTTTTTGAACTTTATCTGTCCTTTTACTTCTTGAATATCTTCTAACGCAAATCTATTCATTAAAGTTTAGTTATAACTAAACATTTGAATTTATATTTTAATGAATTGGTTTTCAAATATTTATGGGATTATGGTGGGCTGTACCGGGCTCGAACCAGTGACCCCTACCTTGTCGAGGTAGTGCTCTGAACCAACTGAGCTAACAGCCCTAATATTTCCAAAGGTAGTAATGAAAAGTTAAAGATAAGTTCAGCCTTCAAAACCTATCTTCTTATGGCTGCCGTCACAGAAAGGTTTATTGGAAGAGGCACCACACCGACAGAACGCAGTGGCGTTGCTTTTCTTGGTAAGGTTGCCTTTTGAATCTTTGATGGTCACATTTCCATACACCATCAATGGGCCATTGGGTGTAGTTTCCACAATCGTTTCTGCATCTACTTTTACTTCTTCATTTCCGGCATCGCGATTCAAATAATAACTCAATGCCCCTGAAGGACATTTCTTTACTTGCTCGATGATTTTATCGGTGGTTGATTTTTCGGGCGTAATCCAAGGCAATTCTTGAGGATGGAATACATCTCCTAATCCATTGAAACAAATAGCTGAGTGAATGCACATCGCAGGCTTCCATACGATGGTCACTTCTCCGTTGGTGTATTTTTTGGTGATATCTTTCATCGTTAGTCGTTGTTGGTTAGTGGTTAATCGTTAATCATTTGGGTTGTTTAATTGTATTTACAAATATCGAATAACGATCAACTAACAACCAATTTTGTTTGTACTTCAATCGGATTGGTCAATGTTTTATGTACCGGACAAGCGTTGGCAATTTGTAGTAAGCGCGTCCGCTGTTCTTCAGTTAGGTCACCCACCACTTGAAGCTCGCGCTTAAAAATAGTTTTATTGTCAACTTTTTCAAAATCCACCTCCACCCTAATATTCTCTAAAGGCCAGTTTTTTCTATTGGCATACATGCGCAGCGTGATGGCCGTGCACGAGGCGAGTGAGATCAATAAAAATTCCACGGGTGCTGGCCCTTGGTCTGTACCGCCCAGTTCCTCGGGTTCATCGGCAATTACTTCATGACCAGCAATCGTCAGTTCTGTTTTATAGGTTTCCTTACCAATGTTGGCAACTACCATAATCTAAAAGGCTTGGTTCTTCACAAACTCGCGTTGGACATATCGCTGGCGCGGAGCCAACTCACGCTCCTTTAAATTTTCCGGCAAACCATCAGGACTACCGAGATACCCTACTGCCATGATTACGCCTGTTTCATACTCTTCAGGGATATTCAAATTGGCAATCAAAATATCGCGATGATAGCCTCCCATTTGGTGAAGATTCAAATCCAAAGCAGTTGCCTGCAGTGTAAGAAAAGCATTGGCTGCACCTAAATCATATTTTGCAGAACCGTTTGGCTTACCGTTGAGCGCAAAATTTTTTCTCGCCAAACTTACAATCAACAAAGGCGCTTCTTTGGCCCATGGATTATTGCCATCATTGAGCGCCTCAAAGATTTTGTTCCAAAGCTCCGGTTGGTCTTTGGTGGCGTAGATGTACATCCACGGTTGATCGTTCATGCTTGAGGGGGCCCACTTGGCGGCTTCAAAAAGAGATTTGATCTTTTCCGGTTCAATCGGTTTGTTCAAATAAGCCCTTCTGCTTTTTCGGTTTTTGATGATATCTAAAACAGGTGATTCAAATTCGGTGGATGTTTCCATCATGGTAATTTGCATAAATTTTAATTGTCAATTATTTGTCACTTTTCTATAACATCATTTGAGCCGATTAGTTTCATTAGACTTATCTGCTCCACTTCGGTATACCCCAAGCAGCCAAAAATCCTGAAATGGCATGCATCGGCCCTGCCAATAACGGAAAGGTAGAATCCAGTTGAGTGCCATCTGGCAATTGGGGAGTGTTGAAAACAGGGAAGAAGCTTAGCAACGTAAAACTGATCGATACTACATACCAAATCAATTTTCCCTTGGGCGCAAATCGAACCAATGCAAAGAAAATCAATGCACCAATTAGGACTGGAATGAATGATGAAAATGTAACAGGTACAACAAAACCTGGCGGTATAGTGGCTCCTAGCGCATTAGCAATCAGGCTCCAAATGTTGTTGAGGCCTGCGCCAATAAATCCGGCAATTGCCCCGCCTTTCAGCACTTGCATAATGGTTGGTTTTTGTGTTTCCATGGTTTTATAGTTTTGGTTTTCAATTTTCAATTAACACGCCCATCTTCCCCTTTTGATAATCGCGCATTGCCTCCATGATCTCTGTTTGGCTGTTCATAACAAAAGGTCCATGCGATACCACGGGTTCGTTCAAGGGCTCGCCTGAAAGAAACAAAATGCGTGTGTCTTCCAGTGCTTCAAAAGAAATTCCTTCGCCATCGTTTTTAAAATGTACAATGTGCAATCGTTCCACCAATCCAAAACCATCAACTGTTAGTTTTCCATCTAACAAATAAATCAACGTGTTGTGATTTTGTGGAACTGGAATGGAAATTTTTCCTCCCTTTTTGATTTCAAAAGTAGCAGCATTCACATGGGCTTGTGAAGGAATCGGTCCTTTCACGCCAAGCACTTCACCAGCAAACACTTTTCCACTTACACGCAAATCACCCGTTTGAATTTTAGGGGCCTCTTCTGCACTCAGCGGAAAGTACACGGGTTGATCCATTTTATTTTTAGCGGGTGTGTTGATCCACAACTGAATGATCTCCTGCCGCCCACCGATTTCATGGATATCCTGTGGCGGCCGCTCGCTGTGGATAATGCCCATACCTGCATTCATCCACTGTGCACCACCCGCGTAAATTACGCTGTCGTTTCCTCGGCTATCGCGATGATGCACGCCACCTTGAAAAATAAATGTTACAGGCAAAAAACCTCGGTGTGGATGTGGCCCAACCCCTGCATGATCGGGATCGATATGCATAGGTGCTTTTATGTTGGCGTGGTGCAACAACAAAAACGGATCTATCTGTTCTACATTTTGTGAGGGCAACGGTTGCCGAATCGGCATGCCTCCCATATCGACTTGATGTGCGTAAAGTAATCTAGATACTGATCTGTTTTTCATACTAAATTCGTTGTTGGTTGATAGTTGATAGTTGTTGGATAGTGTTGGTTACCTATTATACGAACAACTACCAACGAATATCCACTAACTATTTTGCAATCGCTTCTTCAATTTCATTAAACAACAAGCCGCTTCCTCCACCGTAGTGCCGAATCATTTTTATGTGTGGATTGAATTTCTCAAAAGCAGCTTTAAATTTTCTCTCAGAAGACTCCTCTACTCCGCCCCCAATCAAGACTAAGTTGAAGGTAGGATTAAATTTTTCAATCGCTTCGGTATCCGTAATCGCACCCTCTGCTTTCCAATCAGGTTGACTATTGATCAACCGCAAAATAGTTTCCATAATTTGCGGATGACGACCGATGACAAGTATTTCATATTATCTAAAGTAAGAGTAAAGTAGGCAGTAGGCAGTTGATAGTTTTCCCTGCCGACTGATTACTGCCGACTGCCTACTGTTGCATTGGAACGTCCATCAACAACACTTCTGCATCACCATCCGCCACGATTGAAATTTTTTCGGTATCCCACACGCCATAGCCATCGCGCTTGTTCAGCTTTTGGCTACCTGCCTGACCGGTAGGCAGGTTGATGGTTACTTCGCCTTCAATCACGAATGCATACACACCATTGCCTTTTTGTTTGATGGTGTAATCGGTGGTAAATCCTTTCTTCAAATTGCCGAGGTGAAACCACGCATCTTGGTTGATCCATACACCGTCATCCGTTTTTGAAGGGCTAACAATCTGTTGCAATTTATTCACACGATCTTCCGGCTTGAACGTAATCTGGTCGTAGCGTGGCGCAATATCTCGTTGTTTTGGGAAAATCCAAATCTGCAAGAAGTTCACTTTCGCGTCTTTGTTCTTGTTGTACTCGCTGTGGTAAATGCCCGTGCCGGCACTCATAATCTGCACATCGTTTTGTCTGATCACGGCTACATTGCCCATGCTGTCTTTGTGTTCCAAATCTCCCGCCAAGGGTATGGAAATAATTTCCATGTTGTCGTGAGGGTGCGTGCCGAAGCCCATGCCACCATCTACAAAGTCATCGTTCAGTACGCGCAACTTGCCGAAATGCGTGCGAGTAGGGTCATAGTAATGTGCAAAACTAAACGTGTGATTCGTGTCGAGCCAGCCATGGTTGGCGTGGCCGCGGGTGTTGGCCTTGTGCAATACTGTGTTCATAGTTGTTGTATTTTCTGTGGGTAAATGATTAAAACCAATGGGCTCAAGCGGTTCGTTCTTTGCAGTGGGCTGCCCCACTACTGCGGTGGTGGCTACTGCGGCAGCACTTGCCAACCCTTTCTTTAAAAACTGTGCTCTGTCCATATTTTTTGTGCGATCTACGGTTACAACAGTAAATGTACAAAGAAAGTTTATACAATTGTTGTATATACAATTATTTTTCAGAAGTGTTGATTTTGGCGTAAAATCAATGATTTCTTGTAGTTTTGGGCCAATCGATGACTGACTACTGGATTTACCTACTCGTTTGCCTCGGTGCTGCTTTCGCGGGATTTATTGATGCCGTAGTGGGTGGTGGTGGTTTGGTACAAGTGCCCATGCTGTTTATTCTCTTCCCCGAACTTTCGCATGTGCAGGTAATTGCCACCAATCGATTCGCTTCCATTGCCGGAACTATGGTGGCAGCCATTCAATACATTCGGCATGTGGGCATCGATACTACCTTGGTTTTGTTTGCGGGCATTAGTGCTGGGCTGACTTCTTTCGGAGGCACTTTTGTGATGGCTTTGGTAAAGGCTGAAGTGTTTAAGCCGATGCTGTTGATCATTATTGTGGTGTTGGCGGTTTACACTTTTGTTAAAAAAGATTTGGGCATTCAACATGCGCCTCGCTTTACCAGTCACAAACTTTGGTTGATGAGCGCGTTAATTGGCGCGATGCTCGGTTTTTACAATGGATTCATCGGCCCCGGAACGGGCACCTTGTTGGTATTTGCATTTGTAACGGTTTTACAAGTAGGCTTTCTACAAGGTTCGGCCAGCGCCAAAATCGTAAATGCGATGGCGGACTTCGCATCGCTGATTGGTTTTTTTATTTCCGGATCAATTGTTTATAAAATTGCGTTGCCCATGATGGTAAGCAACATGGCGGGTGGATATGTGGGAAGCAAAGCAGCAATTTTAAAAGGCAATAAATTTGTGCGGTATGTTTTCCTTTTTGTTTTGTCATTACTGATTGCACGCTTAAGTTGGGATATTTTCAGATAATCATGAAGAAGTTAATTCTATTTGCTCTGACATTCTGCGCGATGCAAACAAGTCTAAAAAGCCAAACTATGGAGCTTTACTCAGGAGATATTCCAAATAGCAAGCCAACCAGCGAAAAAGAAACCGTAGAGATTAGAAATGGTATTACACTGATTGGGAAAATCGCAACTCCAACACTTACCGTATATCTACCTACAAAATCAAATGGCACAGCTGTCATTATTTGCCCGGGTGGCGGCTATTGGATTAATGCCTCTGTACACGAGGGCTCGGATGTGGCAAAAAAAATGAATGAATGGGGCGTGACGGCTTTTGTGTTGAAGTACCGCATCCCCAACGATGCAACAATGCAGAACAAAGAAATTGGTCCCTTGCAAGATGCGCAGCAAGCGATTAAGATTGTGCGCGAACGAGCGAAAGAGTTTGGCGTGAATCCGAATCAAATTGGCATGATGGGTTTCTCTGCTGGTGGACACTTGGCTGCTACTGCCGCTACGCATTATCAGAAAGCAGTTGTGACCAATGCAGAAAACACCAATCTCCGTCCTGATTTCACCATCCTGATTTATCCGGTGATCAGTTTTCAAAACTCGTTTGGTCATATTGGCTCACGCGATCAACTAATCGGCAAAAATCCATCGCAACAAAAGATAGATGAATATTCAAACGAGCTACAGGTAAATGCAAAGACGCCACCTGCGTTTTTAGTACATGCCAGTGATGATGATGGAGTATCTCCCGAGAATAGTGTAATGTATTATCAGCAGCTTATCAAAAATAAAGTGCCAGCCGAATTGCACCTTTATCAAAAAGGTGGCCATGGTTTTGGGATGAACAATCCCACCACAAAAGACGAGTGGATGGATCGATTGAGAAATTGGATTAAAGCGAACCGCTGGATAAACTAAAAAAAATTGCGATGAAATCATTCTGTATTGCGTGGAACAGGTGGGCACTAAATTTCTTTGGAAGCCTGACACGGTAATTGTAGCCGAAAGTGGTGAGCTAGTTTACACATTATGGAAAGTATGAGCATCTTGAAAAAGATAGTGTAGGCAACCTAAAAATTTCGAGCAGCGGAATATTCCACACCATTTGGAAAAAGCAAAAAGATGGAAGTTGGAAATTTGTGTGGGATTAATTTTGATAAATACTCTCCCCATTCGCACTGGTAGAAAGCACCTCGCTCATATAATCGAAAAATGGACGAATGGCTCTGTACGATTCATTCACTTTTTTAAGAAAGTTTGGAGCTAGCACTTCTTCGTCTGTGAAGTGACGCTCGAACCAAAATTGTTTGTAGCGAAGCAATGCGATGGTCGGATGATCTTTTGGGAAGCCTTTGGGTGAAGTCTTTACTTGTTCACCTTGCATCACGCCAAAAACCTTTTTCAATTTCTTGTTCGCCAGCAATTTTTTCCAATCAGTAGGGTAGCTTGCTATGTCTTCTCTGATCCGCTTTAAGTCTTCGGGATTAGGATATGTAAAACCACATCCAATCCGTGATTCACCCGGCTTGATCCAAAAATAATAGCCTCCGCGCAAAAGTGGCTTATGGCGCTTTAAACTGCCCGCAAACCGAGGACTGTAAGGAGTCTTGTCATTTGTGAAGCGAACATCATTATAAATTCGATACAGGCTCTCTTTTCCAGTTTCGGTTTGCAGACGGTCGTGTTTATCCAATTCCAAAATCAATGCATCTACCCATTGTATCATATTGGTTTGTGCATGCAGGTAGCGCTCCTTATTTTTTTGAAACCATTCACGATTGTTGTTTCGCTTGAGCGATTTTAGAAAATCAAAAGTGGACTTTTCAATGAGGGAGTTCATGTTCTATTCGTTTTTGAGATGGCTCACAAGTGGTTTGGTCGCTATCATCATAAACAAAACGTCATCAAATCATATAGACTTGGTTAGCCGGCAGATATTTTTACCGCCATCGCGTTTGTATTCAATTTTGTCCATAATGGTTTTCACCAACCGAATGCCCAAGCCACCTTTTCTTTTTTCATGCACCAAATTTCCGATTTCAGGCTCTGAAAATTGGTTGATATCAAACATCGACCCATCGTCCACAATTTCAAAAATAAACTGATGCGGCTCGTTGACATGAATGCGCAATTGTATCAGGTGATCGGGGTCGCAGTGGTGGGCATGGATCATTAGGTTGGAGCACATTTCGTCCATGGCCAATACAATCGCGCCCATTTCCAAATCAGAAATAGCATAGTCCTTCAAAGAAGTGCGAATGAATTCGCGCACTCCCTTCAAGTTATGAAGGCTACATCCTATATTATACTGATAATTCATTTGCCAAACTCAATGCTTCTTCTTTTGTATTCCGTATTTTCAACAAATCGGCCAATCCCAAAATGCTAAAGGTATTCAACACCTTTTCTTTTAACCCAAACAATACCAGCGAAACATTTTTGTCTCGCAGCTCTTCGATGTACGACATAAACACGCCCAAACCAGCCGATGAGATATATTCCAATGCGTGGCAATCCACTAAAATCTTTTTATATCCCTCGCCCACACTTTTGGCAATAGCCAAATCCAACTCAATGGAGGAGCTGGCATCAATCTCACCAATGATGGCAACGATGTCCGCTCCGTTTTCTTGTAGTCGTTTAATGTGTACCATGCAGTTGAAACGTTTTTAATTTTTTTAAGTTTTCAATTATTTAAATTTCACCGTCATGGCGGTGTAATCGTCATTTATATCGTCTGAGCCAGAAAATTCATATAATCTCTTGATGATACTTTCTTCAATTTCTTTGGAACTTTTTAACGCGTTTTGTTGTAGCACTTCTGCCAAGCGTTCGCCACCAAACTCCTCACCTTTTTTATTCTTCGCTTCGGTAATTCCATCGGTGTACAAAATCATGACATCACCAGGTGCATAGGTTAGGCGTTTGTTTTCTACAAAATTGTAGTAGTCGTGGCTGCGCACCATGCCGAGTGCTGTGCCTTTGTCTTTGAGATACTCTGCTTTCCCGGTAGTAGCATTGTAATACAACACGGGGCAGTGGCCTGCACGCGAATAGTGAATGGATTTGTCTTTCGTATCTACTACAAAATAAGTGGCCGAAATAAACGAGCCGCGCTCCAAACAATAGACCAAAGCCCGGTTGGCTTTGCTCATAAAATCTTTGGGGTCTGGCGATTGCTGGGCGAGGCTATGGAAAATACCTTTCATCTGCGACATGTGGAAAGCAGCGGTGGTTCCCTTGCCCGAAACGTCTGCGATAATCAGCGCCACTTCATGATCATTGATGCGAAGTGTATCGTAATAATCGCCACCCACCTCATCGGCCGATTCTGAAAATGCCACGATTTCAAAATCATCATCTTGCTCTAAGCGCGCAGGCAATAAACTTTGCTGCACCATTTTGGCAATTTTCAGTTCTTCTTTGTAGCGCGCGTTCTGAAAAGCTTCCTCCATTAATCGGAAGTTCTCAATCGAAATGCCGGCTTGGTTGGCAAAGGTTGATACGATGCGGGTCATTTCTTTATTAAACCCTTCGGGCACTTCTTTCAGCAAAGCCAGCGTACCGATGTTCTCTTCTTTTACAATGATGGGAAATGACAACAACGAACGAAACCGTGCATTTTTCAAATTACTCAAGTGCTTGGATAAGTTTTTGGTTTTATCACTGCTTTGATCCAATACACCTTTGATATTGTTTTTCTCCAGATGCTCCTTGATGGCGTTGGTTTCCACTTCTGTAATTTTGTAAGTAAAGACTTTGTGCTCGTTGTTGGAAAGCCTCATCTCAAGCCAAGCCGCATCGGCAAATACTGAGTTGACAGAGCTTTCCAATAAAATATTGTACACACTCTCTTCGCTTTGTTCGGTTTGTATGGATTGACTGATGCGTTGAAAATTCACAACCTCCTCCAACTTTTGTTCGAACACCGAAGAAGTGGGCAAGTTGAACAAGATCACCAAAAATGAAAAAGTAATATAAGTAAGCACAAATGCCATCAAAGCAATATTGAATACATGCTCTTGAAAGCGAACAAACGACTGCGTCTGCTCTACAATCGCATCCGATGAAATGAGTATGGAATAGAGAAAGTAAATAAGATAAAAGATGGTGAGCAACAACAGCAATAGGCTCGTCCATTTCTGCTTGAAGTTGAGATATGCCACCCATCGCATGTTGGCCGACAAAACCAAACCCAAGAGACTAATCAAAACAATGACCACATTCGTAAATGCCAATGAAATTGAAAAATGAATGCTGTCATAAATCAATATCCCCAACAGCAACAGCTCAAATAAAAGCCACGCGCGCATCAGCCATTTTGTTTTTTGATAGAGGATCAGCCGCTTCCAAGAGGTGTAGGCTGCCAACAAAAAATTGATGAACAGTGCGAGGTTGATTTGGTAAACGAAGTCGAGAAACAACACATTGTTGGTAAGCTTGCCGGTGCCTATTAAGAAAATGATCAACCGGAGTGAAAGCGATACAATAGTGGCTATTAACCCCGTAGCGAAAACTTTCCAAAGCAGGTCAGTAAAATTGAGGTTCTCGTCTCGTTCAATTTTAAACTTGTAGTAATAAAACAGGGCGATGATGTATAGATCGAGCATGAACCTTGGCAACCAATGCGGCAAATCCGAAGGCAGTGCGCGCATGTCGCTGTATAAAACCATGAGGTCAGAAAAAGCCAATATTATCCATGCCACCAGTGCGGACAAGAAAGTGAGACGGACAAGGGCTTTGGTTTTAAACATAAATCCTACAGGCTAAAGTAGGGTTTATTTTCTACTATAATTCGGGGCTTCACGGGTAATTGTAATATCGTGAGGATGGCTTTCGTGTACTCCAGCAGCCGTAATTTTTACAAACTTAGCAGATTTTAATTTTTCCAAGTTTTTAGCACCGCAATAGCCCATGCCGGCCTTGAGGCCACCTACCAACTGATATAAAACTTCAGCTACTGAGCCTTTGAAAGGCACTCGGCCAGAAATTCCCTCTGGAACTAGTTTTTTAACATCGTCCTCTACATCTTGAAAGTAGCGGTCTTTGCTGCCATCTTCCATCGCTTCAAGCGAGCCCATGCCACGGTACGATTTGAATCTCCGGCCTTCGTAAATAATAAGTTCGCCTGGTGCTTCTTCTGTTCCTGCCAACAATGAACCAATCATTACACTATCGGCCCCAGCCGCCAAGGCTTTTACAATATCGCCTGAGAAACGGATGCCTCCATCGGCAATGGCTTTGGTGCCCGATCCTTTCAATGCTTTAGCCGCTTCGTATACAGCCGATAGCTGAGGAAGCCCAACGCCTGCCACCACACGTGTGGTGCATATGCTGCCTGGCCCTACTCCGACTTTTACAGCATCCACTCCAATTTTTGCCAATGCTTTTGCTGCCTCGCCAGTGGCAATGTTGCCCACCACCAATTCCAGTGAAGGAAATTTTCTTTTTACTTTCTTTGCTGCATCCATCACACCTTTCGAATGACCATGTGCCGTGTCGATGCTGATCACATCTACGCCTGCATTTTTTAAAGCCTCGATGCGATCTAAAATATCAGGCGTTACGCCAACGGCTGCACCTGCTCTCAACCTTCCGAATTGATCTTTGCACGCATTGGGTTTATTTTTCTTTTTCAGGATGTCTTTGTACGTAACCAACCCTGTCAGTTTTCCTTTTTTATTTACAATCGGAAGTTTTTCAATTTTATAATCTTGCAACAGCAATTCGGCTTTTTCAAGTGTGATGCCTTCGGGCGCTGTGATCAGGTTTTCGCGCGTCATGATGCTTTCAATTGGCATGCTCATGTTTTTTTGAAAACGTAAATCGCGGTTGGTGATAATGCCCATCAGTTTTCCGTTTTCGTCTATCACCGGTATGCCACCGATTTTGTACTCGCGCATTATTTTTTCGGCATCGCGAACAGTAGAGCCAACATGAAGTGTTACCGGATCTAATATCATTCCACTCTGTGAGCGCTTCACCTTGCGCACTTGGTCGGACTGTGCCTCTATGGACATGTTTTTATGAATAAACCCAAGGCCGCCCTCCAATGCCATGCTGATGGCAAGCTCTGCTTCCGTAACGGTATCCATCGCTGCTGAGATAATTGGGATATTCAGCTTAATATTCTTGGTCAGAAAGCCTAAAGCATCAGTTTCGCGGGGAAGTACTTCGCTATAAGCTGGAACGAGAAGCACATCGTCATAGGTCAATGCTTCAAAAAGTAACTTGCGGGAATCGAGTGCCATGGCAAATAATTTACGAGTGATTATTTGCGGGGCAAAAGTAAAGGGTTACTGGGTAATTAACTAATTAATTTTTTTAAGCCTCTTCCGATTCCGCTTAATAGATCGATTTACTATCCATTAAACCAATTCGGGAAAGTCCATACCATCCATCCATAAAAAGCAAAGCGTATAATGCGTGTAATGCAAATCAAAAGAAAGTATCGGATATTTAGGTTGACCGAACCTGCCAACATGCACGTGGCTGAAAAGGGAACTGGCGTAACGGCACCAACAAATACCAAGTAACCTCCAAAAGTTTTCAACTTGCCCTCGTATTGTTTTAGGTACTTTTCGCGAATACGTTCTTGGTACAGCTTGGTTTTTGAAAAGACTTTGCCAATGTAGTATCCCAATATGCCAGCTCCGTATGAGATGATGGTAAGAATGGCAAGGTTTGTAATGAACCCACTCACATCAATGTTGTCCAAAATCCAAATCATCATAAATAGCTCTGGCGGAAGGATGCCAAATACAATCTCTGATAAAGTGTAGATGCCGTACAAGATGCCAGGGTTGGCTCGAATCGTATCGATGTGTTCTTTGAAGTTGGCTTGGATATAGCCCTCCATTGCAATAAAAATGGCGATGATAAAGGCAAACCAAAGTAGGCCCTTGGCTAAATTCTTGAATAGAAAGCTGGACTTGGTTTCTTCTGGTTCGCTCGGTGCTTGTGGCTGGCTCATTTCAAAATAGGATGACGCGTGAAGGGCTTCGTCTCATCAAATAATTTTCGGTATGTAATATGGGTTTTAGAAACGAAGCCTCCAACTTGCTCCACCACATTTATCATTTTAGGGTTGAAATCCCCAATCCAATTCATCTCATAATCTTCGTATCGTTTATACGGCCCTTGCCATAATTTTCTTGCCTCCATAATCATGGCACCATCCACCCCTTTTCCCTGATGTTCGGGCACCACCCCGAACAAAATACCAAATGCCTTCGTATTTATTTTTCGCCATCGGAGCCACACAAACTTCAACTTGCCCCACCAGTTGAGGTTGCCGTGCACGTGCCGAAAAATCTGGTTGATTTCGGGCAACGACAAAAAGAACCCAACCGGATTGCCCTTGTAAAAACCAAAAAACAACAGTTTGTTATCCAAGATAGGTTTCATCTGCTTAACAATCAAAGCAGCTTGCTGTGAGGTTATCTCGGGGTTTTCGGCACGGTTTGCCCACGCCTTGTTATAAACTTCCCGAATGTATTCACCCAATTTTGGCAACTCATTTTTGCTCAGGTAACGAAATTGATAATCTGGATCTTTGCTTGCAATCTCTGCTTTGTGTGCGAGCCTGGGCGAAAGCGCATCCATTGTTTTGCGGGCGAAAGTAAATTGCTTGAAATACTCTTTGAAACCATAGGCCTCAAAAAAATCTTTGTAGTAGGGCGGATTGTAATTGCATTGGTAGTTCGGTTCTCGCTCATAGCCATCCACCAATAATCCCCACCACCGATCGCGGCTCCCAAAATTAATAGGCCCATCCATGGCTTCCATGCCTTTTGATTGCAACCAAGCTTTGCCATGATTGAGCATAAAGAAAGCGGCTTCTTTGTTTTCAATACACTCAAAAAAACCAACGCCACCAGTAGGTTGGTCATTGCCTTTCATGACGGTTTTTTGGTTTACAAAGGCGGCCAGTCGACCGATTGTTTTTTCAGATGCGTCTTTTAGCAACCATCGGACGCATTCACCATGCTTAAAGGTTTTATTCTTGGTTGGATCAAATACAGATTCAATATCTGTGTTGAGTGGCTGTATCCAAGCAGGAAATGATTGGTAGATCGACAGAGGAAAAGTCAAAAAATCTTTCCTGTCAGCTTGGCTGACAACCTCGAGCATTCTCATGCGGTTAAACTTGGTTTAGATACTATAAGTGTTTGGTTAGGTATTTTTAATTCAAAAGATGTGCCCTTGCCAAGGTTGCTATTCACTTGAATGGAGCCGCCTAACTTTTCCATGGCATTCTTTACAACATACAAACCCAACCCAGAGCCATCGGATTGTGCGCTGGCACGATAAAACATATCAAAAACCTTTTTGATGTTTGTGTCGTCAATGCCTATTCCATTATCCGAAAATAAAATGGAAGATTGCTGCGGGGTGGTATGGATATTAATTGAAATGGATTGAGTATCTTTCTCAAGGTCGCGGTATTTGATCGCGTTTGAAATCAGGTTCCTAAAAATTTCGCCCAATCGCCACGGGTCGCTGAAAAACGAGACACCTTCAATCCGAATGTTTTTCTTTATCTGATCTACTCCCTTCATGTAATCTAAGCTGGTAAAAGTTTGGCTCACCAGTTTGTGTAGGTCAATCAGTTCAATCTTTACATCAAGCTTCAAATTTTTTGAATGACTCAATACATCGCTGATGAACCCATCCAATTGACTTACCTTTTGGCCAATGATTTTGATGTAGTCTTCAAGGCTATCGGTATTACCCTCTAACTTGGCCACGTTAACGAGCCCTAATACAGAAGAAAGCGGGGCGCGCAAATCATGCGAGACTTTATAGACAAAATTATCCAACTCGGCATTTCTAATCTTTAATTCTTCTTCTGTCTTCTTTTGTTCTGTCATGTCTACATAGGAGCCAAAAATGCCAATGGTTTTGTTCTCCAATTGTATGGGCACACCGTACACAATCACCGGAAATAAAGTGCCATCTTTATGTTTGCGTTGTGTGTCGATGCGGACTATTCGCTTAGCAGAAATCAATGAATTCAAATCATTTCCTTCGCTCACCAAGTCGCAGGGTACAATAAATTGGTTGAGCTCTTTTCCTTTCAGCTCGTCTTGTCGATACCCAAACATGTTTTCAAAACCACTGTTCGCCAAGACCACTTTTCCAGTGTCGTCCAGCATCACTTTTCCAAAAGGCGAATTATGAAATAATTGTGAGAACAACGTCTCGGATTTACGAATGGCTTGATTGGCTTCCTCTTGCTGCGAAATGTCTTTCACCACTATCTGCACTGCGGGCTTTCCGTTGTACTGAAATGGAACCGCATAGATTTCCACCATTACTTCAGTGCCATCTATTCGGATAAATTTTTCTGCTGCTGCAGCTGCTGGCTTTCCATCCATCAGTCCTTTTATCCTTTCAATCACCATCTTTTGATAATCGGGGTGCACCATTTCCAACACTGACTTTCCTATTAATTGAGCTGGAGAATTGGCACCCATGATGTTAGCCGCATATGAATTGACATACACCAGAACATCATTTTGGTGAATGGCTATACCCAATGGCAACGACTCCAGCAAAGAACTGTACCGAAGCTCGGTCGCCTTTTCTATCTGTTCTTCAATTTTTAAATTTTCAAGCTCCATGCACAAATGGTAAAGTCAAAGATAGTAAGTTGGAGGTTAATGTGATGTGCTGAAATAGTTGACTTTACTTTTTTCCCAGTCGATTACCAATCCTTTTCCGATAGCAATGGCTACCGTTTTGCCATACAACAACTCAGAAAGATACAATGCGGCATCGTATGACTTTGCACCACCTGCCGAAGTGATAGCCACTCGGTCATGCACAAAGCTTACATTTTCATGAACTTGCAAGTGGGGAAACCGCTGCTTGAATTTCGCAATATCCGCAGGAAAAGTAGTGCATTGATAGGTGTCTAATAGACCCGCCTTCGCCAAAACAAAAGCCCCATCACACAACGAAAAAATGTAGGAAGCCTGCTTGCCGGTTTCCCTTACAAACCCAATCAAAACTTCGTTGTCCAAATCCGAATCCGTGCTATGCCTAGCGCTGGGCACTACCAATACATCAATAAAAGGCAATGAATCCGTCAGGGCGTAATCGGGCAGCAGATTCAAGCCTTCAAATGTGGTAATGGTATCTTTTTGAGGAGCAACCGTAAAAACGCGCATGCCTTTTTCCGTATGAAAAACCGTGTGGTGAAAAACATCCATCGGGGCGATTAACTCAGAATTATACACACCATCCACCACCAAAAAACCAACGTTCAATTGACGAGTTGGCAATACAGGCGGCCCATCACTCTGGCTCGTAGTGTTATCTTTACAGGAAAGAACCCATGCGATTAAAACAAAAAAGGAAAAAACCTTCATATCGATTTTCGTAAAGATGGCATGTATTTTGAAAAAAGTAGCACACAAAAAAGTTTTTGGGTAATAAAATATGCTGAACCACCAGCTTAAAAATTAATACCCACAAAAAGAAATCCTTCAAAAAAGTAAAAGTATATTTACACCATGCAAGCCTCCTTTTTTCTTTTGCTGTGCCTGTTTGGGTTTTCTTCTATAGCTCAAATACAAACCGGCAAGGCCTCTTTCTATGCCGACAAATTTGAAGGCAGTCGAACCGCCAGTGGCGAAAAATATAAAGGCAGCAAAATGACGGCCGCCCACCGTACGCTGCCCTTTGGTACCAAGATTAAAGTAACCAATTTGGCCAATAACGAAACGGTTGTACTGGAAGTGAACGACCGCGGCCCCTTTGTGGAAGGACGTGTGCTGGATGTTTCAAAAGCGGCCGCAGAAAAATTAGGCTTTTTTAATCAAGGCATTGCCGATGTGAAAATTGAAATTGAAAACGCGGGCGATGGAAAAGGCGATGTTTTGCCAGTGATGCAAGAGCATATAATGGTAGATGACCGCGAGTTGTATGAACTGAAAATAGTACGCACAGACCCAAAAGGCTTTGGGATACAATTGGGTACATATCAAGAATTAGCCAATCTTTTAAAGATCATTGATAACCTCTCGAGCAAGTACCAGAAAAAAATATTGGTACAGGTAAAAATCCTAAACGGTGTCAAGTTTTACAGTCCGTTGCTGGGTGGTTTTACAAACCGTGAAAAAGCACAAAGCACTTTTGGCGACCTTAAGAAAGACTTTCCGGATTCTTTTATTGTGGATCTGAGTAAATTGTAAATTACTTCATTTCCACAATCCACCTCCGCACCAACTCCACTCCTTCTTCGTGCACAAGTTTTCTTCCCAACTCTGGCATCATAATGCCAGGATGCAACGATTCAATTCGGTATTGTAAAATGGACTCATCAGGTTTGCCTCGCACAATTCCGTAAAGCCTGCCACCCGAACCTTTTCCAGCAGCTATTGGTGATTTCCCAATACCCAGCACAGTTGATTCCTCCACATCAGCCAACAAATGGAGGCCGCTTGTTTTGGCAGGCCCATCTTTGCGATGGCAGTGCGCACAATTGATTTCCAACCAAGCCCGTGCGCGCTTATCAATTGGCTCGCTTGCATTTTCATAGGAAGCAAGTCGAGGGATTTGGTGGAGCGGAGGTAATCCTTCCAGTATATTCTCGTGCGCCCATTCTACCACTATATTCTTGGTTGAGTTGTTCAGTTGCCTAGCTGATGGCCCAATGGGAAAAATCTTTTCGCCACGCAAGTGACAACCTTTGCATTGATTGATGTTCGGCACTGTGTAATTGACTTGCCGAATTTCACCATCAGTGTGAATCCATTTCACATCTATATTTTTTCCAGCCACTTCTAGATAAGCTTCGGTCTGTGCTTTGTTCCAAATGTAGGGCAGTGCCTTCCAAACGCCTTTTTCCAAAATCAACAAGCGTGTTTCCAATATTCTTTTTTCCGATTCAGGTTTTCTAAAATCAGATGGGTAATAAAAATTCTTTATCAAAATGGTCCCTTCTGGAAAATCAAGGACATCCGTGGCATTGTATTTTATCTTTGCCCCTTTCGGGATTTTAACAAAGCGTTTCTTATAAGCATAATCGCTAAAAAGTGCTGAGTTGAGCGAATAGGGATATACGCTTTCGGCTGGTCGCAACTCTTTAAGATCACCTGCAAAAAATTGATAACTGGAAAGCTTCATTTCGCCAATAGAGGATAAATCTACCGGGGCTGTTTCTTCTTCGGCCATGACCACAGCAGGCTTTTGCTTTGTTTGGCAAGCGAAGAATAAAATCGCCAGAAAAGAAATCAGCTTCATTGCAGGCTTACCGAGAGTTGCTTACAGGAAAAAGGTGCAGGGTCTTTTGATAATGACTTGAAATCGTTGGCTGCATCTAAATTGATAAAAGAGAATTCCCCATTTTCGCCAATACAAATGTTGCGCTCCTTTTGTTTTGGGTTTTCAATTCCGTCATATAAAATATCGGGCGGATTCATAAACGACTTCATTAGCAACAACTTGCCAATGTCACTTTGCATGGTTGGGAACCAATGACTGTTCTTAAATGTGTTTTTATGAATACTCACAGTATGAGGAAATGGATTATAGAGTGAATCTTCCTTATATCGGTTATTGATGGTTTGCACACCACCAATAGAATTGGCTTGCTCTTCCTCATCTTTGTTTAGCGCAGCCACCATTTCATAACTGACTACCGCCAGTCCCACCGAGCGGTTATCGGAAATTTTGTTTTCGTAAATAGCAATATGGTGGGTGGCCAAAATCATCATGCCACAGCCTGGCGGAATACTTGCCACAACATTTCCTTTCTGTGCAAAATTTTCATGATTGTTGTCGTGAATATTGTTATTATAGACCTTCGTGGTATGGCCATATTTAGTTAAACCAGGCAAATCAAACACCAATAATCCACCCGTATTTTCATATGATTCGTTTCCATAAATCTCCACGTACTTTGAATTTTCTGCCTCGATACCGGCTACATTCCAGTAGGCTTTGTTGTTTCGGATAATAACCGAATCGGATTGGCCAACATAAATGCCAGCATCCGAACTGCCCATGGCAATGCACTCTTCCATCAATACATTTTTACACAACACAGGGTACAATGCATACGCACCGTTTTCTGTTTTTGGTCCATCGGCCCAAACCGAGCGAATCCTGCGTAGCACCAATCCGTTGGTATCGTTTACTTTCAAATTGTCACCCTTTGCATCCTCCACCGAAAAATCTTGGAGCACAATGTTTTGGCCATTGCTCACATGCAACCCTTCAGCACCTTCTGTTTGATTCCTCCAACTTAGAATTGTTTTATCCATACCCTTCCCGATAATAACCACATTCTTTTTTCCATCCATGGTTAGGCTCTTCGTAAACATAAAATTTCCCTCTGGAAGATAGATTGTATCGCCATCGGCAATGGTAATCAACTCTGTCTGAAGGGTTTTTTCAATGGTCTTCCACATAATAGGCTCTTTCTTGGCAGGCGTGCAGGCAATCAAAAAAGCCAGTAATACCAAAATGGTGAATCGGATCATGGACAAAGTATTTAGGTTTTGCTAATTTAAAGCTAAGAAAAATTGCTCTTTAAAAACATAATTAGTTTATCAACCGCTTGGGCGCGATGACTGATTTTGTTTTTCTCTGTAAGCGATATTTCGGCCAATGTTTTTTGATATCCATCAGGCAAAAAAATGGGGTCGTAGCCAAAGCCTTGCTCTCCTCTTTTCTCGACTAGGATTTGACCTTTCAAGATTCCTTCAAATTGCTTTTGAATGGCTGGCGCTACAAGTGTAATAACTGTTTTGAAGTGTGCCTTGCGATTGCTTCTTCCTTGCAATTTTTTTAAGACAAGCGCAATATTAGAATTGAAATCGCGGCTGCCACTATAATAGGCAGAATGAACACCTGGCTCTCCATTCAGGGCCACAACCTCAAGCCCACTATCATCTGCAAAACAAGGAATGTGATACTGCGAAAAAACATATCTGGCTTTCTGTAATGAATTGCCCTCAATCGTGGGATGTTCTTCTTTCAATTCCTCATGGCAGCCGATATCTTGCAAGGAAAGAATGGAAATGGACGAACCTACCAGCTCTTTTACTTCTTGTATTTTATGCTGATTGTTGGTGGCGAAACAATATTCCACAATCAATTCTTTTTTATGTCAACCAACTGAATGTCGTAGATAACATTCGTAGATGGTGGAACTGGCACTTGAGTTTTGGTTGTTCCGTATGCACCAAATGCCAATCCGGAAGGGGAGTAAACACGAACACTTCCTCCCTTTTGCAGTTGCAAAATGCCTATCTGCCATGAGCGGATGGTTTTGCTCAACAAGTATTTTTTAGGAGTGGTCGCTTGATCAAATAAGGTGTTATCGGACAAAAATCTCCCGGTATAGGTAATGCTAACAGTGTCTGACAAGCTAGTCACCGCGCCCGCACCTGTGTTTAAAATAATATATCGAACGCCAGATAAATCTTTTTGATTGGCAATATTTTGTTTTTTTAAAAGCGTATCGATTAAGGCAATGTCCTTATTCAGTTGGCGCGAAAATTCTGGAATGACTTTAACCAACTCTACATCAAAAACAAGATTTGAGTTGGGTGGAATTCTGCCTTGTTGGAAGGCACCATACGCGAGTCCAGACGGAACATAAATGGTTACCTTACTGCCCTCCCCCACCAAAGGAATGATTTTTTTCCATCCTTGAATTAGACTTTCCAATAAAAACGAGATAGGAGCAGCGGATGTAGTGGTTGCCGAAAGCGTATTATTCTTCAAAACAGAGTAAGAATAGTTAACCCGAATAGAGTCAACCAAAACGGGCTTTCGTCCATTGGTCGGAAGGGTTACTACAAAACGTAAGTTTCCGGTAGAATCTTTCTCGGCCGAAATTCCTTGGGCATTTAGATAGCTGTCGATGGTCGCTACATCATTTTCAAGTTGCTCTTGATAGGGAACAATGGCAACTTCTTTTTGGCAGCCAGTTGCTACCACAAGACCGATCAAAAAAAATGCGACCGTCTTCATTTGGTAAAAATTTAATTTACCGATACCAATTCTACTTCAAAGATAAGATTGGAGTTGCTTGGAATTACACCTCTACTATCACCCGAAGGTCCATAACCTAACGATGATGGAATATAAAACACCGCCTTGCTTCCAGTAGGCAATTGTTGCATCCCAATCTGAAAACCTTGAATCAATGAATTTAATGGTGCGGATGCTGTACTTGCAGATTGATCAAAAATAGCCTCGGTTGTAAGTAATTTGCCTATATAATTAAAACTAATTCTGCTGGAGGCCAAAGGTTTTGCTCCCGTTCCCAGAGAAGTGATTACATATCTCAAGCCACTAGGATCCTTTGTAACCCCCGTAATTCCTTTTGTAGTGATATATGCTTGAATAGCTGTTGTGTCAATTTTAAACTGTGTCGGTTCATCTAGCAGTTTTACATTAAAAATAATGTTGGCGTTTGCTGGCAAGTTACCGTCCGATGAACTTGACCCTCCATAGGCATAGCCAGAAGGAGAATAAATGGTAACATCACTGCCTTTCTTAACTTTTGGCAACACGATTTGAAAGGCTGGGAAAACTGAATTGGGATCTCCCAATTGGCCGCGTCCATACTGATCTTTAAAATCACGATATACTTTGCCCGTGCTCATAACGGTTTCTTTTATGCTAACATAAATTATGCTTGTAGCACTAGGCACTTCTCCAGAGCCTACAGAATTGATTACATATCTAACTCCAGTAGTGTCTTTAATTGCATTAATCCCATTCTTTGCCAAGTAATCGTCAATGGTTGCAATGTCTTTTTCTAGCTGCTCATCAAAACTTGGGCCTGGCGGCACATCCGTTGTGCACGAAAATAAAACTCCAATCAAAAAAATTAAAAACCATTGTTTTCTTACCATAATCATTTTGTTTTTTCAATATCCAACATTTCCATATCAAATACTAAAATTGAGTTTTCAATAATGTCGGCACTTCTTCTTTGATTTCCATAAGCAAGCGTTGAAGGAATATATACCGTGATTTTTGCCCCTTTGTTCATCAACCGGATGGCTTCTTCCATACCCGGAATCAATTGCTGTTGTCCATCCAGCGGCAAATAAGGCTTTCTTCCTTCCGAAAAAACACCATGCTCTTTTGCGGCAGCTTCTGTGCTACAATCAAAATACTTACCATTCAATAAATATCCGCAATAGTTTACCTGTACTTTTTGGCCAGCTTTTGCATTCTCGCCTTTGCCTTCTTGAGTAATCACGTAGCGAAGCCCAGATGCTGTCTTAAGAGCACTTACATTTTTTGATTTCAAATAATCATCAATCAAGACCGTGTCTTTCGCAAACTGTTCCTGTTGATCTTTCAACATTTTGGCGTTTTCCTTTGCTATCAAATCCTGTTGCAGTTTGTTTTTTCCTTCTTCATCAATAATGTCCTGCACGCCTATGTTGAAGGTGAAGAGTTGAGCAGTGTCGATGCCAAACGGTATGTTTTGGCGAAAAGTATTTTGAAAGAGGGTTTTGGCCTTTACATTGAAAGTTACACTATCTCCCTTGGTCAATTTTTTTAACACTTCCATTACTGCATCGCCTTTTATAAAAGCATCACCACCTATCAATATCACACCCGGGTAACCAGTTTTGCGCGTGTCGTTCCAAATGGAGTCTTTGCCATCTTTAAAATAAAATGACACTACTGCATATTTTCCTGAATCTACCTTTGCTCCTTTACCTTCGCGCAGCAACGTATATTTAAATCCTGACATGGTTTCTTTAGAGTTGGTGCAGGAAGCCAATACTGTTAAAATCAATAGGGAGGCAACAAGGTAATTTTTCATCAGGTAGTCGTTAATCTTGGTTTAATTTGTTTTTATATTCTGGCAAAATTGACAAAAATTTCTTTAATGTATCGTCTAAACTCAATTTAGATTGGCCACCAGAGGCATTTTTATGGCCTCCACCTTCAAAATGTTTGCGTGCCAATGCATTTACATCAAAATCTGCTAACGACCGAAACGATAGTTTTATTTCTTCGCCACGGTCGTACATCAGTACGGCCATCTTGATACCTTTTATAGAGAGACCATAATTCACTAGCCCTTCTGTATCACCCGTTTGAGAGCCAAATTTTCTAAGCTCTTGTTGGCTAAGCATCATATAGGCCGTTCTAAACTCGGGCAGCACTACTAATTTTTCGCTGAGTGCATATCCCGTAAGGCGTAGGCGCACCAATGAATTGGTATCATAAATTTGTTTGGCCACTTCACTGGGGTTTGCACCGCGGCTCACGAGTTCTGCCGCCACTTCAAATTCCTTGTGTGTGGTATTGTTATGCCGAAATCCACCGGTGTCGGTCATCAAGCCAGCATACAAACAGTTGGCAATTTTTTCATCGATGAATTCCTTTTCACCCAACTCCTCGATCAGTTCAAAAATCAACTGAGCGGTGGAAGCTGCAGAGACTTTCCATTTTTTGAATACAGTAAAATCCTCTGGCTCTAGGTGGTGATCGATCATCACCTTTACGGCCAATGATTTTTCCACCATTGGCCCGACTTCGTTAATGCGTTTCAAGCTCGAAAAATCCAAACAAAAAATAAGCGTTGCTTTTTCAATCAATTCAGCGGCTTTTTTCTCGCCTCGTTTCGATTCTTTTGATAAGGCCGTCACCATTTCTTTGCCCGGCATCCAATCCAAAAAATCCGGATAATCGCTGGGCGAGATAACGGAAACCTGATGACCCTTTTTTACCAAAAAACCCGCCAAGCCTAGCGATGACCCAAGGGCATCGGCATCCGGTTTAAAGTGGGTAACAATTACCACAGTTTGCGGAGTTTCCAATAAAGATTTAAGCGCGGGGAGATTTGTCATGAATAAGGGCGCAAAAATAATCAATGATTTGGGATTGAGGCTTCATTGATATGGGTTCTTTTGATACTTTTGCGGCCAAATTATTTAAGCTAAAAACTACTAAAAACACACAAAATGGCAGGAAATAGAACGTTTACCATGTTAAAGCCAGATGCAACCACGGCTGGCAACATTGGCGCAATTACAAAAATGATCGAAGAAGCAGGCTTTCGCATTGTTGCGATGAAGAAAACACGGTTGAGCAGCGAACTGGCCGGCAAGTTTTATGAAATCCACAAAGCCCGCCCTTTTTATGGCGAATTGGTGAGCTATATGTCATCTGGCCCTATTGTGCCCATGATTTTGGAAAAAGATAACGCAGTGGAAGACTTTAGAGCCTTGATTGGAGCTACAGACCCAAAGAAGGCCGCACCAGGCACTATTCGCGCGTTGTTTGCCAAATCCATTGATGCCAATGCCATACACGGCTCTGATTCAGATACCAATGCAGAGATTGAAGGCAACTTCTTCTTCTCTCAGTTTGAACGATTTTAGAATGCAAGATTAAAAATTCAAGGTTCAAGATTGGATCAGTCCATTTTGAATCTTGAACTTTGAATTAAATAGTTTGTTAATGCTTCATAAAAGCACATCGATGAATAATATAAATCCCACCTACTCCGAAAAATTTGAAAGCCGCCACAACGCACCCGATGCAAAGCAAATTGCAGAGATGCTAAAAGTGGTAAAAGCAAAATCAGTGGATGAACTGATTGACCAAACAGTGCCCAGCAATATTAGGTTGAAAAAACCTTTGAACTTGCCTGCCGCACAATCGGAGTATGAGTTTTTGAATAACTTCAAAAAAACCGTATCGAAAAATAAAATCTACAAGTCTTACATCGGCACGGGCTATTATAATTGCATTACGCCAACCGTTATCCTTCGCAATATTTTAGAAAACCCAGGATGGTACACGGCCTACACTCCTTACCAAGCAGAGATTGCGCAAGGGCGTATGGAAGCGTTGATCAACTATCAAACCATGATCATTGACCTGACGGGAATGGAAATTGCCAATGCCTCGCTATTGGACGAAGCCACCGCTGCCGCAGAAGCCTTGCACTTGTTGCATGCTTCCAAAAAATCTTCCAAGAAAAATTCACATAAATTTTTTGTGGATGAAAATACCTTTCCGCAGGTAATCGATTTGTTGAAAACACGTTCGGCTCCCATTGGCGTTGAATTGGTAGAGGGCGATGTATCGAAATTGGACATTACTGATGCCAATTTGTTTGCAGTTTATATTCAAAACCCCAACAACAACGGTGAGATAAAGGATTATAGCGCGTTTATCGAATCGGCTCACGAAAAAGAAGTTTTTGTTGTAATGGGTGCCGACTTGATGAGTTTGGTGTTGATGAAATCGCCTGGCGAAATGGGCGCTGATGTGGTGGTGGGTTCTTCTCAACGATTTGGTGTGCCCATGGGCTTTGGTGGGCCGCATGCTGCGTTCTTTGCTACCAAAGATGAGTTTAAAAGACAAATGCCGGGCCGCATTATTGGCATCTCGCAAGATGCGCAAGGCAACCCCGGTTACCGGATGGCCTTGCAAACACGCGAGCAACACATCCGCAGAGAAAAAGCTACTTCCAATATTTGTACTGCTCAGGTTTTGTTATCGGTTATGGCGGGTATGTATGCTGTGTATCATGGACCGGAGGGGTTGAAAAAAATTGCAGGGAGGATACATGGATTGACGAAGTTAGTGGCATCGGGCATTGAGGCATTAGGTTTCAAGCAGTTGAATAAGAACTATTTTGACACCTTGAAAATTTCAGGGATTGACTCAAATAAAGTAAGGTCAATCGCGGAGGAACACGGTGTTAACTTCCGTTACTTTTCAGATGGAACAATCGGTATTTCTTTGGACGAAACGACTTCCCTAGCGAGCCTGAAAAATATTCTCGCTATTTTGACGGAGTCTATCGGAAAGAATTCAGTTAATTTAAAACTTCAAGAAGGAAAGCTTGGGATTGATTGGTCAGCATCACTAAGGAGAAGTACTTCCTTTTTAACCCACCCTGTTTTCAACTCTCACCACAGCGAGCACGAAATGCTTCGCTACCTCAAAAAATTAGAGAACAAAGATTTGTCGATGGTGCACTCCATGATTTCGTTAGGCTCTTGTACCATGAAATTAAATGCCACCACCGAAATGATTCCAGTTACGTGGCCTGAACTCGGACAAATTCATCCTTTCGCGCCAAGCAACCAAACCGAAGGCTATGCCGAAATGATCACCAACTTAGAAAATTGGTTGAAAGAAATTACGGGCTTCACAGGTGTATCGTTGCAGCCCAATAGTGGTGCACAAGGTGAGTACGCTGGCTTGCTGGTGATTCGTGCCTATCATCAAAACCGTGGCGACCATCATCGTAACATTGCACTCATTCCATCATCTGCGCATGGCACCAATCCGGCCAGCGCTGTAATGGCAGGCATGGAAGTAATTGTAACCAAATCAGACGAAGAAGGAAAAGTGGACGTGGCTGATTTGAAAGCAAAAGCGGAACAATACAAAGGCCGCCTGTCTTGCTTAATGGTCACCTATCCATCCACACATGGTGTGTTTGAAGAGGCCATCACCGACATCTGTGAAATTATTCACAATAACGGTGGCTTGGTGTACATGGATGGCGCAAACATGAATGCACAAGTAGGTTTGACATCGCCCGCCAACATCGGTGCCGATGTGTGTCACTTAAACTTGCACAAAACATTTTGCATTCCACACGGTGGCGGTGGCCCAGGCATGGGCCCGATTTGTGTGAACGATAAATTGAAACCGTTTTTGCCTGGTCATGCAGTCGTAAAAACAGGTGGTACTGAAGCAATCTCTGCAGTGTCAGCAGCACCGTGGGGCAGCGCCAGCATTTTGGCGATCTCGTATGCGTATATCGCGATGATGGGTGGTGAAGGATTGACCAATGCAACTAAGTTGGCAATCTTAAATGCGAACTACATTAAAGAAAGATTGAACGGTCACTACAAAATTTTGTACACGGGCACAAATGGCCGCGCAGCACACGAGATGATTGTCGATTGCCGCGATTTCAAAAAAGTTGGCGTGGAAGTAGAAGACATCGCAAAGCGGTTGATGGATTATGGATTTCATGCTCCGACTGTTTCTTTCCCTGTGGCGGGCACGATCATGATCGAGCCGACCGAGAGCGAACCCAAGCAAGAAATTGATCGCTTTGTAGAAGCACTCATTGAAATCAGAAATGAAATTCGGGAAATAGAAGAGGGCAAGTTTGATAAAGAAAACAATGTATTGAAGCATGCTCCGCATACCGCTTCTGTTATCACCGCAGATGAATGGACTCGGCCTTACTCCAGACAAAAAGCAGCGTATCCACTTCCGTTTGTGAAGGAAGCAAAGTTTTGGCCAAGCGTGAGTCGAGTAGACAATGCGTATGGCGACCGAAACTTAGTTTGCTCTTGCTTGCCGATTGAGGAGTATGCCAAAGTAGACGATTGATCTAAACTATTTCAAAACAGAACGAAAAAGGCCTGACTAGTTATCAAGTCTTTTTGTTTAAACCCAAATTGTACATTAGACTATGATGATAACTTTTTTCTCCAAGAGAATCAATGATTTAAGTTCTAATGCTATGCATTAGGTTTGGAATAAAACTTGATGCCAGGCGCTCATTTTCATCAATTTACAGGGTAATGAAATTTCCTAATACATAATCTGGGTTAAAAAGATATCTGTGACTGCTATTAAACTCTCAACAATTTGAAAATATTTACGATAGCATCATTTTGTTTTTGATATATTTCGTTTTCAATTGGCAATGCAATCGGAGCTATCAAAAAATGTCAAAGTGGAGAAACTTCCTTGGTTTACCTGGGTGATGCCTTTTCCGATTTTTTTTTGCGGAATTCTGATATCATTGAATTTTCCAATTGATACGGGGTTTGGTTCATTTTACATGCCCACCGCCATTGCGCTCATTTTGGTAAACTGGTGGGGGCTAAAAAGGACATTGCCAAGTTTGTACTTGAGCTCCGCCATACTAACACCTTTTTGGGGT
This sequence comes from Chryseotalea sp. WA131a, assembly GCA_025370075.1. Taxonomy (NCBI): domain Bacteria; kingdom Pseudomonadati; phylum Bacteroidota; class Cytophagia; order Cytophagales; family Chryseotaleaceae; genus Chryseotalea; species Chryseotalea sp. WA131a. Next base: position 3,842,852 of record CP073016.1, on the reverse strand, counting down.
ATCGAAAATTGGGTCGATTGGTTTATATACCCTCTTAACGAAGTCGCCTTTGCGGCCGTTTCATGGTTGCTTTTTACTCATTGGGCCAAAGGCAAATATTGGCTGCCTGATACCAAGCAATTTGTTTCATTCATTTTGTTAGGGATCTTGATTCCCATATTGACAGATATATTGGTGCTACAGGTGATACTCACCACTCTTGGTAAGCAACCGGCATCCGAGTTTTGGAATCAGTTCATGAGAAATTGGCTTGGTGAGTTTACCGCAAACCTCAGCATTTGTGCACCCATCCTGTTTTCATTTACTCAGCTTCATGCAAAAGGGGAAACTTCTGATCAATCCGCCCACTAATGAATTGCCTCCGCCCCAATATAATTACAAACGGGTTGAACCGATTCTAATTTATGTGGCACTTTTTTTTGCTTCGTTTACCATTCCAATCGAAAAATATTGGTTTTTATATGGATTGGGCGGGCTATTCATTGCCATACGGGTTGGGTTTGGCGAAGCCCTCTTCTGTAACCTTTTCGTATTCATCATCACCTATATTATTCCCGCCCTTAACCTTCCCGATTCTTTTTTCACATGGTACAACGTTGATTCTATTTTTAACATTTTCTTAGGTAAAGTCTTGCTTGCCGTTTTTGTTGCAATTACAGGCAGAGTAATTTCTGATTTACGTTATACGGAAGATAAATTGCAAGTCCAATTTCAAGAGCTTCAAAAGACCAACCAAGAGCTTGATCGATTTGCCTACAGTGTTTCGCACGATTTGAGTGCTCCCCTTAAATCCATTCAAGGTCTGGTTAACATTAGCAAGCTTGATACTTCTCCAGAAGCGAAACAAGAGTACATTGAAAGAATAGGTCAAAGTGTTTCAAAGCTTGATCTTTTCATCAAAGAGATTTTGGACTATTCACGAAACAAAAGACTACCCAACCAAGAGGTGCAAGTTGACGTGGGGGCAACCTGCCTTGAAGTGCTAGAAAGTTTGCAATACATGGAAAATTTTCAACGCATGAAAATGGATCTTGGTTCTATCAACGGGAAAATCATTAACACCGACCCCTCTCGATTTAAAATCATTTTGAGCAATCTGTTTTCAAATGCCATTAAGTTTCAAAAAAGAATATCCGAACAAACACCTTGCCTAAATGTATCTATTTCCACTGATAACAATAAATTAAAATTAGTAGTAGCAGATAATGGCGAAGGAATTCAACCTGAAATGAAAGAGAAAATTTTTGATATGTTCTTTCGCGGAAACAGTAAATCCTATGGATCGGGGCTTGGACTTTACATCGCAAAAGAATCTGCCATCACGCTAGGCGGAAGTATTTCTGTTGAGTCAGAGTATGGAAAAGGAACAACTTTTATTTTGGAACTACCCAATAAAAAATGATGAAACTTAGTGTTTACGTTTTATTGTTTATGATAAGCGCAACGGCCTCCGCGCAAAAAATTACATACAAAGGCTTGCCCTCTTTAGTTTGGCCAAAACTTTACAATATCACCTATCAAAAAAATAATGAGCACGATAAGCCCATCTTCACCAAAGACGTACTGGCAGTGTCAAACAAAGTAATCGTACTGCCAGGTTACATGGTGCCATTTGAAAATGGTATGAAGGGCAATCATTTTATTTTGTCATCACTTCCGCTCAATGCCTGTTTTTTCTGTGGAGTGGGTGGCCCCGAAACGGTCATTGAAGTTTTTTTGAAAAGTGCTGTTACGTACACAGACAAACCAGTGGAAATTAAAGGCAAGCTTGTCTTGAACAATCAAAATCCAGATAAGATGGTTTACATTTTAGAGGAAGCCGAATTTTTGGGTGCGGTAGAATTCTAAACAGTTCTATTTCAACCCATATCGGTCAACCAAAAATACCAATGCGGCCATTGAAGCAGAGCCTAACTCTAACTCTCGCTTGTCTACTTTATCGATTGTATCTTCTTGTGTATGGTGAACGCTAAAGTAACGCTGCGAATCAGGCAAGTAACCAATCAAAGCAGTACCAAGTGGACCGAGTGGGCCAATGTCTGCCCCACCGCCTTCTTGCGAAAAATCCCACAGATCGTAGGGCTCTAGTAAAGGCTTCCAACCTCTGATTTTTGATTTAATGTTTTCAGTAGCCGTCATCGTAAAACCCCGTGGTGCAAAACCTCCACGGTCGGACTCAATCGCTAAAATATGATTTTCATTTTTCGCCTTGGCTACTTCTGCATACTTCTGTCCTCCGCGCAATCCGTTTTCTTCATTCATGTACAACACGGCCCGAATAGTGTGTTTTGGTTTGTAGCCCATCTCTTTAAACAAACGTAATACTTCGATGGCCTGCACGCAACCTGCACCATCATCATGAGCACCTTGGCCCACATCCCAACTATCCAAGTGGCCACTCACCAAAATAATTTCGTCTTTGTATTCGCCCCCTCTTATTTCGCCAATCACATTAAAGGAAGGTGCCTCTTCCAACGTTTCGCAATGTGTTTCTAGATAAAACTGCAGATCGCGATCATCTTTTAAAAGTTTGCTGAGCAAATCGGCATGCTGCGTACTGATGGCTACAGCCGGAATTTGTTTAATAAGCGGAGCATATCGAACTCCACCGGTGTGAGCATACGATTCATTCGGAAAACCCATCGAACGAACAATAACGGCCAACGCTCCTAACTTAGCTGATTCACTGGCACCATTGGCCCGCTGATCCACTGCGCCACCGTATGCTGCAAATGCATTTAATTTAGTGGGGTCAAGCGGACGGTTGAAAAACACAATTTTACCTTGAATACCTTTCTGACCAAGTTGTTTCAACTCATCAAAACTTTTTACCTCAATAATATTGGCAGTCAACCCCGTGGGCCCCGTTCCGATAGATCCTCCAAGAGATAGTATAGTCACATCTTTGCTTCCTATTTTTTTTGAATTAATGATCCTTCCCACTTCTTGTTGTCCACGCACCCAATGGGGCACCATCACGGGTTGCAGCCACACCGAGTCAAAACCATAATCGTCCATCGTGTGCCGCCCCCACTCTACGGCAGCCGCAGCGCCCGGTGAGCCCGACAATCGATGACCGACTTTGGTACATAAATCGTGAAGCATCGGATACGACTTTCCGTTTTGAAGTGCAGCATCATAAATTTCTTTGATTAAACTTTTGTCATTGGTTTGGGCATGTGCTAAAACATTTGCAAGCAGAAAAATGAGTACAACAAGTTTCTTCATTTATTTAAATTTTAGGGGAGGTAAGGTAGAGAAACCACTTCAAACACGAAAGTTGAAATTCGATTTCGGTATAATTCGTAACTTGTTAGGCAATTTAGAAAGTCATGGCACTACTATTTGAATCTTTTGAAGAATGGAGATCATACTGTGAGCAAACAAAGCTCTCGCTTACCGATGCCGTTGTTGAATACGAAGGCGAACAAAAAGGCAGAAGCCGGGAGCAAATCAGGCAAGGCTTGGCCAAGGCATGGAGTGTAATGAAAGATGCAGTGCGGACAGGGCTGGAAGAGGACATGACCTCGCGCTCGGGTATGGTAAATAATGGTGCAAAAAAAGTATATCGCTTTCCAAAAGCAGTACTCTCGAAAGAATTTCAAAAATTAATTTCTCGGGCACTCGCGGCCAAAGAAGTAAACTCGTGCATGGGGCGTGTGGTGGCTGCGCCTACGGCTGGGGCAAGCGGCATTATGCCAGGGGTGCTATTTACGCTACAAGAAATTCACGGAATCGATGATGAAAAAATTCTAGATGCGATGTTACTGGCGGCTGGCATTGCGTTGATTATCGAACAAAAAGCATCTATTGCAGGCGCGGTGGGCGGTTGCCAGGCAGAAACAGGAACAGCTGCTGCGATGGGGGCTGGTGCGATTGTGTATTGCTTGGATGGCTCTACCGATCAAATTTTTAATGCCGTAGCCATCACCATTCAATGTATGTTAGGTTTGGTGTGCGACCCCGTAGCGGGTTTGGTTGAAGTGCCGTGCATTGTGCGCAATGCCAGTGCAGCAGCGATAGCCAACAGTTCCGCTCAAATTGCATTGGCCGATGTGAGCAGCATAATTCCAGTTGACGAAGTAATCGAAGCCATGGGTGAAATTGGTGCAAGCATGGAAACACGTTATAAAGAGACTGCTCTGGGCGGATTGGCCGCCACCAAAACAGGCAAAGCGATTTCAAAAAAAGTATTGATTCGAGATATTGAAATTTTGCCTGATCAGGAAGAGAGATAAAAAAGTAGCTCTTTTTCAGTAAAGCTTACATTAAGTCAATCACTAAATTCATCAACCTTTCTAGTGGAAAGTCAATTCAGAATCTGTAATTGAATTCAAGAATGAATTATCAGAATCGCTGTAAGAAATAAAGTTATAAGCAAACATCACTCCAGCATACAAATCAGTATTTTCAGCTACATCAAAATGGTAGGCTCCACAAAAGGAATCGAATTTTGCAAACTTAAACAATACCCAAAAACAGGCAATTGTAAAAAGCTATCCACCTCGCAATTTGTCTAACAATCGATTTATTTCTTTGGCCTCAACCTGCGTAACATTCTTTAACTGTGTAACCCAGCTCGCAGTTTGAGCATCTATTTTCTTCAAAAGTAGTAGGCCATTATCGGTAATACCAATATCTACCTGTCTTCGGTTGCCTTCGCAAATCTCTCGGGTCACCAAACCTTTTTGCCTGAGTTTCTCCACTAAGCGTGTGCAATTACTACTTTTATCAATCATTCGTGATGTAACATCTGCCAACCTCATTTTATGTGGATGGCTTCCACGCAAAATTCTGAGCACATTAAATTGCTCAGGTGTAATGCCATGCGGCCTAAAGCGGGCAATGTTACCGCTGTTTAACCAACTGCTGGTGAACATGATATTGACTGCCATCTTTTGAAACTCGCTCGCAAATTTTTCTTGACGGATATCTTGCTCTAGTGGCATAGTTGCACAAGTTAACTACAATAATTGTATCGACAATTATTAACGTGACAAAGGTTCAAAAAGGTTAAGTTATCCCATTATCGGAAAAACTGTAAAGATCGATGGCACAGTTCTTTGGATAAGGACAATCAAATTTGGATAAGGACAATCAAAATTGGTTGTTGCGAAATCACTCCTTGCTTTTTCTGTACTGGTTCACATGCTGATAGGTCGTTTACCATCACCCAGCCCACTACCCACACCACCGAAGTGGTACAAAATCAATATGAAGAAAGGTACCCCCAATCAAGAGTTTACGTTCATCAAACAATAACAATCGGCAAAATGAAAAAGCAGTTGATAACGCTTGTGTATTTATTTCTTTTTTTGAAAGTCGGAGATTAGAAACAAGCCCATCACGGTAAGTAGACCGTTGATAATTAGAATCTCAAACCCGATTTTATAGCCATCCAACCATTTCTCTGAGTTGCTGCTGATGAAATAAGACAACATCGATGCCAACACACATACTACCGGCACTAACTTAGCCCTTACTTGCAGCTTGGTAAATAGGCCAAACGAAAACAAACCCAGCAGTGGCCCATACGTATAGCCTGCCACGTTGAGCACCGCATCGATGACCGATTTTTCGTTGACTTCCTTAAATATCAAAATGATGAGTAAGAACAAAACGGAAAAGCCAATGTGAACGACAAATTTTTGCTTTTGCTTAACAGCTTCAGTTTTGTTTTTGAATTTCAAAAAGTCGATGCAAAAAGAAGTGGTCAATCCCGCCAAGGCAGAATCTGCACTTGCATAGGATGACGCTGTAATGCCTAATAAAAATAAAATTCCTACAAACGGACCTAGCTCATTAAATGCCAATCGCGGATACAACTCATCGGAAGCGGCAGGAATGTCGATACCCTTCTGCTTGCTGTAAATGTAGAGAAGAGCCCCAAGCGTGAGGAAAAGTAAATTTACAATCACTAATGTAAGACTGAACCAAAACATATTTTTTTGAGCTTCACCAATATTTTTGCAGGTGAGATTCTTCTGCATAATTTCTTGGTCCATGCCCGTCATGGTGATGGCGATGAATGCGCCTCCGAAAAATTGCTTGGGGAAAAATAAAGTGGAATTGGCATCGTCAAAATGAAAAATGCGCGCGTAACCATTGTCTTGAATGGCTGCCACCATATCGCCAAACGAAAAATTAAGTTTATCGGCAATTTGCCAAACCGTTACGGCCACGGCTGTCACTAAAAACAATGTTTGAAACGAATCTGTCCACACAATGGTTTTTACACCGCCCTTAAACGTGTATACCCATATCAAGGCAATGGTGGTGGCCACCGTTACCCAAAAGGGTACACCCCATGCATCGAACAAAAAAAGCTGAAGTACGGTGGCCGCTAAAAACAATCTCAGCGAAGAGCCAATGGTGCGCGACACCAAAAAGAAAAAGGCACCTGTCTTGTACGAGATGGTATCAAAGCGCTGCTCTAGATAGGTATAGATACTGATGACATTCAAGCGGTAATACAACGGCATTAATACACCAATAATTACCCAATAGCCAAGCAAATATCCCAATACTAATTGAAAATATGCGAAGCCAATTTTGCCCACATTCCCTGGCACGGAAACAAATGTTACACCGGAGAGCGAAGAGCCAATCATGCCAAATGCTACTAAGTACCATGGAGATTGGCGGTTGGCCGTAAAGAATGTATTGCTATCGGCTCCTTTGGAAGTAAAATAAGAAATGGTAATGAGTACCAAAAAATAAACTATTAAGATGGAAGAGACCAAGGTTGCTGACATTGCTATTTCAATTAGATGGAAAACTACGGTTTAGTTTTTGAAATAAAAAAGTACTGTTCGTTTTAAAACTTAGCACTATCGTCTCTTGAGTCGTTTGACTAGCATTTGAACTAAGAAATCTCTCTTCTCCATCCAGTTAGCTAGTTTGACCTTAACTACGTGATAGTTCTTTTTGTTAATCAGGTTTTCTTCTTTTTCTAATAGCGGCATCATCCTTCTCGCTTTTTCGATTTCACTATCCAAGCTTTGAATTTCGTTTTGAATAAAATCCGAATGATGACCCATATCTATAAGTTTAGGCAATAAACATTTTCTTCTCGGAATTGGCCAAAAAAATTACCCAAATCTTTTCTTATTTTTGCATGGTCAACAATCGCCATGACTTCTATTCAAGAAAAAGAACTTACCGATTTATTAGAAGCCACCGAAATAACCGATGTCCGCGACTTGGTGGTGTACAACGATGACTTCAACACGTTCGATCATGTGATTGCCACGCTCATTCGCGTGTGCAAGCACTCGCCCGAGCAGGCTGAACAATGCACCTGGCTCATTCATTACAAGGGTAAGTGCACGGTAAAAACCGGAAGCTGGGAGGAATTGAAACCACAACGAGAAGGAATCTGCGAAGCGGGCATCGATGCAAAGATTGTATAACTCGATTCACATTTGACAAAATAAGTGTCTCAAGTTATCAATTGTCAACTGTCAACGTAAATGGAGTACCCATCTAAACTAATCGAAGAAGCTGTCAATGAAGTGTCCAAGCTGCCCGGCATTGGAAAAAAAACGGCCTTGCGACTGGTGCTGCATCTGGTGAAGGAGAATGAAAACCAAACCTTCGCTCTAACGGAGGCTTTGAACAAACTCCGTAAAAACATCAAATACTGTCAGACTTGTTTCAATATTTCGGATAGCGACCAATGCTCTATTTGCACGAGCCACAGGCGCGATAAGAGTTTGGTCTGTGTGGTAGAGGAAAGTAAGGATGTGATGGCCATCGAAAACACCTCTCAGTTTATTGGTGTTTACCATGTGTTAGGGGGGGCCATTTCGCCCATGCACGGTGTGGGGCCAGGTGATTTACAAATCGAATCGTTGGTGCAGCGAATCAGCAAAAACCCAGAAATAAAGGAAGTGATTTTGGCACTCAACCCCACTATGGAAGGAGACACCACCAGCTTTTATCTGAATAGAAAACTTCAAGCCTTTCCAGTGAAGGTTACTTCCATCGCACGCGGTGTGCCCATGGGTGGCGATTTGGAATATGCCGATGAGATTACGTTGGGGAGGAGTATTACTGCGAGGACTTTATTTAATTAATTCTCTATCTTTATCAGCTAATTATCAGTTTATGTCAACGATTCTTAAAAAGAAATCTTCAAAAAAGAATATTTCAAGAAAATTTAATCAAGCAATTAACCGTAAAGGTGTGGACACAACCAAATATTGTGGGGTGATAAAATTATCCTATGATGCCCTTACCATTCAAAAAGAGTTGAGAAATGAATGGGAATAGCATACTTCTTGATACGAATATCGTTTTGTACTTATTGGGAGGAGATAAAGTTTTAGCAGAACTGCTAAATCAAAAGAAATTGTACCTATCCTTTATTTCCCAATTGGAGTTACTAGGGTTTAGAGGCATCACTCAAAAACAACAAACTGAAATAAATAGATTCGTTCAAGAATGCATAGTGATCGACATCAATGAAGAAATTAAGAAGGAAGTCATACAACTACGCAAATCCACTAAACTAAAATTACCAGATACTATTGTTTTAGCCACGGCTCGTTATTTAAGTTTGCCTTTGATTACGAGTGATTTAGATTTTAAGGAAAACGAGGAAGTAATAATTTATACCTAAACATGAACAATCTCTCCAACCGCATCAACGCAATCGAAGAATCTGCTACCTTGGCCATGGCGGCCAAAGCACGGGAATTTAAAAACAAAGGCATCGATGTCATCAACCTTAGTTTGGGTGAACCCGATTTTAAAACACCTCAACACATTTGCGATGCTGCCAAAAAAGCCATCGATGATGGTAAGTATTTCTCCTATCCGCCCGTAGCTGGCTATCAAGATTTGCGTGAAGCATTGGCCGCAAAGTACGTGAAAGAAAACAACGTGCCCTACAAAGCCGAAAACATAGTGGTATCCAATGGCGCAAAGCAATCGATTGCCAATGTGATGTTGGCACTACTCAATCCAGGCGATGAAGTAATTGTGTTCGCCCCTTATTGGGTAAGCTATGATGCACTGGTGCGTTTGGCAGAAGCCACTCCAGTGTTGGTAAAAGGCGGTATTGAAAATGATTTTAAAGTAACAGCTGCGCAAGTAGAAAATGCAATCACTCCAAAAACAAAAGCGATTATTTTTTCTTCACCATGCAACCCCACGGGTTCTGTATTTTCGAAAAAGGAATTAGAATCCATAGCTGCTGTGGTGTTGAAGCACCCCAACCTATTGGTGATTGCCGATGAGATTTACGAACACATCAATTTCACAGGCGACCAAACCAGTATGGCTTCCCTTGCGGGGATGTTTGACCGTACGATAACGGTTAATGGATTCGCCAAAGGTTTTGCCATGACCGGCTGGCGCGTAGGTTATATCGGTGCACCAAAATGGGTGGCCGATGGCTGCAACAAAGTGCAAGGTCAAATTACTTCTGCGAATTGCTCTATCTCACAGCGGGGTGCACTCGCTGCCATTACTGGAGATTTAGCACCGACCAAAATGATGGTGGAAGAATATCACAAACGCAGAGATATCGTTTATAATCTGTTAAAGGAAATCCCTGGCGTAAAGGCCAACTACCCAACGGGGGCATTTTACTTTTTCCCCGATGTGAGCTATTACTATGGAAAAAAAGACGGTGACCGAGTAATTAAGAATGGTGATGACTTTTGTTTTTACATGCTAGAAAAAGGTTGGGTATCGCTAGTTCCGGGTGGGGCGTTTGGTGACGAAAATTGTGTCCGCCTTTCTTACGCTGCTTCTGAGAAGGAGTTGGTAGAAGCAATGAAGCGAATGAAGGAAGCGTTGGCTGTTCTAAAATAATTCTTATGATACTAAAAAAAGTTTGCAGTCACCAGTATGCAGTCTGCAGTCAAAACTTGTCAACTGCATACTGCCCACTGCCTACTTTATTTTTGCAATGAAAGAACCCAATCAAATAATCGAATCCTTCTCGAAAGTTACTGCTCTCATCATTGGCGATGTCATGCTGGACAGCTACATCTGGGGGGCTGTGGAGCGAATTTCGCCTGAAGCGCCTGTGCCGATTGTGAACGTAAAGAAAAAAGATTTTCGCTTGGGCGGTGCGGCCAACGTAGCATTAAATATTGCGGCACTGGGCGCGAAGCCCATTTTATGTGCTTTGGTGGGCAACGATGAAGATGGAAAAAAACTATCTCAGCGCTTGTCAGAAGGAAAAATCAGCAGTGAAGGAATAGTGGTAAGCAACACACGACCCACCACGGTGAAAACGCGCATCATTGCCAGTCATCAACATGTAGTGCGCGTAGATGAAGAAACCGACCGAGTAGCGAGCGAAGAAGAGCAAAAGAATCTTCTTTCTAAAATAGAGAAGCTATTGCCTCAATGCCAGGTGGTGATTTTCGAAGATTACGATAAGGGAGCAATTACTTCCACTATTATTGAAAAGACAGTTGCCCTTACAAAACAGTTGAACATTCCCACGGTGGTGGATCCGAAGAAAAGAAATTTTCTTTCCTACTATGGAGTAACACTTTTCAAACCCAACCTAAAAGAACTGCGCGAAGGATTAAAAATTGAGGTAGGAGCAAGTAATCAAGCACAAGTTGAAAAAGCAGTTTCACTTTTAAAGGAGAAGCTAAAGGCTGATGGCGTGATGCTCACTTTATCAGAGCATGGAGTGTATATTGATTTACATCACCAAAAAATAAAGGTTGCTGCGCATGAACGGGAAATAGCCGATGTTTCTGGTGCAGGTGATACGGTAGTGAGTATTGCCGCTTTGTGCTTGGCACTTAAGCTAAGCCCAACAGAGATTGCAGAACTCTCAAATTTAGGAGGTGGGTTGGTGTGTCAGCATGTGGGTGTAGTTCCGATTGACCGAGAAGAACTGAAAGAGGAGTGGGCATTCATTTCAACCAAATAAAAAAGGGCTGCCGACTTGCAACCCTTTGTAAAATACTTTTCTGAAAATTACTGAGCAACTACTACTTCTCCCTTAATTGTAAGAAGAATAATTCCGCCTTCCACATTGCTAGTAACGGTAATGGTTTTATTGAATGGCCCAGGCGAAGCAGCATTGAAAGTTGCTTTCACAAACCCAGAATCTCCAGGAGGGACAGGTGTTTTGGTCCAATCAGGGGCAGTGCAACCACATGATGGTTGTGCGTTGGCAATGATGAATGGGACTTTGCTGGTGTTGGTAAATTTGAATTCATGCGTTACCGGCACATTCTGCTTTACCTTTCCAAAATCAAATTGAGTAGCTTCCCAATTAACGGTGGCGTACTCTACCTTTACTTCATTTTTATTAAGTGGTATAGCTCCACTCAATTCTTGTGCATAGCCTTTGCCAATCAATACCGCAAAAAGAACTACAGCAAATAATTTTTTCATAGTCGTTTAATTTAGTGTAAACTTAAAACCTTGTTTCGAACTCTACAAACATCGCACTTAAAAACCAATTAAGCTGTTAAAAAAGGCCTAAAACATGGTGTTTAGATGTTAATGAGTTGTTAACGTCTTTGACAATTTCAATGCCAACCTAAATACCCGTTATCTTTGCTAGGTGAGCAGGTTAACCTTTCGAATTGTTATTGCCCTAGCGGTACTCAGCATTACAGGCATTACTATTACTCAAATTTACTGGGTGCGCAAAGCCTTTGACCTGAAGGCAAATCAATTCAATGCCGATGTAAACAGGGCTTTAGAAAATGTGGCATCTCGGATTCACGATATCAACAAAACGCCCATACCGGCCAATAGCCTCGTGGATCAGGAGTCGAGTAACTATTTTACTGTCATGGTCAATGGTCCCATCGATTCAAGCCTCCTCGGCTTTTTGCTGAAGAATGAATTTGACAGAAGCAATATCACCGCAGATTACGAATTTGGCGTGTATGATTGTTCCAAACAATGCATGACAGGTGGCAATTACATTTCGCCCACTAAAAACAAAATACCACCAAGCTTGAGCGAGTTGCCCGCCTTAAAAATGGATGGATATTATTTTGGGGTTCGGTTTCCGCAGATTGAAGCCAACCTGATTAGTCAAATGGGTATTTGGGGATTTTCTTCGGTCGTGATGCTGGTGGTCATTTTCTTTTTTGCCTACACGCTGTTTGTGATTTTAAAACAACGCAGGTTATCGGAAGTGCAAAAAGATTTTATCAACAACATGACGCACGAGTTCAAAACTCCGCTCTCCACTATCGCCATTTCCACGGGTGTGTTGAAAGACCCATCGATTATTCAAGCGCCTGAGCGATTGATCAACTATGCTACCATTATCGAAAATGAAACCAATCGGTTGAAGCAGCAAGTAGAGCGCGTATTGCAGATGGCGCGTTTGGAAAAAAATAATCTTACCTTGAAGCGCGAGACGACCGATTTGCACGAACTGATCTCGGAGTCGGTGAAAAACAATACGGTGGCCCTTCAGAAAAAGAGTGGAAAATTTGAATTGTACCTAAATGCGGAAAATAGTTTGGTCAATATCGATAAACTACATTTTTCTAATGTGTTGTACAATTTGATGGATAATGCGATTAAATATTGCACGATATCTCCCACCATTACTATCACGACAAGCTCTTCGCACCACCAGTTTACGCTTGACGTAAAAGACAATGGCATCGGCATAAGTGAAGATAATCTAAAGAAAATTTTTCATCGGTTCTATCGAGTTCCTACGGGCAACCTACACGATGTTAAAGGTTTTGGGCTAGGCCTCAACTATGTGAAGTTGGTGGTGGAATCGCATGGCGGAAAAATTATGGTGAATAGCAAAATGGGTAGCGGAAGTACCTTTACGATTCTATTGCCTCAACCCATTTAAGATTTGTACTATGGCAACTCATATTTTATTGGTAGAGGACGACCCAAGTTTAGGTTTTGTCATAAAAGACAATTTGACTCACAAGGGTTATTTGGTTGAATTGACTGAAAACGGTGAGGAAGGTTTGCGCGCTTTCAATGAGCGGCCATTTGATTTATGCATTTTAGATGTGATGATGCCCAAGAAAGATGGCTTCAGTTTGGCACAAGCCATTCGCGAAAAAAATAAGAACGTTCCTATTTTATTCATCACCGCAAAATCCATGCTCGAAGACAAAATCACCGGGTTTCAATCGGGTGGCGATGATTACATTGTGAAGCCCTTTAGCATGGAGGAACTGTTTTTGAGGATGGATGTTTTCTTACGAAGGTCGACCGTAGTAGTAAATACCGACACTTCTTTTGCATTGGGTGCCTTTACATTTGATTGCCAGAACTTAACTTTGCAACATACTTCTGGTGCAAAGACCCTTACTCAGAAGGAAGCAGAAGTATTGAAGCTGCTATGTGTGAACAGGCAGAGAGTGATGAAGCGCGAAGAAATTTTAACCACCGTCTGGGGCGATGACGATTATTTTATGGGCCGCAGCTTGGATGTTTTCATTTCCAAGCTTAGAAAATATTTGAAAGAAGACCCGAAGGTCGAGATTGTCAATTATCATGGGGTAGGCTTTCGGTTGGAAGTCGGTAGCTAGCCATCTTTTGACGTGATCCATTTTTCTACAACTCTCGGATAATTTTCGTGTTCTAAAGCCTGCACCTTCTCTGCGATTTGTTGAGGGGTGTCGGATGGCAAAACTTCGCAAGAGGCTTGGAACAAAATTTTGCCTTCATCGTAGTTCTCGTTCACTTCGTGGATGGTAATGCCTGTTTCTTTCTCGCCTGATGCTTTCACGGCTTCATGTACTTTTAATCCGTACATGCCTTTGCCGCCAAATTTTGGTAACAGCGCAGGATGGATGTTGACTATTTTGTTGGGATAGGTGGCAACCAAATTTTTAGGTATCAACAACAGAAACCCAGCCAAAACCAAATGGGTAATTCCATGTGCCTGAAGAAGCTGAACAATTTCATCGCTTTCGCTGAATTGTGATTTGTTGAACACAGTGCTTTCCACATTTGCTTTTTTTGCTTTCTCCAAAACAGCCGCAGTTGGGTTGTTCGTTAAAACTAATTCAACTTTTATGAAAGGATGATGTTGAAAGTATTTGATGATAGCTTCAGCATTAGTGCCACTACCCGAAGCAAAAATACAAATCCGAAACTTTGACATACACTAAATGAAAACCATACTGATGATTCCCAGCAGCATGATGATTTTACATAATTGACTTAGTTGATAAAATTCTTTTTTGGTATCAGCTTTGATTAATCTAAAAACCAAAACAGACATGGGGAGAAACAGCAAAGGAATAAAATAAATCCAAGAGATTTTTAATTCTCGATAATCGAGCCATAACACAAGTATGGAGAAGATTACAACGATAACATAAACAAACGATTTTGTTTTTCGAATGCCCCACACAATGGGCAATGTTTTGCAACCAAAGGTTGTATCGCCCTTCATGTCTTCCATATCTTTCACCACTTCACGAATCAACGTCATAAAAAAAGCAAAGAGTGAGTAGACCACCACAAACGGCAAATATTGATTGTACAAAAAAACCAGCATAAAAATGGAAAGCCCTGTTAAGAATGCCACCACTACATTACCGATTAAAGGCAGTCGCTTAAGGTTGTTGGAATAAAGCCAAAGCAAAAAAGCACACACAAAATTCAAAGCGCCTACTTTCCAATTGATGAGAAGGCCAGCTGCAACCCCCAAAAAAGAAATTACTGTATGAAACAAAATAGCATACCTGCGTGTAATGGTCTTGCCAATCACCACGCGGTCGGGTTTGTTGATGAGGTCTATCTTTATATCATAGTAGTCGTTGATGATATAGCCAGCCGCTGCAATCAGTATGGTCGATCCACTCAGTAGAAAAAGCCAAATGTCCGTAAAGACAGCTTGCCGTTGATTGAACAAAAAGTAGGCAGTAAAGTATTGAGCAAGAGCAATGATGGCGAGATTCCAAAAGCGGGTGAGCCGGAAGAGAGCCAGAATCAATTGCATCCACAAAAGTAAACTAATTTTTTAGCCACGAATGTGTTAATTAGAAGTTTGCCACAGATTCACAGATTATCCCAAATTATGCATTAGGCTTTGGCGATAGCTAAACGATGATTGAAATTCTCAAATGCATAATGTGGGATTATTCAATGTCTAAAACCGATGGCGGGTGTCACGGAGAAGCAGGCACAAAAAAGAGCCCGCAATTTAGCGGGCTCTTTTGGCTGTTGCCATCGTACTCTTATCTCAATTAATTGTAACCCTGATTTTGAATAAGGTTTTTGTTCGCATCTACCTCCCTCCTTGGGATTGGCATAACAAGTCTCTGAGCATTGCCAACATTTACAGGGGGACCATTTTTCCGGGTAACGTTCTGAAGAACTGCCAAAGCCCGGCCAGTACGTACCAAATCAAAAAATGTATGGCCCTCTCCAAAAAACTCCCATCTGCGCTCACGCTCTATTGCTTCAAGCAAAGGAATATCTGCTCCGGGATTATAATTTAGCAACCCGGCTCGAGTTCTCACAGCATTCAGATCGGCCTCGGCTCCAGCGTTATTACTTTGTCTAGCCCGGGCTTCTGCACGATTGAGATACATCTCGGCAAGTCTTAAAACGTGGCCGTCATCAATATTGCCAGCTCTTAAGTACTTCGAAATGTACCAAACACCCACCACATCATCCCGGCCGAACATAGCTCTGCGGGCATCACTGGCTGCAAAACTGTTGTAGAACCCATCGTGCACCGCCAACTCTCCTCGTCCGCCCAAAGCACCAGGTGCATACCAGAATCGCAGGCCGCTTTGGTCAGCGGTATTAAACTGAATCTCCAAAATCGATTCGTTTGTGTTGTCTCCAGTAAAAATGGTCGCATAAGGCACCAAAGAGAATTTTGTAGTGTTGGAGATAATTTCAGTTGCCCGAGCCTCTGCCTGTGCCCACTCGCCTAAGTAAAGATGAACTCGGCTTAGCAAAGCGCGCACAGCGTTTTTGGTTGCCCTACCGCGTGTATTCGCATTGCTCGACTGATCTTCTGGAAGAAGTGCCAAAGCCTGATCCAAGTCTGCTTTCACTTGTTGGTATGTTTCAGGCAACGTTGCTCTGGAAGGAAAAGCGCTCGCGCCAATTCCACGGGATGGAGTTAGCACAATAGGCACACCAAGCGTACCAGCTGCATTTGGAACGCCACCCCAAACACGCACTGCATCAAAATGGGCCAACGCGCGAATAAAGTATGCCTGGCCGATGATGTTATCTTTTTGTGCCTGGGTTGCTGTAAGACCGGGTGTACCTTCAATCAAATTATTAGCTTGATTGACAGCACGATAGATAAAGGTCCACAAATCCAGCAACTCGGTGTTATCAGGCGAGACCGCGTAGGTGTCCATTTCTCTGTAAAAGTCCCAAGTACCGATACTTTGAGAAACATCTGCCGACACATCACTTAATCTCTGTAGTCGTCCCTCATAAACCCCCTGAATCTGGCTATAAGCGCCATTTAAAGCTGCATTTGCGCCACTTAAACTGGTTATGGCCTGGCTATCTGATATCTGCTGTTCTGGCAATTGATCTAAGACATTACAAGATGTCATCAGACCAAAAATGAAGCATGTGATTAGAATATATCTTTTCATAGATAAAGCGATTAAAAGGAAATGTTAATACCACCCATAAAAACTCTCGGCTGCGGCATTGCATACAAGTCTATACCCGCAGCAAGGCCATTAAGATCTGCACCGGTATTGACCTCAGGATCAAGTCCGGTATAATTGGTGAATGTGAGCAGGTTTTGACTTGAGACGTAAACCCTCAATCTTGTTACTCCAATTTTTCTAGTGATCTCCGAATTCAACGTGTAGCCAAGCGTGATATTCTTTAAGCGCATATAGGACCCATCCTCCAAAAATCTTGAAGGCCTCAAATCGCCTCTGTAGTTGACGGCAAGCTGGCGTGGAATATCGGTGATATCACCTGGACTCTTCCACGCAGCCAACTGGGATTTCACATAGCCTGTGTTTCGAGTACCTCCATGTTCCTGAAAAAAGCGAACCCAATTCAACTGATCATTCCCAAGGGTAAACTGCCAGAACATATTAAAATCAAAGCCTTTAAACCTGACATTTGAATTAAATCCGCCAAAGAAATCCGGTTGGGCATTGCCAACAATAAATCGATCGCGGCCCGCATTAAAATCAGCAGAATTCACTGCCGCCTCTCCGTTTACCGTACGATAGATTGAGAGCCCAGTCTCCGGGTCAACTCTGATTTGGTCATGAAGCCAAAACGAAGACAACGGC
The DNA here is from genome assembly GCA_025370075.1 of Chryseotalea sp. WA131a. Classification (NCBI taxonomy): domain Bacteria; kingdom Pseudomonadati; phylum Bacteroidota; class Cytophagia; order Cytophagales; family Chryseotaleaceae; genus Chryseotalea; species Chryseotalea sp. WA131a. Next base: position 3,825,627 of record CP073016.1, on the reverse strand, counting down.
ACGCCCTGCTCAAGCCGAATTACATCCCTAGTAAACTGGTTAAAAGGCGCAGCTAACTTTTTTATCAAGTTCCTATTTTGCGACACATTAAACGAGAAGTCAACAAACAAGTCACCTTTGTTCACCAGAACACCGGCAATACCTAATTCAAAGCCCTTATTCTCCATTTCCCCAAAATTTTGAACTAACTCATTAAATCCAGTAGTTCTAGGAACCGGCACAGCTAACAATAGATCTTTCGTTTGCTTATCATAGTAGTCGAAGGTCAACTTCCAACGATCGTTCATAAAAGAAACATCTAGTCCGATGTTGGTTTGAGCAGTGGTCTCCCACTTCAAGTTAGGATTTGCTAACTGGAGGGGAGCTGTGCCTGGAAAATCGGTGTAGTTTGCGCCACCTCCCCAAAGCCCAAATGACTGAAAGTCACCGATGCCATTCTGATTGCCGGTTATTCCCCAGCTTAGGCGAGGCTTTAGCGTACTGATGAATGAAACATTGTTCATAAAGCCCTCCTTCTTAACATTCCACCCCAAAGCAAAAGATGGAAAAGTTGCAGCTTGGTTAGCAGTACCAAATCTGGATGAAGCATCTCTTCTTACATTGACAGTTGCCAAATACTTGCCCTTATAGTCATAATTCAATCTTGCAAATATCCCAGTAATACCCCACCCTGTTGCCGATGACGATGATGTCTGGACTGCGGCAGATGCAATTCGCCTGAATTCATCACTAGGAAACTGCTGACCATTTGCCTGCGTTCTTTCAAAGTAGTTTTCCTGCATGGAGTAACCCACCAGCGAGTTAAAATTATGTTCGCCAAACTTCTTCTGATATGACAAGACATTCTCCCATATCCAATTATCATCAATAGTTACAATTGATGATGCATCACCATTGGTTGCTGAGCCTGTGTTGAGCTTTGAATTATCAAAACGATCTTCTTTAACGTTATTATAATCAACGCTAAAAGTAGACCTAAAAAGCAAACCCTCAGCTATCTCGTATTCTCCATAAACGTTCGCTAGGACCCTGTTAGTCACCATGCCAATATCAACTTCATTAACAGCCGCCACGGGATTTTCAAAAATTGAGAATTTAAGGTATGATCCATCGGGGTTGAAAATGGGTTGATTGGTGGGCAAGAAGTAGGCTGCGCCAATGGCACCAAAAATATTGTTATCGTTCCTCACCCTATTCCTGAAATTTCTTGAATACAGAATACTTGTCCCAATTCTAAGCTTGTCAGTTGCTGAGTAATCAAGATTAATCCGGCCTGTTTTCCTGTCAAACACAGAAGGCTTATTGATCCCATCCTGCTTGAAGTAATTAAACGAAGTCATGTACTTTACTTTGTCTGAGCCACCTGATACAGACAAGTCAACATTGTTCATTGGAGCTTCCTGAAAAATCTGACCCATCCAATCAGTATTAAGCGCAGCATCAGGATTCGGATAAAGTTGACTCTGCCCATTGTTAGCTCGCGATTCATTGATCAACCGCTCGAAAGTTGGCCCATCTACTACAGAAGGCTTTCTCCAAAGACTTTGCACGCCTGTATAGGTGTTCACTTCAATTTTAGGTTTTTGATTCTTTCCTCGTTTTGTTGTGATTAAAACAACACCATTCGCAGCACGAGCACCGTAGATTGCTGTTGCCGAAGCATCTTTTAGTATCTCCATGGACTCAATGTCCGCAGGATTGAGGTCTGCAATTGGATTTGTTAACTGGCCACCAAGTCCAACTGCGCTGAGATTCGATGAAACAATAGGTATTCCATCCACAACGTATAATGGGTCACTACTGGCATTAATCGATGTACTGCCCCGAACACGGACAGAAACCCCGCCACCTGGAGTTCCTGAAGCAGAACTTACCTGAACACCCACAGCACGGCCTTGAAGCATTTGGTCTGGCGATGCCATCGGCACTCCTGCGATGTCCTTAGCTGAGACTGAGGTAATTGAAGAGGTAAGTGTTTTACGATCTTGTGTACCATAACCCGTGACCACAACTTCTGAAAGTTGCTGGACATCTAGGCTAAGACTTACATCTACCGTAGTCCGATCGCCAATCTCCACTTCAGTCGTAGAAAGTCCAATGAACGAGAACACTAAACTTCCACCACTGGATGGAACACTTATTTTAAAGTTACCTTCTGCATCGGTAACTGTACCGTTTGTAGTGCCTTTCACTACCACGTTTACGCCAGGTAACGCAGTGCCATCTTCTTGCGATGTCACTTTACCTGATACACTTCTCTCTTGCGCCCAAGCCATGCTGCTTAGCAGCATCAAGAGCGGCACGAATTTGATAAGTAAAGATTTCCTCATATGAATTGGTTTTGGTTAAACTGGTCAAAGTTTCTAAAAAAAAACTAGAATTCATACCCAATTATGGTATTTCTCTGTAGTACCAGGGCCTCTGAATTTAAAAATTATTGATTAGGGAATGCCTAAAGCCATCATCGGCAGTGGCCCTAAGCCGGGTTAAGGGTTTGGAGGAAGTTCCTTTGTTTTTCTCCAGTATTTTTATTCGAATAAGTCAGAGGTCAGAGTACATCTGGGAATCTGTGGCAAGTATGAGGTATTTTCTAAAACCTCATCGCCACCATTACCAAAAAATTCCTCCCTGCCTGAGGATAAAAGTAATTTTGTCGCGTTTCGCTTGGACCGGCAAAGTAACCGTACGTATAGCCATTGCTGGAATACAACTCATTAAAAACATTGTTAACCAAACAACTCACGGATAGTTCCCGCATAAAATTTGGTTTCCATGAATAGCTCAAACGCAAATCATTTACAAAGTAAGAATTGATGACCCTACTGGAATTAGACGTATTATCTAAAAACTGCCGCCCAACGTACTTTGATAACAACGCAGCTTCAAAATTTTTGAAAGGTTGATAAACCAAATTGGAACCTCCAATCCAATTGGGTGAAAAGGCAATGTCGGTGTTTTTGTAAACGGTCAATTGCTCGTTAAATTCATCAAAGGCGGCCCCATAATCATACATTACCTCCACAAACTCCTTTATTTTGTTTTGACTTAACGTTACGTTTCCAATCCACGAAAATTTTGGACTGAAACGAATGCCGCCATCTACTTCAATTCCTGCCCGGTAGCTATTGGCCACATTGGCACGAATGGCTGCCCCCACATCATTTAACTTACCCGTTGGCACCAATTGATTAGCATAGTCCATCCAATAGAAATTCACATTGAGCGAAGCATTGTTTTTTTTCATGCGCCACCCAACTTCCCAATCGTACATGGTTTCGGGTTTAGGTGTTACGGTGTTAATGTTGTTCACAAAATCACTTCGCACGGGCTCTCGATTGGCCACGCTGAACGAGCCATAAATATGTTGGTTGGGCGATACCGAATACATTAAACCTGCTTTGGGATTAAAGAACTGATACTTGACATTCACATTAAAATTGCTCAACTCATTATCAATTCCGTTGGCTTGGTAGTCGATGGCGCGAAGTTGTGCATCGGCAAACACATTCAGTCGTCCCGTTAGTTGATAGTTGGTTTTCCAAAAAATATTAAAATCGGTTTTCGTTCCTTGATTAAAATAATATCGATGTCCTTGCGGAATAGCTGACACTTGCGCCCAAATCACTTCACCAAAATGGTCGCCTACATATCGATTCAAGGCACCGCCCAGCGTAGAGTTAATTTTTCTTTTATCGTATTGAAGGGAATAGGTAGTGCCGTAAAAGTGATTGTCGAGCCACCGCCTGCGCACCAAATCACTCGAACCAATTTTTGTTCCGCCTATCAACAAACTATCAAAACCATATTTGCTAAAGGCACTGTTGTATTTAAACTCCTCGAAATAGCCACGGCCATACGTATAATGCATTGCTATGTTTGCTGTCAGTGCATTGTTGGATCGATGCGAGACATGCAATTGATAATGGTCTTGCGAATAATTGTCCACTTGATTTTTGTACGTGTAGAGATTGAACGTTCGGCTATTTGAATTTCGAAAGTTTTCAATCTGATCGGCATTCCATCCGCCATCGGCAATGGTAGCATCCATCGCGATCGGATCATTGTTCAATTTTGATTCGGGCACACCGTTCCAACTTTGGTAGGTGATTTCTTTCCCACCAAAAACGATTGCCTTCATCATCGTTTTGCTTCCATAATATCCACCTGCCAAATAATACGATTTCAAATCAGACGAAGCGCGGTCGATAAACCCATCGGATTTGATCACGGAGAGACGCGCATCAAAGGTGAAAGTATTTTTCAGACCCGTGCCAATGCCCACCGTGTGGCGATGCGTGCCAAACGAGCCTACGGAATTGATAACATCAGCATAGGGCAAATCATTTCGTGTATTGGTTTGCAGGTTGATGCTCGCCCCAAACGCACCTGCACCATTGGTAGAATTGCCCACACCACGCTGCACTTGTATGCTTTGAGTGGATGTAGCAATGTCTGGGATGTTGACCCAAAACACACCGTGCTCTTCGCTGTCGTTAAGTGGAATACCGTTGATGGTAACATTGATTCGCGTGGCATCGCTGCCGCGGATGCGCAAGCCAGTATAGCCAATGCCGGCACCTGCATCCGAAGTGGTAATCAACGAAGGTGTCCAGTTCAACAAGAACGGTAAGTCTTGTCCCAAATTTTGTTTTTGAATGGTTGCCTTGCTGATAGTGGAATACACGGTGGGGCTTTTTTCATTGGCGCGCGTGGCATACACTACCACTTCATCGGTGAGTTGATTGCTTTCTTCCAACGAAAAATTCAATTCCGTATCCCCAACCAGATTTGCGTTTTGCTGCACCGACTGGTAACCTAAAAACCTGACGATAAAAATTTGTTCGCCCTTCGGAACATTCTTCAGCTCAAATCTCCCTTGGTCATCGGCCACTGCGTAGCGATTTTGATTTTCTACCTGAACGGTAGCACCTGGCAAGGCTTGGTTGGATTTTGCATCGCGCACCATACCCTGCACCGAAATTTGCGCCTCCACATTCAGCGAAAGCGCAAAGCCCATGATGGCTGCTAAAAATTTAAACATGATTTTTAAAAATTTTAAACCCGCAGGCACATTGGGGAATGTACCTTACTTACAAGTTTATTCTGCCTCCCTTCGTCCGCATTACCGGCATCAGGTTCTATGGGTATAATCTCAGCCCGTGTTTTTGGCACCCCGTGTCTTTCGACAAGGGCAAAGGTAGAAAGTAATTGGAAATAGAAGTTTTTCTTCTAATTTTTTGATTTTGTGTAGACTAGTACAACCGTTACCTTTGCAAACTTTAATTTAACGACTATGATTATTCACCGCGAAGGCCGCGTTTTGTTATTTGTTTTGCTGGTCATTCTTTTTTCCCTCAATTGGGCAATGTCCTATTTTTTGCCTGAGGCCACCACCCTTCAAAACATTGTAATCGTTGCAAGTATTTTTTTCTACCTACTCATTCTTCAATTTTTCCGGGTGCCTGTTTTTACCGTTCAAAAAAACGACAAACAAATTATTGCCCCTGCCGATGGCAAGGTGGTGGTGATTGAGGAAGCGGATGAACCAGAATATCTAAAATCAAAACGCAAACAGATTTCCATTTTTATGTCACCCATCAATGTGCACGTTAACCGCATGCCTGTGGGTGGCACCATCTCTTATTTCAAATATCATCCAGGCAAATACCTGGTGGCGTGGCATCCTAAATCAAGTACTGAAAATGAGCGCACCACCGTGGCCACTAAAATGCAGAATGGCACCGAAATTCTATTCAGGCAAATTGCTGGAGCCCTGGCACGCAGAATAAAATGGTATGTGAAAGAAGGCCAATCGTTACAGCAAGGCGATGAATTTGGCTTTATCAAATTCGGCTCACGTGTTGATATTTTTCTTCCGTTGGATGCCCGCGTAAAAGTGAAAATCGGAGATGTGACAAAAGGTGGCAAAACAATTTTAGCGGAATTATAGAAGTTCTTCTTTTATTGTTTAAAGTTCGATTGGCCATTTAAGACAGAATAGGCCACATCCAAGTTTCTTTTACACGAACGGGCGTTATTCTCAATCGTATTCGATACCTTTACAGCACTGCGCTGGTCTCGTGCTGTAGATTCCAGTGTTAACCGTTCAGCACTCCCTTATGATAAATATGAATTTGAGATTTGCTGCAGGCCAGCAAGAATTTTTTTCGACCCTTAGTCAGCGTGTAAACGCCTACTTTAAAACAAATAACATTCAGCGCACAGCGAATGCAGAAATGGTAGTGAAAACTATTTTCATGTTCTTGCTTTATTTCACTCCTTATTTTTTAATCCTCTTCAGTGGTGTCTCTAGTTTATGGGCGCTTGCTTTTTTGTGTGTGGTGATGGGCTTTGGCAAAGCGGGCATTGGTCTTTCGGTAATGCACGATGCCAACCACGGAGCCTATTCCACTAAATCATGGGTCAATACTTTTCTTGGATTATCACTAAATGTGATTGGTGGACATGCTTTCAACTGGCGGATTCAACACAATGTGCTTCACCACACCTATACCAACGTGCACGAAGTAGACGAAGACATTAGCCCGAGGGGCATTTTGAGAATGGCGCCCGATTCTACTTGGCGACCCATTCATAAATACCAACACCTGTATGCTTGGTTCTTTTATGGCCTGATGACTTTTGTGTGGATTGTGATTAAAGATTACTACCGCCTTACGAAATACCAAAAAGAAGGATTGGTAAAAAAACAGAAAGGCTCACTGACTACGGAGTGGATTGTATTGCTGTTCACGAAAGTTTTTTACTTGACGTATACCTTAGTAATTCCTTACCTGTTATTAGATGTTAGTTTCTGGCAAGTAATTGTCGGCTTCTTAATCATGCACTATGTTGCAGGATTTATTCTAGCTGTTATTTTTCAACCAGCACACGTAATTGAAGGCACTGAATACCCAACCCCTGATGAAAAAGGAAATCTGGAAAACAACTGGGCCATTCATCAGTTAAATACTACTACCAATTTTGGCCACAAAGAAAAATTGTTCTCTTGGTATGTTGGTGGATTGAACTATCAAGTTGAACATCATCTGTTTCCAAATATCTGCCACGTCCATTATAGGGACATTGCAAAAATTGTTGAGCAGACAGCAAAGGAATTTAACTTACCATATAAATCTAAAGAAACATTCTTTGAAGCTCTTGGTGCCCATGCACAACAATTAAAGATGTTGGGGCGAAAACCGGCACCTGCTATTGCCTAAAAAGTTGGTCGTCATTTTTCTTCTGAGGAGAACACATTCTCGTTTCGAAGTAATTTGTTCACCATTGTAAGGGTAATCTTCTTGATTTCATTGCTTCCCATTCCCCGATGCGAGCACCAATCGGTAGAGGCGGTGTTAACGACTATGCCAGATTTCTTGGCCTTCTTAAAAACAATCCAAGTTGCAAGGCCCGGCTTATTGCGAAAAGTGGAATCATAGCCCACGATTTCAATTTTTTCAAAACCCAATTGTTGCTGATCAATTTCAGGAGTAAGCAGCTTTGAAAAACCTTTTATGGGCGCTCCGTCACATTCATCAGAAGATAGCTTTAGCACATCACCCTTTTTGATTTTCAGCCCTTTTAGAAGCGGAGAATTGGGCAGAATAATTTTGTAGCCATCCCACCCTTGATCTATTTTTTGACCGTAGCCTGCCCGTGAAAAATCCGCACCGATAGATCCAATAATGGGATATCCAAGTATGGGCTCGTCCCAATGAGTAGTATGAAGGCAAACATTTGGGTCTGGGTCAGGATAATCTTTGTAACCAATCAACTGATGAGCCGTTTTGTTATAGCGCACTTGCCACCACATGGTGTTGCCTGATAGCACCAGCGCGTTCTTACCTTCGTCTACAAAACGGTCAAAATTTCTACGGGCTTCTAATGACCAATATTCACTATGGCCAACAATCATTAAGAGTTTTGCGTCTTTAATTTCATCATAGTTATCCAAATCACCATCAGTGATATAGCCTACATTAGAATAATTTTGCTTGCAAAACCACTTTAAAAACGCTTCCGAATGTTTGGGCAATGGTATGGGGCGAAGGAACGAAACAATGGCTGCTGGGGTTTTTTCGCTCGAGTTGAAGGCGTACAAACTTTTACCACCTGAATTGCAATACGCATTTTCGGTATTGGAAGAATACACAACTATGATTTTTGGTTTTGCTGACTTTACAACAAATGGAATTTGGTCATCCCACAAATACACACCACTTCGCAAACTAGGCACTTTTATTTTAAGGGTAGGTTTGTAGCCAAATCCATTTTCCCACGGCTTGTCCTTTCTCTTTTCTTGGGGGAAAACATTTACGCGGTACCGCGCAACCAAGTCGCCTTTTAGATTGTACAACTTTAAAACAAAGTCCTCTTTTTTCATGTGTGCGTTAATAAACACACTGAGCGAATCGCCTACATGCGCGGACAGCTTATCAACATATCCATCGGCAATGATGTTTTCTTTGGGTGGCCACCAAGTGAAGAAAAGAAAGAATACGAAATTCAAATTCATAGGATGCGCAAATTTGAGGTAAAAAGAGATCAACAAAAAACCTAAAATGGGCTTAAAGCTCACTTCAAAGCCTTTGCCTCTATAATTTCTCATAATGGCAACAATGCCTTAGAAATTGTAAGTTTGTATCAATACTGCTTCAACTATGGACGACATTCTTTTATTAACAGATAAGATAAGGAACACGCTAATCTTAGGCGAAAGCCATTTCCGTGAGTTCAAATCTGCACTAGAAGGCCGACCAGAAAATAAAAAGCCAAGGCAGGTAAAATCGATATGCACCGATATAGGTGAAGCCCTTGTTTCGTTTGCCAATGCGGATGGCGGTGCAATCATTATTGGTGTAGAAGACGATGGAACGATAACAGGGATACCTCATTCAGATGAAGAAATAGAAACAATGCTCAATGCTGTTAAAACGCATGTCTACCAAAATCAAAGCCTTCCACTTGCCAACACCAATAGGTTAGTTCTTGATGCTAAAACGCTGCTTTACTTTTCGGTTAATAAAGGCACTACGATGATTTATCAATTGCCGGATGGTAGATGTGTAAAGAGAAAGGACAAATCGACTATGCCCGCTTCGGTAGACCAAATCCAATTCGAGCGGCAAGAAATCAAATCTAGAGAGTATGATAGTCAGTTTGTAGATGGAGCTCTTGTCACCGATCTAGATGTTAAACTCCTACAAGGAATTGCCGATGAATACATTAAAGGATTAAGCGTAGAGCGCTATCTTCAACAGATTGGGCTGGCAGAGTATGCGGTAAATGATTTACGGCTCAGAAGAGCTGCTTTATTACTTTTTGCAACCAACATAAACAAATGGCATCCGCGCTGCCAAGTACGTTTTTTGAAAGTAAATGGAGTAAAGATTGAATCTGCTCCTAATTATAATGTTATCAGCGATGATTTAGTCACTGGAAATATTTTTGAATTAGTGATCAAGGCATGGGAGCACTTACGGTCTTATTTGGCATACAAAACAGAGTTTGGAGCAAACACTCAGTTTGAACAAAAGTATATTTACCCTGAAGATGCAGTACGTGAAGCGGTGTTAAATGCAATCGCCCATCGAGATTACAGCATAACCAATGCGATTGAGATTTTTCTGTTCAACGATCGAATGGAAATAAAAAGCCCGGGGGCACTGCTATCAACTCTTACTATTAAAAATTTGTATGAGCTCGAGGGTTCTCACGAATCCAGGAATCCGATGATTGCAAGAGTTCTGAAAGAAAATAAACTGATGCGTGAACTGGGCGAAGGAATGAAACGGATTTTTAACTTGATGCAAGAGCAGGAACTTGCCAAGCCAGAACTATATTCCAATGGGTTGTGGTTTAGTGTGACTCTATCAAATAAAACGATATTTAGCCCAAAACAATTAGAGTGGTTAAAGCTATTCAAAAGGTATCATTTGACAAAAAAACAAAAACAAATAATCATACTTGGATTAGGAGATAAGGGAATAACTTCAAATGATATCTATAAAGCACTTAATACCAATAGCCTAGAGGTATTCACTAAAGAAGTAACAGCTTTAAAAGGACTGGGTTTATTGACCGACCTGAAGACCAAGCAAAATGTCAATAATATTGCGAAAAGAACTAAAAAAGATAAAAAAGATATCCCTCGGTACAGAGTGAATCTTCTTGAGTAGACAAAATGAAATTGTTAAGCCGACTTCAACGCTTCTGCACCGGCCACAATTTCCAAAATCTCTTTGGTAATGGCAGCCTGGCGTGTGCGGTTGTAGGTGAGCTTCAACTCCTTCAACAGTTCGCCAGCATTGTCGGTTGCCTTGTCCATGGCCGTCATGCGCGCACCGTTTTCGGCAGCGTTAGAATCGAGGACGGCTTTGTACAATTGTACTTTCAATGACTTGGGGATCAAGCCTGTTAAGATTTCAGCTTGGTTAGGTTGGTAGATGTAATCGGTTTGAGATGTTTTAATCGATTTATCTTCTCCGGGAGGCAAAATCGGCAAGAATTGTTCCACGCGCAAAATCTGTGTGGCCACGTTTTTGAATTCGTTGTACACAATTTCCACTTTGTCAAATTCGCCCTTGCGGAAAGCGTCCATCACATGCACACCAATCTTGGCCACGTTATCAAACGATAGATTGTTAAACAATCCTGAATAGCTATTGATCACATTCGCTCCTCGCTTCTCAAAAAACTCCAACGCCTTTTTACCAATGGGCAAGTAAGTAATGTTGCCTTGTTTGCCTTGCTGGGAATACTTTTCTTCCACTAAGCGAAGTGTTGCTTTGAAGATGGTGCTGTTGAAAGAGCCGCACAGGCCACGATCGGAAGTAATGGCTATGATTAAAACCTTTTTCTCTTCACGCACTTGGCTGTACCACGCCTCTCCACCATTTTCGACTGACGATAGGTTCTGTAAAAGTGAATTCATCTTTTGCGCAAATGGGCGCATTTGCATAATTCGCTCTTGCGACTTCCGCAACTTAGCAGCCGCCACCATTTTCATGGCTTTGGTAATCTGTTGCGTTGAGATTACAGACGTGATTCTACTTTTTACTTCTTTTAAACTAGGCATAAATCAATTTGAAAATTAACCAATTTGAAAATGAACACAAACTCCAATTGCTAATCCTTTACTTTAATATTTACTATTTGTTAACATAGTCAATTTTAAAATTGGTTAAGCCGAGGCTTAGCATTTTCAAATTGACTAATCTTCAAATTTTCAAATTAGTATTTTGAGGCTAACTCCAACGCTACCTTCTTCACCGTATCTGCATCCGCATCTTCAAACTTACCGGCACGGAAGTTATCCAACACAGATTTGTACTGCACTCGCATCAAACCTAAAAAGTCGCTTTCAAATTCTTTTACTTTTGCTACCGGCACGCGGTCGATATAACCTTTGGTAGAGGCCAAAATGATGGCCACTTGCTCTTCTACACGCACGGGTTGATATTGTGGCTGCTTCAATACTTCCACGTTTCTGCGACCACGCTCAATCGTTAACTTGGTAGCAGCATCCAAATCAGAGCCGAACTTGGCAAATGCTTCCAATTCGCGGAACTGTGCCTGATCCAACTTTAAGGTACCCGCTACTTTCTTCATTGGCTTAATCTGAGCCGAGCCACCTACGCGCGATACTGAAATACCTACGTTGATTGCAGGACGAATACCTGAGTTGAACAGGTTGGTTTCCAAAAATATCTGACCATCGGTAATAGAGATTACGTTGGTCGGGATGTAAGCCGATACGTCATTGGCTTGCGTTTCAATAATCGGAAGGGCAGTCAATGAACCTCCACCTTTTACCAAGTGCTTGATAGAAGCAGGAAGGTCGTTCATGTTCTTCGCAATTTCATCATTGTTAATAACTTTCGCGGCACGCTCCAACAAACGTGAGTGCAAATAGAACACGTCACCAGGATATGCTTCGCGGCCTGGAGGTCTTCTCAACAACAATGATACTTCGCGGTAAGCAACAGCTTGCTTCGACAAGTCATCATAAATTACCAATGCCGGACGACCTGTATCGCGGAAGAATTCACCAATGGATGCACCCGAGAATGGAGCGAAGAACTGCATGGGTGCCGGATCTGCTGCCGAAGCACTTACGATTACGGTGTAAGGCATCGCGCCCGCTTTTTCTAAAGTTGCGGCCACGCCTGCTACCGTAGAAGCTTTTTGGCCAATAGCAACATAAATACAGTAAACAGGGTTGCCTGCTTCGTAAAATTCTTTTTGGTTGATGATGGTGTCAATCGCTACGGCAGTTTTACCCGTTTGGCGGTCACCGATAATCAACTCGCGCTGACCACGACCAATTGGAATCATGGCATCAATCGCTTTGATACCCGTTTGCAATGGCTCGTTCACTGGCTGGCGGAAAATTACACCCGGTGCTTTGCGCTCCAAGGGCATTTCGTACAAATCGCCTGTGATCGGACCTTTTCCATCGATGGGTGAAGCCAAAGTATCAACCACACGGCCGAGCAACCCTTCACCTACTTTGATAGAGGCAATTTGGCCCGTACGTTTTACGGTATCGCCTTCTTTGATTTCTTTTGATTCTCCCAACAACACCGCTCCGACATTGTCTTCTTCTAGGTTAAGCACCAATGCCTTCAAGCCGTTTTCAAATTCAATCAACTCACCGGCTTGTGCTTTCGTCAATCCATAGATACGCGCCACACCATCACCTACGGTAAGCACGGTGCCCACTTCTTGTAACTGAGCATCGGTGCGTGATTGTGAAAGTTGCTCACGTAATATTGATGAGATTTCTTCGGGTCTAATTTCTGCCATATAAATGATTTACGATTTGAGATTTATGATTTACGATTTTAGAACTCTTTTATATAAGGGTTCTCGCTAAACTTTACTTTCAATGTCTTAAGCTTGGTTTTAATGGAGGCATCAATTTGTTTGTCGCCCACATTCAACACAAAGCCACCAATCAAGCTGCTATCAACTTTTTGCACTACTTCTACTTGTGTTTTGTCGCTCAATTTTTTCACGATTGCTTCGATCTCCGCGCGGGTAGCATTGTCCATCGCCACCGTGGTGGTAATGGTCGCTTTCTGAATGCCCTTGTAAACATTATATGCTTGATGGAACTCTGCCGCAATTTCTGGAAGCAATGGCTCACGATTCTTTTTCGTCAAAATATCGATGATGGCCATCGTTATTTTATGGACTTTGTTTTTAAAAATAGCTTCTAAAATATCGCGCTTTTTATCATGCCTGATGATTGGGCTCTTTAACATTAACGAAAAATCTCTACTGCTTTTGCATACGCTATCCAACAACTGCATGTCGGCATGCACCTGGTCCAACACCTTTTGCTCTTCGGCCAGCGAGAGCAGAGATTTTACATATCGGGAAGCTACGCGTGAGTGCGCCATGGATTAATTTAATTTCAGGTCTTTGATAAACGTATCGGTCAATTCTTTCTGCGCCTTATCGTCCGAGAGGTTTTTCTTGATAAGCTTCTCGGCAATATTCAAGGAGAACATGGCCACTTGTGCTTTTACATCGCGCAACGCTGCTGCTTTCTCCGTCTGAATAACGGCCTTCGCATCTTCAATGATTTTATCAGCATTTTTCTTGGCACTTGCTTGTGCTTCATCGTGCAAACGGTTGGCTGCATCACGCGCTTCACGCAAAATTTTATCGCGCTCTTCACGGGTTTCCTTTAACAATTTCTCGTTGTCAGATTTTAAAGAAGCCATTTCGATTTTCGCTTTCTCGGCAGCATCCAATGCGGATTGGATGGATTGCTCTCTTTCTTTTAGAGAAGCAAGTATTGGCTTCCATGCGAAAACGAATAATAAAATAAAGAGGCCTACGAAAATTATTGTTTGCCAAAATATAAGGCCTGAGTCGGGTAATAATAAATCCATAATTTTTTTTCTTTTATGCTACGTTTAAAAAGAGGCTCCGACCAATTGTCGGAGCTTTTCTTTTCTTTCTTTAGACTTTAGCGTTAGTTGCTACGATGAAGGCAATAACCAGTGCAAACAGAGCAGCCACCTCAATCAAAGCAGCAATGATAAGCATCGCAGTTTGAATTCGGTTAGCAGCTTCTGGCTGACGAGCCATACCCTCCATAGCTGAACCACCAATACGACCAATACCAATTCCAGCGCCAATTGCAGCTAGACCAGCACCGATACCAGCGCCCATTACAGCTAAGTAGATGTCTAAGATTACTGTTAACATAACTTTAAATTTATAAGTGAAACAAAAACCTCCACATGGAGGGTATCTTAAATCAAATTAATGATGGTCATGTTCCTCTACGGCCATACCAATGTAGAGTGACGAGAACATCGTGAAAACATATGCTTGAATCCCTGCAACCAACAACTCAATCATATTAATAAAAACCGAAATTAAAGATGCCCCAAAGCCAACAGCAAAACTCTTAAATATGAACGTGAGGCAAATAATACCAAGTATTACAATGTGACCAGCCGTAATGGCCACAAACAAACGAATCATCAATGAGAATGGCTTGGTAAATAAACCAGCCACTTCTACAGGAAGAATTATCACCCTCAACCAAAGAGGAACACCCGGAGTCCAAAAAATGTGTCCCCAATAATTTTTGTTCCCACTAAAGTTTGTGATTAGGAAAGTCAATACCGCCAAGGTCATCGTAACTGCAATATTTCCAGTAAGATTTCCTGCTCCTGGTAATAAACCCAATAGATTTCCGAACAAAATGAAAAAGAAAAGCGTGAGCATATACGGCAGGTAAAACTCAAATTTCTTTTCGCCAATGTTCGGTTTTACGATTTCATCCCGAACAAATAGAATAATTGGTTCGAAGAAGGATTGAACACCAGAAGGAGCTTTGCCCTTATTCTTTTTATACCCTCTGGCAACTGCAGTTAATAACAATAGCAAAAGCGTTGCATTGATTAGCAACATCGCCACATTTTTAGTGATTGAAAAATCCAATACATGCCCCTCATCGCCTACCATACTGATGTGGTTATGCTCCAATTTGTATCCGTTATACTCAACAGGATTATGGTGCTCGTCATAAAATCTACTTGACATGAAAATATCAAGTCCCTTTTCCGAAGAATATAGAATAATGGGCAGGGGAATAATAAAATGATGTGTCAGCGGCCATTGATGGTCGTCTTTAACGTGGTGCAAAATTACCTCGCTTGCGTTAAAGGCAGCTTCCGTTTTAGTGGTATCCGATTCCGAAGCAAAAGCGGGTTGTGTTGCGCTGAAAAGAAGAATGGCCAAAAGGGCCAAAATCGCTGTTTTTAATCTTAAAAAGGGCATTTTCATCGCAAAAAAGACTAAGGCTTTCAATTGGACTGCAAAACTATCAATTAATGTTTCCGAAAAAAACCTTTTTGGAAAATTATGGCCGCTGATTCACAGGTTGGCACGGATAGAATGATGGAAAGCGCTATTGCATTCTTAATCGTTTCTTTTAGCAGGAAGCTGATTCAGAATCATCGTTTGCATTATCCGTTGAAGGACTAAACCCTGGATTATTAATAAGCCCAATCACATTCCCCCACGGGTCTTTTACGGTGGCTACCATCATCTCACCACCAACATTAGTCGGTTTTGAATGTTCGGTTGCACCAAGTTTGAGCAGCCTATCAAATTCTTTGTGGTTATCCTCTACGCCCCAATAGGTAATGGCCGTTTCCCCTTTTGCTGTATTTGATTGGTCAGGATCTTGCCCGTTGGGTTTCAAAGGCGTGGGAATACCACTCTTTCGCTTTGGCGAGTGCGGGTACTTTGGAGTTGGTAGCAATAGGGCCCGGACAAATTTGTGTTTCAAAAACTTACGGTTGACATTCTAGTAACAAAGTTTTCCCACGTGGACAAGTGAACAACTCCTCCATAGCCACGCAAACCCACTGCGACACCAAAGCTATGGCAAGAGCCAAATTCTCAAATCACATTTAAGGGCTAAAAAATGGGGAAATATGGTCGAAAATTGAGACTTTTAAAGAATTAAGACACCTTGTAAAAACAAAACCCGATAGTTTGAATTGCTTCAGGGACTACCGGGAATAAGATGTTGCAAATGTATCACTATAATCGTATAAAATTCAAAAAAGTTTCAAAAAAGTGAAGTATAGCGAGTTCGAAAACATCATGTCTACTACCCGGATGGGGCGTTATTTAGCTGCTTGTAATAACAACTCCAAAAGGGCAATGACATTATACCGCAAAAATCTACAGCTTTCGCAGGAATTGTTTACAATCATCAGTTGCTTTGAAATAGCGCTAAGAAATTCAATTGACCAACACTATCTAACCATTCATGGTAACAATTGGCTACGGGAAGCCGCATCAACTGGCGGAATGTTCGATAATCAGAGATGCAGGCTGACAGCTGATAATATTAATGAAGCCATTCAGAAATTAAACGCGAATTACACGCATAATAAGTTGGTAGCTGAATTAGGCTTTGGTTTCTGGCGCTATATGTTTGCTCCACACCAATTTCTCTTAGCAGGCCAATCATTACTAGCAATTTTTCCTGCTAAACCACAAAGTACACCGGGCATGCAGTACAACGCATCCTTTGTATTCAATCAACTCTCAAAAGTCAATAATATAAGAAATAGGATAGCTCATCATGAGCCAATATGCTTTATCTCGGGACAACCTGTGAAAAGCACTACCTATGCACGTCAGCATTACACCCTATTGCTGCAACTATTTCAATGGATGACCATTGATGAAGGTAAACTTCTTTACGGTCTGGACCATATTAATATGATTTGCAACAAAATCGATACTTTATAATATGCAGTGGTGGAAAGAGATAATAGAATTCAAGCCAATTGATTTAGCTCTACTAATTTCAGGGATTGGTGTTGTTATATGGTTTTTCGTAAATAGATACTATCAGAAGAAAGACAATCTTAAAACAATAAGACTAGATACTTATAAGAACTTTTTAAACAAAATGGATGAGGCTCATTATTCATCAAGACTAAATTTTGGAGAAATAATGAAAGTGTCTGCAGAAACTACGGCAGCAATATTACGAGACCCTGAGAATAGCAATGAAACGTTAATTGAAATGGGTAATAAGCTTTCATATTTTACGAATGAAAGCATGCGTGGCTGGTTGATATATTCAAATGAGATTAACCAGTTGACTTTAGTATGCAGCAAACAGATGCTTTCACTAGTTGAGGAGTATAGAGACTTAAATAAAAGAATATCCGATAGCTATACCAGTATGCTATCAACCATTAATATGTTTGACCCAACAGCACAAGAACAACTTCAATCATTGATTTCAAAAACAGACCAAGAACGTCTGATTTTTTTATACGATGAAATAAAGAGATTAATGAGAAAAGAAATTGGAATGTAATGTTCTAAAATTCGTACACACATTGCCTGGCAGCACATTCAACGCACAGTCAAAGCCAGCCAATAAGTTTGCTCACCTTAGTGTACGTGGACAAAGTAGCCGATGAAAAATGCCCCACCGCACGACTGAATTATAAAGAGTAATCTAACACTAAAGGGTGACGAAAGACAAGGCTACGAAAGAAGTTCGGAGCAGGGCCTACAGCTACCAACAGTATGTTTGCGCAATGGTGGCGGGGCTAGTAATATTGAAGTATATTTATTTTATAAAATTTTGTGCACGTGGACAAGACGCGGCTTCGAAATCGCACCACTGCACAAACACAAACGATGAGATTGCGGAGGCCGAGCATAGTATAAAAATTAGTTCTTTTTAAGAACCCGCAATCTTCCCCACTGCTTCAATAAACCGATCTAAGTCCTTTGTTGTGGTGTACACGTGAGGCGTAACGCGCACGGCACTTACATTTTCCCAAACAATGGAAACGGTGTGGATTTGATAATCGGCAAATAGTTTCGAAGCGATATCACCTGGAGCGATGCCATCAATACTGAATGTGCCGAGCGCACACGAATACTCTGGCTTTAGTGAGATGTGAAGTTTCACTCTTGGATTTTTGGTGACGGCCTCGCACCAATACTTTTTTAAGTAATGGAGTCGCTCTTGCTTTCTTTTGGCACCAATGGCATTGTGAAAATCGATGGCTTGCCCAATGGCTTGCTCGGGTGCAAAAGATCGTGTGCCCAACGCTTCAAACTTTCGGATGTCCGCACTCTGAGGTTTGTCGGTAGGGAACAGCGGCCACGTTTTTTCAATCTTGTCTTTACGGATGTACATCAAGCCTGTGCCGAACGGAGCGCACAACCACTTGTGCAAGCTGGTGCCAAAGTAATCGCAATTGAAATCAGAAATTTTATAATCGACATGAGCGAAAGAATGCGCGGCATCTACAATTGAAATAATACCGCGCCTACGTGCCTCGGCACACAACTTAGCGGCCGGTAAAATCTGGCCCGTCCAAGTCAGTAAGTGTGTGATGTGCCAAATCTTGGTTTTGGAAGTTGTAGCATCGATATAGGCTTTCAAAACCACTTCGTCATTATCGACAGGCAGCGATAAATTGATCCAATTGATTCTCACCCCTTCGCGCAATTCGCGCTGCTTCCATGCGTGAATCATGTTGGGGTAATCCTGCTTGGTCATTACAATTTCATCGCCTTTGTTTAAGTCGATTCCCCACGTAAATGTACCCAGTGCCTCGGTGGTATTTCGGTTGATGGCCAATTCTTCAGGAGAGACACCCGCCAAGTCGGCCAATTTTCTGCGCAACGGCTCGCGACCTTTATCCAAAATTTGCCACATGTAATACGTGGGCGCTTCGTTGCTTAGGTGGTAGTAACGATCCACCGCATCTTGCACTACTTTGGGTTGCGGACTTACCCCGCCATTGTTAAGATTCAAAATATTGGGCGAAACGGTGTAAGCTTGCGCCATGCGTGCCCAGAGGTCTTCATCCGTGGCCGCTTCCTCGGGCAAAAGTTTGTTCAGTTCAAACAACGCATCAGAAATGTCTTCTGCTTTTGCTTGCGTTGCAATCGAAGTAAGGGAAGCGGCACCGGCTATGCCGATGGATTTTTTAAAGAAGGATCTGCGGGATGACATGGTTTCAAGGTTTTTACAATGAAGGTAGGATAAATACCCATAAAAATCACAATTTTCTACGATTGGGTATTTTACTTGATAAAGGAAATCTTATCTTTGATTTATGTTGAAAGTAAAATTCAATTGTTTCTTTTGGCTGTTCCTTCTAATAGTTTCTTGCGAGAAGGAAACTGTATTGAAAGAGCCTGTAATATTTACACTCAGCTCAGATTCTGGCTTCATCGGTAGCCAATTAATTATTACCGGTTCAAATTTTGGATCTGATAAAAATAAAATCTCCGTTTCTTTTGATCAAATTGAAGGAAAAGTTGATTCTGTTGCTGTAAATAAGCTGTTTATAAGGATCCCGGAGAAACTAACTGTGGGAGCAAAATTAATTTCTGTTTCTCTTGTAGATAAGAGATCGAATCCAGCCATTTTTAATATTCTCAAATCCTATCAAGTAAGTACCGTTGCTGGTAGTGGGCTTTTTGGAACTAAAGATGGGAATGGTCTACAGGCATCCTTTAGTCAGCCAGAGGAACTTACAATGGATAAAAAGGGCAATTTATTTATTGCAGATAACTTTGTGATTCGAAAGATAGATATCAATGGTAACGTTTCTCTTTATGCCGGTAGTAGTACATATGGGCATGGTGATGGAGCTACAGGGATTGCAAAATTCAATCAGCGAATCAGTGGAATTTCAATGGATGATGCCGACAATCTTTATGTTGCTGACTATAGATTCATCCGAAAAGTAGATTTGAACGGAAATGTTACAACACTATGTGGGGCTATGAATGCATCAATATTTTCTGCCCTACTTGGAATAACATTGGTTGACAACTCTCTTTTTGTTGTAGATATCGGGCAAATAAAAAGTGTAGATTTATCAGGAACGATAAAGGTGTTTACGGGTGATGGTAGCTTTAGCTCTGTGGATGGTCCAACAGAAAGCGCGAAAGTTATTCCATTTAAAATTACAACGGATAACCAAAAAAATCTCATATTCACTGAGTTTTCATTGGGTAGCAAGATCAGACGTTCTACCACGAGCAATGTTTCAACTTTGATATCTAAAGAAAGCCTAAAGCTTAATGGTGGATTAACAATAGACAGAGAAGGAAATATTTACACTGTAAATGGCGATACTATTATCAAAATAGATAACCAGGGGCAAATTGAATTAGTTGCGGGAAGCGTTGCGGGATATCAGGATGGTTTTGGCAATGAAGCCAAATTTTTCAAACCCACAGGATTGTTTGTAGATGGCAGCAATAATATCTATGTCTGCGATACCTTCAATAATAGAATCAGAAAAATAGCCCCGATCAACTAAGGGCGAACTTTGCTATTTTACATTATCCAACCTTCTCAACTTCACCGCCTTCCATCCGGTAACGGCCACCACGCCTAGGGTCATCACACCACCAAAGATCACGGAAGGAACTACACCCAAAAGTTTTGCAGCAACACCCGATTCAAACGAACCAATCTCGTTGCTGGAGCCAATGAAAATACTGTTTACAGCCGATACCCTTCCCTTCATGTTTTCGGGTGTGAGTGTGTGGATCAGGGTGCTGCGAACAATCACACTTACGCAGTCAAACATGCCGCTCAATATTAATAAAGCCATGGACAGCCAGAAATAAGTAGAGAGACCAAAGCCAATCATGCACGCGCCAAATCCGGCCACGCACCACAGCAAAATCCTTCCCATGTTTTTTTGGATGGGATTGCGTGTGATGTACACCGCCATTAAAACCGCCCCGATGCCAGGGGCCGAGCGAAGAAAGCCCAGCCCTTCTTTGCCTACATGCAAAATCTCGTTGGCAAAAATCGGCAACAATGCCACTGCACCACCAAATAGCACGGCAAACAAATCGAGGGTGATGGCCCCCAAGATGATTTGATTTTGAAATACGAATTTGATTCCCGCTTTTATTTTTTCAAACACATTTTGCTCTTCACTAATCGGGGGAAGAGGACGGTTGGGAATAAGAATGATGCAAAGTAAGCCCCCAACCATCAATGCAGCATCCATTGCGTAAGCGGTGGTAATGTCAAAGTATCCATAAATCAACCCACCCAAAATGGGGCCACCCACGGCCGCACCTTCCCACAAGGTACTATTCCACACAATGGCGTTCTGATATAAATCACGACTTACCAATTGTGGCATAAACGAAAAATTGGCGGGCGACAAAAAGCCGCGGGCAATACCACTCACAAAAATCACCACATAAATAGGCAAGGCACCATTGGCCAAAATGAACGCCCCCATATCAACGGTAAAAAAAAGCAGCGCGAACGAACACAGCACGAGCGTGACCAGGCACACGACAATAATCTTTTTTCGCTCAACAATATCTGCTAGATGCCCTGCATATAAGGAAACGGTAATCGCAGGAATGGCTTCTGCCAAACCAATTAAGCCAAGCGAAAGAGGGTCCTTTGTGATTTCGTAAACCTGCCAACCCACCACCACCGCCTGCACTAAAATGGCCAACGTTACCAACAACCTCGCGGCAATAAAAAACCGGAAGTCTTTGATTGCGAGTACCGCGTATGGATTAGCTTCTGCCATTTAATTTGGAGTAGATATAAAAGAAGCAAGTTAGCATTCCCTTCGCATTGTAAAAGACCTTGCTTGAGCCGATTTGTCTATCCAAAAGCTAAGTCATTAAAAATAAAATGAATTAATTTCCAGAGTGTGCGGATAGCTACGATTGACTTGTTATTTTTGCGAGATTTATCCAACCACTACTCTATGCCACGCGATAGAAGCATTCGCTCCGTACTGATTATCGGCAGCGGCCCTATTATTATTGGTCAAGCCTGCGAATTTGATTACGCAGGTTCACAAGCTTCTCGCTCGCTGCGCGAAGAGGGCATCGAAGTGATCCTCATCAACTCCAACCCGGCCACGATTATGACCGATAAGGTGACGGCCGACCATGTGTATTTGAAGCCGCTGGAGAAAAAATACATCCGCGAAATTTTGGAGAAACACAACATCGATGCCGTACTGCCTACCATGGGCGGGCAAACGGCATTGAACTTATGCATCGAGTGCGATAAGGCAGGTATTTGGGAGCATTACGGTGTGAAAATTATTGGCGTTGACATCAAAGCCATTGAAACCACCGAAGACCGCGAGAAATTCCGGTTGAAGATGTTGGAGTTGGGCGTGGGTGTATGCAAAGGCTCTACGGCCACTTCGTTTTTGAAAGGAAAAGAAATTGCGCAGGAAATTGGCTTTCCGTTGGTGATTCGTCCCTCATTTACCTTGGGTGGAACGGGTGGAGGTTTTGTGAACAAGCCAGAAGATTTTGATCAAGCACTGAACCGTGGCTTGCAAGCATCACCCATCCACGAGGTGTTGGTGGAGCAGAGCATTATGGGCTGGAAAGAATATGAGTTGGAGTTACTGCGCGATGGAAAAGGAAACGTAATCATCATCTGCTCGATCGAAAACTTTGACCCGATGGGCATCCACACGGGCGACTCGATTACGGTAGCACCCGCGATGACGCTGCCCGACACCGTGTATCAACACATGCGCGACCTCGCCATTAAAATGATGAATGGCATCGGTAAGTTTGCAGGCGGTTGCAACGTGCAGTTCTCTGTCAATCCAGATAATGATGATCAAATCATCGGCATCGAAATCAACCCGCGTGTGTCTCGTTCATCAGCACTCGCATCAAAAGCTACGGGCTACCCGATTGCAAAAATCGCGGCCAAGTTGGCTATTGGTTATAACTTAGATGAGTTGAAGAATGCGATTACGGGCACAACTACTGCTTACTTTGAGCCTGCACTCGACTACGTGATCGTGAAAATTCCGCGCTGGAATTTCGATAAGTTTCACGGTGCTGATCGCAAGCTAGGCTTGCAAATGAAATCGGTAGGCGAAGCGATGGGTATTGGAAGGAATTTTCAGGAAGCACTGCAAAAAGCTTGTCAGAGTTTAGAAATCAGAAGAAATGGTTTAGGTGCCGATGGAAAAGAGTTGACCAAGCAAGATGATTTGCTGTATAGCCTCGAGCATCCGAGCTGGAACCGTCTCTTCCATATTTATGATTCGATGAAGCTCGGCATCTCGATGAAAACCATTCAAAAACTGACCAAGATTGACAAATGGTTCTTGGAGCAGATTTGGGATTTAGTTGAATTAGAAAAAGAAATCGAAAAATATAAAGTTGATACCATTCCTGTTTCGCTCATGCGCACGGCCAAAGAAAAAGGCTATGCCGATCGTCAGTTGGCACACTTGATGGATTGCCTCGAAAGCGAAGTGCACTTAAAGCGCAGAGAGATGGGCATCAACCGCGTATTCAAATTGGTAGATACGTGTGCCGCTGAGTTTGAAGCAAAGACGCCTTATTATTATTCTACTTTTGATACCGAGAATGAATCAATCGTATCGGAAAAGAAAAAAGTAATTGTATTGGGCTCTGGCCCGAATCGAATTGGACAAGGAATCGAGTTCGACTACTCGTGCGTGCACGGTGTGTTGGCTGCAAAAGAGTTGGGCTACGAAACCATCATGATCAACTGCAACCCTGAAACGGTTTCCACCGATTTTGACATTGCCGATAAATTGTACTTCGAGCCAGTCTTCTGGGAACATCTGTGGGACATCATTCAGCACGAAAAACCCGAAGGTGTGATTGTGCAGTTGGGCGGACAAACGGCATTGAAGTTGGCGGAAAAACTTCATAAGTATGGCGTGAAAATTTTAGGCACTTCGTTTGAGGCGTTGGACTTGGCCGAAGACCGCGGAAGTTTTTCAACCTTGTTAAAAGAGTTGGGAATTCCGTATCCAGATTTTGGTGTGGCCACCGATGCCGATGAAGCACTCGAAGTTTCCAAAACAATTGGTTTCCCGCTGCTGGTTCGTCCCTCGTATGTGTTGGGTGGGCAGAGCATGAAGATTGTGATCAACGAAAAAGAACTTGAGCACCATATTCTTGATATTTGGAAACACCTTCCTGAAAATAAGGTACTGCTCGATCACTTTTTGGATGGAGCCATTGAAGCCGAGGCCGATGCAATTTGCGATGGCGAAGATGTGTACATCATTGGCATCATGCAGCACATTGAGCCAGCCGGCATTCATTCAGGCGATAGCTATGCGGTGTTGCCGCCTTACAACCTGGGCGACTTTGTGATCAAGCAAATTGAAAATTACACCAAGCGCATTGCTGTTGCGCTGAAAACCGTGGGGTTGATCAACATTCAGTTCGCCATCAAGAATGACAAAGTGTACATTATTGAAGCCAACCCACGTGCTTCACGCACAGTGCCATTCATTTGCAAAGCGTATGATGAGCCGTATGTGAAGTACGCCACCAAAGTAATGCTGGGCGATTGCAAGGTGAAAGATTTTAATTTCAACCCCACCAAAAAAGGCTACGCGATAAAAGTGCCCGTGTTCTCGTTCAGCAAATTCCCCGATGTAAACAAAGAGCTCGGCCCTGAGATGAAATCAACTGGTGAAGCGATCTACTTTATTGATGATTTGATGGACGACTACTTCCTCAATATCTATAATGAAAGGAATTTGTATTTGAGTAGGTAACAAAAAAAAGTCTTTTGCGGGCAAATCACGGCCCTACTGCCTATGCGCGCTATCAAGAAATACTTTTGGCGACCAGTCGTGGATTAATCCGTCTTTATCCCAAAAGACAAAAAATCTTTTCCGTGAAGGATTTTATTCAGTTCACGCTGCGCTTTCATAATTTCATTTAGCGATAGCGCTAACTCCGTATGATAGATCTTATAAATCAGTTCCCACTCGCGCTTGTCCATGAAACCATCGGAGTTGGCAATAACGCACATCCATGAAATACACCGGATTTGCCTTTCGGTTGACAATTTGCGTAGCCCCACCAACGTATCTTTATACAACTTACCGAAATCTAGCGTTTGATAGAGCGCTATGGTGGACTCGAACCTATTTTCTTCAAAGCCCTCGGCCTTAGTCATCTTTTTGCCAAGCACAACTTCCTTTTCGCTGATGTTGCCATCGACACCAATTATTATATAGTATAGCCCAATGATGGTAGAGAAATAATCCATGAGTAAAAATTGTTTGGCTAAATTAGCTAATTGAACCAAACCAAGCAATCTCTCCTCAAGAAAAAGCGATATAAACTAGCTATTGACTCCGCAACGACTTCACGGGGTTAACAATAGCTGCCTTGATGGATTGATAACTTACCGTGAGCCATGCGATCAACAGCGCAACGCTTCCTGCTAAAACAAAAGAACCAAGTCCCATTTCAATGCGGTAAGCAAAACCACTCAGCCACACAGTCATCATCCACCAAGCCACTGGTGTGGCCAGTACAAATGCAATGAACACTAGTTTAGTAAAGTCTTTCGACAATAAAATAAGCACACTCCCCACCGATGCACCCATTACTTTTCGTATGCCAATTTCTTTGGTGCGCAGGCTGGTGGTGTAGGCCGAAAGCCCAAACAGCCCAACACACGCAATGATGATAGCCAAGCTGGAGAAGACAGAAAAGATTTTACCTGAACGTTGCTCTTCGGAATAATTTTGATGAAGGTTTTCATCCAAAAATTCATAATGAAATGGTCGTTCGGGTGCCAACTCCTTCCACTTGCTTTCTATTTTTGCTAGCGTTGATTGAGTATTATCCGATTTCAATTTTACTGCGATGTAATTTGGATTGGCATAGCGTCCAAAAACTTCTGTGTTGAACATGACCAACGGAGTGATTTCATCATGCAACGACTGAAAATGAAAATTCTTTACAATCCCGATAATCGTAAAAAGACGTGTGTTGGCTCTTGCCGAATCTCCCTGGAATAGATCGGTGTTAGAAAGCTTCCGGCCTACTGGATCCGTAAGCCCAAGGGTTTTAATGGCCGATTCATTGAGCAAAATGTGAAGGGAGTCGGTTGTTTCTTTACTGAAAAACCTCCCCTCTGCTAAGGTAAAACCAATCATCTCGGCAAAGTCATCATCCACCATCATGGACTTAACGGTGAGCACTTCGTTGCTACCCTGTGGTTGAAACATCTGTCCAAACACATCGTTGCGGTTGCCTACACGCGAACTGGTGCCTGTCACAGACGCCACCTCTGGCATTTTCTTGATTTCTTCTTTAAAGGCTTCTCCATTTTTTTGCAATGCCCAAGCTCGATCAATCATCAGCACTTTTTCTTTATTGAAACCAAGGTCCTTCTTTTGAATGAAATTCATTTGCCCACCAACAACAATGGTGCTTACAATCAACACAATGGAAATCATAAATTGAAAAACCACTAATCCGTTTCGTAGCCACGATCCCTTGGCACTGCCTGTAAAATTTCCTTTCATTACGGTGACAGGATTAAAGCTTGACAATACAAAAGCTGGATAAAGCCCAGCAAATATTCCCACCAAAAGAACAATGGCAATCAACCCGAAAATAATTTCTATACCAAAAACAAATGGAAGGTTTTTCTCAACCAACAAATTAAACGAAGGCAATAATAAATAAGCCCCCAAGATGGCGAGACACGTACCGATCAAGGAGAGTAACGTGGCCTCTGTGAGAAATTGGGTCACCAATTGACTTTTAAGCGAGCCCATCACTTTTCTTACACCCACCTCACGAGCACGCTCGGCCGAGCGAGCAGTAGCTAGGTTCATGAAGTTGATACACGCGATGGATAGAATCAAAGCGGCAATAAAAATCAAAGCATAAACATGATTTCGATTTCCGCTTGGCGTGCTAGTACCTTCAATGTTTGTTGGATCTAAATGAATAGAGGGAAGCGATTGCAAAAAATACCGATAGCCGTTTCCTGCTTTTTTATAGTCTTGCCACGATTGACCTAACTCTCGTTCAATTTGACCAGCAGCATAAGTGTCAACCATCTTAGGAAATTTTGACTCTAAGGCTTTTGCGGAAGCGCCTGGTTTTAACTTGATATACGTATAGGCATCGAAGGTGATAAAATTTTCTGTTTTCCTAAATTCGGTAGCAGAGAAGGAAACCATGGCATCAAATCGTAAATGCGAGTTGGATGGCACATCTTTAAAAACCCCTGTTACTTTAAGCTCTCCAAAGTCACCAGAAATTACTTTGCCAATTGGCTCATCTTTTCCAAAATAGCGTTGTGCTGTAGTTTCAGAAAGAATGACTTGATTGGGTATTGCAAGCGCAGTCTTTTTATCGCCTTTTAACAAGCCAACGTCAAAAAATGAAAAAAAGGCTGAATCGGTAAACATGAAATAATCCTCCTCAAAAGTTTTGATTTCGTTATCGTTTACTTTGTATTTGATGTTTGAATCTTTTCCAGTGCCACCCATGTGTAAGGTATTCTCCACTTCAGGAAAATCGCGTTGGATTACCGTGGCATACGAATGAGGAATGGAAGCATAGAAGGTTGAATGGCCGGGGTACTTTCTCTCCAATACCATTTTATATATCCGATCAGCATCCGGAAAAAAGCGGTCATAAGAAAGTTCGTTTTTCACAAACAATGCAATGAGCAAGCAAGCCGTGATGCTTACCGCCAGCCCAATAACATTAATCGCAGTATAAACCCTTTGTTTGATCAAACCGCGAAAAGCAATTTTGATATAATTTTTCAGCATAACAGATGGGATTAGCTTAACTCCTGAAACAAGATAGGTAATTGTATGATAGTCTATACTTCAAATTAGTTGAAAGGATACAGCGATATCGAAAATCTTTTTGGGTGGTTGTATTGGGATGGAGATGTAGTCA
Organism: Chryseotalea sp. WA131a; assembly: GCA_025370075.1. Classification (NCBI taxonomy): domain Bacteria; kingdom Pseudomonadati; phylum Bacteroidota; class Cytophagia; order Cytophagales; family Chryseotaleaceae; genus Chryseotalea; species Chryseotalea sp. WA131a. The sequence goes on along the minus strand of CP073016.1, from coordinate 3,797,847 downwards.
AGGAATGTGGTGATCATCCGATTTGCCAGTAGGGCAACTAGATTAATACCGAAAACATTATCTTTGCCCCCAATCAATAAAAAAGTGAAACGATGAAGTTTCTCATCATATTGGGCCTGGTGGCCTACATCTTGTATAAAGTAGGCGGATTGTTTTTTCGGGCGGGAGCGGCCTCTCAACAATATCGCAATCAACAACCACGCAAACCGGAAGGGCCAAAAAAAGACAAACGCAATGGCACTATTAAAGGTGGCGATTATGTTGACTATGAAGAAGTGAAGTAAACTTGATGCTAGATACTTGGTACTTGCATCTAGCATTCAATATCCAACATCCGACATGAAAATCCATTTCCATAAATACCAAGCCACGGGCAATGACTTTGTTTTGATTGATAATCGTGATGGGAATGTTTCGCTGTCTGCAGAGCAAATCGGTAAGCTGTGCGACCGCAAGTTTGGCATTGGTGCCGATGGTGTGATGCTGATTGAAAAACATCCAACACTGGATTTTAATTTGGTGTACTACAATCGCGATGGATCGCCAAGCCTTTGTGGCAATGGCAGTCGCGCAGCAGTGAAAATGGCTGCAGCACTTGGTATTATAAGTGGTCACACAAAATTTAATGCCTACGATGGTGAACACGAAGCCCACCTACTGGCCAATGGAAACGTGCGACTAAAAATGAATGATGTGCGTGATGTGAAAAAAGAAGGCGATACCATTTTCATCAACACGGGTTCCCCTCATCACATTGAATTCGTTCGCGAAACCGAAAAAGTAAATGTGTTTAAGGAAGGACAATCCATTCGCTACAACGAAAAATACAAACCCGCAGGCACGAATGTAAACTTTGTGGAATTACAACCTAATGAGATTTTAGTTCGCACTTATGAGCGCGGAGTAGAAGACGAAACGCTTTCGTGTGGAACGGGCGTAACGGCCGCTGCCTTGGCCGCTTCGTTTAAAGGTTATAATTCGCCCATTAAAATCAAAACCCCCGGGGGCGAACTTTCTGTCGAGTTTACAATAGGCCAACAGGTCGCTTTTAAAGACATTTTTTTGATCGGCCCTGCCAAAAAGGTGTTTGAGGGAAGTTTTGAATTAGAGTAACAGAATGTTAAATTTGAACATGAGCACAACACAAATCCGAGAAGAACTCAAAGACTATATCAAACTTGGCGATAGCCGGTTATTAAAAATACTTCATTCTGTCGCTAAAGAATATTCTTCAGAAGACTTCACAAAAAAAGGGAACCCAATGTCTGTCAATACTCTAAAAAAAAGGGTCACTGAGGCAAAAGCTAGAATAAAAGCTGGAAGCTTTACTACCCAAGAAGACTTAGAGATGGAGATGGAAAAATGGTGAAAAAAAAACTCAAAGTAATTTGGGATAATGAGGCAAAACAATCGTTAAAGAGCATCTATTATTATATCAAACAACGAGAATCTCAAGCTCAAGCAGTTCGTGTAAGAAAAAAGATTGTAGAATTAGCAAATTCTTTAAGTGCCTTTCCTGAGAAATTTGCCGAAGAACCGAATCTAAAAAGTCAAAAAGGAAACTATAGATTCAAAGCGATTTGGAGCTATAAAATTATCTATGAAGTAACTTCTGAAGCAATATTAGTGCTTGACATTTTCCACACTAGCAGAAACCCAAAGACGATAAGCGAATTAACAGACGACTAAGTTCTTATCAAATTCAAGCCATTCAGGCATACCTACCTTAAAAATATCCTGCCAAAAAGGTGTTTGAGGGGATCGTGGAACTATAATTGCAAAGCGTAAATCCTTAACTTTCGGACTTTTCGGCCAAAGCCAAAGGCAGTGGTGTTCACTGCCCTCAACTATTGGCCACCGACTATTGACTACTTTATGCTAAAACTTATTGCCAAAATTTTCGGCACCAAATCAGACAAAGACATCAAGCGCATGATGCCTTTAGTGGAGGAGACTAAAAAAGAGGGCGAAAAACTGATTACTATCTCCAACGACCAACTCCGTCAGCACACGTTGGATATTCAAGCTGAAATCAATCAAAAACTAAAACCGATTGATGACCAATTGGCCGATTTGCATGCGCAAATTGCCGACCAACCTGACCGTGAAATCAACGAGAAGGAAGCCATCTTCAACCAAATCGATGCGATCGAAAAAGACCGCAACAAAGAGTTGGAAAAAGTGCTGTTAGAAGTATTGCCAAGAGCGTTCGCCATTATTCGCGAAACAGCCAAGCGATTTAAGGAAAACGAATTCCTCGAAGTTACAGCTACGGAATCTGACAGAATTTTTGCTGCCAAGCATGCCAACATAAAAATTTCAGGAGATAAAGCACAATGGAGCCGTCAATGGATGGCAGCAGGTAATTTGATTACGTGGGACATGGTGCACTACGATGTGCAAATCATTGGTGGCATTGCCTTGCATGAAGGCAAAGTAGCCGAGATGGCTACGGGTGAAGGTAAAACGTTGGTGGCAACATTTCCGGCCTTTTTAAATGCCTTGGCCAAACGGGGTGTACACATTGTGACAGTGAATGATTACCTCGCAAGACGAGATAGCGAGTGGATGGGCCCTATCTTCCAATTCCATGGAATCTCGGTAGACTGTATCGATAAACATGAGCCTAACTCCATTGCACGAAGAGATGCTTATAAATCTGATATTTGCTATGGCACAAACAACGAATTCGGTTTCGACTATCTCCGCGACAACATGGCCCGCGACCCCGAAGAATTGGTTCAGCGCGGTCATCATTACGCCATGGTGGACGAAGTAGATAGCGTGTTGATCGATGAGGCCCGCACTCCGTTAATTATTTCTGGTCCAGTTCCGCGCGGTGATGAACACGAGTTCTACGATTTAAAACCACGCATCAATAAATTAGTAGAGGCGCAGAAAAAACTCATCAATCAGTATCTGAATGATGCGAAGAAAATGATTGGCGAAGGGAACGAAAAAGAAGGTGGCACTGCACTCTTCCGTGCCTACCGCGCCATGCCGAAATACAAACCGCTCATCAAAATGTTGAGCGAAACGGGCAACAAGGCCATCTTGCAAAAAACAGAAAACTTTTATCTACAAGACAATAAAAAGGAAATGCCCGTGGCAGATGCTCCCTTGTATTTTGTCATTGACGAAAAAGATAATAGCGTAGACCTTACCGAAAAAGGCATTGACCTGATTACGGGCGAAGGCGAAGACAGGCAATTTTTCATTCTTCCAGAAATTGGCATCGAACTGAACAAAATCGAAAAGGATTTTTCGCTGATAGAAGAACAACGGATGCAGAAGAAAGATGAACTCATTCGCGAGTATTCGGTTAAATCGCAGCGCATCCACAGCATCAATCAATTGCTAAAAGCCTACACACTTTTTGAAAAAGATACGGAGTACATCATTGTAGATGGCAAAGTAAAAATTGTAGATGAACAAACAGGGCGCGTATTGGATGGCCGCAGGTATTCCGATGGCTTGCACCAAGCCATTGAAGCCAAAGAAAATGTGAAAGTGGAAGATGCCACCCAAACATACGCCACCATCACACTTCAAAATTATTTCCGCATGTACCATAAGCTAGCGGGCATGACAGGTACTGCCGAAACAGAAGCGGGTGAGTTGTGGGACATCTACAAATTGGATGTGGTGGTCATTCCCACCAACAAACCCACTACCCGCAAAGACCAAGACGATTTAGTTTTCAAAACCATGCGCGAGAAGTTTACGGCCGTCATTGACGAAATCGTAAAACTAACGGCAGCAGGCAGACCTGTGTTGGTCGGCACTACCTCCGTAGAAATTTCGGAGTTGGTAAGCCGCATGTTGCAGATGAAGAAAATCAAACACAATGTGTTGAACGCAAAACAGCATCAGCGGGAAGCAGAGATTGTGGCGGAAGCGGGCAAGCCGGGCACCGTAACGATTGCCACCAACATGGCCGGCCGTGGTACGGATATCAAACTAACACCTGAGTCGAGGGCCGCGGGTGGCTTGGCCATCATCGGTACGGAGCGTCACGAATCACGCAGGGTAGATCGGCAGTTGCGTGGTCGTGCAGGTCGCCAAGGTGACCCAGGCAGTTCCACCTTTTATGTTTCGTTGGAAGATAACTTGATGCGTTTGTTTATGCCTGAGCGCATTGCCCGCATCATGGACAGATTGGGTTTGAAAGAAGGCGAAGTCATTTCGCATTCGATGGTAACAAACTCGATAGAACGCGCACAGAAAAAAGTAGAAGAAAACAACTTCGGAATCCGTAAGCGATTATTGGAATACGATAACGTGATGAACTCGCAGCGCGAAGTGATTTACAAACGCAGAAAAAATGCACTGTTTGGTGAGCGATTGCAATTGGACATTCTCACCATGCTCTACGATACGTGCGAAGACATGGTGGCCAACGTAAAAGCCGGTGAGAATTTAGACGAATTTAAAATTAGTTTGTTAAGTACGTTGGGCATTGATTTTCAAGTGAGCGATGAAGAATTTAAAAAGCTAGATCAACGCATTCTTACCGAGCGATTGTATGATGAAGCGCTCCAGCAATACAATCATAAAAACAAATTGGCCGCTGAAAAAGCAATGCCCATCGTACTGGATATTTATAAAACACGGGGGGCTACCATTCAAGATATTCTTGTTCCCTTTTCGGATGGCACCAAACAAATTGGCGTAGCCGCCAATTTGAAAAAATGTGTTGAGACAAAGAATTCTGAACTGATCAAGTCGATGGAGAAAATGATTACACTCGCCATCATTGACCAGCAATGGAAAGAACACTTGCGCGATATGGACGATTTGAAGCAATCGGTGCAGAACGCAGTGTACGAGCAAAAAGACCCGTTGTTGATTTATAAGTTCGAGGGATTTGAGGCATTCAAGCGTTTTGTATCAAAAGTAAACCAAGAAACTGTTTCGTTTTTGATGAAAGGCGACATACCTGTGCAAGACTCGGATCAAGTGCAAGAGGCACGTGCGCAAAAAAGACAAAAGCTGAGCGAGAAAAAAGAGGAGTCGCGTTCGCTTTTGCAAGGAGGAGGAGAAGCCAACCAAAACACACAACAGCGCACGGAAGAAAAAGTAATGCCCGTGAAATCAGAAAAGATCGCCAACCGCAATGATAAAGTAACAGTGCAGTACCCTGATGGACGCGTGTTGAAAGATGTGAAGTACAAAAAAGTTGAAGACGATATTAGTGCGGGAAGATGTATTGTGATTGAGCAATGAAAAGAAAAGGAGACAGGAGACAGGAGATAGTATATAGAAGACCGCCTTTGAAGTCTCCTATATACTATATACTAACTCCTATATTCTTCTTTTTAGTATCATTCTCCTGCCAAGCTCAAAAAACGGCTAAGCCCTATTACGAAGATCTTTCTTCATTACGACCAAAAGTAACTTTAGTAGCTAAGAAAAAAGATACCCTCATTCAAAGCACTCGGCAAGAAAACATTCCTCCCAAATACAATGTCAACGAAAAAGTAGATTTTGTCTTGGATAGCATCGATCGCTTTAACCTCACGCGCAAGTTTGTAGACGGATACACTATCCAAATTTATTCAGGTCAGAAAAAAGACGATGCCTTAAAGGTGCAAAAGACATTGGTGGAAGAGAATAGCAGCTTCGTTCCTAGCATTCAATATCAACAGCCTAAGTTTAGGGTAACGGTGGGAAAATATTTTACACGCATTGAGGCACAGAGGGATTTAGTAAAGCTCAAGCGGATTTTTTCTTCGGCCAGTTTGGTTCCCGAGCGAATCATGATTAAATAATATTCCATGGTATTGCTCTCCACATTTCAAAAACTCTCCAAACAGTATGCGCAAGAAGTTATCGCTTTCCGCAGGCACTTGCATGCCAACCCTGAATTATCCTATCAAGAATTTAATACGGCCAACTACATCACCCAAAAACTAAAAGAGTTTGGCTTACATCCACAAAAAGCTATAGCGAACACAGGTGTGGTGGTGCTGATCGAGGGAAAAAATCCAAGCAAAAAAATAATAGCTCTCCGTGCGGATATTGATGCGTTGCCCATTACCGAAGCAAACGAGATCGATTACAAATCAAAAAACAATGGCGTGATGCACGCCTGTGGGCACGATGTTCATTCCGCTTCTCTATTGGGCACGGCTAAGATTTTAAATGAAACAAAATCGCAGTGGGAAGGAACAGTGAAATTGATTTTTCAACCCGGAGAAGAAAAAAACCCAGGGGGGGCATCGATCATGATCAAAGAAGGTGTTTTGCAAAACCCCTCTCCTACTTCTATTATTGGTCAGCATGTATTTCCACTGTTGCCCGTTGGCAAAATCGGTTTTCGCGAAGGCAAGTACATGGCCAGCAGTGATGAGATTTATCTAAAAGTAATAGGCAAAGGTGGACACGGTGCAGCGCCTGAGTTGACCATCGATCCGGTAGTAATTGCTTCGCACATCATCATAGCATTGCAGCAAGTAATTAGTCGCAATGCAAGCCCTAAACAACCCACCGTGCTTACGTTTGGAAAAATCACTGCCATGGGCGCTACAAACATTATTCCCAACGAAGTAAACATAGCTGGTACTTTTCGCACATTGGATGAAATCTGGCGTGCCGATGGATTAAAAAAAATAAAGAAAATGGCCGAGAGCATAGCCGAAGGCATGGGCGGAAAATGTGAAGTGGATATTCACCACGGCTACCCCTGTTTGGAAAACAATCCTGAACTGACGAAGGCCATCCGCGCAGCAGCTGTGCAATATGTTGGTGTTGAAAATGTGGTGGACATCGAGCAAACACTTGGGTCAGAAGATTTTGCTTACTACTCGCAGGTCATTCCTGCATCTTTTTATCGGTTGGGCACACGCAACGAGGCAAAAGGCATTACTTCGTACGTCCACACCCCTACTTTCAATATTGATGAAGACGCGTTGAAAATCGGCCCCGGGCTGATGGCGTGGATGGCGGTTCAACAGTTATCTCAAGAGTAACAAAATCTTTTTAATGGGCTGTTACTTTTCTTCAAATTTGGATTAACAGCGTATTCCAAATGATGAGAAAAATCTTTTTTCTTTTTTACACGCTATTTACTTCAGTACCTGGCTTTTCTCAATTTCTTGATTTTGAAACAACTGATTTTACAAAACCAGATAGCATTGCTGCATTGTATGAAAATTTTGATTTAAAAGATCAGCAAAAGCTTACCTCACTACTCACAAAAGATCTGAGCTCTGACGTTGAAAAGTTTAGAGCTATTTTCAAATGGATAGCAAATAATATCTCTTACGATATCGTTCTTTATGATGAAAAGAAGAAAAAAGAATACCAATTCAAATACAAAAAGAGAAAGCTCGAAAAATGGAAAAAGGGATTTGATAAAAGGCTCTTAAAAAGATTAATCATTGGTAAAGAGTCAATCTGCTCTGGTTATTCATCGCTGCTTGAAACCATGTGCGGATTTGCGGGAATCACGTGCGAAGTTATTTCAGGGTATGGAAGGAATGAATTGGATAGAATGGGATATGGAGTTATTGACCACGCTTGGAATGCCGTCTTTATCAATAACAAATGGTACCTATCAGATCCAACATGGGCTGCTGGTTATGTAAACGAAGATTTTAATCAGTTTAGAAAACGGTTCAATAAAAACTATTTTCTTGCCGACCCCTTTTTCTTTGCGCTAGATCACTATCCAAAAAACCCAGATTGGCTTTTACTTACTGACAAGCCTACCTTAAAATATTTTTTGAATTCCCCTTATAAAGGGGAAGGATTTATTACTAATAAACTAAATCACTATAAACCAACGGAAGGGTCGATTAAATTGAAAGGAGATTCAGTGATTACGTTTGCGTTTACATCTAATTTGCCGCCTGATAGTTTAAAAAAAGTTTCTGTTGATTTGTATTCAAAATCAAAATTCAGCTTTAAACATTTCAGATCGGAAGTTTTTCCACTTAAGGTTGACCAAGAGGGTTATTATAACTTTAATCTTATTCTAAAAGAAAAGGGTCTAATTAGGATTCGAATTTTCATAGGCCGAAAACTTGCCTTTACGTACGAGGTGTTTTCGAGATGATAAATTTTACTTACTAAAATTAATTTTTAGTTAAAACCCTAATTACAGCTATCTGCTTATATTTACAGGTAAGCATGGTACTACCTCCCATTGTTCAAACCCCTTCTGGTTCGCAGCCTTCGCGTTGGAAAATATATGCGCGCAACTCGGCACTCATTATCGCAGCGTTGCTCATCTTTTTGTTTTCGCTCGATTTGATGATTGCTGCCCTTGAGCAATTGGGCAACGTGGCCACGGAAGTAATTCTAACAGCAACATCCAACCCTTTCACTGGGCTTTTCATAGGACTCTTGGTTACCGCCATTATTCAAAGCAGTTCAGCCACCACCTCATTGGTGGTCGCTCTGGTGGCCTCCGGCTCTATTTCATTGCAAGGCGCAGTGCCCATTATCATGGGCGCAAATGTGGGCACTACCATAACCAGCACCCTTGTGTCTTTGAGTTTCATTACCAAACGAAAAGAATTTCGAAGAGCCGTGGCAGCCGGAACCTATCATGATTTCTTCAATATCCTCACCGTACTTATCCTTTTTCCGCTCGAATATTATTTTGGGTTCCTCTCTGAACTGGCTCGTTCATTGTCGAAAATATTTGCCCAGCCAAACGGACCGTTGGTTACCGATTTTACCATGCTGGGTGGATTGTTCTCTCCACTCATTCATTTTCTAAAAGGCATAATCAACAATGGCTTTGTATTGGGTGTTATTGCCATTGCTTTGCTTTTCGGATCGATCCTCTTCTTTCGAAAAATCATTACTAACATCATGGGGTTTGGCACGCCCGAACGCTTTCAACAATTCTTTTTTAAAAACACCTACAAATCATTTGGCTGGGGGCTATTAACGACTGCTGCCATTCGATCAAGCACCGTTACCACTTCGTTGGTCGTACCATTGGTGGCCAAAAAAGTGGTGAAACTTCAAGCCGCAGCCCCTTTTATTTTAGGCGCCAACATCGGAACAACCGTTACTGCGTTTCTCGCCTCCACATTCAATTCAAATGCTGCCATTAGCATTGCCTTAGCGCATTTTCTTTTCAACTTCATTGGTGTATTGATCTTTCTACCAATACCCTATATAAAAGATTTACCTCTTAAATTAGCCATAGGGCTTGGCAAACTCACCATCAAATATCGGCTCGTAGGTTTTTCGTATGTGTTGTTCACTTTCTTTTTCATTCCTTTTGCCTTGATCTATTTAGGCAAGAACTTAGTGGGCCTAAGTGAAGCTACTTATATAGTAAAGGAGAAAGATGGAAAAATCATGTATCGCAACTTGTTGATAAAAAAATACGATGGCAACCAGTTTTCCAGATGGACTACGGAAGATAACAAAGAGCTGAATGAACCCAATGTAATTTCCGTTTATCGAAGACAAAATATTCTCATCATTAACAACGAATTGTTTGAGCTTAACAGACCGGGCTTTTGCCGCGATGGCGAAGACGACAACGGAAAATTCAACATGTGCATTCGCGAAATCATTCCAACCTATACCTTTGCAAAAGGTGAAAAGCAATTGCAAGTGTATGTTTTTGAAAAACAATCATATGAACCCGCCCGTGTAGATAGCACCACAGTGCGCACCTATGTAAGTGCCAGCGATAACCTCATCGTAAAAAAAGAAACGGTCAATAAGCACGGACAAATAATAAAGAGCGAAGCGTTACAAAAGCTTGTGAAAAAGTAGTCCTTAAATTAAATCTCAATCTTATAAGCACAAAAATCGATACGTGCAAACTCAAACCCTGACCGATGCCGAATTACTCGCCCTGTATAAAAGGACAGGCGATTTGGCGCATTGGGGAAATCTGTATCAACGCTACACCGCAATGGTTTATGGCGTGTGCGTAAAATATTTGAAAGACCGAGACGATGCCAAAGATGCAGTCATGCAGCAGTTTGAAAGGCTGGGCGCCTCCCTGCGCACCCACGAAGTAGAAAATTTTAAAAGTTGGCTCTACGTAGCCACCCGAAATCATTGTTTAATGCAGCTTCGGGCACGAAAAGGCAAACAAACGGAAGAATTATCTCCTCTCCTTATGGAAACGGACATTGTTTTGCATCTGGAAGAGGAGCCTGAAATGGAACAAAATCTTACTAAATTGGAGAACTGTATTGCCAAATTGCTGGCCGATCAGCAGCAATGTGTGCGGTTATTCTTTTTACAAGAAAAGTGTTACAAAGAAATAGTAACAATCACGGGTTTTGATATGAACCAAGTAAAAAGTTACATTCAAAATGGCAAACGGAATTTAAAAATATGCATGGAGCAAAATGCGTGACTGGAAAACCGATATTGAAAAATACAAACGAGGCGAGCTGACCCCAGCACAAATGCATGCGCTTGAAAAAGAAGCTTTGCGCGATCCGTTTTTAGCCGATGCCCTAGAAGGTGCCGATGCGTTGGATGCAACTACTTTCTCAAGCGATGTGAATGAATTGCAATCCAAAATTGGAAGTGAGAAAAAAGGCGCATCATGGATTTGGCCTTTACGGATAGCTGCCGGGGTAATCATTGCAGTAAGTGGTTATTTGATTGCCAACCAATTGATGCCGGGAACTAAACCAAATGACCTAGCACTTGAAAACAAAGCCACCACTCCGAATGAATCAGCACCTACTCCGCTAGGAATCAAAACCGATACCAGTGGTAATGGCACAGGCGCGTACAAGTCAGTGACGAAAGAAAACCCTTCGGTTTCAACCATTGATCAATCAAAAAACAATCAACCAAAACCACCTGCTGAAATTGCTACTACAAAAACCGGAGTGGCTGCTACTCAGCCTACTGAAAACCCAATTGCGTTGGCCGAAAAAGAGGAGACTGATGAGACGGCCTCTGAAGTCGCTTCCCCATCAAAAGCAGAAGAGTTAGAGTTAAAAAAGGCTGAAGCGGAAAAAACAGAACGAATGGCCGCTCTGGACATAAGTTCAAAAGAAAAAAAATCTATAGCACCAGCTCCATCATTAAGTCGTGCTAAATCTTTTGCCTTAAAAACCTACCAAGGCAAAGTTACTTCCTCTGAAGACGGCAGTCCCATGCCAGGTGTAAATGTTGTAATCGATGGTACTACCCAAGGTACGGTTACAGATGCCAATGGCATATTCGAAATTGAAAGCCCTGTCGAAAATCCCAATCTCGTATTTTCTTTTATTGGATTAAAAACAAAAGAAGTCAAACCAAATGATTCAAAACTGGCAGTGGCATTAGAGCAAGATGTATCGCAACTGAGCGAAGTAGTTGTAACTGGCTATGGCGTATCGCGCGATGAAAACCACAATCCAATCATCAAAAAAGCAGAACCAGTGGGTGGATTAAAGGCTTATAATCGATATCTCGATAACGATGCCCGGTATCCGCTAGCAGAACTAGAAAAAAAGATAAAAGGAAAGGTGTCGTTGAAGTTCACCGTTCGTACCGATGGCAGTTTAGATCAATTCAATGTTGTGAAAAGCTTGGGTAAAGCATTTGATGAAGAAGCTTTGCGCATGGTAAAAGAAGGCCCTACGTGGTCGCCCACCACCGAAGATAATGTGCCCATTGAAAGTGAGGTGCTGGTACGGGTGAAATTCGATCCTGCAAAAGCAAGAAAGTAATTGCTTATTTTGCCTTTATTTAACTTATGTTGGAGCTCCTGAAAGTTTTCATAACAGGTACGGTCTTTAGTTTTATTGGCTCCATACCGCCTGGCACCTTAAATGTATCAGTTCTACAACTTGGTTTAGAAAACAAAGTAAACACCGCGCTTCGCTTTGCTTTGGCTGTAGCCATCGTTGAATACCCCTACGCTTGGATAGCCGTAGAGTTTGAAGGGTGGATCTCGAGTTACCCATGGATGGTAGCAAACCTTCAGTTGATCACCGCCATTACAGTAACTACTCTTGGCTTGTTTACGCTATGGGCCGCGCGGAAGCCCTCTACTTTTTCCGTTAAGTTTAATGAGAGCGGTTTCAGACGTGGACTGATATTAAGTATCCTCAACCCCATGGCCATTCCGTATTGGACGGCCGCAACGGCTTACTTTAGGGCGCAAGGATGGATAGACTTATCATCGAAACCGTTGATCCATAGCTATGTGTTTGGTACTTCGGTAGGGGCCATGCTCTTGTTAACCTTGTTTACATTCATGGCAGCTAAACTTGCGCCCCACATTCACCAAAATAAGTACCTCAAAATGGCACCGGGTTTTATCATGCTGGCTTTGGGGATTTATGCCTTCTTACGATATTTTTTAAGGGCTTGATAGGTTGGTGAATGCTACCAATTGATATAGCTTTTCGTTCCATGAATTTTTTTCCAATAACTTTGCGGACAAAAGATTTGGTATGAGAGTCTATCTCGACAACGCTGCCACCACCCCACTCGACCCCGAAGTATTTGAGGCCATGAAGCCTTTTATGTTGGAAGATTTCGGCAATCCATCTTCTACGCACGCGCATGGCAGAAAAGTGAGGGCTGCGATTGAATCGGCACGGAAAAAAGTAGCGGAGTTATTGAATTGTACACCGGGCGAAATCATTTTCACTTCAGGTGGCACAGAAGCAGATAATACCTTATTATGCAATAGCATCACTACTTATGGGTTGCAGCACGCCATCTCTTCACCGATCGAACATCATGCGGTAACACACACGCTCGAAACGCTGGAGAAAAAAGGACATGTGCAACTTCACCACGTGCAGTTAGATGAAAAAGGGCATGTTGATTTATTGCATCTGCAAAGCCTTCTGCAACAATACCCCAAGGCGTTGGTTTCGTTGATGCATGCTAACAACGAAATCGGAAATTTATTAGACCTAGAAAAAGTAGGTGAACTATGTGCACAGTTCAATGCCTACTTTCAATCAGACACCGTGCAAACCATGGGGCACTATCGCCACGACATGAAAAAATTAAAAGTTCATGGGATGACGGCTGCGGCTCATAAATTCCACGGCCCCAAAGGTGTTGGTTTTATGTACATCCACAAAGACAAGAAAATACATCAACTTATACACGGTGGCGCTCAAGAACGCAACATGCGTGGAGGGACTGAAAACGTATATGGCATTATTGGGTTGGCAAAAGCGTTGGAAATTTGCTATCGCGAAATGGACGAACATGAAAGCCATATCAAAAAGATAAAGTCGCACATGATTGACAAACTGTGCGAAACGATTCCAGGGGTTTCGTTCCATGGCGATTCTGCCAACTTAGAAAAAAGTTTGTACACGGTGCTGAATGTTTCGTTACCCGAAGCAGAAGAGAACGATATGCTGCTCTTCAATTTAGATTTACAAGGCATCTCGGCTTCCGGTGGCAGTGCCTGCTCCAGCGGTGCATCCACCGGTTCGCATGTATTGGGTGCACTTTATCCCAATTCAAAAAGAGGCGCAGTGCGTTTCTCTTTCAGCAAAAAAAATACACTAGAAGAAATCGATTTTGTGGTAGAGAAGTTGGCTGACCTTTGCAAAGTAAGTGTCTAGTTGATCTGAGCTTAATCGCGATAATAGTGATTGCTCCCAAACCTTTTCATAATCTCTTTTTCTAACATCTCGCGATTGGCAGGATGTGCAATGTTCATCAATGCCAATGCTCGCTGATGCAGATTCTTTCCGTACAAGTTGGCCACCCCATACTCGGTAACGATGTAGTGCATGTGGGCACGGGTTGAAACTACTCCTGCACCAGGTTTTAAGGTAGGCACAATTTTAGATTCACCTTTTTTGGTGGCCGAAGTTAACGCAATAATAGGTTTGCCTTTGTCGGATAAAGACGCGCCTCTAATAAAATCCATCTGGCCTCCAACACCCGAATATTGGTAGGTGCCAATCGAATCGGCACACACTTGCCCGGTAATATCAATTTCAATGGCACTATTGATGGCAACTACTTTTGGGTTTGCGCGAATCACCCGTGTATCGTTTACATAACTAGCTTCTAAAAATGCAAAGGCCGGGTTATCATTAATCGCTCGGTAAAGCTTATCGGTGCCAATGGCAAAAGCAGAAACTACCTTGCCGGGGTGTTTCTTTTTATACGCATTGGTGATGACCCCTTTTTGCAACAAGTCAATCACACCATCCGAAAACATCTCGGTGTGAACCCCTAAATCTTTGCAATGACCTAGTGATTGAAGCACCGCATCGGGTATAGCACCAATGCCCATTTGCAAAGTAGAGCGGTCTTCCACCAGATTGGCAATTAGTTTTCCGATTATCCCCTCAGCTTCCGAAATCTTATCGGCATACCGTACCTGCGGCAATTCTTGCGTACACTCTACCAACGCATCCATTTTACTTATGTGGATAAATCCATCCCCATGCGTGCGTGGCATGTTAGGGTTTACTTGCGCAATAATCTTTTTGGCCTGCTTAACGGCCGATTTGGCAACATCTACCGAAGTGCCCAACGAACAATAACCATGCTGATCGGGTGGTGATACATGCAACATGGCTACATCGATGGGCAAAATGCCTTGCTCAAACAGCCGCGAAATCTCACTTAAAAAAATAGGGATGTACTCTCCATTATTTCCATTGATGTTAGCGCGAATGTTATCGGAAACAAATAGTGAGTTAAAATAAAATTTTTCACTATACTCTGGCCTTGTGATATCTAACTCCCCTAGGGTGCTAACTGCGGTAAGCTCCACGTTGGAGAGTCGCGAAGCTTGATTGGCGAGTTCTTTCAGCAAGAACAAAGGCGTGGCCGCACTGCCGTGAACAAAAACGCGGTCTCCCGACTGAATAGTTTTGATAGCATCTGATGCGGACATAAATGGAACTGACATAGGATATTTTTTTTGACCGAAAGATACGTGTGTATTCAAATGCGAGTGATGATATTTGTCATAGAATTGGTTAAAATAGAATTAATTTTAGGAGCATGGACAATTCGTTTATCTCTTTCATCGGCTCCGGAAACTTGGCATGGCATTTAGCACCTGCCCTCGACAATGCTGGTCTTATTGTGAAAGAAGTGTATAGCCCCAATCCGCGCGATGCCGAAGAATTGACCGAGCGCCTTTACCAAGCCGAAGTAAAAGCTTCCCTCGATTTCTCAACAAGTGATTCAACCATTTTTATAGTAGCCGTCAGTGACGATGCCATCTCAAACGTAGCACAAGAGATTGTTCTTCCAGATGAGGCTGTTTTGATTCATACATCGGGCAGCCAACCGTTGAGCAAATTGCACTACGCAGCCGCCCAGCACGTTGGGGTACTTTATCCCCTTCAGACTTTTTCAAAAGCAAAAAAGGTTGATTTTAAAACCACTCCCATTTTTATAGAAAGCAATACGGAAGAAGCAGAAAAAGTATTGATGTTACTGGCTCAAGCCATAAGTCAGCAAGTGGCAAAAATAACTTCAGAAGAAAGAAAGGCGTTGCATCTGGCGGCCGTGTTTGCTTCTAATTTTACCAACCACATGCTTACCATCAGTAAAGATATCTTGCAACAAAACAGCATCGACTTCACTTTTTTAAAGCCATTGATTTTAGAAACCATCACCAAAAGTTTAGCTCTTGGCCCCGACCAAGCACAAACCGGCCCTGCCATGCGTGGTGATTTAGAAATTTTGGATAAGCATTTAGAATTTTTGCAAGAAGACGAAAGCGTGGCCGAGATTTATAAAGTTATCAGTCAGCATATTGTGGATAGGTATCAGTAGAAATTGTTTTGAAAGAAAAAACTATCTTTGGTCACTCAACCAATGGCTTTGGCCATTCAACAACATGAAAAATCTCCTCTATACTTTGGCCTTGATGTTATTTATAAGTACTATTAGCTTGGCTCAAGACACCTTACAAGTGAAGCCATCCAAGTCTGTTCAGCTAGTACCAAATCAGCCCAAACCTCTCTTTATATTAGATGATGTAGAAATGCCCTGCAGCGATTTGGGAGCCGTTAAACCTGAAGACATCGAAAAAATTGACGTTTTGAAAGACAGCAAAGCCGTAGAGAAATACGGAGAAAAAGGCAAAAACGGGGTATTAATCATTACCACCAAAAAATACAAGACCAAAAAATCCAAGTCGGGTCAATAACCCAAATTTTTCCAAAACCCTTATAGCCTGAGTCCTTGCCGAGTCGATATGGTGTGTTTTATCTGTGTTTGTTTGCCCTAATCGAAGGTTACATCCCTGCGCCCATCAGAATGGAAAAGCTGCTGACCGGTCAAATTCCGCCTGTCATAGAGTTTGGCTAGTATTTTAAGTATTAGTTCGTATATTTACGTTATTATATTTAAAATCTGGAAGTTATGAAAATGATGCCTGTTAAGTTTTACTATGCCCGGGCGAGGGTTTTTGCCTATTTGATTGGTTTTGGCATACTGGCCTACTTGGTCGTTGAATTTTTGAAAGTCTTCTAAACGATTAGTTATGAGCCGCAAACACCGTGGAGATATTCACATAAAAGGCTACTACCAGCGGGCCAAAGTGTTCGGCTATTTGATTTTGGCATCCATTATAGGTTTCTTCATTTTTTATCTTTTCCAGCACTTTACCCGATAATATCGTCCTTTTTGCGATGTGAGGAATACCTCTAATTTTCATCTTTTCGCTTCGGCTAATTCTCTATTTTTACTTTTCAAATTTTGACCGTCATGCGATATTTAGCGATAGCATTTATTTATATTTCTTTTTCAGGATTCGCCCAAAAGCCTGCCTTGCCAGCAGCCAAGCAAGATTCCATACAACAGATCGTATATCAAGAAGCACTTGAGAAACTAAAGCAAGGTAAATTCAGAGAAGCGTCTGTTCAGTTTTCGCAGCTTATTACCACTGGCTTTTCAAACAAAGAAGTTTTTGTAAAGCGTGGCATTGCCAACTTTTATCAAAATGATTTTGAAAAAGCCAAAACTGATTTTGATGAAGCGGTGAAAGCGCGCATCAACACCGCTGAGTTATTCCAGTTTCGCGGCAACGCAAAATACAAGCTAGAAGATTTTCAAGGCTCGATTGGTGATTTGGAAAAAGCCGTGCAGATGGGCGTTAATCATTTCGAAACGTTCGCCAATCTCGGCAACGCAAAATTTCTGGCCGAGAATTACAAAGATGCCATCACCAATTACGACAAAGCTTTTGCCACTGGCAAGAAAGATGCTGTGCTGTATAATAATCGCGGTAAAGCAAAAATCAATCTAAAAGATTTAACTGGCGGTGCCGCGGATTTTGACGAAGCCCTCAAGCTAAAACCCGATTACGACAAAGCGTTGGAAAATCGAGCTGACACGCGCTACCAACTTAAAGATTGGAAAGGGGCTTCTGCTGATTTTGAAAAAATTGTATTTACTGGTAGAAGCAATGAAGATTTGTTTCAAAAAATAGGCACTTCAAAATTTAACCTCAACGATTTTGTAGGAAGCGCTGAGGCATTGAAAAAAGTAGTGGCAAAAGGGGTGAAAGACAAGGAAGTGTTCCGGATATTGGGATTAAGCCTATCAAATGCGAAAGACTATCAAGGAACTGCGAATGCATTGGCAGCGGCTGTATCGCTGGGTGCTAGCGACAAAGCAGTATTTGAGCAACTGGGCATCGCTCAGTATTTTCTGAAAGACTATAAATTAGCAATTGAATCCCTGAGCAGAGCCATTACCAGTGGCGTTGCCACCAAAGAAGTTTATTTATACAAGGGCAATGCAGAATACAATCAAAAAGATACTGACAATGCCGTAAAAGACTTGGAGAAAGCCGTTTCGCTGGGCGCATCCGATTACGATGCGTTTAAAAATTTGGGTGATGCCAAGTTTTTGAAAAACGATTTTGCTGCAGCGATTCAGTATTACACCAAAGCAGTGGCCTTTCCAGCAGCCGATGCCGTGGCCTTCAACAATCGCGGTAAAGCAAAAGCCTCATTGGGCGATTTTGCTGGAGCACTTCCGGACTTTGACAAAGCGATTTCGCTTAAGCCAGACTATACCAAAGCCCTTCTGAATAGAGGTACTGTGCGTTTTAACCAAGGTGATTTTAAAGGCGCAGCCGAAGATTTGGAAAAAGCAAAAGCTGAGGGCGAATCGGCTGAAGTACTGCGCATGTTGGGTGTGGCCAAATACAATTTGAACGATAAAATCGCAGCCAAAAATTATTTAGAAAGCGCCCTCAAAGCTGGATTGAAAGATGCGAAAGCAAATTTCTATTTAGCTAATTTACGATACGATGCGAGTGAATTTAAACCTGCCATCGAAGCCTTTACGACAGCCGAAGCAGGTGGCGAAAAAGATATTTCTCTTTACGAAAAAAGAGGCAAGGCCTTGTACCAAACACAAGATTTTGGCGGAGCGATCTCAGATTTAGAAAAAGTAAACCAAAAAGGTTCTTCTGATTTAACTACCGTAGAATTTTTGGGTATCGCCTACATGCAACAACAAAAAACAAAAGAGGCGCTCGTTTACTTAGAAAAAGCCACTATGATAGGCAGTAAAAATAAAGACGTTTATTTTCAAGTGGGGAACGGCCGATTTAAAGACAACAACTTTGCGGGGGCTATTACTGCGTATGACAAAGCCATCGAGTTGGGCGCAAAAGATGAAGTGGTATTCAACAATCGCGGAAAAGCCAAACTCAATTCCGCACAAGCAAAAGAATCTATTGCAGACTTTGACAAAGCACTGCAAGCAAAACCCAACTATCAGCAAGCACTGAAAAATCGCGCCTCAGCGAACTATTCATTAAAAGAATGGCAAAAAGTAATTACCGACATTACTGCATTGGGCACCAACGCCAGTGCCGATGAATCGGCCTTGGCAGGAATGGCCAAGTATCAATTGAAAGATTACGCGGGGGCAATTGGTGATTTGAGCAAAGCCATTGATGGCGGTACGAAAGACCTGCCAGCCGGCAAGGCAGCAACGCAAGTGTACTCACTACGCGGCAGTGCATATTTTGAAACCCAAGATTTTGCCAAAGCACTTCCTGATTTTAACAAAGCCATTGAGCAAGGCGAAACTTCTGCTGAAATGTTTTTCAAGCGTGGCGCTTGTCGTTTTTATGCACAAGAGTACAAAGCTGCCTTGCCTGATTTAGAAAAAGCCATTGTCAATGGCTACACCGAAGGAACTGCCTACGACATGCGTGGCTTTTGCAAATTGGATAACAAAGATGCCGAAGGCGCACTCAACGATTTCAACACGGCCATCGAAAAAAATCCAAAACTGAGCAATGCTTTTTACCATCGTGGCGATGCCAAGTTCCGCACCAACAATTTTGCGGGAGCGGTGCAAGACTATACGCAAGCCATCACCATGGGAATAGTGGAATCCGTTATCTATAACAATCGCGGCAAGGCATATTTCAATTTAGAAAAATACGAGGATGCAATTTCAGATTA
Source organism: Chryseotalea sp. WA131a (assembly GCA_025370075.1). NCBI lineage: Bacteria > Pseudomonadati > Bacteroidota > Cytophagia > Cytophagales > Chryseotaleaceae > Chryseotalea > Chryseotalea sp. WA131a. Next base: position 3,778,477 of record CP073016.1, on the reverse strand, counting down.
CGGAATGGCGATTTCCAAAAAAGAAGACTACGTGCGTGCGTATGAAAATCGTTCGGCTGCCTACCTCAAAACCAAAAAATTTCCAGAAGCAATCAAGGATTTACGCCAAATTGAAAAGATGACGGAAAAGCCCGATGCGAATTTTTATCAGCAAATGGGAGAAGCGTATTTTGAAATGAAGAACTATCCTCTGGCAAAAGAATATTTAGACCGCACGATTGCGGGCGGCAATCGTGATAAAAATATTTTATTCATGAGAGGAAAATCGCTGGCCGAACAAAAGGAATATCAACTGGCAGTGCGTGATTTTGATGAAGCGTTGAAGGCAGGCGAAAACACCGTAACACTTTTCCGTGAACGTGCCAATGCGTATTTGGGATTAGGAAACCGCAAAGCAGCGATTGATAATTTGGGCAAAGCGATCGCATTAGAACCCAATAATTCCGATTTGCATTACAATAGCGGATTGATTAAAGAAGAAGGACAAGAATATGAGGGTGCCAAGCAAGATTACGACAAGGCCATCAAATTAAACCCTAAGGACGCATCCGCATTTTACGGTCGCGCGAACTGCAAAGCAGAATTGGGTGACCCCGGTGCCGGAATTTCAGATTTAGACGAAGCCATTCAAATAGATCCTAAAATATCTGCTTATCATAAACTAAAGGGGAATTTCAACTACGATTTGGGAAACAAAAACGAGGCTTGTGCGGATTGGCAAAAAGCGGTGGAACTGGGCGATGCCAAGGCAAAATTTTCGATTGATCAGTATTGCAAGAAAAAATAGCTCATTTTCTACTTACTGGATTTCTTTTCCCATAAGGGGAAATAAGAGTTTTCTGATTAATTTAACAATTGTGCCTTAAAAAATCCCAAGGCAAGACATTTGGCCTCTTACTTTCTAATTCCTCATTAATTCACCAATCAACCTTACATCTGTGCGCAAACGGAAGTTTTGGCCGATGAATTGCAAGTTTCAGAGTTGAAATTTATGGGATGAAATTAAAAACAAGAATCATAATGAAAAGCATTGGATGTGCGCTGCTCGGGCTGTTGCTTTCATCGGTGATGTTGCAGGCGGAAGTGATTGCCGGAAAAGTAGTAACAGTGATTGATGGAAATACGTTGGAAATTTTCACTCCAGAAAATGAAACGTACAAGATTTTACTTTTTGGAATTGATTGCCCAGAACTAGGACAAGAGTATGGAAAAAAGGCAAAGCGGTATTTAGAGAAATTGATTTTGAACAAAGAGGTGAGGGTGGAAATTCAGGGCATAGACCGTTGGGGAAATCGCTTAGGCATTATTTTGTTTGAAGGAATTGACCCGCGTGAAGAATTATTACAAGAAGGATTGGCCTGGACATCGGAAAAAAATCCAATAGAAGCATTTGAGTTGATGAAAGAAAAATCAAAAGAAAAAGGTAAAGGGCTATGGAAAGAACAAAACCCTACACCTCCGTGGATTTTCAGAAGGCAGCAAACGATGACGCAGCTTAAGACCAGCTAACTGGCTGCGAAATAAAAAAGATAAAACTACGTTATACCTCCACTATGCAAAAAAAGTGGAGTTTTTTTTATGCCTTCGTGGCCGTGCTTTGGTCACTGAGTGCAAGCGGGCAAGACAACACCAAGGGTGACAAGTCTCCTGATTTTTTTACAGAAACTCAAGCAACAAAGAAAGTTCACCTTACGCGGGAACAAAAAAGACGACAACGACTTCTTTTCAAAAAGCCAAATGTCAAACACACTGCGCGCTACGAATACTATCAGCGCATGGAGGAGGTGGCCAAAGAAAAAAAACGGATGTTGCGCCAGATGGCTAAACCGCAATATTCTGATTTTGCCTACTTCGGACACAAGCATAAACCCAAGAAAAACAAACCGTATGCCATGCGGTATTGTAAAGAGTGTGGGATAAGGCACTGAGGATTTGTGATTTTAGATTTATGATTTGCGATTTCGAGGTGTTATATTTGTTTACTTATGAAAACAGTCGAAATCAGAGAAAAGCTTCATCATTACATTGAAACCGCCCAAGACAAAAAGGTAAAGGCCATTTATGCAATGGTTGAAGATGAAATTCAGGAAACGTATGATTACTGGAATGATGACGAATTTTTAACAGAACTCAGAAGAAGGCAAGAATCTTATATCTCGGGCGAAGCAAAAACTTATACGCTGCAAGAAACAATGAGTGATATAAAACAAGCTATCAAGAAAGTCAACAAAAAACGGTGAATGGTCTAGTAATCTTTGAAGAGGCCAAACTTGAATGGCAAAATTCAGTCATATGGTATGAAGAACAAAGCTCTGGATTAGGGCTTCGATTTGCCGAGGTCATTGAAAAGAAGATTGAGCTTATTACCGAATCTCCTGAACTATTTCCAAAAAGGAAGAGTAATCTGCGTGAAGCAGTCGTTAACATTTTTCCCTTTAGCATCATTTTTGAGTTCTATCAAAAAAGAAGTTTAGTTACAATTGTCTCCGTTTTCCACAACAAAAGAAACCTGAAAGAGAAGTTTAAACGAGTTAGGAAATAGCTTTTGGAAAATCTCTCCCGCTACATCGAACACACCAACCTAAGCCCTACGCTTACCATCAAAGACATTGATACGTTGGTAGAAGAGGCAACTCAGTATAATTTTTTGGGAATCTGCGTTCCACCATTCTGGGTGAAGCGCGCGCAACGAGAAATTGGAAAAGAAAAAATTCTGTTGGTTACAGTGGCAGGTTTCCCGCTTGGCTACTCAATGACTGAAACCAAATTGGATGAAATCAAGCGTGCCATTGATAACGGTGCCGATGAAGTGGATGTGGTTTGGAATATCTCTTCTTTTAAAACCGGTATCCCGTGGACGAAAATTGAAATCGCCAAGTGCAGCAAACTCACCCACGACCATCAAAAGATTTTAAAAGTAATTCTTGAAACGGCTTATCTATCCGATGCCGAAATCATTGAAGCATGTAAACTTTGTGCCGATGCCGGTGTTGACTTTGTCAAAACATCCACGGGCTTCGCACCAAGCGGAGCAAAAGTGGAGCACATTGCATTAATGCGAAAGTCGTTGCCTGCACACGTGGGCATCAAAGCATCAGGTGGAATAAAAACCAAAGAGCAAACGTTAGCACTCATTCAGGCAGGGGCCGATAGAATTGGGACTTCTTCTGGGGTGAAGATTGTCTCTAAATAATTTTTTGCTCCATGCCTCAAACTTCATGGCACCAGCCTGTAGCCTGAGGCTTGCAGAGTATGGCCTAAATGAATCACATTCTTAGTTTAAATTAAAATTAGTTTGCAAGCTAAATTTGTAACTTTCGTTTCCAAAACCAAACTACATGAGCGATTTTTTATCGAACCTCTTCCCTGCCGAAAAAGACATTCCTGTACAATTTCAACTTCCCCACTATTTAGAACAACGCGAGTACCTCATCGGTGGGGAATTGCGCACGTGGTCGGGCACGGTCAACCCTGTGGGAAGTCCGGTTTTTTTAAAGGACGGAACTGGCTACAAACAAAAAGTAATTGGAAGCACTCCGTTGCTCACTAAGCTCGAAGCTTTGCAAGCGTTGGATGCAGCTGTAAAAGCTTACGACCTTGGTCATGGTGTGTGGCCAACTATGAGCGTGACCGAACGCATAGAACATGTAGAAAAATTTCTGAAAGCCATGCGCCTGAAGCGCGAAGAGGTAGTAAAGTTATTGATGTGGGAGATTGGCAAGTCACTGAAAGATTCCGAAAAGGAATTTGACCGCACATGTGATTACATCAACGACACCATCAAAGCATTGAAAGACCTCGATCGCAACTCGGCAAAGTTGGTGGAAGAGCAAGGCTTTATGGCGCAAATTAGGCGCGTACCTTTAGGTGTGGCGTTGTGCATGGGACCATTCAATTATCCGCTCAACGAAACATTTACTACACTCATACCCGCCCTTATCATGGGCAACACCGTTGTCTTCAAACCAGCGAAATATGGAGTGTTGTTGGTTCGCCCTTTGTTGGAAGCCTTTCGTGATAGTTTCCCCGCGGGTGTCATCAACATCATTTATGGAAGAGGGCGCGACACAGTGGGCGCACTGATGGAGACAGGCAAGATTGATGTGTTTGCTTTCATCGGTACTAATAAAGGCGCAAACGATTTGAAAAAATTACATCCCAAACCACATCGTTTGAAATCTATTTTGGGTTTGGATGCCAAGAACCCAGCGATTGTGTTGGCGGATGCCGATATTGACAATGCGGTGACAGAATGTATCACAGGTTCACTTTCGTTCAACGGTCAGCGATGTACCGCACTGAAAATTTTGTTTGTACATCAATCCATCGTAGAAAAATTTACGCAGAAGTTTTTAGCGGAAGTAAAAAAACTAAAACCCGGCATGCCGTGGGATACAGGTGTAGGCCTCACGCCATTGCCAGAGCCCAGCAAAACTGATTACTTAAAAGGATTAGTGGACAATGCCAAAGCCAACGGGGCAAGCGTGTTGAATGAAAATGGAGGAGAGATGTTCCATTCTTTTTTCTACCCTGCCGTAGTGTATCCGGTAAACGAAAAAATGCACTTGTACCACGAAGAGCAATTTGGTCCGGTGGTGCCGATTGTTCCGTTCAATGATGAAAAGGAAGCTATTGATTATGTGGTGAACTCCAACTTTGGGCAACAAGTGAGCATCTTTGGCAACGACTCGAAAAAATTAGCGATGCTGATGGATGCGTTTGTAAATCAAGTGGGACGGATTAATGTGAATACACAAAGCCAGCGTGGCCCCGACACGTTTCCATTCAACGGAAGAAAAGATTCAGCTGAAGGAACGCTATCCGTAGCCGATGCCTTGCGGGTGTTCTCCATGCGCACCATCGTGGCCGCCAAGAGCACTGATGCCAACAAACAGATCATTTCACAGATTATCAAAAACCGCGAGTCGGCATTTTTGAGTACGGACTATATATTTTAAACTCTAAAAATTGGAATTGAAATATAGACTCCAAAGTTGCATTTCCAGTGAGAGGTAAACGCTATGGTCGTTAATAATCGGCTGGGATATGCTTTTGTTGTATCCATTCGATTGGAAGAATCTCTGCAAATGAACTTTTCTTGTTTTCGAATGCCTAATGTTAATGTCATTCTAGTTGTTTGTACATCCCCAAGAAATCACATGAGCCTGTAGGTGCTTTAAGCATTCAATTTTTCTTATTCCGGAACTTGATATTTTGGACATCCAAGTAATGCTTTAGATTTAATAAATTATCTTGCCTTGGATTATGAATCCAATGGAAAAAAACCTGATTGAATTTATCTCTAGAGTTACCTATAACATTGAGGGATTGCCAAATGAGCTAAAGCTCTATTTCAGCCAATTTTTAATCTCTCATTTTTCAAATATAGTTTCAAAAGAGCAGATAGAAGACATTGAAAATAGAAAGGCCTCGAAGGCCATTAAGCATGACGATTTGATTCAAGCTTCTTCATCTTTTTCTACGAAAGATAAGGTGTGGTGTGTGGCAGCCATGAACCATTTGCGAGCGCAGGCTGAAAAACTGGATGATAGAATTGTATCACGAAAGATTGGAGGCATAATAAATGAGTTGACGCTTGCATTTGAGCTAAAAAACCAACAAGAGTTAATCCAACAGGAACAGAAGCAAATTCAACTGGAGATACATCAGTTTCAAAATCGGCCAGTTATAAAAATACTAACTAAGATTTGGCCGCTTGCACTAGACTACGCCATTCGATTTGCTCTTCTCTTTAGCTTTAGTTACTGGGAACTCGACAAAGGCTTTTTGGCACTTCTTAACATCTTGTTCATCCCACTCTTTGTTCTTGCCTTCGTTTATGTCTTGGGAAGAAGACATCGAAAAGCGAATCTTAAATTGCTCGATTCGTATGGTGGCTCCACTCAGTATAAAATTGAATACCGCGTTTCGGCCAACCAATACACATGGCTAGCATTTTTTCTTTGCTCTAGCATCTTCATCAGCTATCTGCTTCCTGACCAACTATACATTGTGGCACTTTTTGGTCTTACTTTTTATTACTTCCTCTACTTGCGCTATTTTCGTATTGGGCGGTTGGGAGAGAATGATTTAGTTAGACAATTGGAGAACAAACAGATTGACACCACAAACCTTACGGCAGATGAAAATGATGAAGCCATTGTATCGCTCGAAACGAAATTAAATTCTTCTACCAGCCGATTAGAAGCGTATGTCTTGGAAAGCGCACTTTTTGGTGCATTGACCTTCAGTGGTTTTTTACAAATCATGGCTACCGATTTGGTTTCCTTTAAAGATTTAGAAGATTTTTCAGCTTATATCTTTTCAACGGCACAAGCGCTTATTCACTTTGATTGGGCAAAATTTGATGCCGGTATAAATGGGCTCAGTAACAAGAAGAGCTTGTTTTGCCTTGTTTCAGCGCAAAGCCTTACCTGCTCCATTTTCTTTTTGGCGGTAATTGCTTCCCGTCTTCGGTTTAGCGATATCGCAGATAAAGTACGCACCGCCATTAATCTGGCCAAGGCATACAACGCCAAAGAAGAAGTGCTCCACGATGAGCAAGAAATCACTGGTAAGACAACCAAGCGATTGGAATTGCTGACGGTAAAAGTAAATGAGCAATTGTACCAGGCTACTTTGATTTTAGAGGAGATAAATCCCGTGATGCGGTACATGGAGTATTTTCGCAATGCGGGCATTCTTGTTTTTCTAGTCATTCTTATCAGCAGCAGTTTGTTTATTACCAGTATTTTGGGTTGGACATTTTTTGCACTCACCATTGCCACTTATCTATATTTCAATAGGGCCAAAATTAGCGTCCGTATAAAGGCGTTCTCCCTTAATTTTCGTATTGGGTTTATAAAGTATGGATACTGGCTATTCTCCTTAACTATATTGCCGCAAATTTTTGCTTTTGTGCTGCGGGTATTTTTTCATGTAAGAGATACCGATTTTCTATTTGCTGTAAGCTATTTTTTAATCGGGCTTTACTTGTTTGCTTGGCTTATTTTAGCGGCACACGTTGATGAAAAATTTGGTGATATTGAAGTAACCAAGAGAGAACAGACAAGAATAAGCCGATGGAAGTTTGCAAAAACAACTTTGGCCATTTTGATTTTGATAGTGAGTATTGGTTTAGCATTTAAACAACTTCGGTTTGCTGGGGCAAATGAAATGTTAATCTTAGGTTTAACCTTCACTGGGTATACTATGTATTTTGTTGGTTACTACCTTACCAAAACGAAATGGATTGGAATTGTGTGCGGATTGGTTATGTCAGTGAGCGGTATTGGTGCGTTGTTTAAAATACAACATTGGGAAGGAGCTGAAGAGATGCGAATTATTGGAATCAGTTGCTCTTTGATATTGCTTCCGCTAATTGTGTGGAAGCGAAAAAGCTTTCATTTTCTTATGGTGCGCTTTTGCGTTGCTACCCTTTTAATGGGAATATACTTTTCACCCATGTTTAATAAACTAAGATTGAGGGTGCAGATTTGCTACGAACATGGAACACTTGATGTAAAAAATATTTTTGAAGCATTGCAAAAAAATGAAAGCAATAGATTCCTTTTGCAACGCGAAAAAGCACTGGAGGCTGGTATAGCGAGAAGTGATTGGTACATTCAACAATATGGAAATCAATATGGGTTTACACAAGTTTATCGTTTTTTAGCTGAAGAATATCGCAATTTTGCAATTGCTTCATTGAGGCCGAATGAAGAAACAAATAAAATTGACACAACTTTATTTCCGTTGGCGTTGAAAGCACTTCATCAAGAGTTTAAAATCATTAAACTCTTTAAGTTTGAAAATTTCTCAGATGATTTTGAGTTAGAGACGGATGTTTTACTAGCAATGGGTAAGAAAGAAGAGGCCATCCAAGCGCTAGAGAAGATAATACCCCAGTTGGTTTATGATGGGGATAAGGAATATCTAAGAAAAAAATTGGCTTCTATCAAAAATCAATAATCATATTTGCACTTACATCTAAATATTCATGACAAAAAAGAAAATCGCCATCATAGGAGGAGGAAATTTAGGCATTGCCATTGCCGAAGGGCTTATTAAGAGTTCGTTTGCAAAAGCCAGTGATATCACCGTTACGCGAAGGACACTCGCTCGCCTACATGAATTAAAAGAAAAAGGCGTGAATACGACCGATGACAATGAGGCTGCCATCTGCGGAAGCGAAGTAATCATTGTGGCTTTAAAACCTTTTAATGTAAAAGAAGTGCTTACTGGTCTAAAGAAATCATTTGACCCGAAGAAGCATATCATCATCAGCGTAGTAACGGGCGTTTTTTTGAAGGACTTGGCCGATATTTTTGAAAGCGACTTTCCCATTTTCCGTGCCATGCCCAACACGGCCATCGCTATTCAAGAATCGGTAACTTGCATTTGCCAACGTGGCGCCACCACTGAACAAATCGAATATGTAGAATCTCTTTTCAATCAGTTGGGCATTACTATCCCGATTGAAGAAAAACTAATGGACGCGGCTACTGTTTTGGGAGCTTGCGGAATTGCGTATGCCCTTCGCTTTATTCGTGCGGCCACGCAAGGAGGAATTGAAATTGGCTTTGATGCCAAGACGGCAAATTTGATTGCCGCGCAAACAGTGAAAGGGGCAGCCGAGCTTTTGCTGCAAGGCAATCGCCACCCCGAAGAAGAAATTGATAAAGTGACTACACCCAAGGGTTGCACCATTGTTGGCCTAAATGAAATGGAGCACCGCGGGTTTAGTTCAAGTTTGATAAGAGGGATTGGGGCTTCTTTTAATAAAATCACACAATGAAATGAGCAACTTCACCACCTCTAGCCGCATCATCATCACTTGTCCAAAAAGACTTTCTCCTTTTTTAGCGCAAGAAGTAGAAGAACTTGGCTTTACCCTTGAACGAAAATTTATTACGGGTGTAGAGCTGCAAGGCACCGTCAATGATTGCATTCGGCTCAACCTCAATCTGCGCTGTGCTAGTCAAGTACTTTTTTCGCTCGATGCATTTACTGCCCGAGATCCGGAAGAAGTTTATAAGAAATTGCTTCGCTATCCATGGGAGCGTTGGCTGTCGCCACAAAGTTATTTTTCGGTCACCAGCAATGTGGATCACTTCACTGTCAACAACGATATGTTCATTAACGTGAAAGTGAAAGATGCCGTAGCGGACCACATGCGCAGAGAAGTGGCCGCCCGACCGGATTCTGGTTCTTCGCATGATAAGGCGGTACTTCATTTGTATTGGAAGGACGACAAAGCAGAAATTTTTTTGGATACCTCTGGACAGACATTAGCCAAGCATGGCTACCGAAAAATCCCCGGTAAGGCACCCATGCTCGAGGCATTAGCGGCCGCTACTATTTTTGCTTCCAAGTGGAATCAGAAAATGCCCTTCATCAACCCCATGTGTGGATCAGGCACATTAGCGATTGAAGCAGCTTTGATGGCTACCAATCGCAGGCCAGGGCTATTCAGAAAAAACTATTCGTTCATGCACGTGTTGGGCTACGATGAGAAAGTATATGCAGAAGAAATGGGCAAACTACAGTCGCAAATTGTGGAGGCACCCGATTTGAAAATAATTGCATCGGACCTTAGCGATGATGCCATTCAAATAGCAAAAGTAAATGCAGGCATAGCAGGTGTTGAAAGCTTAATCCATTTTGAGCTTTGTGATTTTGAACTGACCACATTGCCAACAGCACCTGCCATTGTTTATTTTAATCCCGAATATGGCGAACGTTTGGGCGACCCCGTTGAGTTGGAGGCTACTTATACCCGTATTGGTGATTTTATGAAAAAGAAATGCCAAGGTTACACAGGCTATATTTTTACAGGCAACCCCGACCTTGCAAAAAAGATCAGATTGAAAACAAGCAAGCGGTTAGAGTTTTATACCGCCCAGTTGGACTGTAGATTGTTGGAGTACGAGTTGTATGGAGGCACACGGAGGGTTGATAAAAGACCTGTTGACGTGGAGGGTGCTTAGCTATTGGGGTGAATGCTCTCATTGAATGCAAAGAAATTTTGTTTACTCTTTTTCCTTCTATTGCTAGGGGTAAAAATTTCTTTGTCACAAAACAAAATCAACTCTCGTCTTTTCTATCTAAAACCACCGTTGTACGATAGTAAGTCCAAAATCAGAAAAGTAGATTTTTCTGCATTTCGGGTTTTGATTTCGGTACCAAAAGATGAAAGGGAAAAATTCTATGGCGAGGTAGTTTATAAAAAATTAAAGGTTAAGCCACTCGAAGAATTTTTTAAAACGCCCATAATCAATGAAATCCAAAAGAAAATTGAGTTGGATTTCAAACGATTAGGTGCAAGCCAAACTCATGTAATCAGCCAATCATTGGTTGTCATAAATCCTACCGTAGAAATTTTTTACCCCAAAGTGGCAGGATTTGTGAATGGAAAGTCCTTTGCAAAAGTTAGGCTGCACTTTACGGTCTTGAAAAACGATTCGCTTGTGAATTCTTACCCAGAGCTAGATGGAGTGGTAACCTTTTTAAAAGAAAACCAAAAAGTGAAAATAGAATTGCAAGGCCACACTGATAACCAAGGAGACGCGCAGAAAAACATGGAGCTGTCGCAACAGCGAGTTGACCGAATAAAAGCTTATTTAGTTTTGAAGGGAATCAAACCTAACCGAATAAGTGGTAAAGGCTTTGGTGGCACGAGGCCAATAGCTGCCAACAAAGATGAAGAAGGCCGAAGACTAAACCGAAGAGTAGAGTTTGTGATTGTGAAGCGGTAACCTAATCGACTTGGTTAAACACTATTTTCATCTCACTCGGTTTTGATTGCATCAACTGGATTCGTTGCCCCCGATTTCAAGGCGGAGTATCCGGCCGCCAGAGTTACCAGTACCAAAAGAAAAACCCCGAAGCTTCCTTCGATTTCTTCGTGGAGGTGCGCGGGGCAGAACCAGTTAAGAAATAACAAAGCAAAACCAAATAACCTACCGTTACTCATACTTTAATGACTTCACTGGATCAGACTTAGCCGTTTTAAATGATTGGGCGCAAACCATAACTATTGTTATACAGAATAGAGCAAGAATTGGGACAACAAACATCCACCCATCTACATCAATACGGTAAGCAAATCCGCTTAGCCATTGGGATATAAACATGTAGCTGACAGGAATGCCTAATCCAAATGCTATTATCATTAGCAAAGCGTACTCACGAGAGATTAAAGCAAGGATATTGGAAACAGAAGCACCCAATACCTTTCTAATGCCTATCTCCTTATTTCTTTTGGTTACGCTAAGTGACACCAGGCCCAGCACGCCCGTTAAAACAATAATCAGTATTAGAACCGAAGCAAAGGCTGTGGCTTTTCGTAGTTGAAGTTCGGTCTGATAGGTAATGGCCAACCGATCTTCGGTGAACGCATAAACAAAGGGATCGTTGGGAAAAATATTTTTCCAAAGGCGTTCTACTTCTTGAACAGATTGCACAATGCTTCCCGGGTTTAGTTTAAAAGAAAAATACCGATAAGCCTGAAAGTCGCGATTGTGCGTGAAGGCCACCGGCTTTATTTTCTCATGCATCGACTCAAAATGAAAATCTTTGACAATGCCTGCTACAGTAAACTGTTGATCGGAAAACTGAATATCTAGTTTATCGCCCACCTGGATGCCCAATGCTTTCTGTGCCGATTCATTCAAGACCAACCGATTGGTCTGGAAAGGTTCGCCCTCATCAAAGAAAAATTTCCCGTCCAAAAGTTTTAATCCATAGACGTTCGCATACGCTTCATCGGCACTGCTCATGCTGGTGAGTATTCCTTTCTCAGTCGGTTGGCCTGCATGGTTAATGTTGGCTTTGTATGGTTCAAAATTAAAATTGGGTGATCCCCACGAAAGTGAAACGGACTTTATCTTGGGCGAAGTCAGAAACTCTCTTTTTGCCACATCCATTTTGTTCATTCCTTCTTCCGTCCATATCCGCGGCAGCGATGACGCAATCAAAACATGTGATTTATCATAACCCAAATCAGTTTCCATGAAATAGGAAATCTGCCTTGACATAACAAACGAAGTGATAAGGGTAAACACTGCCACAAGGAATTGAAACCCAACTAACCCTCGCGAAAAGCGAAGCGTACCTTTCACCGAATTGAATTTCCCTTTTAGCGACTCGATCGCTCCCGTAGATGCTAAATAGAATGAAGGATAGATTCCAGCCAGGAACCCCACAGCAATCGTGCTTGTCAAAAAGTAAACCCAGAAAAGGAAACTCATTTTCAATAAAGATGGCAATGAAACACCTAAGACATTGGCAAAGTAATTATGAAGAATTTCATAGAGAAGCAACGATACCGTGCCAGAAACAGTTGCGAGCAGCAATGACTCCGACAAAAACTGAATAAGCACGTGCCCCTTGACACCACCAATAACTTTGCGTACACCCACTTCCTTTAGCCGCGAAAAAGAACTCGCAATGGAAATATTGATAAAATTGGTAACCGCCAGTAACAAAATGAACGCAACAATCACCATCAGGGATACAATAAGCTTTTGAACAGCTCCGTGATTTGTGAGCAAATAATAATTGCTCAACGGATCAAGTACAATAGTTTTGTCGTTGCTGATGTCTTTAGGGGCATCCTTTTGTAATATTTTATTGAGAACAGCAGTTGCCTCAACAGGCGATGCCCCATCCGTTAGTTTTAAATAGGTAATGATGCCAGTATTCCATTCGTCCTGGAAGCCAAGATTAAAGTCTGTCCGACTTTCTTGTGGCAAAAAGATCTGTGCATCCGAGTTCATAAAGTCGGTGACCGAATTCTTTTCCTGTACATCTGCGATCACGGCTGTAATCAAATGCTCTTTTGATCCGCTTACTTCAGTACTCAGCGTTAGCGATTCGCCTGTCACATCGGATCTATCAAAAAATTGCCGAGCAATCTTTTCGGTGATTACGATTGTGTTGGGTTTGTTCAGCGCACTTTGTGGATCCCCATGCAAAATGTGAAATCCGAACATGTCAAAAAAAGTAGAGTCCCCAATCATACTCTGCAAACGAAAATGTTTGTCGCTTTTGGAAACGGTTATAGCCCGATCACGAAAGCGATAGTAGTTTTCAAATAAGGTTGGGTACTGCTCAATCGCTGCCTGACCCAATAGAGCAGGTACAAAAAAAGGCGGCTGGTTGCCTTCGTTGGTTTTGTAATGGGTCTCCAAAAGGTAGAGGCGATCCACGTCTTTCAAATCGGTGTTCACCTGCAGTTCGCCCCAAATGAAAATCCCGGTAAGCAAAGCAAAGGTAATTCCCACGGTGAGGCCTAGCATTGTGATAGCAGAATAGAATTTTTGTTTAATCATATTCCTCAGCATGATTTTGAAATAACTTCTGTACATATAAGATTGATTTAATTCCATTGAAAACCTATTCCTCAACAAAATACCCGGCCTAAAAAACCTCACCACATTCCACATTAATCTCCGCTTCGCTTTTCTTTCTCCAACCGTTTTCACATCGCGATTGAATTTTTGAATGAGGTCGCCTTCGATTTCTTCATGCAAATGGGGAGGGCAGAACCAATTCAAAATCCTGAGTGCAGTATGACGGTGCTCATTACTCATACCTTAAGCTATCAACCGGGTTTTGGCTGGCGGCTCGAATTGACTGAAAAACGGTGGTGGATAAGCCCATCGCCATTAGTATAATCAATGGCACGATGAACAAGAGGTATGTGATATCAATCCTGAATGCGTACTGCGCCAACCACCATCTTATCAAATAATAACTTAAGGGGATGCCGACAAATGCCGAAAGCCCAATGGGCAGTAGAAAATTTCCGCAGAGTTCGAACGTTATGGTAGAGATACCTGCGCCCAAAATTTTCTTAATGCCAATCTCTTTTGTCTTTTTATGGATGGTGTGGACTGAGAGTGAGAAAAGACCGAGGCAGGCAATCATAATCGCGATAACTGAGAAAAGCCCGATGCTCTGACCCATCAACACATCGGCTTGGTATTGTCGATTGAAAAAGTCATCCAAAAAGAAATATTCAAATGGTTTATGCGGAAAATGCTTCTTCCAGATTTTTTCAACTTGCTCTAACTGTTTTGGAATATTTCCATCGGTCATGGCGAGAGTAAGAAATTTCATGTAGCCCGCCCCGGTGATATACATGGACGGACTGATGTTTTCATGAAGCCCGGCTTCGTGGAATGATTCTACCACGCCAATGATCTCCCGCTCTCCGAAGGTCAAAACCTTTTTACCAATGGCCTCTTCAGGGGAATTGAAACCCAATTGCTTGATCACTTCGCCATTCGCGATAATAGAATTTCCGTTGTTAAGCGAAGAAGTATAATTGCGACCTGCTATCAACTTCAAATCGAATGCTTCGATAAAATCCTCATCCACACGAGACAAGTTGGCCCGAATAACCGGATTGCTTTCGTCTCCAGCCAAACGACTTGAGCCGCGCCATTCATTTTTCCTTCCCGGGATATCGGACGAAATTGTAGAAACCCTGCAAAAGGAATGGGATCTCAACTCATTCTTTATAGAAGTAATTTTCTGGAGAAACAGCGTATCAATTTCCTCTCCGGGTGCCGGCAGTACTTTTACCACAAGTTTCCGCTCGATGCCAAAACCTAAGTCCTTGGTCTGCATGAACGTGATTTGTTGGAACAAAGTGTAGGTTGCGATAATCAAAATCAATGAAATAGCAAACTGAGCTGTTACCAATGCTCTTTGTAAATTTGACTTCCTTTCGCGCACGGTCAAACCCTTCAATGCCTCGTATACTTTGTAACGAATGAGCATAAACGCAGGGTAAAAGCTGGAGAGAATGGAGACTGTCACTATAAAGATGATAAGAGCTACCCAGAAAATGGGCTGTGAAAACATCGTAAGTGAAATTGACGACTCAAAGAGATCATTGAACTTTGGATAAAGAAGCCACACGAGTAATATGCCACATGCAGCCGATAGCAGATTGATGATGAACGACTCCATTAAAAATTGTGACGACAATTGCGTTTTAGACGAGCCAATGGTTTTGCGGATACCCACTTCTTTTACACGATCCAGCGAGCGCGAAGTGTTCAGATTGATTTGATTGATGACAGCGATCACAATGATGAAGCAGGCTACAATCAACAGACCATAAACAATGTTTCGGTTTCCGTTGGCCTTCATCTCCCCATCCAAATGCGAGTCGAGGTGGATGGTCTCAAGCGGTTGCAATTCAAACTCCGATTTCGAGTTCGGATGTTGTTTGTAGTATTCTCCAGTATACGATTTAGCGAATTGCGGCAACCGTTCTTTTACTCGCTGCAGATCATGAACATCCTTCAGCAATACATAATTATAGAAGCCATCCCACGTAAATAAACTACGCTCTTCATAGACATCAAACCATGATAACAATACGTCAAACTGTAAATGCGAGTTGGCGGGTAGATCGTTAAACACACCGGTGACTATGATATCGCTTTCACCCACATTTCCCTTTAAGGTTTCTCCCACTACATCCAGTCTCCCAAAATATTTCAGGGCTGTTGACTTTGACAGAATGACTTTGTCTTTGCCATTTAATGCGGAGGCATCGTCTCCATAAATAAAATCGAGATCAAATACTTTGCAGAACGTACTGTCGGCACAGTAGGAATTAGGCTCTGTAAAACTTCTCCGCTCACCAGATTTGTCAATGGCTGTAAAGACCGGCTCAACGTTTATACTAACAGGAAACAATCGGCCCACCTGTTCTATCTCTGGGAAGTAGTCCTTCATCGCAAGACCAACTTCAGGAAAGGTCATTGCTTTTTTGTAAAGCAAATCTCCTTTTGTATAGCGATTGTGTTGGAGGCGATAGATGTTTTTGTGCCTTGGAAAAAACTTATCGTAGCTCAATTCAAACTTGGCATACTCCAGCACTAGGATGCAGGCCGCAATGCTGATGCAGAGCCCCAAAACACTGACACCCAAAAACAGTTTGTTGCGCGAGAATACACGGAACGTAAACGTCAATTGACTTTGAATCATAGTCTTTTGAAAAAGGTTATTTGAAAACTTATTCCTCAACAAAATACCCGGCCTAAAAAACCTCACCACATTCCACATTAATCTCCGCTTCGCTTTTCTTTCTCCAACCGTTTTCACATCGCGATTGAATTTTTGAATGAGGTCGCCTTCGATTTCTTCGTGGAGGTGCGCGGGGCAGAACCAGTTAAGGAGCCGAATAGGAAATATCGGTTTGTTGTCATTCATTTTTCAGCGTGCTTGAAGGATTTGTGGTGGCGGTGCGAACGATTTGAAAACCAAGTGTAGCCATTGAGACTAATGCAAGGCACAATACGGCAACAGCAAACACGTCCCAACCAATATCCACTCGATAGGCAAAGTTGGTAAGCAGTTTCCGCATCAACAGGTAGCCCAATGGCGATGCCAGCAGAAAAGCTACACCAATGGTGATGATAAAATCGCGCGAAAGCAGAAGCAATAAAGATTGCACAGAAGCTCCAAACACTTTTCGGATGCTTATTTCTTTGGTTCGCTGCGTGGCGACATAGCTCACCAATCCCCACAGACCAAGGCAGGAAATCAGTATGGCCATCAGCGCAAAAACTTTAAATAAACTGTAAATCCTTTCCGTGAGTTGATAAAAGTGTTTGATTTGCTGGTCTAGGAATTTAACTTCAAACACGCTCTCCGGAAAATGCTTTTTCCACTCCCGCTCAATGGCCTCAATAGTCTGAGCGAAGTTACTTCCTTTCTCAATTTTGATGTTCACTTGCTGATAGAGACTCAGACCTTGCGTGATAAGGGTAGGCGAGACACCAAACATCAGTGGCTCGGTGTGGAAATTTGAAACCACACCGGTGATTTCCGCGTTGCTGCCCCACCAAAAATGTTTGCCAATGGCTTCACTGGGCGACCCCAAGTTTAGTTTCGCCAGCAAGTCTTCATTCACCACCACTTTTGTTGTGCCAGATTCATTCTGAAGGGATTCTGGTATGAACTCAGAAGGCTGCGGAATACGACCGCTCAGAAGTTTGAGATTGTAAAAGGAAAAGAACCGCTCATCTGCGTGGATGGCGCATACGGAATATCGCTGCTCACTGGTAGCACTTTGACTAATTGTGTTCCACCAATGGTCGTTGCTGATAGGTGCTGTACGCGAAAGCGAAACATCTTTTACGCCAGACAATTGATGAAGGCCTTGCAATAGATTTTGCGCTTTGCTTGCATCTTCTACTGCGACTGTTACTATGTTGTCCTTTTCAAAACCGAGGTCTTTCTCGTGAATATAGTTCACTTGCGCAGCAATCACCAATACGGCAATTATCAAAATGGTGGACAATACAAATTGGACCGTCACCAGCGATTTGCGAAGCCATGCGCCAGAACTTTTTCCCGAAACAAAATTCGACTTGAGCGTGGCGATCGGATTGAAGCGGGAGATGAACCATGCAGGATAAATTCCAGTAAGTAGAGATATGATAATGATTCCTCCCGCTAAAAGCGCAATCGTTTTGATTGACCAAACTCTCTGCCATGGAATTTGTGCATCCACGATCATATTTACTCTATCAATCGACAACGAAGAAATGAGAATGGCCAGTCCGGCCGCAATAGTTATAATCACAAATGCATCCATCAAAAACTGCACAACCAATTGATTGTTTTTTGCGCCAATGGACTTGCGTATGCCTACTTCTTTGGCTCGCGTAAAGGCGCGGGCAGTCGATAGGTTTAGGAAGTTAACGCACGCCAGCAGCAACACAACGCCACCGATGCCCACAAAAAACCAAAGCCATGAACGATTGATGGCACTTACCCACGGGCCACCGCCAAAATGCTTTGTATCGAAATGTATTTCGCGCAATGGTTGAACTTCAAAAGTGCCTTTTATTTTTTCACTTAATGTGGGGGATGAATTTATGTTTTGCTCAGAGAGCTTTTTTAACTGCGTGGTAATATTTTGTATATCCGCATTCTCTTGAATACGTATGTATGTTGAAGCTTGAAGTTTTACCCAAGTGAAGTCACCAAAGAACCAAGTATCTCCGTTTTCCAACAGCACATCATTGTCTAAATATGAAATCAGCATCGAAGCGGGCAGGCTGGTGTTAGAAGGTGGATCGCGAAAAATTCCGCCCACGGTAATGAGAAATTTATTTTTGAATTTAATGGTTTTGCCTATAGGCTCATCATCGCCAAAAAGTTTCTTGGCAGTTGATTCAGAAATAAGTGCATGGTGCGGTTTGGCCAAGATTTGATGGCCATCGCCTTGTAGTATGTCAATATCAAAAATGTTGAGAAAGTCTGGCTCAACAGCAAGGATGTGGTTTTGCTTGAGGATTTTCTGAGGACTGACTTCAATTGTTGTTTCAAACAGTGCGCGCGTCAATGCGACTTTTTCAATGCCCGCTACCAGCCCGCGAATGGCTTGTGCGAGCGGCAGTGGCGTGGCGTACAAATGAAAATCGATTTCACTTTCTCTGAAAACAGAGTTTATCCGATAGATCCTTTCGGTAGAATGATGGTACGAATCGAAACCAAGCTGGAACTGCACGAACAAGCCAATCAACAAGCAAACAGTAATGGCCAACGTGAGCCCCAAAATATGTATAGCTGAATTCGTTTTTTGCTTTAGCAGATGCCGAACGGAGAATCGAAAATTATGTATCAACATATGGTTTATGTTTTTAGTCTTTAGAAATCTATTCCTCAACAAAATACCCGGCCTAAAAAACCTCACCACATTCCACATTAATCTCCGCTTCGCTTTTCTTTCTCCAACCGTTTTCACATCGCGATCGAATTTCTGAATGAGATCACCTTCGATTTCTTCGTAGAGGTGGGTTGGGCAGAACCATTTCAAAAGTCTTAAACTTTTATGAGTTTGATTTTTGCGATAATCATGATTATTCATTGCTTGGATATGATTGGACGTTCATGTTAAATCAGCAGCACCATACTAATCATCGTTAAGACATCTTCAATTGCGGTACCATCTTCCACAACTCAACGCGCGATTCCTTCATCGCTTTCAACATCGCCATGCCAGCACTGGTAATCGCAAAAATCCTTTTTCGCCTGCCTCCTCGCTCGTTTGTTCCTCCACCCATACTTGATTTGATGTAGCCTTTATCCTCTAACCGATACAGCGTGACATGGACAGCACTCAAATTCACTTCGCGCTTCAATCGCGTTTCTATTTCTTCTGCGATGGCTGCTCCGTACGCGTCCTCTTGTAATGCCGCCACCATGGTCAAAACCAATTCTTCAAATTCGCCCAAAAATTCTTTCGCCATATCCTTATATTTAGTATATACTTATATTTTGTTAAGCAAATAACAAAAAAAATGGAACTTTTCAAATGTATCATTAGAATTTAACCGCTCATAAAGGCAAATGCGCATTTAAAATTCAGCTTTCCCTTTACCGAAAAGGCTGCGTATTTTAGCTTTCTAATAAATCGACAACTAAAATGAAGTCTACATTTACCTTTCTGCTGATTTTTTTTTCCATTAGCCTTTTTGCGCAAGAGCGCGTACTTCCCGCGGAGTCTGCAGTAAACTCTACAGGCACTGTAACCATCAAAGGCAAACCCGTTCCTTATAAAGTAACGGCCGGAACGCAACCCGTTTGGAATGCTGAAGGCAAGCCAAGTGCTTCGTTGTTTTATATTTATTATGAGCGCACCGATGTTACCAATAAAAGTACGCGGCCATTGGTGATTTCATTTAACGGTGGGCCAGGCTCTGCATCGGTGTGGATGCACGTGGCCTACACGGGACCGAAACAATTGAACATCGATTCGGAAGGCTACCCGGTGCAGCCTTATGGCGTGCGCGATAATCCGCATTCCATTTTGGATGTTGCCGATATCGTTTATGTCGATCCCGTGAACACAGGCTTTTCACGCATCTTAGATCCCAAAGCAGAAAAGTCAACTTTTTTTGGCGTGAACGCAGATATCAAATACCTCGGTGATTGGGTCGATAATTTTGTTTCCCGCCAAGGCCGCTGGACTTCACCTAAATATTTGATTGGCGAAAGCTACGGCACTACACGTGTTTCTGGATTGGCGTTGGAATTGCAAAATGCGCATTGGATGTATTTGAACGGTGTGATTTTGGTTTCGCCAACCGAGTTGGGAATAAAACGTGATGGTGCCGTAAACGATGCGCTATCACTCCCGTACTATACTGCAGCCGCTTGGTATCAAAAAGTACTTGCCCCCGACCTGCAACAAAAAGATTTGAACGAGGTGCTGGCCGAGTCAGAGCAATTTACCATTGATGAATTTATTCCCGCGTTGGCAAGGGGTGGATTTTTGGACGAGCAAAAGAAAAAACAAATCGCGGCAAAAGTTTCGCGTTTTTCTGGTCTATCGGAGCGCACGGTGTTGCATCATAATTTAGCTGTGCCCACTAATTATTTTTGGAAAGATCTATTGCGCGAAAAAGGGTTTACCGTTGGCCGATTGGATTCGCGCTATTTAGGCATCGACAAACAACAAGCAGGAAGCAGTCCAGATTACAATTCAGAATTGACTTCCTGGCTGCACGCCTTCACGCCAGCCATCAACTATTATTTGCGCGATGTATTGAAATACAAAACTGATTTGCAGTATAATATGTTTGGCCCCGTTCGTCCATGGGACAATTCAAATGACAACACCGGTGAAAACCTTCGCATGGCCATGGCCGAAAATCCGTACATGCACGTGATGATTCAAAGTGGCTACTACGATGGTGCGACTACATACTTCGATGCTAAATATTCAATGTGGCAACTAGACCCCAGTGGAAGAATGAAAGATCGCTTGCGCTTTGAAGGCTACCGCAGTGGCCACATGATGTATTTGCGAGCGGAAGATTTGGCAACCTCCAACGAGCATATTCGCGATTTTATTAAGAAGAGTACACCGAGCGGTTCGGCTAAGTACTAACTGTTTATCGTCTGAGATTTATTTTTGCTTTGCGAAATGTTAAAACCCGAAAGGGGGAGGTATTCTGCTGCAAATCAGCCGTAAACTTTTGTAATGGCTGCTTGTGCAATTCGCTCGTCTTCTGCCTCTGAAAGACCGCTTACACCAATTCCGCCAATCACTTTTGAATTTTGCAGAATGGGGAGCCCGCCACCAAAGCCTGTAATTCTAAGATCTCCCCAATATGCTGGTGGGCGACTCTTGGCAATCATACCTTCGCCCATCTCCCTTGTAGATTTTCGATCGCGTGCTGAAGTGTAGGCTTTGTTTTGTGCAATGGTAGAAGAAGCGGGAGACGCCTCATCCATTCGCAGAAAGGAAATCAGTTCACCCTCTGGGCCACAGACAGCCACTGCGACTTGTTTGTTTATTTTTTCAGCCTCTACCACCACTTGCTCAATCAAGAGCAATGCTTCTTTCGAACTAATCTTACTAATTTGATTCATATTTTTTTCTTAAAAATTCCGATGTATAGCCTTTTCCTTTCTTCACCATCTCCTCGGGTGTACCTTCAAATAAAAGTTGCCCGCCATTTTTTTCTCCGCCTTCTGGGCCGAGGTCAATAATCCAATCGGCACATTTGATTACCTCCATGTTATGCTCAATTACCATCACGCTGTGCCCTTCATCCACTAAGGCATTCATTGCTTTCAATAGTTTTGAAATATCATGAAAATGCAGTCCGGTTGTAGGCTCATCAAAAATAAAAAGAATGTGGTCACCTTTCTCGGGTGAGTTCTTACCTAAAAAAGAAGCTAGCTTTACACGCTGTGCTTCCCCACCCGAAAGCGAGTTGGAGGACTGCCCCAACTTCACATAACCTAAGCCCACATCAAAAAGTGGAAGGATTCTATCGCACACGGGTTTCTTGTCTTTGAAAAATTCCAAGCCCTCTTCCACCGTCATGTCCAGCACATCGGCAATCGATTTACCTTTGTGTTCTACCTCCAATACTTCTTGCTTAAAGCGTTTGCCATGGCAACTTTCGCATTCCAAAAAGATGTCGGCCATAAACTGCATCTCTACTTTTATTTCACCTTCCCCTTCGCACGTTTCGCACCGGCCGCCTTCTACATTGAACGAAAAGTGAGAAGGTTTGTAGCCGCGCTGCTTGGCCATTGGTTGGTCGGCATATAAGTTTCGGATCACATCGTATGCTTTGACGTAACTAATGGGATTGGAGCGCGATGATTTTCCAATGGGATTTTGGTCAACAAATTCAATTTGCTTGATGATGTTAAAGTCGCCAACCAGTTGGTCGTATTTGCCAGGCGTGTCGCCAATATTGCCGGTTAATCTGCCCAGTGCCGGATACAATACTTTTTTGATGAGTGTTGATTTTCCAGAGCCGCTCACTCCCGTGACAACGGTAAGCACACCCAATGGAAATTTTATTTTCAAATTTTTAAGATTGTTTTCCCGCGCCCCTATTAGTGTGATGGAGTCTTTCCATTTTCTGCGCTGCTTGGGTATGGAAATTTCATCGGTGCCAAACAAATACTCGGCTGTGTGCGATTGCGTTTTTGCGGTAATGTCTTTGATGCTTCCCTGAAAAACCAAATGGCCACCGTGCGAACCCGCATCGGGACCGATGTCGATGATTTGGTCAGCTGCGCGCATGATTTCTTCCTCGTGCTCCACCACAATCACCGTATTGCCCATGTCGCGAAGAGATTTCAGTACTTCCACCATGCGGGCCGTGTCGCGAGGGTGTAGGCCAATGCTCGGTTCGTCCATAATGTACATGGAGCCCACCAACGCGCTGCCGAGCGAAGTTGCTAATTTGATGCGCTGAAATTCTCCACCCGATAAAGTGGAGGTAACACGGTTGAGTGTGAGATAACCCAAGCCTACTTTCACCATGTATTCTAATCGCGTTTTGATTTCTGTCAAAATCCGATCCGAAACTTTTTGTTCGTACGCAGGAAGGTTTAAGTTTTCAAAAAATACCAACGCGTCTTCCAAGGGCATCAATACTAAATCGGTAATGGAAGTATCCGCAATCTTTACATAGGCTGCGTCTTTGCGCAACTTTGTGCCACGACAATCAGGGCAAGTGGTTCTGCCACGGTAGCGCGAAAGCATAACCCTGTATTGAATTTTATGTGTCTTTGATGCGAGGTAGCGAAAGAATTCGTGCAAGCCATCGAAGTGTTCGTTACCGGTCCAGAGCAAGTCATATTGCTTTCTACTCAACTCACTTATCGGCCGGTGCACCGGAAAATCGAACTTGATTCCATTTTTCAACAAAGGCTTTGCCCACTCACTCATCACTTCTCCCCGCCAAGGGGCAATAGCACCTTCATAAACCGAAAGGCTTTTATCTGGAATCACCAAGTCTTCATCAATGCCAAGAATTTTTCCAAAGCCTTCGCAGGTTTGGCAGGCACCAAAGGGATTATTGAAGCTAAACAGATTGATGGAAGGCTCGGTAAAACTGATGCCATCCAACTCAAATCGATCAGAGAAATTTTTCTTGGCCTGACCCTCGATATAAATTACGCAATCCCCTTGGCCTTCAAAGAAAGCCGTTTGACCAGAGTCTGATAATCGGAAGGTGAGGTCTTCATCACTTGCGTTGATGGCTGCGCGGTCAATTAGAATGTTCACTTCTCCTTCAACCTTCTTAGCTTTTGCCGATGTCTTCTTTTTTGGTGCTTCTTCTTCCGTTGGCGCTCCCACCAATTCTTCAATAAACTTTACTTCACCATCGATCAAAACTCTAGCAAACCCTTTGCTCAAAAGGAGATTTAATTCGTCTGCTAGCTTTCTTCCTTTTTGGATTTTTAGGGGGCAGGCCACCATCACACGCGTGCCTTCTTTTTGTTTGTTGATAAATTCTACTACATCCGTTACGGTATCGCGCTTTACTTCATTTCCGCTCACGGGCGAATAGGTTTTGCCTATTCGGGCGAAGAGCAGTTTTAAGTAATCATAAATTTCAGTAGTAGTGCCAACGGTGGAGCGAGGATTGCGGGTGTTTACTTTTTGCTCAATGGCAATGGCTGGCGAAACTCCACGGATATAATCGACCTCGGGTTTTTCCATCCGCCCCAAAAACTGGCGGGCATACGAATTCAGACTTTCCACATACATCCGCTGGCCTTCGGCAAACAACGTATCAAAAGCCAACGATGATTTGCCGGAGCCTGAAAGACCTGTAATTACCACTAACTTATTGCGGGGGATGGCAACGCTTAAATTTTTTAGGTTATTTACCCTTGCCCGCTTGATGATGATGTATTCTTTGGGGTCGAGGTCGTCTAGCTCAGTATCGGAAAAAGGAAGGGTTGGCTTGGTCATAAAGGATGCAAAAATAAAAAACACCATCGTGTAGGATGGTGTTCACGCAACTTAATGTTTATTCTTGTTTATTTTTTGCAAACGCTGCTTAATTATCAAAATCCGGATCGTAACTAGCTTCTTTGCTGCGGCCTCCACCATCTCCTTCATCGTCAAACCCATCGCCATCGCTGTCACTACCGCTTTCAAAATCAGGTTCAGCCCCTGCTCGCACGTCATCATCGGCATCAAATTCTTGCCGTTCACCCGAATCCACATCATATCCGCCCTCGCTGTTTTTGGTCACAGGCACTTTCACCAATACTACGGCATCTTCCGTCTCGATGGGGAAAACGAAAATGGGTTCCTTTTTTGCATTTGTGATTCGAGTAATGCTCGCTTCGTACCCGTTCGGATATTGCTCGTGGACTAATTCCTTGAGATCTTCAGTGAGATTTTCTAAACTTTTGATAAGTTTCTTCTTCGCAACGGCCATGATTCTTGTTTATTGTGAAAAACGGCTCAATTAGCGAAAGAATTTACACTACAGGCAAGATTTTTCCAATTTTTTTTTGTTTTTCTTCAATTTCATTTTAATTTGAACATAATTACGAAGCATTTCGAAATTAACAACTAAACCCACACACTATCGAGCGACAAGTTTACGTTACCTAAACGCAAGACAGATGATTGACAGCAGATGCAGCGATAGCCAGTTGGTGACGCTCTATCAAACCGGTAACGAAGAGGCGTTCGAAATGCTACTTCACAGACACAAGTCCCGTATTTATACGGCCATTTATTTAATAGTAAAAGATCGCTACGAGGCCCAGGATCTTCTCCAGGACACCTTTATTAAAGCGCTCAACACTATACAAAGTGGTCGCTATAACGAAGAAGGTAAATTCCTTCCCTGGATTTGCCGCATTGCACATAATTTGGCCATCGACCACTTCAGGCGCCACAAACGCTATCCTGAGATTACGTTTGAAGATGGAAACAAGGTGTTCGACTCCATGCAATTCGCGGAAGAGTCGTATGAGGCAAAGCAAATGATGCGCGACACACACTCGCGCGTACGAGATTTGATAAAAGAATTGCCTGAAGAGCAAAAGCAAGTGTTGATTATGAGGCACTATTTAGAAATGAGCTTTCAGGAAATAGCCGACCGAACGGGGGTGAGCATCAATACGGCATTGGGGAGGATGCGTTATGCGTTAATCAATTTGAGGAAGAAAATGATTAAAAACCATATAGCCTATGATAAAGACTTTTACCCAAAACGACCTGATCAGATTGCTTTACCACGAAACCTCGGAAGAGGAGACGAGGGAAATTAACAAGGCCCTGCTCTGCGACAGTGAGTTGCAAGCACAGTATGCAGAATTGAAAGAAAGTAAAGAGGCACTTAACGGAGCTGAATTGCAACCGCCACCCTCTACCGTACTCAGCATCTTAAGTTATGCCAGAGGCATGCATCACAAATTGTGAGCTTCGATAAATCAAAAAGGAAAGCCTCTGACCTGTTTCAGGGGCTTTTGTTTTTCAGGTCACTGAAATGTTATTTCTGTCAAACCATTCCACAATTCGGAATAATTCACTCAGTGTTTTCGAACATTTATTGTATCCTTGAAGCATGGAAACAGAAAAAATCCTTTCGCTCATGCTTCTTATGCACATAGCCGGGGGCACTGTTGCTTTGGTCAGTGGGGTAGTAGCCATGCTTACAGAAAAGGGCGGCAAAGCCCATCGATTGGCAGGCAAAATTTATTTTGGTGGAATGACTGCTGTTTTTGTTGGAGCTGTGATTGTGGCGATTGGTCATCGTAAAGACTTCTTACTGATGGTAGGATTTTTCAGTTACTACCTCACCGTGCGTGGTTACCGAACTTTATACTTAAAGAAAATTGGCTTGGGGCAGAAGCCAGCAGCCCTCGATTGGTTGATTGTCACGATCTCAGGAATTTTTATATCAGCTTTGTTGATGTATGGACTTTGGATGTTAATAAATGAAAATGGCATGGGCATTCCGGCCATTGTGTTTAGTTTGATTGGCTTGACTTTTCTAGCCATAGATGTACGCAAGTTTTTCAAAGCTCCGCCCAAAATGCATTGGTGGTTTGCCCATATTGGCAGCATGGGTGGCAGTTACATTTCGGCCGTAACAGCTTTTGTGGTGGTAAATATTCAATTGCCCCAATACGGTTGGGTGTTGTGGATTTTACCGACATTAATTGGTAGTGTGATGATTGCCCGCACCATCCGTAAGTATAAAATTCAGTTTGCCAAGTAGGCCACTACTTTTTCAACCAACTCTTTTGACTTTAGATGATGACCAAGCCCTGTGGTAGAAATCAATTGAGAGTTGCTCCAAACTTGCTGCATTGAAACTGCATTTTTGTAAGGAGCCTCCAAATCTTCTGTATCGTGAATGACCAAACCCGGCAGCGAAAGGGTTGCCGCAAAATCTTTTATCTTAAAATAGGATGGAGGCTTGCCAATGGTTTTAATAAAATAGTTTGTGATTAACTCAATCGTTCTGTTGCTCAGCCCAAGTAGTTTGTGATAATAGGTAAAAAAGAACTCTACCTCACCGGGAGCTGCCATTACCACAACTTTGCCAATGTTTAAATCAGGCTTTCGATGCAACGAATAAATGCTTGCAAAACTACCGAACGAATGACTGAGCACGGCATGAAATGAACCTTGACTGATAACAAATTCTTCTAGCAATCCACTATAGTGAGGTAAATTCAAGAAGTCGCCTTCCGATAAGCCGTGGCCTGGGGCATCTAGCGAAAAGATAGTGTATTCCTCCTTGGGGATGGCATTGATTACATACCTCCACCAATAACTATGACTTTGCCAGCCATGAAGCATCAATAGTTTTTTTGCTCCCTTTCCCCATCGATACGCTTGCACTTTTTTACCTGCATAGGTGATGGTGAATTTTTCGTCTGCTTGATTTAAAAATTCCAATTGATGCGGTTTCACCTTTATTCTGCGTGGCCAACAGAAAAGCTCAAAACCTTTTTTGGCAGCTAGGTTAGGCGACAAAAGGGCGAGTGAGTTCAAATAAAGACCGATGGATCTAATGAGTATTTTGTTCATGAATGGGATGAGTTAAGCGTTAAGCTTTTATCTCTTCGATTAATTTTTCTAAATGAGATATCACCAACCGTATATCGCGGTCTGTTTTTGACAGACGGCTCATCATAATAGCACCTTCCAAACTGGCAATGATAACAGTAGCGTAGTATTCTTTATCAATATTCCTCTTTATTTGCCCAAACTTGATGCCATTGCTTAAAATAGTTACAATTGACTCTTTCAATATTTCTAAAATCGAGTATGCTTTCTTGCGTAAATGCGGACTGTGGTCATCGGCTTCTATTGCTACATTTAACAATGGACACCCTCCTGCTATAGGTGACTTTGAAATGTATGATTCGAAAAAATGAATCACACCTTTTAGTTTATCGACAGCATTGTTTTGTTTTTTGATTTGGGCTCGCAGTTTTTCAAACATCACGCCCATTAAATAAACCAACGATTGTTCTTCGAGTTTCTCCTTGTTCTTGAAGTGCCGATAGATGGCGCCTTTGGTAAAGCCAGTGGAATCGGTAATATGGCTAATGGAGGTAGCCTTATAGCCTTGCACATTGAATAAATTGCCCGCATGTTGCAAGATGGCACTTTTGGTTTCAATTGGATTGCGCATACCGCAAAGATACCAATCGGTATCTAATAATAAAAAAATATATCCTAGAGAAAATCAAGAATAAAGAATCAGGAAATGCGTAATGCAAATTACTATGGCCGATGATTATCAGTAGGATGGTTGGGGATGGTAAAGGCAAAGATGCTTCCTTCATTCGGTTTACCTTCTACCCAAATAGTGCCGCCATTACTTTCTACAAAGTCTTTGCAAATCAAAAGGCCCAAGCCTGTGCCTTTTTCATTGGCAGTGCCACGCATACTTTGCACGTGCATCGTAAATAGGTTACCTTTTAACGAGTCTTCTATCCCCCTGCCCGTATCTTTCACATAGTACGTAGTAGTGTCATTAGTTACTTTTACGAAGATCTCAATGAAGCCATTGGTCTCCGTAAATTTGATGGCATTAACCATTAGATTACGAATAACCGTTTTGATCATTTCAACATCTGCATACACAATAGTGTTATCTTTAAGTTGGCTACTCACTTCAATTTTTTTTGCTTCTGCTTGCGGAAGTATTAGGCGCACAATTTCATCAGTTGCATTCTTTAAATTGAAATACGTAAGGCTTATTTTTTCTCCTTCCAATTGACTTCTTGTCCAGGCCAACAGTTCGGATAGAAAATTTTCGTTGTTCGCTAAATTTCTTCTGATTTTCGGCATTAAATCTTTGATTTCCTCCTTGGTAATCATGTCGCGTTCCACCAAATACAAAGCACCGGACAATTGAGATAGAGGGCTTTTTAAATCATGCGATACAATAGTAAAAAGTTTGTCCTTTAACAGATTAAGTTTGCTCAATTTTTCA
Source organism: Chryseotalea sp. WA131a (assembly GCA_025370075.1). Taxonomy (NCBI): domain Bacteria; kingdom Pseudomonadati; phylum Bacteroidota; class Cytophagia; order Cytophagales; family Chryseotaleaceae; genus Chryseotalea; species Chryseotalea sp. WA131a. The sequence goes on along the minus strand of CP073016.1, from coordinate 3,749,699 downwards.
TTTTGCTGTAAAATTTCCTGGGTGCGTTCATTCACTTTTGTTTCAAGGTCTGCCGTTGCTTGCTGTTGAAGTTTTTGATTTTTCTGAAGTTGGTCAATCAACGAGAGTTGCGCCTCTTCGTTTTCTTTTTTTAACCGAGTGTATCTGCTGCTCAGCGCCAAGGCTATCAAAAATGTTTCGCATGCGGCACCTACTTCAGCTAAGTGCGTAGTCCAGAAGTTGTATGGCAGTATTCCGCTATTTCGCAAGGTAAGAGACAGACCCCCTATCAAATAAACAGCCCAAGCGGCCACAAAAAACTGGGCATTCTTGTTCCCTTTTACCCAACAAACAATACCACTAATCAAAAAGATGGGTGTTGCAACCGACATCAAATTATTTCCAGCTGAGGACATCACCTCAGTAGCCACTAGCACTGTAGCCAAAACGGCCAATGGTATCAACAAAAGAAGAACAAAATCCATTGTTTTTGAATAACGCTTGGTCTCTAGAAACCGTCTTGAAAAAATTGAGATTAAAATCACCATGATACCTAGCGACAGCCGCCCAGCATAAAAATTAACATCAGGGTAGTTTGGCCAAAGAAATTTTCCTCCATAGCCAGAGGCCGCAGAGAAAATAGAGAAGGTGCAACAAATGATACAAACGTAAATCAGGTAATTGAGATCTTTGAGGGTTAAGAAGATAACGAGGTTGAATAAAATCATCACGAGCAGTACGCCAAAAAAGATACCATAACCGACATCTTCTAAGCGCGATTTCTCCAGAAATTTTTCTTTTTCAAGTACAAAAAGTGGAATATTTTTTGGACTGCTTCCTGTAACACGGATGAATACTTCACCTTGTGCCCCACCATCAAAATCCAATAGGTATGAAAATGCGGTGTGCGAAATTTCCTTATCAGAGTGTGGTAAGTAATACCCTGAGGAGTTTTTCACCCATTTACCACTTTGTTTCTGATAAAAATGAACAAACTCTAAATAAGGCGCTGGGATTTCCAAGTACCATTGTGTGCCAATCGCTTGGTTGGAAAGTTTCAGTTTTATCCAAATGGGCTTGTTCAGGTAGCCAAAAGTTAAACTACCCGTGCCGCTTGGCTTAAAATGGTATTGAAAAGAGGAATCCATTACTTGATTAAAATCAATAACACCGAGTGAATCGATAAACACCCTTGCATGTTCGTCTAACTGGTAGATCTTTGATGGATCAGAAAGTACGACAGGTTGTTGGGCAGAAGAAAGAAGATTAATCCCCAACAACAAAACTGCTACCAATCTTAAAAGCTTTGCTAAAAAATTACGCGCCACGAATTAAGTTTGTTGTAAATATTACAATAAATAGCTTGTAATAAAAGATACACCGCTCAAACCGAGCTATTCTTAGGAAGCGTTAAAGCAAATGCTTCCTTTCAATCCAAATGATTTCTGCAAAATGTGTAACATTGTTAAAAATTTAATTTAAAGTTATGGATGTGACCTCCTTGTTTAGTCTAAAAAATAAAACAGCTTTGATCACGGGTGCTTCCAAAGGCATTGGTCAAGCTATTGCTGAATTGTATGCGGCCGCTGGCGCTCATGTAGTGGTGAGTAGTCGCAAACAAGAAGCGGTTGAGGCGGTTGCCAAGGATCTGAAATTGAAGGGATTTAATGCGACAGCCATGGCATGCCACGTAGGCGATGTAGGCGATGTACATAAACTGGCTGACTATTGTTTGACCAATTTTGGAGGTGTGGATATATTGGTGAACAATGCTGCCACCAATCCAGTGTTTGGCCCCGTAGTGGAAACCGATGCAGCGGCCTTCGATAAGATTATGGCCGTGAATGTGAAGGGGCCATTTGAGCTTTCAAAAAAATTGTATCCCGCTATGAAGGCAAAAAAATCAGGTTCCATCATTAACATTAGTTCAGTAGGTGGCCTGCGCCCTGAGCCGGGCTTGGGAATTTATAGCATGAGTAAAGCTTCGTTGATTTCGCTCACCAAAGTAATGGCAAAAGAATGGGGTGATGACAACATCCGTGCAAACGTAATTTGCCCAGGCCTCATCAAAACAAAATTTAGCGAAGCACTGTGGAACAATGACAAAGTCATGGGCATTATGATGAAGATGTTGCCGATAAAACGCGTAGGCACTTCAGAAGAAATTGCAGCCTTGGCACTTTATCTTGCGTCCGATTCCAGCAGTTATTGCACCGGTAGCGTGTTTACGGCTGATGGAGGCTTTACGATTTAGGTCGATTGTCCACAGTCGATCGTCCATTGCCGGTAGATTCAAACTTACCAGCAATGGACTATTGACCATCGACTATTTTATTCCGGGCACCCCAGCAGGCACAGCTTGCTCATTCGCAAACGAAGGAGCTTTACGCACGGTTGGGTAAACTTCATCTAACGTATTCCCATCGTAAAGCCTTCCGTTTTTCATCACCTTGTTTACGGAGTTAGTGTTGTGTAGATTCTCTAGTGGGTTTTTGTCGAGTATAATTAAGTCGGCCAATTTGCCTGCTTCAATGCTTCCAATATCGTTGCTCAAACCGATCGCTCTTGCTCCATGTATGGTTGCTACTTTCAACGCATCGATGTTACGCATGCCACCAGAAGCAATGCTCCACAATTCCCAATGATAACCTAAACCTTGCAACTGCCCGTGCGAACCTACGCCTGCGTTGCCACCCGCCTTCACTAAGTCGTTTACAAATTTGGCATGGTCTTCAAATACATGCTCTTCTTTCATGAACCATCCGGGTCTGCGTCTAGACTTTTCATCAAGTTCCGACTTGGCTGTAAAGTGATTTAGTTTTGGATCGCTATTTACATTTTCAGTAGCATAATAAAAATTCTCTGCCCAAGGACCGCCATAAGCAACAAGTAGAGTTGGGGTGTAGGTCATTTTAGCTTCCGCGATGGTGGTGGCCACATCTTTATACAACGGATAGATTGGCAATGCATGTTCATGACCGGGGTAGCCATCAATCAAGTTGGTCATGTTCAATTTAAAATCAAGACCACCCTCAGTAGTAGGCATTAAACTTTGTTCTTTCGCAGCTTGAATAATCCACTGACGATGTTGGCGATTGCCCGTCAAGTACATCTTAATCGTTTTGGTATTGTAGTATTCTGAATATTGCTTCAAAATATCTTTTGTTTGCTCGTAGTCCTTTAAGTTGTACGCCCAGAAGCCAACACCAGGGCCTGTGGAGTAAATACGTGGCCCAATCATTTGCCCCGTCTCCACCATGTCTCCGTAGGTCAACACATCGGTGGTGGCCGTTTGTGGGTCGCGTGTGGTGGTCACACCATACGCAAGATTGGCTGCATACATCCAAACCTGATTTTTGTGAATGCCCCACGCAGGCCACATGTGCGCGTGTGTGTCCACGAAGCCAGGCACAAGGGTTTTACCAGTTAAGTCCATTTTTTGTGTGGAGGCATCAACCGAAATAGAACCTGCTGGGCCTACTTGTTTGATGCGTGCATTCTCAATCAATATATCGCCACGCTCAATCACTTCATCTCCTTTCATGGTAATGATGCGCGCGTTTTGCAGTAATACTTTTCCTGCAGGAATGTCTTTCTCTACTTTTACTTTGATACGGATTTCAGAAGGCTTATACCCCTCATCCTTTTTTTCATCTTTCTTATCGTCCTTCTTCTCATCTTTCTTCTCACCCTTCAACTCCTCTGCCTCTTTTGCTTTGTCTTCTTCAGCCTTTTTCTTTTTGATAACATCTTCTTTCAACTTCGCTGAATCTAAATTGTAAGTAAAAAATGCATTGCCTAAGCTGAAGTAAACATTCTTCGCATTGCTTCCCCAAGTAGGGAACTCGCCACCTAATTTGGTTAACTTTCTAGAAGGAAACTGCGCTTTCTCTGCATCGGCCACAGAAATTTTTGGTGTTTCGCCACCGGTTTTGGGAATGGTGACCACATAAATTTCGTTGTTCACTTTCGCCAGTGCCTTGTCGCCTTCTGGCGCCATCAACACCACATCGGCAATCGATGGTTCTTGTGCCGGTTCAGCTTCTAATTCTTTCAGCATACAATTGTCATCCATCATTACCGAACCATACACTGTAATACCACTCACTTTCAAATGCGCTTTTTCATCGGTGCCATCCCACCGAATGGACACCAACCCTTTTTGCGCATGATACAAATAGATACGGTCGTCTGTTTTGGTAAAGTGTGGATTGCTTCTTCGTTTTGCTTTCGCAATGAAGTTTACGTTGCCTCCATCGCCCGAAATCCAAAGTAAATCTTCCTGCCCTCCCGAAAAGAAAGGGTCAGCTGCGTCTTTAAAAGTTTGCGTTGCCCCGCGGAAGAAAACGATTTTGTTTCCGGTCAACGACCACGATGGTTCGGTGTAAAGTCCGGGAGTATTAGTAAGCCGAACGGGTTTTGCACCTTTCAATTTCAAATTCATTTTATAGATGTGCCCTGCGTTGTTTTCCCATGTTACCCAAGCCAACTGTGCCCCATCGGGGCTCCATGTGGGTTGTGCTTCGGTAAAATTATTGGTCGTTACTCGTTTGGGAGTACCGTTGGGTAAATCGTAGGTGTATAATCTATTGAGCGCGGTGAAAGCCACTTGCTTTCCATCGGGTGAAATTACTGCATCACGAATTTGGGTTACAATCATCTCTTTTTCGTCCTTAATGGGATAATTGAAACTAACTGCGGGCCCTAACAAAAATTCAGTTTCCATTTCAAATGGAATATTGATGGCATCACCTCCTGCTACGGGTAGGCGATAAAACTTTCCGCCATACGAAGCCACCACTTCTTTGCTATCGGGCGTGAAGGACATGGCAGGCAAAACGCCCAATGGTGCTATCGACTCTTGTTCATCATGTTGCACGGGGTAGGCCAACCATTTTTCATCGCCTGATTTAATATCGCGAAGCACTAGACCTGTTTGGTCATTGTAACGCGTTCCATACACCAACCATTTTCCATCTGGTGAAAGCGTAGGGGTAAAAGCTGAACCGTAGCGCTGGGTGCGTGTTTCAAATTCCCCTGTTTCGCAGTCGTACACTGCGATTTGATATTGTGGAAATTGCGCGTTATAATTCCAGGCTCCGTTGCGATGCGAAAACCAGATGTAACGGTTGTCGTTACCAAACGCTGGTTCTACTGTTTTGAGATTATCGGGTTTGCTGATGAGTTGCGCACCAGAGCCACCGTCTTTGTGAAACATCCAAAGTTTTAAATTGCGGATTCCGCGTGAGCCTATGATATAGTTTCCATCAGGCGTCCATTCGGCCGATTGGTAGTGGTCTGTATTTCCTTTTGTTATTTGAAGAGAATCTTTTTTATCCAATGCAAACCACCAAATGTTTTCACCACCACTGCGGTCAGAAAGGAAAAGTAGTTTCGTTCCATCCGGGCTAAACTTGGGATGCGAATCGAAGGCCATGCCCTTGGTGAATTGAACTGGCTTGCCACCGGTGATGGGCATCGTGAAAATATCACCCAAAAAATCGAAGGCAATGGTTTTGCCATCTGGGCTAACATCCAAACTCATCCAAGTACCTTCATTGGATTTTACCGGCACTCTGCGTGCTACCTCGAGCGGAAGATCTTTTTTCTTTTTCGGTTTTTCTTTTTTGACTGAATCGGCTTTGGCGTCCTTCTTCTCTTGTGCGAAAGCGGACAAGCCAAATAAAAAGATAAGGGATAGTAGGTACAGTTTTTTCATAATGTCGATTTATGAAAACAATGTACGAGAATATCTCAATTAGGTAAAAGGAATTATATAGTTGGTAAAATAGTGGATGTAAACGCCCGCTTTAGAGGTAAAAACTTCTTACAAAACTTAATGGCATTGGTTGATAAATCAAAATTTATTTAAGCACACTCAAAAATGCCATGCCTAAATTATCTGAAACATACTTGCTAAACTGGGGGCTTTTTCGATACTCGTCCGTCATAAATTCTTTCCACGGCTCATCCCAATCATTGCCCTTGCTCATGGCAAAAGCTAACTGCTCAGGGTCGCCAAACTCTACTTTTTGTTTTTTTACAGGAAGGCGCTTGCGGTTGGCATCTACAAATTCTGTGAAGTCAACAATCGTGAAAAGCTTTGGATTGGCCACAAACTTTTTTAAAATTTCTTGTCCTGAAGGCCCATAAGCAATGGAAAGATTTGGCCAATTTTCTTTTTTGATTTTGTTGATTAACTTAACATGCGTGCTGCCACCAATAATTTCGGCTGAGTAGCCTTCCAATTTTTTTGAAATCTCTGCAAACGAAGAAACAGCGGGTGCATCCTTGTGCGTCAACAGCACAACGGGATTAGATAGAAACGGAGGTGTAAATTTCAAAATCTTTTTACGCTCTTCAGTGATGGTTACATTGGTTACTCCTAAAAGATAGGGACTTTTTTCCGTTGTGCTTAGAAATTTGGTAAAGACGGGTTCTTTGCCAACATATTGAATCGTAATTTTCTTATTGTACTTCTTTTGCACAAAAGCGACAAAGTCATTCAATATATCCACACATAAACCTTGCGGCTTTCCATTCACCTCTTGTATAAGCCCGGCTTGTTCGTAGTAGAGAACGGCTAAGGTTCCTGCACCAAACGACTTCACATTCAACCAAGAGTCCCCCTCGGTGCGTTGCGCCCAAGAACTGGTGAAAATAAGTACTAAAACAAATCCAAATACCCACTTTTTCATATACGGTTTAATTTTCTGTAATGATAACAAATGAAACCGAAATAGAAACGCGTAGAGTTACAGAAATATTACACCGATTTTACTCTGCGATGTTGTTAGACTTTAACAATCGCTTGTCAAGCCATTGTACAATTGCAATCAGCACGAATGCTAAGCCCACTAACCCCGGGTATCCTGAAAAGAACTGGAAAGTTCCCCACGTAAATTTGAATGAAATCCATCGAATGGAAACTACTGCTCCCACCAAAAGCAAGACCCACCCACTGACCATCCAAAAATATTCTTTACATAAGAAGGCTGGCTTTTGCTGGAGTTTAAATAATACCCGATCAGCAAAATCAACAGGCAATATATAAGGGTCTTTGCGCAAGGCATTAAAAACCTTCTGATAGGCCAAGGAATCATTGCCCTTAGGTGTTTGGCCACTTTCTATTTCATGTTGCAATTGTTCGTCTGTCATAGCGCGATTTCCTTTCCAAGGTAGTTTTTTACTTTTTCTTTTAAAATACTTCTGGCACGGAAAAGATAATTCTTCACTGTGCCTTCGGGCATATTGGTGATGGCACCAATTTCTTGATAGTTCATGTGATCGAGGTGATACAATGTAAGAACGGTTTTGTATTGAACGGGCAAGTAGTCAATCATTCTCAAAATCATTTCTTCCAACTCTTGGTCACCAAAGTCATCATCCACCTTTTCACTCGATACAAACTCGCGTTGAAACCCATCTTCGTTCGGCAAGTCGGCAAACAACATTTTTTGCTTCCGCAAATGGTTAATGGCATGCCGATAGGCTACTGTGGCGATCCAGGTGCTAAGTTTTGATTCAAAATTGAAGCTACGAATCTTGTCGTGCACTTTTAAAAAAACGTCTTGACAGATTTCTTCGCGATCCTCCTCACTTTTTACCAAGCGTGCCACCATATGCCCCACCAACCGTTGATGCTGGTGAATCAGTTGCCGAAACGCTTGCGAATCGCCTTGTATTATGCGGGAAACCAACTCCCGATCGTCTGTCATTAAGGGATTAGACACAACCCGAAGGTAAGATGTTGCATGGAATTATTCTTGGTAAAAGTTTCACCGTTCAAGGTCAACCAAAGAAACAAACATTCAGCGACCCTAAAAAAAATTCACTATCAACTGCAACAAGCTGCACGTAGCTTGCGTCTCACGCCACAAACAAAAATAAAACTGCTATGATTACATCTGAAGTATTAATGCCCATTGCAATTCTAGGGACCTTAGGCACGTCCATTTACTTCTTCACCAAAGTAATGACCGATTACATTCTGAAAAAGAAAATGATCGACAAAGGATTTGTGAACGATGACACCCAGGCCATCTTTAAAAACTACAAAGCCGATGATAATAAGTACGCTTCTTTAAAATGGGGCTTGATTGCTTTCTTCGCTGGGCTATCACTTATCATCATGGAGTATGTGCCCGTTAGCCCAGAATCACCACTTCCGTATGGGTTATTTGCCGTGGCCGTTTCGTTCGGATTTTTGATCTACTATTTTTTGGTGAAGAGGGAAACAAAATAGGTAAAAGCACACCACCCAAATAAAAAATATCAGATCACAAATCTTAAATCAATTCCATGTTCCGCAATTATCTCAAGACCGCCTTCCGCAGTTTGTTCCGTCACCGGTTCTTCTCTGCCATCAATATTTTTGGTTTGGCGGTGGCCATGGCTTTGTCAATGATTATTATTATGCTGGTGGCCGATCAGATGACTTATGACCGATACAATACTAAGCGTGATCGAATCTATCGACTTAATACTATTCCTCAAGGATCGAATGGAGAAACGCTAAATGAATACGCGACCACAACACTGCCACTGAAACAAGAACTTCTTGACAACTACGTAGGTGTGGAAAAAGCGGTGCGCATCATGCGAGGCTTCGGCAACTTGTGGTTGGAGATGGAACAAAACGTTAACATCCCGATTGCAGGATATTATGCCGACTCAGAGATATTAGATGTATTTGAATACGAATTAGAGTATGGAGATTCACACACCGCATTGGTAGAACCGTACTCGGTAGTGCTAAGCAAAAAGACCGCGAAGAAATTATTCAAGCAAGAGAATCCCATTGGCGAGTCCTTTAAAGTGGGCGAAGAAGGGCCTTACAAAGTGACAGGTATATTAAAAGAGACGAAAAACAAATCCCACATTCCGTTTGAAGCACTGGCAAGCATTAGCTCGGTAAAAAGCTTGGAGGCTCAGAACAAATCTGGTTGATAATTTGAAGAGAGAATAATTACAAATGAATCACTTATTCAAATGCTTCAAATTGATCACCTCTTCAGGTCTTAAAAAGCGCCATTGACCTCGGGCTAAATCTTTTTTGTCGAGACCGGCATATACCACCCGATCAAGTTTCACCACATCGTAACCCAACGTTTCAAAAATCCTTCGCACAATTCGGTTCCAGCCAATGTGCAATTCAATACCAATGGTTTTTTTGTCATCGCTCACAATGGCTACATCATCTACCATTGCACGACCTTCTTCTAAGTGCACGCCTTGTTGCACCTTTTCAAAATCAGCTTTGGTGATGGGCTTGTCCAATTCAACTTTGTAAACCTTTTTAGCTTTATAGGATGGGTGGGTGAGCTTATCGGTAAGGTCACCATCGTTGGTCAACAACAACAACCCCGTGGTGTTGCGGTCTAATCTGCCTACCGGGTAAATTCGCTGTGTGCCCGCGTTGGCCACCAAATTCATCACAGTGTTACGTTCTTGTGGATCGTCCGTAGTCGTGATAAAGCCTTTGGGTTTGTTCAACAGAACATAGATAGGCTTTTCGGGCTTTAGTTTCTTGCCATCGTGGCGCACATCATCCGTGTGTTTTACTTTGGTGCCTAATTGTGTGATGGTGACACCATTCACGGTGATCACTCCCATCTTAATCAACTCATCGGCTTCTCTACGGCTGCCCACACCGCTGTTGGCAATAAATTTATTCAACCGAATCAAGCCATCGTCTGCTGGTTTCTCTTCATATTCCGGCACCGATTTTCTGCGATCCATTTTTTTGGAATCAACAAACGATCTGCGTTCAGGTTCTTCTCCTGCTTTTCGTTTCACCACATCTTCGCGCGAAAACTTTTTTGGTTGCGGGCGATCGCCAAACGATTCGCGGTTTTTGCGAAAGGGCTTTTCTTCAGCTTCTTCGGATGTCGAAAAGCGTTTTGGCCTTTCGTCAGATGAGTCACCCTCAAATCGTGTGAATGGCTTTGGTCTGTCGCTATCAAACTTTCTCCGGCCAAATGGTTTTTCTTCTCCTTCCGGTTTTGAAAAACGCTTTGGTCTGTCGTCTGAATCGGAGAGTCGTTTTGGCTTCTCCGCATCAAACTTTTTTCTCCCAAACGAACTTCCACTTTCGCTCCGTTCAAATCTTTTTGGTCTTTCATCGCGATTGGTATCGTCTCCAAAACGCTTTGGTTTCTCCCCATCAAACGAATCTCGTCTAAACGATTTACGCTCACCATCGTCTCTTTTATTAAACCCAGTACCTGTAAAACGTTTGGGTCGATCCGAACCAAAATCACCACCACGCCTTTCAAAAGGTCCTGAAGCGCGCTTTGGTTTTTCCGTATCGTCTCTGCGGGTAAATGATTTGCTTTCGCCTTCTGGTTTATCAAAGCGAGACGGACGCGTTGAAAAACTACGCGACCGACCGCTATCAAACTCACCGCGACCCGAACGGTTGCTGCTGCGGTTGTTACGGAATGTTTTTTCGGCATCCGAACGTTTGCCGAAAGAAGATTTATTGGAACGTGGTGATTTTGCCATAGTTGTAGATTTTCTGTTTGCCAATCGCGCGATTAGCTAATGTACGTTATTATTTTCTGTACGGGAAATTAAAATTTAAGGTCGGCTATGGCTTCTGGAAGCTTTGCCTATTGTCTCGTGGCGGTACCGTCAGGATGCCTACTGATTATCGGGTGTCTCTCCAATGGTATTTACTTCAATTGTAAAATCTTTGGGCGTTGGCAATTCGGTAATGTCATTGATGCCGAAGTACTCCATAAACTTCGGGCTGGTGCCGTATAAAATCGGTCGGCCGATGGTTTCGGCTTTGCCTTGAATTTCAATCAAGCCTTTGTCTAATAACTTCTGAATTGCATAGTCGCAATTTACGCCACGAATATTTTCTACTTCGGTTTTTGAAATCGGTTGTTTGTATGCAATGATAGAAAGTGTTTCCATCGCTGAAGTAGACAGTCTTTTTTTGGATTGCTGCTTGAGCATAATCCCAATGCTGGCTTGGTAGGCAGGTTTGGTCAAAAATTGATAGCCGCCTGCTGCCTTAAACAACTGAAACGAAAACTCTTCTGCTTGAAATTTTTGATCAATGCGCTGAAGTGCAGCTTCAATATCCTCTTCAGGCACATCGGCATTAAACATTTCTGAAAGGCATGCTTTCAAATCAGCCACCTTGGTGGCGGTAGGCGAACAGAAAACCAATGCTTCGATGTGATTTTGTAAAAAGTCCATGTTGTAAAAGTAAGCCCCGCTTCTTTTTGGAGAGGGGTTTGGGTGAGGTTAATCTTGTTTCATCATCTTAGCCTCAATCGACTGGGTAGTGTGTGGCACCGCAATCAAGCGCTCTTTTGAAATCAGTTTTCCGGTAACAGAACAAATACCATATGTGCCGTTTTTAATTCGGATCAAGGCATTTTCTAAATTGGTGATGTATTTTAATTGGCGTGCGGCCAACTGACTCAAGTTTTCTTTCTCGGCTGTTTCAGCTCCGTCTTCCAAAACTTTTGTATTTCCTCCCGAGGTGCTGTCGGTGCCTTCATCGTTGGTGCGGGTAAGGGTGTCTTTCAAAATTTTGAATTCATCGCGGGCTTTTTCAAGCTTGGCTTTTATCAACACTTCAAATTCCTTCAACTCTTCATCGCTATAGCGCGTTTTGTCTTCTGATGTGGTAGAAGGGTTGGTCGGTTTGTGCGCAATGGGGCGATGACTCAGAATTGGGAAGATATTCAATTGAGAGGGAGATAATTTTAATGGCGGAGCAGCAGGCTTGGTTGTTCTCAGTTCGCCTGACTCTACTACCACTTTTTTTACAGTTTCCTTTTTTGCTACTGGTTTAGCAACAGGTGCTTTCTCCTTTTTCGCAGGTTTGGCGGGTGCCTTGACCACTTTTTTTACAGGCTTGGCCTTAGAAGCAACTTTCTTTGCAGGTGCCTTTACAACTTTTTTAGGTTTAGCCGGTGCTTTTGCCGTTGCCTTTTTGGCTGGCTTTGCTGCTTTTTTCTTCACTGATTTCGCCATATAAGTTCTTCTTTTAGGTTTTGGAAAAAGATTTGCAAAAATAAAGGGTAGTACCCGTAACAAAAAATGTGAGGCAATTAATTCCTTTATTGTAAAAAGGTGTCTGGGCTTTAAAAAATGGGTTTTTATTTAGTTTATCGCCATTGGTCAGTAATAGCTTGGCAGAAATCTAGTGTGCCGCCACTACCACCCTCTTCCTAAAAGTCTGAATATTGCCAGTGCCATCAAATACTTCAACCCATACTTGGTAATAGCCAATACGGGCCATGGTGCCATCTTCTTGCTGCCCATCCCACCGAAAAAAGCCCTCAACCCCAAGCGTTTCGTTGTTGGCGATGGTCTTGATTAACCGGCCTTGTTGGTCGATGATTTTGATGTTTGCCACCCAACCGCCTTGATCGAACTTGTAATTGATTTTAGAAAAATCTTGACCGGGCTGTTGAATAGAGAAAACCTCTGGGTCAACCGAAATGGAATTTTCGTTACCGAAATTCTCGGGCCGAGCGTTGGCGTTAATATATCCAGGTGTGGCAAAGCCTGCGTTTGAGCTGGCCGATTTCCAATTGCTGGTTTCGTTAGTATTTTGGAAAAACGAAATCCGCTCCAACGAAACACCTTCGGTATCTTTTAAAAAAGTAGAATGGAGTTTATCTGAATACAAAAAGTAATCAAGTATTTTGTTTTGATTGTTGATGAGGGCGATGCTCCCTTCATCGTCATTCAAGCCTGGCATATCTACTTTCAAAAAATTCTTTTCCACACTTTGTAGGTATTGAGCTTTTAAGACTACTGGGTCGGTTGTCAAGACCAAATAGCTGGTGGGTGCTAAAATATAATCGACCGAAATTGTTTTTGAATTTTTGACAACACCATTTTCGAAATTGGCCAACCGAAAATCTTTAAGATTGATATACTTGGCCGAGCGATTATAGATTTCAACAAAATCAACGCCACCAGGTCGCGGATTGAACAGCAGTTCGTTCACCAACACATCCAGGCTATCGGCATTTTCGGGTAGGGCAAAATCCAGTTTATTGAAATTATCTTGAATGAGGTTGCCCGCACAATCGCGCAAGTTGGTGATTTGAATGGTATACAATTGCCGAGGTGCGATTGGTTGTGAGAGGTTGATTTTGATTTCTGTTAACGCAGCGTTGCTCAAGCCCAAATTGGCAATTGGCAGGAGCGGAAGAATGTTCACAGAAACTACCCCCAAAGGTTTTTCGAGCCGTTCGTTAAATGTCAACGTTAATTGAGAAGAGCTTGCTACTATTGAAATTAATTTCGGACCCTCCGCATCGGGTTTGTTGGCAAAGACAGAGTTTTGTTTTCCTGGCGTTCCGCCTTTTGCATCGATGGTGGCTGTCCAATTATTGGCATCACCACAAAGATTATTGGGGTCAATCAATTCCAACGACCAGCCACCATTGGCTTTGTCATCGTCTTTGTACCAATTCGAATTGTAATTGACCGAATCGATGGTGAAGGAAGTTTGTAGGGTGAGCACATCTGCGTCATTGTTCAACGTAGGGAAGTTTGGTAACCCAATGGTTTTTCCGAAGGAAGTAAATTTTGACGTGGAGGCCGAAGCGGTTACAATCCAATATTCTTTTGGTAAAATAATTTGAGAAGGGAAAGTGGCAATGGAAGACCCATCCGAAAGTTTCCAACCGATCAAGTCGATGGGGTTGTTGCTGCGATTATAAATTTCGATATATTCAGCATCTGGCAACCCAATCTGAGGTGTTGGGTCGGCAAAAATTTCGGTGATGATGATATCTTTATTGATTGTTGCGACAGGTTGAAAGAATAAAAAATTCTGTTTGATACTGCTCATACTATTTCCAGCCAAATCTTTTATGCCCATCAATGTCAACTGATTTTGAATGCCATTACTAAACGAATTTCCAAAAGTCAACCGCACAGTTTTTTGGTCGGCTTGCAAAGTGGCCGATACTGGATTGCTGATCCCGTTGTTCGCAAAATAATTGGAGATTAGTTGTGATGAAGTGGTTTCCAAACTTTCGTTAAATACTAAATCCAACTGCGTTGATGAGATTACGGAAATCGAATTGAGAACTGGTGGAACAATATCGCCTATGATTGGCCCTACATAAAAATCGCTAAAGAAGTGCTTTTGAAAGAAGCTAGAGGTTGATTGTGTGATTCGGATTCCAAATATTGAACCAGTTGTAAATGAGTTGTCGACCACTGTACCTTCCGAAACAAATGAGTTGCCAGTTCCCGTAACATCTCGCTCCAACTTCCATAGGTTGGATACATCGCGTGTTACTTTGATTTTTAAGGTGTTGTTAGAAGCATTGGTAATTCCATCTGTACCATTGATTAAAATCGAAGCTGTTCCGCTCGTGCTTTTGTACAAACTAATTTCATCGGGTGTGCCACCAATCCTTACAAAGTAGCCGTCAGCAGAAATCATGCTAGCAGTTGACGACATCAAATAGATGTCTACAAAATTGGCGCTGCTGGTGTTAAACTGTAAGTTGACATAAAACTCCCATTGGGCATTTAGGGCTTGTGTTGAAGGGGTGCTAATGTAAAAAGTGGAACTCGCAATAGATGAATTCGAACGCAGTTGGTTGTCGGCTATGGTCCAATTAGAGCCGTTGTCAGGTGTCCATGTTGGGTTATTGGTATAATCCCCGTCTGAAAAGTTATCGGTAAACTGCGCCCTACAAACGAGTGCAGAAAATAACAACGTCAATATGAGCGCAAAAAGCCGCATGTTGTATTTCAAAAATACTACTTTTGTTGCTTATAAAATTTTTTTTGAAATGAGAATAGCAGTTGTGGGAGCCACCGGATTAGTTGGTCAAGAGATTTTATGTGTGATGGAAGAGCGTGCCATCGAATTTACCGAATTGTATTTAGTAGCCTCGCCAAAATCGGTAGGGCAGAAAATTAAATTTAAGGGCAAAGATTACTCCATCATCGGCATGGAAGAAGCGGTGGCATTGGCTCCTGATATTGCCATCTTTTCAGCGGGTGGAAATACTTCACTCGAGTGGGCGCCTAAGTTCGCTGAAAAGGGAACGATCGTGATTGATAACTCTTCGGCTTGGCGCATGGATCCCTCCAAAAAATTGGTAGTGCCTGAAATCAATGGGCACGTGTTGAAAATTGATGACCGCATCATCGCCAATCCCAATTGCTCTACCATTCAAATGGTGATGGCACTAGCCCCTTTACATATCAAATATAAAATCAAACGCATTGTGGTTTCTACCTATCAATCCGTAACAGGCACCGGCAAAGATGCTGTGCAGCAAATGATGGAAGAGCGCCAAGGGATTACCAACGGAATAAAAGTGTATCCACACAAAATTGACATGAATGCTTTGCCGCACATCGATTCATTTTTGGAAAATGGTTACACCAAAGAAGAAATGAAAATGGTGAACGAAACACGGAAGATATTGGGCGACTCAACCATTGGAGTGACCAGCACCACCGTGCGGATCCCAACTATCGGGGGTCACTCCGAGGCAGTTAATGTTGAGTTTTACCAAGATTTTGATCTGAAGGAAGTTCGTCAAATATTGGAAAACACCGATGGGGTTATTGTGCAAGACGATGTGAAAAATAATGTGTATCCGATGCCCATCCTTTCGCACGGAAAAGACGAGGTTTTTGTAGGCCGCTTGCGCAGAGATGAATCGCAACCCAAAACCTTAAACATGTGGATTGTGTCGGATAACCTGCGGAAAGGCGCTGCTACCAATGCCGTGCAAATTGCTCAGTTTTTGATGGAAAAGAATTTGGTGGCCGTGTTGCCATAAGCATACGTTTTAAAACACCCGCGTCAATCGGTAAAAATCACTCATCGTTATCCGAAAGGCTTCTTGCTCTGGCTCATCAGTAAAGATTGGAACATATTCACGTTTGCATAAAACATAAATGGATTTTTTGGCCTGGATGGCCTCGTAGATTTGGCTACCAAATTCCAGCATCCGTTCTCGACCTCGCTCCTTTAAGTCAATAATAGTGGTGTCTTTTTTTGAATTGATTCGTAGCTGTAAAAAATCTTCGGTTGTTAAAGGTTCGTTTTCTTCTATCAGCAAATAGGCTTCATCTTTCAGCCAATTGATTACAATTACCGGGTTTATGCTCGGTCGTTCGGTTCCTTGGTAGCGTTTGCCATATCGGTAGGCTTGCCATTTTCCGTCAGGGCTGCTGCGGTCATAGTAAATTTGACGGACGTTACGGAAAAATAGTTCGGCATCATCGCCAATAAAAAAGGTGTATTTGCTGCGATCAACGGTTTTATCGCGGTCGATTTTGCAAGACAATAGAAAAACACAAATTATCGCTAAAAATGATTTCCTCATAAATTCGTAGATTTGCATAAATTTTTAAAACAAAAAATATGAGTAAAGGATTAATAACAACATTGGTAATTATTGGAGCAATTGTAGTTATAGTAGGAGGGTTCTTTATGTGGGGTACTGGGGTTTATGATAGTGCCGTAAAATTACAAGAAGAAGTAAATGCTCAATTCTCAGATGTGCAGGCTGCATATCAACGTAGAGCAGATCTTATCCCTAATTTGGTGGCTACTGTAAAGGGCGCAGCTGAAAATGAGAAAGGAATTTTAGTAGAAGTGACTCAGGCAAGGGCTGGTATTGTAAATGCTAAGACACCCGAAGATTTAGAGGTTGCTGGTAGAAAAATCAATACCGCTATAAATTTAGCTTTTGAAGCCTACCCACAAATCCGTTCAACTGAAAATTTTCAAGAATTACAATCTCAATTAGAAGGAACAGAGAACAGAATTAATGTAGCTCGTCAACGATACAACGAGTCCATCAAGGGCTATAATTCTTATGTCCGTGGGTTTTTTAAGCGTTTTGCCCTTAATCTATTTGGAGGTGGTGAAGACTTTAGTGTTAGAAAAGGATTTGAGGCAGCTCAGGGCTCTGAAAATGCACCAGCAGTCAAGTTCTAATCGGCATATCTTCCAAGAAAAAAAGTATTGCCACTACGTATAATGCCTAGCTTCAAAGCCATGAAGGCAGGTGTGTCCGATCAATTTTGGAAAGAGATGATATGTTGGCGGCAATTCTCGCTGGACAAATTCGTTTACCAGAAATGAGAAAAAGCATTTATTTTATTTTTTTATCTGCGACTCTTTTGTTGTCGACATGTGCTCCGAAATCAGTCATGAACGAAAAGGGTAGCAAAAAGACGTTTCAACCCATTCTTCAATTTATGGACTATCAATCGGGAATGACATTTGCTGACGTTGGAGCTGGGTCTGGAGCGTTGACAGTTGCGATGGCGACCCTGATGGACAAGTCAACAATCTATATTCAGGACATAGATTCAAGCATCCTAAAGAAGGAAAATATCGACAAGGCTATTGATGATTTTAAAAAGCAGAGCGGAAGGGATTTAAGAATGAACAACAAATTCATCATCACTATCGGGACATTAAAAAAAACAAATTTGCCCGACAACACCTTTAACCTGATATACAGCAACGCAACTGTTCATTGTTTCTCTTCGCTCGACTCTATGTCGATTGACTTGGGCAGGAAATTGAAGACGAATGGTGTTTTGTTTTTTAGGGACGGTTTTAAAAAAAATCAGGACGTGGAAAGTTACTGTTCGGACCCTAAATGTAGAAGGCCGCTTCTCACTATGGACAAATTCTTGACGACAATGAAAAGGAATGGATTTGAACTAAAGAAACAATCCCCAAATATTAGCGGATATCCAATACTTGGCTTTACTTGGACAAAAAACTGAAATTAGGTGAGTGCGAGAACAGCCGCCAACAAAATGCTCAATGGTGCGGTGACGTGTTACTCAAAGTGTTATCTTCGTTCCACGTTCGGTGTCTGGGACAGGACGCGGCTTCGAAACCGCACCACTGCGCAAACACAAACGTTAATGCAATTGACTCCTGTCTATAAAAGACATTTGTCGGAGGTAGATTTAAATGAAGTAAATTAAGGAATATTAAAGAACGCAAGATTCTAAAATGAAAAGCCTCAATTTGGGGCTTTTCGCTTTAGTGCTTAAGCTGTAACAACTCGTTACTTTTTCCTTCTTCTAAAATCGGACGCGCGACCATTGGTCGATTTGACTGTTTTTTTCTTGCCCTTCACTTTAAAGTCATCAGCTTTTGCAACGTTACTTGATTTCGTTGGTTTCCACCCGAAAACAAAGTTCATACCCGTTCTTATATTGAAGAACTGAGTAGAATTAACGAAACCATTGATTTCGTTTCCCGAAATAGGGATCCTTAAAAGATTATCGCCAACCATATAGAATTGCACCACAGCTAGATTTAGTGAAAATCCCAAACCAACGTTATTGTATGCATTGCTGGAGACGGTATAGCTGCCGGAGAGGCTAAACCATTTACCGAAATGCTTATTTAGCCCGAGCGTTATGCCTGTTGTTGTTCTTCCCTTAAATGTTTCACCAAACAAAATGGCACCCACGCTTAGTTGCCCTCTCAACTGATAGGTTCCATTCAAATACATTCTACTTGGAATGGTCGAAGAGTAAGAACGGATAGCTGATTCCACAAATTTGAAATTGTTAGCTATTGAATCAGTTATCGACTCAACATAGTTTTGCTCATTGTTTACCAATTTGCTAAGATCGAAGCCAGAAAAAGTATATTTCGCTTTGACCGCGTCTAAAGAGTAAGCGTAGGTATTGTTTTGCCAATGGATACTACCAATATCCAACAGACTTGCAGCCAATGTGAACTTATCAGTGACTTTAAATGTAGCACCAAGGTCAACCCCAAAGCCACTGTTACTCAAGTAATCACCCACCCTAAACGAATAGTTACTTTGGGTTAGGTTATAGATGCCTGATGTCCGCAACTCGGCCGCAGCCGTAGCACTGATGGCGTAAGTGGCATTATCAGTAGAAAGATTGAAATTCGAATTCTGGGTTGTGGCATTCGTTATTCCATGCAAAAGCTTGGCCCGTAAGCCTATGGTCAGGTCGTTATTTAGTTTATAAGCAGCTCCTAGGTAAGTTTCTAAATACGACACGGATTCAACTTGCGGACTCAAGGTGAAGTTGCTGGATCCGGATCCAGATAAACTGGCAGGTTGATTTCCATCAATTAAAATAGCGACTGCATCTTTTGGCAACATCACCCGGCTGTATCCTTTTCCTTGCGTACCTAGGTTCATGAAAAGCTTATCGTTTACCTTGAAAGAAATCCGAAGCAAATCAACTGAGAATGCTTGGGACAAGTAGTTTTTTTCAGTCAATGCACCTCGCAGCTTTGGTAAATCGGCCACCGTGCTGCCATCTGATTGTTTGCTGATTACATCGCCATACGCAAAACCGTTGCTCGAATAAAAAGCACTAAAAGAAGTTGCTGGTAGCGTAAACGAGAAGTTGTATTTGGGTATAAAGGAAGGATTGTTTTCTAAGTGTTGCGGAAGGCTATTCATCAGGGTCAACGTGCCTTCATTTTGTGCGAACAATAAATTGCCCTCCATAAAAAAAATGATCAATAAAAGGAACCTCATTAGAATGTGGTGGTTAATCTAATCTTAGTTAACAATGCAATGGATGAAGTTAACTTATACTGGGACTTGAATTTTACGTCTAGGGAGCCTCCATTACCACCCGATGTATTGAGTTTTGCGACCAAAATCAATTTAGCTGATTGAAAAAGTTTAGTCACCTTGGTACTTTCTAAATCAATACTTTTGTTGGCGATGCCAGCTGTTTTTAAGTCGCCATTTGCATCTACCGTACTGCCCTTAACAATCGGGTTTTGATTGGACGAGATGAGAGAGTCAAGCACAACGGAATTTTTATCGACTAAGTAAAGCTGAATAAAAGCATCCATTGGCAATTCATTCGTGATTTTTGTTTGTAATGTTGCCTTTTCAATCTGCGTTTGATTGATGCTAGTTAGATCGATGGTTGCGGTATCTGACAGTATAATATCTGAACCACTTCCATACAGAGGGATTTCCACATGCATTTTCACTCTCATCTTGCTAGTGTCTGCCATAAAGTTAGAACCAGTAGTAAGACCCGGATTGATTCTGCCGGATACCTGATATTCTAGCGAGGTAGGGGCAAAGTTCAACACTTGGGTAATATTGGTAACAGAGACGGTTGTACTGGCCGAGGCACCAAGCGTGGCGGGTGAGCTTACCATGATCGGGCTAGCGGGCGAGGTTGTAATGGAAATTACATCGGTATTCTTTCTTCCGAGAAGTTTTATAAAATTGACTTGTAAGGGCGCCCCATAATCGTTCACAACCGTGAGATTAATGATTGGTTGCTTGAAAGCCACGGATGCTTTCCCTATCAAAAGCGAGCTGCCAAAGGCCGCGATAGACAAAGTTTGTGTCGAGGTAGTAGTAGTCTGATCGCCAAAGAAGCCGCGAATGTATTGAAAATCCAAACCCACCAGCGAAAGATCGATATTAATATTACTATTATCTGAAATGGTTACCGAGCTGGTTGATTTTTTTACAATCATTACAACTTGTAAGTTGAATCGATTGGAGGTAGTGGATGTATAGGTATAACCTTGAAGGGGGATAGTTGTTAATCCGGTGCTTACCTTTTGCGTCAGTGATAGTCCATCAGCATTCTTAAACTCGGGTATTGTTAAGTTTAATTCGAATAAAAAGTTAGCATTTGCTGGGGTGATAGATGAAATATTGAATGACAGAGATCCTCCCTTAAAGCTTATATCGGTTAACTTTTCGGGTGAAGTTGTCATGTCAATGGGAAAATTAACAGGCGGCAAGGTGTAGTCTGCCGGGGAGGGAGGGTATGTTCCTGCAGCTACAGGAACCGAGCGAGTTATGCTTAAAGCAGGCAGGTTTATCAAGTTGCGGACATCCTGCGAGGACAGCATTTGGTCATAGTTCAAATAGATCAAGCCGTCAGAATAGGTTTTTACATAGGAGAGATCGTTTTCACTAAATGCATCTACTATTCCTATGCTCCCCTCGATGAGAGGAATTGCCAAAGAGGGGTTGGAGGTAGCCCCCTTAATTTTATAGTCAGCCTCATTTATTGAGCAACCTATAAGGCAGAGCGAGCTCGTGATGAAAGCCAACAAAAGTTTCATGGAGTAAATTTATGTGGTTTATTTTATAAAGATATAAAAGGTTATCCAATTACTGAGACGGGACTGTAATTACATTTCCAATAAACATTCGGTAATACATTTTTGCATAAGCCCGCTTCGATTTAAGGTGGCCAATTTGTTGCCAACAAAAAAAGCCCGTGTAGGGCTTTTTCAATTTTCAAACAATTTCTGTTATTTCTTAACCTCTCGGGTTTCGTAGCTCTCTATCACATCGCCCACTTTAATATCGTTAAAGCCTTCTATGCCCAAGCCGCAATCAAAACCGGATTTTACTTCGCTGGCATCGTCTTTAAAACGCTTCAGTGAAGTCAACTTACCGGCATACACTACAATGCCCTCGCGAATCAAACGGATTGGGTTGGCGCGCTTCATGTAACCATCTGTGACCATACAGCCCGCCACTGTTCCAATCTTCGAAATCTTAAATACATCGCGCACTTCGGCATTGCCCACAATCACTTCTTCCATCTCCTTCTCGAGCATGCCTTCAATGGCTGCCTTTATTTCATTGATGGCATCGTAAATGATCGAATATAGCCTGATTTCAATTTCTTCATTCTCGGCCAATCTACGTGCTGACTGAGACGGACGAACTTGGAAACCAATGATGATGGCATCGGATGCCGAAGCCAACAACACATCGGATTCTGAAATCTGACCCACCGCTTTGTGAATAATGTTTACACCCACTTTCGGAGTAGATAGTTTCAACAATGAATCAGACAACGCTTCGATCGAACCATCCACATCGCCTTTTACAATCACATTCAGCTCTTTGAAAGAACCAATGGCCAACCGTCTGCCGATCTCATCCAAGGTAATGTGTTTCTTGGTGCGGATGCTTTGCTCACGCAAAATCTGGCTGCGCTTATTCGCCACCTCGCGTGCCTCGCGATCCGTCTCCATCACTTGGAATTTTTCGCCCGCTTGGGGAGCGCCATCCAAACCTAAAACTTGCACAGGAGTAGAAGGCCCTGCTTTTTGCACGCGCTTTCCGGTATCGTCAAACATCGCCTTTACACGGCCATAGTTAGAACCAGCCACCATAATGTCGCCCACTTGAAGTGTGCCTGCTTGCACCATCAGCGTGGTTACATAACCACGACCTTTATCTAACTCTGCTTCAATGATAGAACCGACCGCTGGTTTGTCAGGATTGGCTTTTAAATTGAGTAGTTCGGCTTCCAACAAAACTTTTTCCAACAAATCATCAATACCCTGACCTGTTTTGGCGGAAATGCCTTGGGTTTGGTATTTGCCTCCCCAATCTTCCACCAAAATATTGATCTTAGAAAGTGACTCTTTTATCTTATCTGGATTGGCTGTTGGTTTATCAATTTTATTGATGGCGAAAACGAGTGGCACACCTGCCACCTGTGCGTGATTGATGGCTTCTTTTGTTTGCGGCATCACGTCATCATCGGCTGCCACGACAATCACCGCAATATCCGTTAGCTTGGCACCACGAGCACGCATAGCCGTAAATGCTTCGTGACCGGGCGTATCCAAGAATGCGATTTTATTTCCGCTCTTGGTCATCACATCATACGCACCAATGTGCTGGGTAATACCACCTGCCTCGGAGGCCGTCACTTTTGTATTTCGAATATAATCGAGCAAGGAAGTTTTTCCGTGGTCTACGTGACCCATAATCGTTACAATGGGGGCACGTGGTTGAAGTTCGTCTTCACTATCCTCCGCTTCCATGGCAGCATCTTCTTCTTCTGTAGAAGCAAATTGCACATCATAGCCAAACTCATCGGCAATCACGGTAATGGCTTCGGCATCCAAGCGTTGGTTGATGGATACGAACATGCCTAATCCTAAGCACGTAGAGATTACATCGTTTACTGATACGTTCATCATCGAGGCCAAATCGTTGGCCGAAATAAACTCGGTAACCTTTAATGTTTTTGATGACTCTTCCTCTTGTTGCAAGCGTACCTCTTCCGCATCGGATACGGCTTGCCTTTTTTCTTTACGGTATTTGGCCCCGGTAAATTTCTTTTGGTTGTTACTGAGTTTGGCCAAGGTTGCCCTTACTTGATCTTGAATCTGTTTGTCAGTCAGTTCAGGCTTGGGCGTATGCCTTGTCGGCATTGGTCGTTGTGGGCCAGCGCCCGTCCGTCCATCATTCGGCCTTGAGGTGTTGGTATTGGGCAGTCGCTTGCGCGGACGTTTTTGTCCATTGCCTTGCTGTTGCTTTGAAGGATCGGAAGAAGCCACTGGCTGGTTCTTCTTTTCTGTAGGCAATAAGATTTTGTCAACTACTTTTAAACCCTGCAACTTATCAGCTTTCGCTTTGATAAGCTCTTGTTCTACCACTACCGGCTTTTCAACAATTGGCGCTTCTTTTGGCTCGGGCTTTTCTTCTTCCTTCTTTGGCTCCGGTTCTTTTTTCTTAGGTGTTTCCTTTTCTAAATCAATTTTGCCAACCACCTTAATACCTTCCAGCTTCGGTTTTTCAACTTCTACTTTTTCGGTCTTCGGTTCTTCTTTAGGCTTTACAATTTCCTTTGAGCCTAGATTTTTGATCAGCACACTTTCTTCATCTTCCGTTTTTTTGCGGTGCACCACTTCGGGCTCAGCTTTGGTTGATGGCGTTTCCACCGGCTTAATGCCAATGGTAAGGCTGGAGGCTTCTAGCTTTTCAGAAGCAGAAGAAGCAAACTCCTTGGCCAGCATAGTATACTGCTCAGGGGAAAGTTTTGCATTAGGGTTGTTCTCCACCGCAATACCCTTCTTGGCTAAAAATTCCAAAATGGTATTATGGCCCACATTTAACTTGCGGGAGGCCTGCCCTAAACGAACGGATTTTTCTTCTGCCATGCTCAAATATCAGCTATTTTATTGACTTACGTGTTGTTGCTAGGTTACGTCTTATTCAAATTCTTTCTTCAATACACCTAATACGGAATCCACCGTTTCTTCCTCTAAATCAGTTCTCCGAACAATTTCTTCCTTGCTTAGATTGAGTACGCTTTTGGCAGTGTCTAGCCCAATGCGCTTCAGTTCATCAATCACCCAGCTCTCGATTTCGTCACCGAATTCATCTAGGTCAACGTCTTCTTCAACGGCTCCAGCATTGTCGCGGAAGACGTCAATTTCCATGTCCACCAATCGGCTGGCTAGTTTAATGTTCAATCCACCCTTTCCAATTGCCAACGAAACTTGATCGGGTTGTAAAAATACAGACACGCGTTTGTTGTCTTTATCGATTTTGATGGACGTGATTTTAGCAGGGCTAAGGGCGCGTTGAATATACAGTTCTAAGTTTTCGGTGTAATTGATTACATCAATATTTTCGTTCTGCAACTCGCGCACTACTGCGTGAATACGTGAACCCTTCATCCCTACGCAAGCACCTACTGGGTCAATGCGATCATCGTACGATTCTACCGCTACTTTGGCACGCTCGCCAGGCTCGCGCACTACTTTTTTGATGGTGATCAATCCATCGTACACCTCGGGCACTTCTTGCTCAAACAATCGCTCTAAAAAAACAGGCGAAGTTCTTGACAAAATAATCTTAGGGCTTCCGTTCACCATGTCCACCATGTGAACAACTGATTTTACGGTTTCGCCTTTGCGATAGCGGTCTTTGGGGATTTGCTCGTTGCGTGGAATAGATATCTCATTTCCATCGGCATCGATCAATAATACTTCGCGGCTCAGCACCTGATATACTTCACCTGTTACCAATTCGCCCACAATGTCTTTGTATTTTTGGTAGACGATGTCTTTCTCTAAATCTTTTACCTTTTGAATGAGCGTTTGGCGAGCGGTAGTTACAGCTCTACGCCCAAAATCTTCCAAGTGTATTTCTTCTGCTACTTCTTCCCCAACTTCAAAATCAGGTTCAATCTTTTTGGCTTCCGAAAGGCTGATTTTGTCATGTTCCCAAATATCTTCTGACTCGTCATCTACGATTTCGCGGAAACGCCAGATTTCCAAGTCGCCTTTGTCGGCATTCACAATGATGTCGAAGTTATCGTCTTGCACATATTTTTTCTTAATCATGTTGCGAAACACATCTTCCAAAATCCGAATCATGGTCGGGCGGTCGATGTTTTTTTGCTTGGCAAAATCGGCAAACGATTCTATCAGTGTTGAGGTATCCATACAGTTTGCTAGTTAAAAGAAACGGTTACTATTGTTTTTTCTATGTCGGTAAAAAGTATTTCTCTAGTCATCAATCCTTTGTTCTTTTCTTTGTTTTGCGTCTCCAATATAATTTTTTGTTCGTCTGCATTCAGCAATTTTCCGCGCAACAATTCTTTGTCCGTCAGTTGCACTTTTACATTTCGTCCAATGTTGGCGAGGTACTGTCTTTTCAATTTTAGCGGATGATCAATGCCCGGTGTGCTCACTTCTAATGTGTAGGCTTCTTTGATCAAATCTTGTTCATCCAGTTGCTCGGCAAGCAATCGGCTCAAGTTTGCACAATCGTCTATCGATATACCCTGATCACCATCTACAAAAACCGTTATTTTAGTAGGCTTGTGTTTGGAAACCGACACATCGACCACAAAATGAGAAGGGTTTTGAAGCCCTTTCGCTGCCATTTCTTTTATTTTTTGATTCAATTCCATTTCTTGACTCAACTTTTGATAAACAAAGAGGGGACTTGCGGTCCCCTCTAGCTTGATTCGTAAGAAAGTGATGCAAAGGTAATAGATTTTTACTTTATCGCAAATAATTGTGTTATTTGAAACTTGTCACCCACTTATCATGACCATTCGTTTATTTTATTTCATTGTCTTTGCGGGATTGTTCTTCGCATGCGGAAATAAAAAGCCGAAAGAAGAAGTAGTTACTACCCGCGTAGTTCAAGTGCCCTTCTTTAATGGCGACTCTGCTTATTTTTTTGTAGCGCACCAAGTAAAGTTTGGACCACGTGTCCCCAACACATCGGCACATACAAAAATGGCCGAGTTTTTAGTAAATCGATTGGCTCAGTACAAAGCAAAAGTAGCTGTGCAAGAATTTGAGGCGACTACCTTTGACAATGAAAGACTGAAATTGAAAAATATCATTGCCAGCTACAATCCAGAAGTGAAGAAGCGGATTTTACTGGCAGCCCATTGGGACACACGCCCGTTTGCTGATAAAGACAAAACAAAAAAAGATTCCCCCATTGATGGGGCGAATGATGGAGCCAGCGGGGTTGGCGTTTTGCTGGAAGTGGCGCGTATTTTAGGAAGCAACACATTGCCTTCTGTCGGTGTCGATATTATTTTTTTTGACGGAGAAGATTGGGGCGAGCGTGATGGCCAAAAAGAAGTGCCGCTGCCCGAAGGGCAAGCATCTTGGTGGTGCTTAGGCTCACAATATTGGGCGAAAAACAAACATCAAAAAAATTACAGTGCGTATTATGGAATATTGCTTGACATGGTTGGCGCCAATCGTTCGCAGTTTTACCGCGAGGAGGTTTCGTTAGAATACGCAGGCCAAACCGTGGCCAAAGTCTGGGATGCTGCAGCGAAGCTGGGCTACTCTGATTATTTTGTGAAACAAAACGTAGGTGGCATTATGGATGATCACCTCATCATCAATAAAATTGCTAAAATACCGATGATCGATATTGTGCATTACCAAGCGGGCATTGGTTTTTTTGGCGACTACCACCATACTACCAAAGACAACTTGAGCTTGATCAGTAAAGAAACATTAGAGGCCGTAGGCGCTACGGTTTTGAATGTAGTTTACAACGAAGAGTAATCTTACTCATACCGTAACGATTTTACCGGATCGCCCATCGCAGCTTTTAATGTATGGATACTCACTGTTAATAAAGCTATGATCACTACCGTGATGCCAGGTATCGCGAAGAGCCACCATGCTAATGGAATGCGCATAGCGAAGTCTTGCAGCCACGAGTTCATGATCCACACAGATAGTGGGATAGATAAAACGATGGCCACCGCAATCAGTAAAAGAAAATCTTTACTGATCAACCGCAAGATGCTAAACAACGAGGCGCCCAGTACTTTGCGAATGCCAATCTCTTTGGTGCGCTGCAAAGCCGTAAGAGATGACAAGCCGAACAACCCCAAGCAAGCAATGAAAATTGCAAGGCCAGAGAAGATCCCGAAAATATTTCCAAACTGCTGGTCGGCTTGGTATTGTTTGTTGTAATGCTCATCCAAGAAAAAATAATGAAACGGATTGCCAGGAAATATTTCTTTCCAGGCCAATTGAAACTGCGCCATGGATTCTTTTACCTTTTGTGTGTTGAACTTCACTGAGTAATAGCCACCGGGAGCATCATCATAGCGAAAGATCAGCGCATCAAAAGCTTTCTTTAACGACTCTTGATGGTAATTTTTTACCACACCTACAATTTTGAATGTATCGCCCCAGAAAAATATCTGATCGTTAATGGCATCTTCCGGTTTTGCAAAGCCCATTAGCCGAGCAGCCGATTCATTGAGTAACACCTTTTTATTTTCGTTGGCTAAACCATCTGAAAAGGCACGGCCTACTGCCATTTGTAATCCGAAACTTTTGATGAACTCGCCATCCATCATAATGATGCGGTACTGATTCTGTTCATCCTCGCGCTGACTTAACCTGCGGATTCCACCTGCATTCCAATCGGGCTGCGTACCCGGCACCGAGGTGGAGGCCGATACCGAAACTACTTCCGGGTATTGAGAAAGCCTTTGTTTGAAGGCTTGAAATTTATGCTTGTACGTAGTGTCTGTCACCATGGGCGAATTGATCACTACGGTCTGATCGATGTTCACGCCCAATTCCTGATTGCGCATAAAGCTGATCTGTTGGTAAACGGTGAACGTACCAACCATCAAGGTGATCGAAGCAACAAATTGCATCACCACCATGCCCTTGCGCAGCCATACCCCTTTGTCAGAGTTTCCAAATTTTCCTTTCAATACTTCCACTGGGCGAAAGGATGATAAAACGAAAGCGGGATATAAACCCGATAGCACCGCACCCAATAAAATAAGTGCCGCCAACACGATCCAAAAAAAAGGTTGTTGGAAAAGGGCATAGCCCAAGACTCTGCCTGTCAATCCACTAAACCAATTGGTCAACAAAAATGCAAATGCCACGGCCACTAACACAGCCAACACATTTAAGAAAAGCGACTCCGTTAAAAACTGTTGGATGAGTTGAAAGCGAAACCCACCCAAAACTTTGCGCACGCCCACTTCACGCGCTCGCTCAATGGATTTGGCTGTTGAGAGGTTAATGTAGTTAATCCACGCGATGAGCATAATCAACATGGCTACGATGGATAAAAAGTAGACCGATTGCCGACTACCGTTCGGCTTAAATTCCATAATGAAATCTGAATCCAAATGAATATCCGAAACAGGTTGGAGATGGAAAACCATCCCGGCATTCATCGGTTTCAACTCTGCGCCAACTTTCTTTTCAACAAAGGCGGGGAGTTTGCTTTCAAATACCTTGGGATCGGTTTTTTCATTCAGCAGTACGTAGGTCATAAAACCATCCCATTGCCAAGAGTCCATTTGCGTGTCCCACAATTTCATTATGCTGCTGATCGAGCCGAGGGCATCAATCTGCATGTGCGAGTTGGCGGGGAGATCTTCAAACACACCTGTGATTTCATAATCTGTCCTGCCATTTAACTTCAAGGATTTACCTATTGGATTTTCCTTACCAAAATACTTCTGCGCAAGCGATTTTGATAACACCATTTTAAACGGCTCTTTCAACACCACCGAATCAACCCCATCGATTAACTTGATAGAAAATATTTTGAAAAAATCTTCGGAAGCGAAATACGAATTCTCTTCTTTGAAATAGGTATCGCCATTGGCCATAATGCTATTCAACCGAATCAATCTTACATACCTTTCCACTTCAGGAAAATTCGCCTTTACATCAGGCCCAATGCCAGCCGCGCCCGATGCCCAGCTAGTAGAAAGCTCGCCTTTATCGTAGCGATCTAACTGCAAGCGGAAAATGTGATCCTTCTTATCCAGAAAATTATCATAGCTCAACTCGTGTAATACAAACTGCGCAATCAACATGCAAGCGAGCATGCCAATGGCAAGCCCTGCCACATTGATGAATGTGAACACTTTGTTTTTGGAAACGTAACGCCAGAGGGAAGTGAGGTAGTTTTGGAACATAGCAATCCTATTTACGAAGGATTACTAGATAAAATGCAAATAGTTACAAGGAAAAAATTGGCTAAGTTCAATTGAAAGGGTTCTATTTGATATACCCGTCAAAATTTTTGTGGTCGCGCTGATAAAGTACCTCTTTGGGTAATGATTTGAAATACTCGTAGGTGATTTTCAAACCTTCGGCACGAGATACCTTCGGTTCCCACCCCAACATATTTTTGGCTTTGGCAATATCAGGCCTGCGTTGTTTGGGGTCATCTTTGGGCAGGGGATTATAAATTACTTTTTGCGTAGTGCCTGTCAGCTTGATAATTTCTTCTGCAAAATCGCCAATGGTAATTTCGTTAGGGTTGCCAATGTTCATTGGCAATGCATAATCGGATAGCAATAACCGATAAATGCCTTCCACCAAGTCATCGACATAACAAAAGGAACGTGTTTGTGAGCCATCGCCAAATACTGTTAAATCTTCTCCACGCAAAGCTTGGCCAATGAATGCGGGCAGCACGCGTCCATCATTCAGGCGCATGCGCGGACCATAGGTGTTGAAAATCCTCACGATACGTGTTTCCAACCCGTGAAAGGTATGGTAGGCCATGGTCATTGCTTCTTGAAAGCGCTTGGCCTCATCGTATACGCCACGCGGACCAACGGCATTCACGTTTCCTAAATATTCTTCCGGTTGCGGATGCACAGTCGGGTCGCCATAAACCTCTGAGGTAGAGGCGATCATGATGCGTGCTTTTTTGGCCCGCGCCAATCCAAGTAAATTGTGAATACCTAGTGACCCGACTTTTAACGTCTGAATTGGAATTTTCAAATAGTCGATGGGGCTGGCGGGCGATGCAAAGTGCATGATGTAATGCAATTCGCCTGGCACGTGCACAAACTTGGAAACATCGTGGTGATAGAACTCAAATTGTTCAAGCTTAAATAGATGCTCAATGTTTCGCAAATCGCCCGTGATCAGGTTATCCATGGCAATTACATGATAGCCTTCTTTAATAAACCAATCGCACAAGTGTGAGCCTAAAAAGCCAGCACCACCCGTAATGAGGACTCTTTTTCTTTCCATTTTCATCTACGCGTAAATCGTTTCACGACCAATGCTAAAGTAGGTGTATTTTAATTCTTTCATCACGGCCAAGTCATAGAGATTTCGTCCATCAAAGATTACTTTATTCTTAACGATAGACGAAATTTTTTCAAAGTCTGGAGTACGGAATTCGGGCCACTCGGTGGCAATAAAAATAGCATCGGCTCCTTGGGCAGCTTCATAAGGTGTATCACAGAATTGGATTTTATCACCCATCAATCGCTTCACATTTTCCATGGCCTCCGGGTCGTGCGCCTTTACAATGGCGCCAGCTTCCAGCAATTCTTCAATGTTATAAAGAGCGGGGGCTTCCCGTATATCGTCTGTATGTGGTTTAAACGCTAAGCCCCAAACCGCAAATACTTTTCCTTTTAGATCTCCCCTAAAATAATCTTTGATGCGAGGGAAAAGTTTAGTCTTTTGGTCAGCATTAACATCCATTACTGCTTTCAAAATTTTAAAATCATACTTCACATCCGATGATGATTTCTCCAACGCTTGCACATCTTTTGGGAAACAACTTCCGCCATAACCAATGCCTGGGAATAAAAACCGTTTGCCAATTCGGCTATCGGTCCCAATTCCTTTTCGAACGGAATCCACATCTGCACCTACCAACTCGCATAGGTTGGCAATCTCATTCATAAAAGAAATTTTAGTAGCCAAAAACGAATTGGCTGCATATTTTGTCAGTTCGGCTGAACGTTCATCCATAAACACCAACGGGTTGCCTTGGCGCACAAACGGAGAATAAAGCGTTTCCATAACTTTTCTGGCACGCGCAGAGTTGGTGCCAATTACTACCCGCTCAGGTTTCATAAAATCTTCTACCGCCACACCCTCGCGCAAAAACTCGGGATTGGACACCACATCAAAAGCCGTTTTTGCTTTTAACGAAATTCTAGTATGCACCTTGTCGGCAGTTCCTACAGGCACGGTACTTTTATCAACGATTACGGTATAATCTTTGAGCAAAGGGCCAAGTTCTTCGGCCACGCCCAAAATATACTTCAAGTCAGCAGATCCATCTTCTCCAGGTGGTGTGGGCAATGCCAAAAAAATAATCTTGGCTTCTTTTATTCCTTCAGCCAAATTGGTTGTAAAAGATAGCCTGCCTTGCTTTAAATTTCTTTCAAAAAGCTGCTCAAGGCCTGGTTCATAGATGGTGATTTTCCCGCTCGATAGTTTATCAACTTTAGATTTGTCGATATCCACACACACAACGGTATTGCCCGTTTCAGCAAAGCACGTTCCGGTTACCAATCCAACATAGCCGGTTCCAATTACACTAATGTTCATTTAAATTTTATAATAGGTTTTAAAGTTGACAAAAATAAGCGATTTGAGGCTTAACCCTAATAGCATCCAAAGAATACGATGATTTTAATGTAACGATATCACCATAAACCTAACATTCGTTTGTTAGTATAAATACTTTGCATACTTTTACCATAAAATTTTTAGAAATCATGGAAACACTAGTGGAAGCACCAATGGGAATAAGTTTTATTGAATCGGAGAATCAAAAGATGATTGCCAAAATGATACAAGATTTTGGTGAGAAGGAAATGGTGCCCAATCGTATGGAATGGGATGAATCGCAACATTTCCCACTCGATTTGTTTAAAAAGCTAGGACACCTTGGCTTGATGGGTGTGCTCGTGCCGGAGGAATATGGAGGTGCCGGCTTCGGCTATCACGAGTATGTGACAGCCATTGTAGAGCTATCCAAAATTGATGGATCAATAGGGCTATCAATGGCGGCACATAATTCTTTGTGCACGGGCCACATTCTTCAGTTTGCCAACGAATCTCAAAAGCAACAATATCTACCCAAACTCGCTACGGGCAAATACCTAGGGGCTTGGGGTTTGACGGAACCCAATACAGGCTCGGATGCAGGAAATATGCGAACGGTAGCTGAAAAAAAAGGAGATTATTTCATTCTCAATGGAGCAAAAAATTTTATCACTCATGGCAAATCGGGCGATGTGGCCGTAGTGATTGCCCGCACTGGCGAAGTAGGCGATTCGCATGGCATGTCTGCTTTTATTGTTGAAAGGGGTACCCCCGGGTTTTCGGCTGGAAAAAAAGAGAATAAGCTTGGCATGCGTGCCTCCGAAACAGCCGAAATGGTCTTCACAGACTGTAAAATTCACAAAAGCCAGTTGATCGGTAACGAAGGCGAGGGTTTTGTTCAGTCCTTAAAGGTGTTAGACGGAGGCAGAATATCCATTGCATCGCTGAGTTTAGGCATAGCTGAAGGAGCTTATTTGGCTGCATTGAAATACTCCAAAGAGCGTCATCAATTCAACCAGCCCATTGCCAATTTTCAAGGGATTTCGTTTAAACTGGCGGAAATGGCTACAAAAGTCGAGGCCGCTAAGTTGC
Organism: Chryseotalea sp. WA131a; assembly: GCA_025370075.1. Classification (NCBI taxonomy): domain Bacteria; kingdom Pseudomonadati; phylum Bacteroidota; class Cytophagia; order Cytophagales; family Chryseotaleaceae; genus Chryseotalea; species Chryseotalea sp. WA131a. The sequence continues at coordinate 3,716,995 of CP073016.1, read as the reverse complement.
TTACTTACCGCGCGGCAGACCTAAAAAATAGAGGCATGAGCGTAAACCGCGAATCGGCCATGGCAAAGTTGTATGCCTCCGAAATTGCGGTGGAGGTGGCCAATGATGGGGTTCAGATTTTTGGCGGTTATGGCTACACCAAAGACTTTCCGGCTGAAAAGTATTACCGCGATGCCAAGCTTTGTACAATTGGAGAGGGCACCTCGGAAATACAGAAATTGGTAATTTCTAGGTCGATTTTAAAATAGTATTTGCTCATTTAGGCTCAATTACTCTATATTTGCAGCCCAAACAAGAAAAGAGATGCTAATCATAAACATTAAAGAAAACGAATCAATCGACAAAGCCTTAAAACGCTTCAAAAAGAAATTTGAGAAAACCGGTGTTTTGAAAACATTGCGTGCCCGCACATCATTCACCAAGCCATCTGTGAAAAGAAGGAGTGAAGTGATTCATGCTTCTTACATCCAAAAGATGTACGCCAACGATAACTACTAACATTCTATTAATATTTTATAAACAATCCCTGTTCGATTTCATTCGGGCAGGGATTTGTTTTATATTCACACTATACAAAAGGGGGGTTGTGTAGTCTTAATGGTTGATTCATTTTTAAAATATCTTCAATTCGAGAAGAGGTATAGCCCCAAAACGGTGATTAGTTATGCCACGGATCTACATCAGTTTGAGAAATTTTTGTTGAACGAATTTGAAACCACGCCCCAAGAAGCCTCTTATGCTTTGGTGCGCTCTTGGGTTGTAAAATTGACCGAAAGTAAAATTGGCAACACCTCCATTAACCGAAAGATTGCGTGCTTGCGCTCGTTCTATAAATTTTTGAGAAAGCAAGAAATCATCACCAAAGACCCCATGGTGAAAATCAAAATCCTAAAATCGCCCAAGCGCCTTCCGCATTTTGTGAGTGAAAATGATTCTGTGAAACTGCTCGACAACTTGGTCTTACCTAAAAATCACGAAGGCACTCGCGACCAGTTGATTTTAGAATTGTTTTATGGCACCGGCATGCGATTGTCAGAGTTGATCCATTTGAAGGAGTCGTGCATCAACTTAAAAGATCGCACCCTTAAAGTGGTAGGAAAAAGAAACAAAGAAAGAGTTATCCCATTTTCCAATCCGCTCGTTTCATTGATAGAAGAATACATCAAGTTGCGCAACCGCGAAATCGATAAACAAGATCATGGATTACTGCTGGTAACCGAGAAAGGCGAGCCGCTGTATCCGGTATTGGTTAATCGTGTGGTAAAAAAATACCTGAAGTTGTTTACTAGTGTAGAAAAGAAAAGCCCGCATGTATTGCGCCACACCTACGCTACGCATTTGTTGAACAAAGGGGCAGAGATCAACGCGGTCAAAGATTTGTTGGGGCACAGTAGCTTGGCCGCTACACAAGTGTATACTCACAACTCGATGGAGAAATTAAAAAAAGTATTTGAGCAAGCACATCCGAAAGCATGAAGATAAAAATTGTTTCTAGTAATATGTTTCACTTAAATTGTTAACGCGTATGAAATTGCAAGTTCATTCCATCCATTTCGATGCCGACCAAAAATTGGTTGACTTTATCCAACGCAAAGTTGATAAGCTCGAAACATTCTATGACCGGGTAGTGGATGGAGAAGTTTTTCTTCGATTGAATAACGAAGGGGTTGATAACAAAACCGTAGAAATAAAAGTGAAAGTGCCAGGCACACAGTTGTTTGCCAAAGAGCAAGCCCGCTCTTTTGAAGCGGCCACTGATATGGCAACGGAAGCTTTGCGAATTCAGATCAGAAAGTTTAAAGAAAAGCACCAAAACGAATAAAGTACCTTAGCACTTCATTAATAAAAGGTCACTTCGGTGGCCTTTTTTTATGCCATTGAATACCGATATTTACCGCTTAAAGTTGGAGTTTAATCAATGAGTGTGAGGCTTCGAATAGTGGTATTTATTGCTATGTTGGTCTCGGCTGTGATAGCCAAGGCCCAAACGGATGTGTCGACACCTTTGTTTAAACGCGACTCGGTTGTAAAGCCCTATAAAAACAAGTTGTTGATTTTCCCACTCACAGCACGGTCTACCGAAACAAGCTGGGTATTTGGTGTGGCCAACGCTTTCATTTTTAAAACCAACAAAAAAGATTCGGCTCTTCGCGTTTCCACTATACCTTCTGGTTTTTTATATACCCTGAACGATCAAATTTTGATTGCCCTCGGAGCGAACATTTTTTTGCCCAAAGAGCGTTACATCATCCGTTTCGAAAATTCATTCAGTAAATTTCCTGATAAGTTTTGGGGCATCGGAAATAAGACCGATGGAAAAGAGCCTGAGAGCTATACCTTCACGCAATTTTACATCAACCCACAATTGTACCGAAAAGTGAAAGGCAATCTTTTTTTAGGTGGTGGAGTAGATTTTCAGCGCGTATTCAATTTAGAGTACACGCCCAATGGATACTTCGATCAAGATAAAGTGCTGGGCGCGTCAGATAGGGGTGAGTACAATGTGTTTGGTTATAGTCTTTTCATAAATTACGATTCGCGCAATCATGCCTACCAACCCGATCGTGGAGCTTTGTTTCGTGTAAAGTTTTCAGATTTTAACAAAGGCTTTGTTAGCGATTATGATTTTAGAGTACTGGAGATAGATTTTCGAAAATTTATCCGTGTATCGCGAAAAAGGATTCTAGCTATTCAAAGCTTTAACACGTTCAATTTTGGCAACGTGCCTTATCGCAACCTTGCGATCCTTGGCGGGAACAATATGATGCGTGGCTACTACGCAGGCCGTTATCGTGATAAAATGTTTATGGGTGCTCAAGTGGAGTATCGATTCCCTATTATAGGCAGATTTGCAGGAGTTGCCTTCGGCTCGCTTGGCGAGGTAGCCAGCGATTTTGGAAATTTTAATTTAGAACGCATCAAACCAGCTGTGGGCATAGGGACACGCTTTGCTGTGCTTCGACAAGAAAAACTAAACCTGCGTGTAGACGTAGCAGCGGGAAATGGCGGTGAAATAAACTACTATATTGTGCTGGCCGAATCATTCTAAGCATGCATCCCATTCTATTTGAAGCCGGAAAATTTACTGTCTATACCTACGGATTTTGCATTGCCATGGGCGCGGTGCTAGGTGGGTTGTACATGTATCGGCAAGGCAAGAAACAATTTGGCTGGACGTTCGATCAAGCCAACACCTTGTTTGTGCTTTTGATTGTGGGTGGAGTGGTTGGAGGAAAACTATTTGTGATTTTTGAGAACCCTGGTTATTACTTAAAAAACTTAAAGCAACTTTTTTCGGGAAGCGGATTTGTCTTTTACGGATCGTTGCTTACGGCCATACCCATCATGCTATGGTATTTTAGAAAAAATAAAATACCAGTGTTGGCCATGCTCGATGTAATGGCGATTGTAACCTGCATCGTGCATGGTTTTGGCCGAATCGGTTGCTTTATGGCCGGCTGTTGCTATGGTAAACAAACCCCTTCTTTTTTGGGCGTTACCTTTACTCATCCCCTTTGTCAGGCAGAGCCAAAAAATATTCCTTTGTTCCCTACGCAGCTAATGGAAGCTACCTTCATTTTTGCCATCATGATTTTGCTGCTGGTCTACAAACCTTACAAGAAATTTAATGGCCAACTCTTTATCACCTATTTGATTTTGTATGCGATAGGAAGAAGTGTGTTAGAAATTTTTAGGGGAGATTTGGAAAGAGGATTTGTGATCAAGGATTTAGTTTCAACCTCTCAATTCATTTCAGCAATCGTTGTTTCGGTAGCCATTTATTTTTATGTAAAGTTGAGGAGAAAGGCTACCTTGAACCATCAAAGAAAATAATTATGGAAAACACCTCTGTCGTTCAACGCTTCTTTCAAAAAGTGATAAAATTCATTAAAAGACTATTACTGATTATAGTTATTCTGGCGGCCATCGTATTTGCGATTTCGTATTGGGGAACGTTCGAAAAAGGAGTGATGGCGGGCAAAGTCTTGCGCTTAAGCCAGAAAGGATGGGTGTTTAAAACGTATGAAGGAAAACTTAACTTAGATACTTTTGGTGCCTTGAAAGGCGTTAGCCCGATTGCCGAATCATTTGACTTTTCAGTGGAAAGTGATAAAGTGGAAGTCATCAAAGCCTTGGAAGAAGTAGCGCTGAGTGGCGAACGAGTAAACCTGCAATTCGAAAAACGTTTTCTCGCCTTTCCATGGCGAGGTGATACACGGTATTTTATAATCAAAGTAGAGCGATCTGAAAATCTTAAACAATAAATACGGTGAAGAACTCCAATCAAATTGTAGTGTATGGCTCGTATGGCTATACAGGCAAACTTATAGTTGATTTGTGTAAGTCAAAAAACTTGGAGGTTGTGCTGGCAGGCAGAAATGAAATGACCTTGCAAGCGCAAAGTACCAAGACAGGCTATCGTTATGTAGTGGTTGAAAGCGATGACCTCGAGGGGTTAAAAAAATTATTGCAGCCTGCTAGGTTGGTCATTCATTGCGGAGGCCCTTTTCGCTACACGGCCAAAACGATGAGCGAGGCCTGCATGGCTACCGGCACACACTATACCGATATAACTGGTGAATACCAGGTTTTTGAATCGCTTCCAGATTTAGATGCAAATGCAAAACAGCTTGGTTTAATGATAATGCCAGGCACCGGCTTCGATGTGGTGCCCTCTGATTGTTTGGCTTTGCATTTGAAAAAACGGTTGCCATCGGCCACCCATCTTCAACTTGCCTTCACCATGTCCAAAGGCGGCTTATCTCGGGGCACTTCCAAAAGCATGACGGAAGGATTGGGATATGGTGGGCTGATCAGACAAAACGGAGTACTTACCTATTGCGCACTTGGTTCAAAAGTTTTGGAAATAGACTTTGGTGGATTTAAAACAAAAACGTTGTGCATTCCGTGGGGCGATATTTCAACTGCGTGGCGAAGCACGGGCATACCCAACATAGAAGTCTATACAGGTGCCACCGATAGCATGATTGCCAATGCCAAACGTAGCAATTATTTTAATTGGTTGCTGCGCATGCGTTGGGTAAAAAATTTCATGCTCAAACAAATTGATAAAAAACCGGCAGGCCCCAGCGATGATAAACGAGAAACAGGCAGAAGTTTTTTATGGGGAAAAGTGTGGGATAACTCTGGCACCTCGATAGAAAGCCGGTTGGAAACCATGAGCGGCTATAAGTTAACGGCTGAGACATCGGTATTGATTGCCCAAAAAATTCTAGCCGGAAATTTCAAGCCCGGCTACCAAACACCTGCTATGTGCTATGGCTCGGATTTGATAATGGAAATAGTAAGTACCAAAAGACTTGATCTGTGAATAACTATTTATGAATAGAATGCGCACTCCCCTACTTCTATTTTTCATCCTCCTACCATCTTTTGTTTTTTCGCAAGAGTCGTTTCGGAGATGGCGAAAGACAAATCAAATTCGATTGGATAAATATGATTTGATTTTGCCCGAGGTAATGCGCGAGAACAAAATTGACATGTGGATTATCATGTCGCGGGAAGGAAATTTTGATCCGCTCTATTCAGAAATGGGAGAAGGTTATGTGGGGCACACGGGCTATTACATTTTTACTGACATTGGTAAGCCGCGGATTGAACGGGCGGTGCTCGGCATCGATGGTTACCTATTAGAAAAAACAAATGCCTATGATTATTTTGGTTCTGAAAGTGAGCTGAAAGAATTTGTACAAAAGCGAGACCCCAAGCGCATTGGCCTGAACATGTCCAAGGATATTGGTGGTGCCGATGGTTTGTCGTACACAGGTAGGATGCAATTAGCTGAAATCCTCGGAAAAAAGTACGAAGAGAGATTTGTTTCGGCAGAAAAACTCTTTTCAGATTTCAGATCACGCCACGTAGCCATTGAGATTGCCGTGTTTGCCGAAGCTGGAGATTATTCCTATCAACTGGCCGAGCGCGCTTTATCCAATGAGGTGATCACTCCTGGGGTTACTACCTTAGAAGATGTAGCCTGGTGGATGAAGGAGCAACTGTTTAAAAACAATTTACAATCCTCTTTCGGCATGCCTTCTATTTATGTAACAGGCCCCAAAGGAATTGAAGCGACTTCAACGGATCGCATCATTCAGCGAGGCGATATACTCATGCTGGATTGGGGAGTGGGTCTTATGAATTTTTATACAGACATGAAGCGCATGGCATATGTACTAAAAGAAGGTGAGAAAGAAGTTCCAAAAAGCATTCAACATGCATTTGATCAAGCAATAAAAGTTAGGGACGTTGTAAAAAGCTCCATCAAGCCACACATCACTGCCAAACAAAACGAAGAGAATATCTACAAAGCATTGAAGGAGGCTGGCTTTGTTCAAATTGAATTTAACAAGCCAACAACCGAAAATAAAACCGATGTAATCATTGGTTGTCATTCGGTGGGCGATTGGGGGCATGGAACAGGGCCATCGATTGCTTTTTTTAATCCCGTGCAGTTAACCTATGTAGTGAAGCCTTCCAATTTATTTTCCATCGAATTGTTTGCCTACACGCCCATGCCCGAGTGGGGCGGTAGCAAGTTGCGCATACCATTGGAAGACGATGCCGTGGTCACCGAACGAGGAGTGGAATGGGTGTACCCAGTTAATCAGCGCGTGTTACTGATCAAATAATTTTTTAATGGCCGCCACTTCCTCACCAGCTCTTTCACGAAAAATGGGACTGTTGGGCTTAACTGCCACTGGCATTTGCTCGATGGTGGGCGCTTCTATTTATGTTGTGCCGTTTATGATTCAGCGAAACGTGCCCGGCATTGGACCTTATGTATTGACGGCATTTTTGTTCGCTGCTGTTCCGGCATCGCTCGCAGCCTTTGCTTACGTTATACTTGCTTCGGCCATGCCACGCGCAGGCGGAAGTTACGTGTATGCGAGCCGCTCACTCAGTCCATACTTAGGTTTTGTTGCCAGTTTTTCGCAATGGTTTGGTTTGTCCATTGCCATCGGTGTGGTATCGTACGTCATTGTTCCATTTGTTCGAGATATTTTATTGCTATTAAAGTTTACAGATTTGGGCTTGCTGTTGAATAGCGGATGGGTTCGTGTTACGCTCGCCATGGTGATCTTATGGATGTTTGTATATGTAAACATTAGAGGCGTAACGCTTTATGAGCTCACGTTGATTCCGCTTATGATACTTATGTTTGGCTTGGGCGCAGTGGTGATTGTGATTGGGTTATCGTTTACCCAAAAAGATTTTACGGAAGCTGTTTTCACCAAGGAAGGAAGAAACATTTTAACATCGACTGCCGAATTTAAGTGGACAACCTTCTTGGCAGGTGCTTCGCTGTTGTTTTCAAGTTTCATTGGATTCGATTCCATTGCGCAAGCCGGAGGGGAAGCCAAAAACCCATCACGCAACTTGCCTCGTGCCATTGGTCTTGCCATCATTAGCGTAACACTTTTCTATTTTGTTTTCACATTTTCACTTTACCACACTGTGCCTTGGAGTTTTGTAGCGCAAGAGGCGTTGACAAAAGACGTAACGGCTCCCGGGTTGTTGGGTTATTTATTACCAACGGGTTGGGCGGTATTGATTATTGCAGGAGCAGCCGTGGCGTTGTTAAACGATTTGCCCGCTATGATATTAGCCGTTTCGCGCTTGCTATTTTCGTGGGCGAAAGACGGCATTTTCCCTTCACAAGTTTCAAAGGTTCATGCCCAATTTCATACACCGCATGCGGCTATCTTACTGAGCGGAACAATGGCCTCCATTGGTATTTTAGGTAGTCACTTTGCGGGAGATTTTTTTCTGGGCATTGATATCATGGTTACTTCTATGTTGGTAAATTATTTGTTGATGTGTTTATCGGTAATCGTGCTGCCCTTTACCAATCCAGAAATCGCAAAACGAATTACGGTGTTTAAGTCAATCAAGCTACAACGCGTTGTAGCAGGCTTGGGTGTATTTTGTCTGGGGAGTTTTTTGTGGGTGCACATCAGCAAAGATTTTTCTGCACCGGTAGGGGCTTGGTACTTTCATTCAACTCCTGTTTGGCTAATCGTGATGCTCATCGCTTCTTCCATTTTTCTTTTTTATTGGAAACGGTTAAAGCGAATGGGCGTAGATACAAAAACACATTTTGCTAACTTACCTGCTGAGTAATTTTTTTAGGATGGATACACCCAATAGTATTACCCTTGCTACCAATCTTTCGATTTGCAAAGTGCTTACCGGTTTATGGCAAGTGGCAGACTTAGAGCGCGATGGTCGTTTGCTTGACGCTGAAAAAGCAGCACTCGACATGAAGCAATATTTTGATAATGGCTTCACCACTTTTGACATGGCCGATCATTATGGCTCGGCAGAAGACATCGCTGGAGTATTTCACAAAAAATATGGAGGAAATAAAGCTCAGTTATTTACCAAGTGGGTGCCCCAACCGGGGCATGTGAAAAAAGAACAAGTCAAAGAGGCTATCCGAAAATCACTTAGGCGATTGCAATCTGAACAGATAGACCTATTACAATTTCATGCGTGGAATTATGCTCACCCTGCTTGGTTAGATTGCTTGTATTGGTTGCAAGATTTAAAAACAGAAGGGCTTATTGCTCATCTTGGTCTTACCAATTTCGATACTGCTCATTTATCGATGGTTGTAAACAGTGGTATCACGGTTGTTTCCAATCAAGTTTGTTATTCGTTGCTAGACCAACGGGCATCACGCCAAATGACTGCCCTCTGTTTAAAACATCAGATAAAATTACTGGCCTTCGGCACCTTGGCGGGAGGATTTCTTTCAGAAAAATGGTTGAATAAACCAGCACCCATTATGAGTGAATCGCTCACTTGGTCTCAAATGAAATACAAACGTTTTGTGGACGCGGCTGGCGGTTGGGATAAATTTCAGCAATTGTTACATACATTGGATTTGGTAAGCAAGAAGAACAACACATCCATTGCTAATGTATCCAGTCGCTTTATTTTAGAGCAGCCCGCTGTGGGTGGTGTCATTATTGGCGCACGCCTTGGTCAGAGCGAACACATCGAAGAGAATAAAAAACTGCTCACGTTACAATTGGATGACGTGAGTAAAAATTTGATTCGCGAATCACTAAAACAATTGACTGCAATACCCGGTGATTGCGGTGACGAATACCGCAAGCCACCCTTTCTTACCGCTTCTGGTGATCTGAGTCATCACCTAGAATCTACTCCATCTCCGTATCCGACAGAAGTCGGGCAAGATGGCCGAACGAAAGCATTGAGCGGAACAGTTTGGGAAGACCTAGCGGGCTTCAGTAGAGCCATCCGAAAGGATAATCGCATTTTGATTTCGGGTACAACTGCTACACACGGCAACGGATTGATTGGCGGAAGTGACCCCGCTGCACAAATGCATTTTGTACTGGATAAAATTGAAGGGGCATTACAATCATTGGGGGGAAGTTTGCAAGAGGTGGTGCGCACACGCATCTACATCAGAAACATACATGATTGGGAACCCATTGCCCGCGCCCATGGCGAGCGATTTAAAGATATTCAACCTGCCAACACCATGGTAAAAGCTGAATTGATTGGAGAGGAATATTTAGTGGAGATGGAGGCGGAAGCGGTTGTGAGGGACGCTGCTCTTTAAGCCATCCTCAACTCACTACTCTCTTTTCTCTGCTGAAGTGCAAAATAAACAGCACCACCCATTGAAAGAATAAAGTAACAGACAACAAAATTGCTGATGCCGGGCACGAACGTATTGGCTCCAAACCAATCGCCTTGAGAGAAAATCAAATAGATGCCGTAGCCACTGCGAAGCATTTCCCAAAAAATGGAAGAGATATTTTTGTCCATTAAATCAGTAAGGGCATAGACTGTTAAAAAAACAAAGGCTCCATAAAGAAAAATATTGGGTGTGCCGATGGTGGCAATGTTGCCAAACAAGTAGCTTAAAAAAATCAACAGGATAACTAGTTGAGTCCAACTCCAAGCCATTAAGCCTTTTGCTGTAGCAGGATCGTATTTGTCGAAATGATATACATCTTTAATTTTTTGAACGGGGTATTTTGCGGCCACATCGGAAGAGCGCCAACCCAATGGCATAAACCAGATTTTCAGTTTGTCTTCCAGTCTTTTTGCACGCCATGCGTCTTGTATCAAAAGCCACAGGTGCATAAAATTTATTTTGATAGGGTTCCACGTTTGCACTGGCCTTGTGACGCCATACACTGCTGGCACCGATTCCAATTCTGCTTGGTACGTACCAAACCATTTATCCCAAAAAATAAAAATCTGTCCGTAGTTTTTATCTAGGTATTCAGGGTTGATGGCATGATGCACGCGGTGGTGCGAAGGTGTGACAATAATTTTTTCCAAAAAACCCATGCTGCCAATGTGCTGTGTGTGGTACCAAAACTGCGCAAACAAGTGAAGAGGTGCCACAATAGCAATCACATCTTTTGGCACACCCAACACTGCAGCAGGTAACAAAAAGATGGCAAATATTTTTACAATGCTTGAAATACTTTGCCGAAGCGCGCAGGCTAAATTAAATTCTTCGCTGCTGTGGTGGATGATGTGGTTGTTCCAAAACAAATTATACTCATGTGCGATGCGGTGTACCCAATATCCGGCAAAATCCAATGCTATAAAAGCAACGACATACGTCACCCACCCGCTGGGCACTTGCACCAATTGCACTTTTTGCTGCAACCACGGATACGAAATAATAATGACACTTAAGCCCAGCACGTCTTTGGTAACGTTGGTCATGCCCGAGCTAAGGCTTGAAATCATGTCGTTGGTTCGCACCGTGTCATTCCCTTTGCGCCAACCGTACCATTTTTCAAAAAGCACCAGCACCAAAAAGGCAGGCATGGCTATCAATAGGATTTTTCCGTAAGCTTCCATATAGGCTACGAAATTAGGAAAAATTAAACCGAAAAGCCTTTGATTTTTTTGAAGAGTGAAATGGCGTGCCGATCGGTTAAGCCAGAGACAAAATCAATGATTTGGCGTAGGATGTCATAATCACTTACTGAATCTTGCTCAATGCTCCACCGAACCTCTTCGGGTAACAGCAATGCTAGATTTGCATACTTTCGTGAATGATTCTTGTTTTTTAACTGAAATCCCGATAAACAAAACTCACTGAGCAAGCCGGGCAGAACTTCATGGCCTGCCGCCTCAATTTCAACCACATGTCGTGCACGGTAAATTTTTTCGATGGAAACTGTGCTGATTTGAGTCAAGGCTTTTTTGTGCGTACCCACATCGGTTAAGGCCTGATCAAATTTTCCGTTTAGAATGGCCACTTCCTGATCTAAAAAAATGCTTGTGCAATCATCGACCAACTTACCAATTACCATCGCGCGCAATACGCCCAGTTTTTCGTTTAAGCTAATGTGTTTGCTCAATTTCTTGCTGTCAAATTGATCGCCCAATATGGCGGCCATCATTTCTATGGTTTCAGCAAAGCTGATTAAACCCAATCGGCAACCATCTTCTAAATCTATAATGCTGTAACAAATATCATCCGCAGCTTCCACCAAAAAAGCCAACGGGTGGCGGCACCAACTGGTTTCTCCAGCTAGAAGGCCAAGTTGAGAGGCGGCTTTTTCAAATGCTATTTGTTCAGACAAAAAGAAACCAAATTTTTTCTGGCTCTTTTTTGATTTATCACGATTGGGAAAAAAGGATGGGCACGGATATTTGGTGAATGCACCTAATGTTGCAGTCGTTAATTTTAATCCGTATTGCTTTTTATTCAGCAAGCGGAAGCCCTGCGCATTGCCTTCAAATTTCGTAAGATCGGCCCATTCGGCTTCTGTCACTTTTTCTTCGAATGATTGGCCGTGCGGGTGATGCAGAAAAAAATCCGACAGTGCATCTTCACCAGCATGCCCGAAAGGTGGATTGCCTAAATCATGCGCCAATGCTGCCGCGGCCACAATCGCTCCGAAATCAAAAAGCGAAGATTGCGCATTCAATTCCGGATGGCGTTGCAAGATTACTTCACCTACTTTTTTGCCGAGCGATCGGCCAACACTAGAAACTTCTAAACTATGCGTTAAGCGAGTGTGTACAAAATCGTGTTCGGGCAAAGGGTGCACTTGTGTTTTGTCTTGCAACCTACGAAACGGATGCGAAAAAATAATGCGGTCATAATCCTGCTCAAACGCACTGCGCGAAGGTTCTGCGAAATCGGATTTTGCATCCAGTCGCTGAGGAGAGAGGAGTTGGAGCCAGTTCATCATCACTCTTTCAAAACCAAATCAATGCACATAACAGCCGCTAAAATCAGTAATCGCAAAGGATGACCTGCAGGAACTTCAGGGCTGATTTGTAAAATGTAATTATCGGCAGAAGTAAATAACTCTTTGCCCAAGCCACTCCACTTTTTGGTGACAGTGGCAAATTCTTTTCCATCGTTTGAGACGAACTTAAAATCCCAGCTTGTCCATTTTCCTCTCAGCATACACAACGGTCGCTCGCTCGCGTCTAGTACTTCAAACTTTCCGCCAATGGAAAAAAATTGTTGCTTAAATTTTCCGATCAATGTGTTTCGCTCATCCAACACTTCCACTGTAGACAAAAAGACAGACACACCTCTTCGCACGGTTAGCAGCCGTTGCCCTTCGGGTGTTTTGATCTCCATGTTAAACGGGGTCATGCGTTTGTAATCTGTAAACCGAAAAAACTTAGTGAAGAAACCTAAATTTTCTTCTTGGCATTGGAAAATAAGTTGTTTGGTTTCGGGGTCCAACACATCAAAACTGTTGGCGGCCTTAAAAACTTTTACATGTTCTTTAACGAAAAATAGATTTTTGTTGAGTGCGGGGTGCATTATTAAAGATTTGGGATGTTCGATTTAAGATTTAAGATTTTTGCGCTTAAATCGTTTTTAGTAATGAAGCCAACGAAACAGATTCTTGGATGATTGATTTGACCGCTGCCACATCTACCCGATCTTGTTTCATGCTATCGCGATGACGAATGGTTACGGTGTTGTCAGTCAATGTTTGATGATCGATGGTAATGCAATACGGTGTACCAATGGCATCTTGTCTTCTGTATCGTTTTCCAATGGCATCTTTCTCTTCGTAGAAGCAACGGAAGTCAAACTTCAAATCGTTCATGATTTCCATTGCCTTTTCGGGAAGGCCATCTCTCTTCATCAAAGGAAGGATGGCTACTTTATTGGGCGCCAGTGACGCAGGGATGCGCAACACCACGCGGTCGCTACCATCTTCAAGCTTTTCTTCTTTATAAGCAGATGACAACACCGACAAGAACATTCTATCCAAGCCTACAGAAGTTTCTACCACGTAAGGAATATAATTTTGATTATCTTCTGCATCAAAGTACTGCAACTTTTTGCCCGAATATTTTTCATGGCTCTTCAAATCAAAATCCGTGCGACTGTGTATGCCTTCCAACTCTTTAAAGCCCATGGGAAAGTTGAACTGAATGTCGCACGCGGCATTGGCATAGTGGGCCAAGTTTAAATGATCATGGTACCGATAGTTTTCTGAACCTAGGCCAAGAGCCTTGTGCCACTTTAAGCGTTTTTCTTTCCAGTATTCATACCATTTCATCTCTTCTCCTGGCTTCACAAAAAATTGCATTTCCATCTGCTCAAACTCGCGCATACGAAAAATGAATTGGCGCGCCACTATTTCATTTCGAAAGGCCTTGCCGATCTGTGCTATCCCAAAAGGAATTTTCATGCGGCCGGTTTTTTGCACGTTCAAGAAATTGACAAAAATGCCTTGGGCCGTTTCGGGTCGAAGGTAAATTTTGTTGGCATCTTCTGCCACCGAACCCATTTCGGTAGAGAACATCAAATTGAATTGGCGAACATCTGTCCAATTTTTGGTTCCCGAAATTGGATCCGCCACTTCTAAATCAATGATCAATTGCTTTAGGGCTTCCATATTGGAGCCATTCATCGCATCTTTCAACCGTGTGTTGGCTTCCTCAATTTTCTTTTGATACTCCACTACACGTGCGTTCGTGCTCACAAACATGGCTTTGTCAAAGTTCTCAAATCGCTTGGCTGCCTTCTCTACTTCCTTGTCAATCTTATCTTGAATTTTGGCGATGGCATCTTCCACCAAGACATCGGCCCGGTATCTTTTTTTAGAATCTTTGTTGTCCACCATCGGGTCGTTGAAGGCATCTACGTGGCCGCTGGCCTTCCAAATGGTGGGGTGCATAAATATGGCCGAGTCGATGCCCACAATATTGTCGTGCATCATCGTCATAAATTTCCACCAGTATTCTTTAATATTGTTTTTTAGCTCCGCTCCGTTTTGGCCATAATCGTAAACGGCACTAAGGCCATCATAGATTTCGCTGGAAGGAAAAATAAACCCGTACTCCTTGGAGTGTGAGATAATGTTTTTTAAGAGATTGTCTTCAGTATTTGCCATGAGGCCGCAAAGATAGTTTTTAGCTTCAAGTAGAATTGGGTGAGCGTGAATTTTTTTATCTATGTCAGCAAGTGTGTGTTCAAATGAACGGTAAAGCTAGTGCCCCGACCGTAGGTTGATTCAATGGAAATGTCACCCCTCAATTTTTCTAAAGCCTCTTGACAATGAATAGCCCTAGCCCAGATCCTTTGGATCCATCCGTGGCACGGAACCAAGCCAGCAATTATCTCGACCAAAAAAAGCGAAACAAAACATGTGCTTACGAGGTGCATCGAAACAGTCGTTTCCATAGGGTTCGGGCTGGCGACCAAATATAGTACGGAATAAAAGCGGTAATTCCAAGAATTGCTGCTACTTTGAAGTAGCCTCGCTTATTGAGAATCCGCACCAAAAAACCCAGTTCAAATAAACTAAACCACCATCGATCGGTTGTAAGTCGATAGGTTGTAAAAAGAATGAAATTCTTAACCCCAAATAATACTTATTCCCAAAGCGAGAAAAATTACTACCCCAAAAAACTCCAAGCAATAGCTTCAAAACTATATTTTAAGAAACTGAAAGTCTTGCACCAAAAGTTTATAGTTTCAACTAACGACTGAGGCCAATGAAAAAAGTTAAGTAAGCGGCACTTTTACTATCTTGTAGCTTCAATGAGTTTTGAAGTAAAAAAAATAGGTTTGGCGATTGCCATTTCCCCAACGGCACAATCGCTTTTGGTAATCGCTGCTAGGCTTTCCAATCTATTTAAGGCAGAACTGATTTTGGTGCATATTGGTAAGCAGACACCACAAGAAGAAGAGCAATTTCAAAACTTGTTGCAAAAAGTTGACCTCTCTAGAGTAAACCACAAGCTAATTTGGAGGCAGGGCTCTATAGCTTCTGAGATTTTATCCGTTTGTCGAGAGAAGGGTATCGATTTGCTGATAGCCGGTGCTTTAAAAAAGGAGAATCTTCTTAAAAACTATATCGGCACAGTGGCACGAACCATTATGCGAAAAGCCAACTGCTCTATTTTGATGATACAAAACCCAACCTCAGAGTTAATGCCGTTGCAAAACGTGGTTGTTGATGCCGAAGAGAGCCCACATGCCGAAATGGCTTTGCAGGCAGCTTGCAAAATTGCTCAACTGGAAAACGCCAGTTGGCTGCACGTGGTGCGCGAGTTAAAATTATTGGGGTTGACCTTGGCGGTGAATGAACAATGTAACGAACAAGAGTATGCGGAGAGCAAACAAGAGATGGTGCGCGAAGAGATTGAACAAGTAGAACGAAAACTTGCCCACATCCCACATCAGGGTTTGAAAATTACCATCAAGATGCTGTCAGGTAAATCGGGATTTGAATTGGCGCGGTTTGCGGAGCGAAAAAAGGCGGATTTGTTAGTGGTGAGTGCGCCAAAAGAAAGATTGATTTTGCTAGACCGGCTTTTTCCGCACGACCTAGAATATGTATTTGCCAATCTGCCTTGCAATTTGTTGGTAATAAAATCCACTAAGCATGAGTAAGCTATCGCATCATGAAGTGATGGTTTTATTGGTTCAGCTAAGCACAATGCTTTTGATGGGGAGATTGTTTGCTGAAATTGCCAGAAGGCTGAAGCAACCCGCAGTGGTGGGCGAACTGATTGCCGGCATCATCATAGGCCCTACTGTGCTGGGCATGATTGAGCCATTGTGGTTTGAAACTTTGTTTCCTCCGAGTGCCACTTCAGGTGTAGTGCTTGCTGGATTTGTGCAAGTAGCAGTAGTGATGCTGCTTTTTATTGCAGGGCTTGAAGTGGACTTGCACATTGTGTGGCAGCAGGGCAGGCAGTCCATTCTTACCAGTTTGTTCGGGTTGGTGGTGCCGTTCTTGTTTGGTTTTACATTGCCGTATCTATTTCCGGATTTTTTTGGGTTGGCCGATAAAGAAGCAAAGCTTGTTTTCTCTTTGTTCATGGGCACAGCCATGGCCATCTCTGCCTTACCCGTCATTGTTCGCATTCTCATGGACCTAAATCTTTTTAAGTCACGCATGGGTTTGTTGGTAGTGGCTTCTGCCATGATCGATGATGTAATTGGATGGATTATTTTTTCGGCAATATTGGGTATGATTGGCAAAGGTGGCGGAGGCATGTCATTTACCAACACGATTTTGCTCACCATCAGTTTTACCGTGATCATGCTTACCCTAGGTCGTGGGTTATTGAATCGCATACTCCCGTGGATCAACAAAAAAATGGCCTGGCCGGGTGGCGTGCTTTCATTTTCACTGGCCTTGTGTTTTTTAGGCGCTGCCTTTACGGAGTATATTGGTATTCATGCCATATTTGGTGCCTTTATTATGGGCGTGGCGTTTGGCGATTCGGTTCATTTTAGCGAACGGGCAAAAGAAATCGTTCACCAGTTTATCAATAATGTTTTTGCCCCCTTGTTTTTTGTATCCATTGGTTTGCGTGTAAATTTTATTACCAATTTTGATATAGGTCTTACCATTATTATTGTAGTCATCGCTTTTGCGGGAAAGATCATTGGCAGCGGATTAGGCACACGCTTGGGCGGATTTACGTGGCGCGAATCGATGGCTGCCGGATTTGGTATGAATGCACGCGGGGCTATGGAAATTATTTTGGGATTGATTGCCTTAGAAAATGGATTGATCAACGAAAAAGTTTTTGTGTCGTTGGTTATTATGGCACTCATCACCAGCATGACCAGCGGCCCTTTGATGAAGTGGGTGTTGAAAAAATAGTTTGTTGGTAAATCAATTCAAAAATCGTAAATCGAAACATCAAAAATCTGCCCATGACACAGGCCACCGTAAATGATAAGAAATTTGAAATCACTTCTACTGAAGAAGGTTTTTTGATGGATGGCCAACCGTTGGAGTGGGACATTCTCAAAATCTCAGAAAGGTATTTTCACATCCTCTATCAAAATAAAACCTATCGTGCTGAATGGATAAAATCAGATAGTGAAACCAAGACCTTTACGTTTAAGGTCAATGGAAATGTGTACGTGGTTGCGTTGAAGGAAAAATTGGATTTGATGTTGGAAAAAATGGGCATTGCCAATGGCAGTGCCAGTAAAATCAACAATGTCAAAGCTCCGATGCCAGGCCTTATCATAGACTTAAAAGTAAAAGCGGGTGACGTGGTAAAAGCGGGTGAACCGTTATTGATATTGGAAGCCATGAAAATGGAGAATATTCTAAAATCTTCAAGAGAAGGTGTAATCAAAAATGTAAAGGTGAAAAAAGGAGAAAGTGTAGAGAAAGGGCAGGTGTTACTTGAATTTTAATGTATGGATTTGAAAAGATCGATTGCTAAGCTGCTGCGACTGGAAAATTTGATAGGTCACCTTACGGGATATGTGGAATCGCAGGTGGCGTTGGTAAAATTGGAAGTGCGTGACGAGGTAGCCAAAATTTTATCGCGCGGATTGGTGGTGGGCGTGGTGCTTTTGTTGGCCTTTTTGTTTCTGCTTTTTTTTAGTGTAGGTTTGGCCCATTACCTCAACAGTCTGTTCGAGCAACCTTTTATAGGCTATTGGATTGTGGCCTGCATTTATGGATTACCTTGCATTGTGTTTTTGGTATTCAGAAAATCTATCAGTAAAAAAATTGAGTACCAGTTTAGTGAAATGATCAAGCACCAAGAAAAACGCCCCAGCTGAGTATGGAATTATTAGAAACCCAAAACCCAGAACGCAAAAAACTTTTGGAAACCAGCGAGCGGCACAAGCGCGAGTTGGAGAAGGAAGTGAAAGATATGTCTGATAAAACCGAGAAGGTGCTGAAGAATGCACTCATCATTGGTGGTGCATTGGCCGTTACTTACTTACTGGTAAGTCAGCTTGGCTCTGGTAAGAAAAAGAAAAAAAGCAAAGCAAAAATACAACTGCAAGCCGCCCCTGCCCCAATCGACCAAATGGTAGAAGAGGAAGAAGAAACACCCAGTGCGTTTTCTGCCATCGGGGCAAAAATTGCAGACACGGCCACCGTTATGCTGCTGGATATCGCCAAAGAAGCATTATCAGAATTTTTAAAAACACGCCAACAAAAAAATGCAGATTCTTAGAAGCTTAGAAAGCCGTCACCGCGAAGGAAAAAAATCCATTGCGGTATTGGTAGATCCCGATAAGGTAGACGATCCCGATCAACTGAACCCACTGATTCGGTTGGCGAATGAAAATTGTGTTGATTTCTTTTTTGTGGGCGGCAGCTTAGTGACTACGGCCAACTTGGGAGAAGTGATCAAGCATATTAAAGAAAATGTTTCGATACCCGTAGTTATTTTTCCAGGCAGTTCTTTACAGATAGATCCAGCAGCAGATGCGCTTTTATTTTTGTCGTTGATCTCCGGCCGCAATCCTGATTTGTTGATCGGACAGCATGTGATTGCAGCACCCATATTAAAAAATAACAAACTCGAAGTGATGCCCACTGGCTACATCCTCATCAATTCTGGTAAAATTACTTCGGTCGCCTACATCAGCAACACCACGCCCATACCCGAAGATAAATACTCGTTGGCCGCCTGCACTGCGTTGGCTGGCGAAATGCTTGGTCTTCGATTAATTTATTTAGATGCCGGAAGCGGAGCCGAAAATGAAATTAGCCCTAAAATGATTTCAACTGTTCGCAAGGCTGTCAATGTTCCTTTGATTGTGGGTGGTGGAATCAACACTTCGCGAAAAGCAATTGCTGCATTGGAAGCGGGTGCCGATTTGATTGTAATTGGCAACGCTCTTGAAAAAGATCCTAATCTACTAACAGAAATCTCTGATAAGGTGTATGACTGGAATCAGGATGTACCCCGATCCTAAGTCGAAATCACAGTAGGTTGCCAACCTTCGAAAAATTGTCTACCCTTTTATCGCTTCCGATATTGGATCCCAAATTTATTTGCTTGGCTAGTTCAGGGATAATTGCAGTGCTGGTGAAGTGATTTCTATTCCCTACCTTTGCCCAAATTTTACCTCTGGTGAAACCAAAAAAAACACTTTCTGAGCGCCTCACCAACAAATACCAGTTGGTAATTCGCAACGAAGATAACCTAGCTGAAAAAACCTCTATCGGTTTTACATATGCTAAGTTGTTAGTAATTGCCTTTTCTGTTTTCTTTTTGATTTTTGTTGGTAGCCTTTTCTTATCTAAAACCTTGATGGCAAAATGGTTTGACCCCAAGTACGAACAAATCGAAAACAACAAACGGCTTTATGCTTTGGCCATTAAAATGGATTCGCTCGCAGTAGAGGTAGAGAGAAAAGATATGTTCATCCAAAATGTGCAACGCATTCTTAGTGGTGATACGGCCAGCGGGTTTTCAGACCCTGCCAAATCACTCAAGACCGAACCTGTAAAGCCCATTGGCAGTATGAAATTAACGCCTGCCGATTCGCAGTTCCGAAAAGAATTTGAGCAATCAGAATACTCGGTGGTTTCGTTCAAAAGTAAATACCGCGATCTCCAAGGAGTATTTTTCTTTACGCCCATCACAGGCTTTATCAGCGATAAGTATGATCTCAAAAAATTACATTATGGTGTGGATGTGGTGGCCAAAACAAATGAGCCCGTGAAATGTGTGGCAGATGGGACAGTAGTAATGGCCTCGTGGACACAAGACTCAGGCTATGTGATAGCTGTGCAGCATCGGGGCAACCTGATATCGGTGTATAAGCACAATGCTGGATTATTGAAAAAAGTTGGTAATTTTGTTTCTGCTGGGGACATTATCTCTATCGTTGGCAATAGTGGAGAGATGACCGATGGCCCACATCTTCATTTTGAATTGTGGTACAACGGAAATGCACTCAACCCCGAAGAATTTGTAACGTTTTAAAAACAAATGCTATGCTAACAACTAAAGAACAAAAAAGAGCCGCAGATGAAATTAGCAACTCCAGTAATGTAATTGGTAAGGGTACTATTTTAGAAGGTAACATCGACACCCACGGCAACATTCGCATCGAGGGTCGTATCATTGGCAATATCAAATCAAAATCAAAAATTGCATTGGGTCACTCTAGTCATGTAGAAGGAAACATTTCTGCGCAGAACGCAGATATTGAAGGCGAGGTAAAAGGCAAAATTGATATTTCAGAATTGTTGGCGTTAAAATCAACCGCTGTTATTCATGGCGATATAAGCACCGGCAAATTGGTGGTAGAACCGGGGGCTGTATTCAACGGAAGCTGTAAAATGGGTGCCATCAAAGAATTAAAGATTAACGAAAATGGTCATCGCACAGCTACCCCTGCTGCGCAAGAGGCAAGATTGAACTAAGTAGGTGAGAGATTAACTTAGCATGTTCACTTGAACACTGAAGACCACATACTGATCATCATTTTTTTGATCCTCACCATTCAATGAATTCTTCATTTCTTAAGTACAGTAGTTTGGGCATTCAGTTGTTAGTAACCATTGGGTTGGCTGCTTATCTGGGGCATAAGCTAGATCAATACCTTCAATTGAAGTTTGCTGCCTTCTTGTTATCGTTCGTGTTACTTTCTTTTGCAGGAATAATGTATCAATTATATCGAACATTGAACAAAGAAAACAAATGATTGACCGAGCACTCGTTTTTTTTGTTTTCGCATTGGTTTCAATTACCTGTTTGTTGGCATTGGGTGCGTTTCAACTAGCTGCAGCTCCTCCCTCTTTCACGAAACCCATTTTGGTTGGCTTATCTTTCATGACGTTGGTGATTTTCATTCTTTTGAAAAATGTAAAAAAGGATCAGCATCAAAATTTTGTGTTGTATTACCTGCTTTCGATTTTTGGTAAGTTCGTAATTGCTAGCATTGCTGTATTCGTCATTTTGCAACAAGATGCTTCTTCGTCAAATACCAATGTTGTTCTTTTTATGATCAGCTATGTTACCTTTACCATCTTTGAAGTAATTGCGCTGTTGTTGGTAAAGCGAGCCAAGTCGTAGAGGAAGAAAACAAGGGCGAACTATCGAGCACTTTCTGAAGGTGAATCGTATATTGAATTGGTAAAGTTTACTTCTGCGGGCAAGAAACAGAAACCATCAACTATCCCACACTATTCAGTTCAGATGGAATTGTTTGTTCAACAAAAGACCAAACCAATGACACTAGACCAGCAGAAGGTGTCTGCGGAAGCGAAAACAGTTTATCATCACGGCAAATAGTGGTAGGTTATTCTTCTTTTTTCTATATTTCATTGACAAACTTATAGCCTTAAACAAGTGGTATGGCGAATAACCTCAGCTTAATGATTATAAGAAATTTAGTTTTCCTATGGCTTTTGCATTTGCCCTTCTGTGTGGTGGCCCAGCAGCCCGTAGAAGTAGATGATCTTGTAGAAGAACGCAACTTCATGCCTTATGAGTTGATGTACTTTCAAGATAGCACAAATGCAGTTTCTTTTAGGCAGATATCTTCTTTGCTCTTTGCGAATAAATTTAAGCAACATACAAGGTATCAAAACAAAGATTTTGTACCGAATGCTGTTTATTGGGTTCGGCTTCCTGTTCATCATATTCCGCACACCCAAAAAATATGGTTGTTAGAATTCTATGATCAATCCATAGACAAAATTGAGGCTTACGTTCCTCAGCAAAATGGTACCTATGAGAGGCTAAATCTGGGTGATGAACAGCCTTTTACTAATCGGTTGTTTCGTCATAAGAATTTTGAACTTATGTTGGACATGAAGAAGGACACAGTTATGTTTTATTACTTCAAAGTTCAGTCGCACGAATTTGCAGATATACGGATTGCCTTTCGCTCCACCAATCGCTTCATTTATTATGCTTTGAATGAATACTTCTTGTTTGGTATTTTTTATGGAATGATTCTGATCATCAGCCTTTACAACTTTCTTACTTATTTAGCGATTCGAGAAATCAAATTCATTTACTACATCTTTTACATTCTTAGTGTTGCCTTTTATGCCATGAGCCTTGATGGCATTGGTTTCCAATACCTATGGCCAGATTACCCTCCGGTAAACCGATATGCCACAGGAATAGCTCTGTATTCTGTGATACTTTGGGCGCTTGTTTTTACACGAAGATTTTTGGTCACCAAAGCGAATGCCCCACAGCTTGATAGGGTGTTTAAATGGATGGTGGCTTTACGAACAGCTCTCTTCGTTTTTGCACTTTTATTCTATCCTAAGCTATTGAGCCAGCGGATTATAGACATTATTCCACTGTCATTGATTTTTTACGCCTCCATTTTCGTGTGGCGCAATGGCTACCGACCGGCTCGTTTTTTTGTGATTGCTTATGGTCTTTTGTTCTTTGGGGTTTTTATCAGGGCTCTAGTCTATTTCAATGTGCTACCATTTACTACGCTATCACACTATAGTCTGCACTTGAGTTTTGTATTAGAGATGCTCTTTTTAACACTTGCATTGGGCGACCGCATTCGTATTTTAAAAGATAACCGGGATAGGGCCTTGCGTAAAATCATTTATCAACATGAGGCCAACATTCAATTAAAGGATAAAGTAAACCGCGAATTGGAACAGAAGGTTAAGGAAAGAACCATCGAGTTAGATCAAAAAAATTTGGCGTTAGTGGACAGCAATCATAAGCTAATCAATCAAGCCAAAGAAATCAATCAAATCAATTCACTTTTGGATTTGGAGAATTGGAAATTGAAAAATCGGGTGAAGGAAGTGTTGGAAGAAAGATTGTTGGAAAAAACCATGGACTATTCCGAGTTTAAAACTCTTTATCCCGATGCGCTTGCTTGTGATCGTTTTCTAGAAGAGCTAAAATGGGGCAATGGCTTTGAATGTCCCAAGTGCAGTAATCTAAAATATTTTGAAGGTGCTACTAAATTTGCCCGCAGATGCACACGGTGCGGGTACAACGAATCGGTAACTGCTTATACCATATTTCATGGAACTAAAATTCCACTTGAGAAAGCATTTTTTATTGCTTATCTCACCGTTGTTGCTAAAAAATCATTTACGCTAGAGGGTCTTGGCCGACAGCTCGATATTCGGATAAACACCATATGGGCATTTAAGAAACGTGTACTGGAAAGACTAATTGAATTAGAAAATACTGGTTATCCGCTCAACGCATCCATTTGGCAAGAGGTAATTCTACTTCAAAAAAGATCTTACAAAAGATTCAATAATCATCAATTAAAACGCTTGTTTGCTAACCGCAAATTCATTTTTTGAAAATAGCCCTTTTAGCCTCGGAAACGATTGAAATTAATGTTTTTTAACCGCAATTTATAATTAACCCCTGAGGGGTCCATACGTAGACTAGAATGTACCTTTAATGAAAAATTCTTTCAATATTTATTGGGATAGAATGAAATTTACATCATTGCAGTATTTCTAAAATAGCCAATTATGAGATTCATTCTGCTGATTATCACATTTTTATGTATAAATTTTGCCTCCTTTTGTCAAAGGTTAATTGAAGGTAAAGTCCTATCAGGTGATGACAAACAACCACTGCCAGGAGTTAGTATCGGTATTGAAGGAACAACTAGGGGTACTATTTCTGATGCCAATGGCGATTTCCAATTGGAAGTTAAAGATTCGGATAAAGCGCTTGCATTTTCTTTTGTTGGATACAAACCCACCATTGTCCAACTAACCGGTCAAAATCGTTTGGAGGTAACCCTACAACCTGATGTAATGAATCTAGATGAGGTAGTTGTTATTGGCTACGGCACGGTCAATAAATCCGACCTTACGGGAGCAGTTTCATCACTAAAGTCGGCTGATTTGACAAAAGTTCCTGCGCTTAATCCTATGCAGGCATTGCAAGGTCGTTTGGCAGGTGTTCAAGTGAGCAGTTCAAGTGGTGCGCCAGGTGCTGCACCTGTTGTGCGTATTAGGGGTGTTGGCACTTTTAATAATTCAGCACCCATCTACGTTGTTGATGGAATGATATTGGACGACATTAATTTTTTGAATTCGGCAGATATTAAATCGGTGGAAGTCCTTAAAGATGCATCTGCAACGGTGATCTATGGGTCCAGAGGTGCCAATGGAGTTATTATAATTACGACAAAGCAGGGCAATGCAGGCAATAAAGAAACACCAACCGTTTTTGAAGTAAACTCAGAATATAGTTTACAGACACTTCAAAGAAAAATTGATCTTTTAAAAGGCCGAGAGTTTGCGCAAGTGGTTAACGATTTTAAGCCTGGTACCTACAACAATGTTGATGCGCTACCTAACACAGACTGGCAAGACTTAGTTTTTAAACAAGCACCTCTCCAAAACTTCAATGTTTCTGCGTCAGGGTCATCTTCTAAAATTCAATACTATGTAGGTGTTGGCTATTTCAATCAGGAGGGCATCATACCGAATTCTAGTTTTGAACGGTTAACAGTAAAGATCAATAACACATTTAAGCTAACGGATCGTATACGACTAGGGAACAATATGAACATTGCACCTACCAGACAGCAAAATACGAATAGTGGCGTTGTGTTTGCTGCCTATCGGGCATGGCCAACCTTGGCCCCCTATCAGGTAAACGATGGCTATACAGAAGTACCTGGCGTTGGCAATCCTTTGGCTGATTTAGAGTACACCACAAATAATTTCAGTAAAGGTCTTCGTACTTTATCGAATACCTATCTTGAGGTTGATTTACCTAAGGGATTTTCATTTAAGACTTCCTATAATTTTGATTTTCAATATAACAAGAACGATAATTTCGTGCCCGTTTTTTTCGTCTCAGCTCAACAGCAAAATTCTCTAAGTACGTTGTCCAAACGCACCAGCGATGAAGTTAATTGGTTATGGGAAAACATTCTCAACTACAAAAAGACTATTGGCAAGCATCGGATTGATGCATTGTCAGGTTATACGATGCAAAATAGTAGTTCGGAGTTTACTCAGCTAGGCGCACGTAATATTATTCGAGACAGTCAGGATTTTTGGTACTTAAACAACAATAATTTTTCAAGTGTTGAAAATGGAGTAGACTTGAACAGAAATTTTAGTATGATTTCGTTTTTAGGAAGAGCTAACTATGTCTTTAATGACCGCTATTTGGTTACCGTTTCTTTTAGAAGAGATGGGTCCAGCAAGTTCTCTGAAAATAACAGGTATGCTAATTTTTATTCGCTCGCACTGGGTTGGAACTTAATAGAAGAAGAGTTTATCAAGAAAATGAACGTATTCTCTAACCTGAAAATACGCGGCAGTTGGGGCGGCATTGGTAATGAAAAAATAACGTATAGAGATCGATTCTCTTCAGTAAGCAATGGATTGAATACTGTTTTCAATGGTACGCTTCAACCAGGTTCTAGTTTTGGTGGATTAGGAAATCCAAACTTAAAATGGGAGACCACCTATCAACTTAACGTTGGTTTAGAGGCAGGATTTTTTGATGATCGTTTGGCTATTGAGATTGATTATTTTAACAGACGCACAGAAGGCATTCTGATTCCGCTTTCAGTGCCAGGCCATTTAGGCAATGCTGGTGCCCAAGTTACATTCAATGCCGGCCAGGTAACCAACCGTGGCCTAGAGGTTAATGTTAAGTATGACGGCAACGTAGGTGGTCTTGGTTACAAGGTGGGGGGAAATACCACCTTTATACAGAATGAAGTGAATACGGTAAGTGGCGATGTTGGAGTTGGCAACTTTTTGCGAGGAGGAAATGTATTCGGTGCATTTGTTACCCTTAGCACACCTGGCTCACCGATTGGTTCTTTTTTCGGCTATCAAACAAATGGGGTATTTCAAAATGCAGCCGAACTCGCTGCTTACCCAAGAGATTCACAAGCAGGTGTTGGTGATTTACGTTTTGCAGATACCAACAACGATGGGAAGATTACCCCAGAAGACCGGGTGGTTTTAGGTTCTCCAATTCCCACTTTTCTCTATGGATTTAATCTAGAGTTGAATTTTAGAAACTTTGATTTGTCGGCAGATTTCCAAGGAGAGGGAGGTGCTAAAATCTATAATGCAAAGGCTACCATTCGACCCGACCTTTACAATTTTGAAGCTTCTGTAATAGACCGTTGGCGGGGAGAAGGAACGAGCAATACCGAGCCAAGAGCAACGCAAGGTGGTTATAACTTTTTGCCTTCTAACCGCTTCATTCAAGATGCTTCTTTCTTCCGACTAAGGACATTGAGCCTTGGCTACTCCTTCCCAAAAACTCTGGCAAGTAAAGCAGGAATGCGGGTAGCTCGCATATATATTCGGAGTACAAATTTATTCACCCTTACACAATTCACGGGCTATTCCCCTGAGATTGCTAGTGAAAATGTTACCGATAATCGGGTGGATAGAGGCTCCTATCCAGTAGCAATCATTTATTCTGTAGGCTTAAACATTTCTTTCTAATGAAAACAGAGAATTCAAAAATTACGATCGGTCTAAAATGGATAATTGTATTTCCATTAGCCATCTCTATATCGTGCAGCGATTTTCTAGAAAAGAAACTACAGGGAGAAGTAACCCAACAAAATTTTCCAACCTCGGCAAGCGATGCCTTATTGGCAACTAATGCTGTTTACAAAACACTTCGAAGGTCAAGTTATCATTCAGGTTTGTTTCCCATTTTAGATATTATGTCCGATGACGCCAGAAAAGGAAGCAATCCTACAGACCAGGCAGCTACAATCGGTCCGTATGATTCGTTTGAACATGTGCCCGGGGAGTCGTCATTGGCAGGTTGGTGGAATACACTTTACGAAGGCATCAAGTGGGCTAATGTTGTAGTTATCTCTGTGCCCAAGATTTCAATGGATGAAAATTTGAAAAAGCGGTATGTTGGTGAAGCTAGGTTTTTACGAGCCTTATATTACTTTGACTTGATGAGGGCTTGGGGTGCCGTTCCACTGGTTACGGTTGCGGATCCCCCTACACGTTTAGCCCGCGGCCCCAAAGCAGATATTGCGGCACTCATTAAGGATGACTTGCTTTTTGCCATCGCCAATTTGCCTACTAAGAACGAGTATGCTACAAATGACAATGGCAGGGCAACTAAAGATGCTGCACGTGCTTTAATGGCGCGTTACGCATTATTCCAAAAGGATTACGCATCGGCAGAACAGTACTCGTTAGAAGTGATTAATTCGGGATTATATGGTTTAGAGTCTCAATTTGCCAATACAAATAGTGTGACTGGAGCAGGTGGTATTGAGTCGGTTTTTGAAATTGGCGCGTTGCCTTTTGAAGATTTCTTTGGTTCAGATTTGGGCGGTAATCAATACGCCAACGTGCAAGGCGTAAGAGGCACACCCAATCGTGGTTGGGGCTTTAACAGGCCAACCCCTTCTTTAGAAGCGGCATTTGAACCAGGCGACCCTCGCTTAGAGTTAACGATTATACGACTTGGTGAAGTTTTAGATGGCATTACGATAGCTGGCGATGGTAGCACACCAGATCAAACCTTTGATTCCAATGGAATTCTACAGGAAAGGGAATGTTATAATCAAAAAGTGTGGACACCTGGCAATAACGTGCCGACCCAGTGGGGCCACACCAAGCGAATAATACGTTATGCTGATGTGTTGCTGATGGCTGCAGAGGCACTCGCTCAAAACAATAAAAGCATACAAGCACTCTTGCACCTAAATAAGGTAAGAGAACGTGCACGCCAAGGCAATGCTGCGATTTTACCAGACATCACGGTAACCGATAAAGCACTTTTGTTAGATAGAATTTTTCAAGAGCGAAGGGTTGAACTTGCGTTGGAGGGTCATCGCTTTTGGGACTTGGTTCGATCAGATAGGGCGGCACAGGTGTTAGGGCCGCTTGGGTTCAAAGCCGGTAAGCATGAGTTGCTACCTGTGCCGCAAAGTGAAATAGACATAACCCAAGGATTACTTGGGCAAAACGATAATTGGTAGTTAAGTAAGTAGTTTTAATTTTTTTTAACCTTTAATCAATCACAATTTATGCAAATGAAACATGTAAAATTCATTCCCTTCGTGCTGTTGGTAATGGGAGTATTAGCAACAGTAGTGATTTCTTGTACAAAAGATGATCCGCCAGCAGAGCTTAGCCTTGTTAGTTTAACATCTGGATCAGTTGATTTGAATGGAATTACAAGCCCTAACAATGTGCCTGTTGGGGAAACCATAACAGCAACTTTTTCCACAGAAGTTGATCCGGCTTCTGCTAATGCAAATATCTCGTTGCTACGTGACTATGATAATCAAACAATAGCTTCCGCTATCACAGTGAATGGAAAAACAATCACCATCAAACCAAATGCAGATCTAATAACTGGCGCATTGCATAAATTGTCGTTTGCCGCTGGACTTAAATCTACCAAAGGCAAAACATTGTCTCCAGCTGACCGCACATTTACCACGGATGGTTTCTTTGCACCAGCAGGCCAAATTGCCTATTGGAATTTTGAGAATAATGCAAATGATATTGTTGGGACCTATGACCCTGCAGCAAGTGATGTGGTAGCCATTACATATGTAGATGGCCGTAAACCTTCGGCAGGCAAAGCTGCCAACTTTGATGGTGATGCTAGTATTATTGAAGTTCCAAATGGTGACATACTTATTACAAGGCCTGATTTTTCAATGAGTTTTTGGGTTAAGACGAATTCAGCTGGTCATAATGACGGTGCTACACCAACACCAAACCCAACAGGTCATTTTGTAATTGGACTAGGAGCATTCTTCGGTTTACAATTTGAGATACCAGCTGATTACAAATGGTGCAAATTCGCAGTGCAATATGCTATGGGTGATGGTACGACTGACACAAAAGGAGATCTATTCTTCAATGGTGATGGAAAAACAAAGGATAATGGCGGTTGGCAGGGTACTGAAGTGCGTAAGGACTTGACTACCAATGGTGGCGTTGATGGACTGATTAAAGATAAATGGGCGCACATCGTGTTTACTTATGAAAGCTCTACCAGACGTAGGTCTATGTATATAAATGGCGAGCTGGCGCAACGCGAAAATTTTAACTTGTGGCCTGCTGGAGATAAAGCTACAACTGCGACAGGGATTAAGTTCAACCCTAACCCAGACGTAGGTAAGAAAATGGCATTTGGTTTTATCAAAGATAGGTCAAGTGCGTTGTGGGCAACCGAGCCTTGGGGTGGTTATACATTCCCGGGCGCTAACCACTTCAAAGGTCAGTTAGATGATATTCGTGCATTCAGCAAGGCTCTAACACAGGCCGAAATTACTCTTATGTACAATTCAGAAAAATAACTAAACTTCCCTTGCCTAAAGGGCGAGGGATTTTCCCACAGATAAATACATTAAAAAATGAAAAATCATTCATTAATCAAACTGTTGGCTGTTATCTTAATCGTTGTTGTAAGTTGTAACAAGGAAGAAGTTCGGCAAAAACCTCGACTTAAGATTGACACTGGATTACTTAAGTATTTTGGTAATGGAAGAACTGATGCAGTCATTGTTCAGCCAAATGGTGGAACTTATTACACTGGAAACACTATGGCTATTACATGGGGACTTGTAACATGTACTGGTTGTGGAGATTGGTCTTCTCAATTCATAAATATCGATTTATACGGGGGAGGCGTGGGGTTCAGAATAGCTTCGAATGTTCCGTTTATCGATTCTAATTTTCAAAGTCAGTATAACTGGGCTATCCAGACGACAGTTCCAGCCGGTAGCAACTACAAAATCAGGATAAGCAATTCGGCCAACTCATCTCAATTTTCGGATAGCAATAATTTTTCACTCGTCACACCGAACACCGGTTGTTTTTACTCACATTGGACGTTAACTGGAGCTCCTAGTTTTATCTACGGAAAGACCACGGTAAACTATTCTATAAATGCCAGTGCTCAGCTTTTGCGTACTTATGCCAATAGACCAATCATGAAAGTATTTTCATATGATCCTATTACAATAAATTACAATGGAACTTCTTATTATTGCCCTGGGGCGGCAGGAGTGAATATCCCAATTAACAGTTCGTTCAATTGTAGCGGTTCAGGGTCAAGTATTAGCGCACCTCTGACTTTCAGCAAAACTGGCAGTTCGACAACTATAATTATTACTTTAAACGCAGTTAGCAAAGGTCACTCGTTCAGTAATGGTTACCACAGTTTTAGCTTTTTTTAAGTCATTACAGTGTCTTTTGGGCGGCCTTATACAAGAGAAATTGAAAGCTGTTTATAATTCTGACAAGCCATAGACAAGATTGGTTTAAATATAGAGGGCGTTCAGAGATGGCGTCCTCTTTTTATTTGATATGAGACTATTGGGTCATTTATCTGCATTATTGCTTACAATAGCTGTTTTGTTCGGTTGTCAAGAAAACACCACAGCGGTTATCTCATCATTTCAATTAACCAACACAAGGGTGGGAGGATACACTTTGCTGGCTGGACAGTCAAACAGTGGCGCCCCAACCGACCAATCAATTAACCTTACATTTTCCACAGCTGTCGATCCTAGTTCTGTGCCAGGTTCAATCAAACTTCGAAAAAAAAATACCGATTATGTGGGATTGGCTTTTGACTATCTTGATAATGGACGTACGGTTTCTATCACAACCACACTTGTTTCAAATCAAGCCTACGAGTTGGCAATAAGTGAACAGCTGAAGGGCGCAAAAGGTGAAACGTTCTTGGGGGTAAACATTTCGTTCGTAACGCAAGCATTGCCGCTCAGCTTAACGGGATTAAAATTCGGTGGGAAAGAGTTCTTAAACGCTGCACTTATCAAAGACGTAGACTTAAATGTGCCTGTCGATATCACATTTTCAAACGCTATTGATCTGACCACAGCAAACACACAAAATGTAAGATTGTTGGGTCCAAAGGGTTTAGTGCCAAGCACAATTGCGGTGTCGAGCGACAATAAACGCGTCACCATTTCTCCGCTAACGCCCATGTCACATCTTAGTCGCCACCAATTACTTATTTCAGGGTCAATAACGGGTGTTAACGGTGAGGTTTTTACTACTTACCTAAGGAATTTTTACACCAAGGTTGATCCAACCCCCAAATATCCAATAATCAGTGATGATGCGTTGTTGACACTTACACAACGCCAAACCTTTAAATATTTCTATGACTTTGCACATCCTGCCAGCGGCATGGCACGCGAACGAAATAGCTCGGGCGATTTAGTGACGCTCGGAGGTTCCGGTTTTGGAGTGATGGCGTTGATTGTGGGTATAGAGCGAGGATTTATTACACGCTCACAAGGTCTGGATCGGCTCAATAAAGTAATTACGTTTCTTGAAACCTCAGATCGTTTTCATGGTGCATGGCCTCATTGGATCAACGGAAACACTGGTAAAACAATCCCCTTTAGCGCAAACGACAACGGGGCAGATTTGGTTGAGACGGCATTTATGGTGCAAGGATTAATAACCGTGCGCCAATACCTGAATGGCGCAGTTTCGGAAGAGCAAAGCTTAAAAGATCGTATCAATGTGCTATGCGAAGCGGTAGATTGGAATTGGTTTACTCGTGGTAATCAAAATGTTTTATACTGGCACTGGTCGCTCGACAAGGGGTGGGCGATGAACATGCAAATCAACGGATACAACGAAGCGTTGATTGTCTATACACTAGCTGCGACTTCAACTACATATACCATAAGTCCTGCGGTTTACAACAATGGTTGGGCGCGCAATGGTGCGATGAGAAATAACAAGCTATTCTATAACATCAAGTTGCCGTTGGGGTATGATTTTGGCGGTCCTTTATTTTTTGCTCACTACTCTTTTTTAGGATTGAATCCGAAGAGTCTTTCAGATCAATATGCCAATTATTGGGAACAGAATGTAAATCACACCTTGATCAATCGTGCATACTGCATTGCGAACCCAAAAAACTTTGTGAGCTATAGTGATCAAAATTGGGGTTTAACGGCCAGTGACAATCAATCGGGTTATTCCGCCCATTCGCCAACCAACGATTTGGGTGTGATTTCGCCAACAGCTGCACTCTCATCAATGCCTTACACACCTACTGAAAGCATGGATGCTTTAAAGTTTTTCTACTACACCATGGGCGATCAACTTTGGGGCGACTACGGTTTTTACGATGCCTTTAATGTTACTGAAGGTTGGATCGCTAATTCATATCTGGCTATTGATCAAGGGCCGATCATCATTATGATTGAGAACCATCGCTCGGCATTGCTCTGGAACTTATTTATGTCAGCACCGGAAGTGAAAGATGGTTTGACAAAACTTGGCTTTAGCTATTAGTTCATCATGAACGTTTCAATTAAAGTTATTTATTTTTTTGTCCTATTGGCTGCTCTGATTTTGCTAATCGGCTGTGAACAACACCAACCTGGGTATCTTGATATCCCGAACACGTATTGCAATCCCATGAATCTGGATTATGCATACATACCATCTACCCATAAATACTACGCACAAGATCAATCGCACCGCAGTACCGCAGACCCTGCTGTAGTTAAACTGCGCGATACACTTTATCTGTTTTCAACCAACCAAAACGGATACTGGTGGAGTGCCAATATGCGTAAGTGGAACTTTGTGAAACAAGATTTTCAAAGTAATGGCATAGCGGCCGACAATGTGTGTGCACCCGGTGCATGGGCTTGGGGCGATACATTATTGTTTATTCCGTCTTTTGCAGCACCTGACCCCATGCCACTTTATTTTAGTACGGACCCCGTTCACGCGAAGTGGAAAATACTGACAGACTCTTTTCGCGTATCCACGTGGGATCCTTCCTTTTTTAAAGATGACGATGGCAAAGCCTACGTGTATTGGGGAAGCAGCAACACATTCCCTTTGTACGGTATGGAGTTGGATACGAAAAAAAAATATCAGCCAGTGGGTGAAAAAAAGGAATTATCGAGGCTATACCCAAATGAACATGGATGGGAACGTTTTGGGGAAGACAATACTGATACAACCATCGCCCCCTATACCGAAGGGGCTTGGATGACCAAGCACAACGGCAAATATTATTATCAGTATGCTGCACCCGGCACAGAGTTCAATGTGTATGCCGATGGTGTATTGGTGGGCGACCATCCTCTTGGTCCGTTTGTGTACCAAAATTACAATCCATTTTCTACAAAGGTTGGCGGCTTCATCACTGGAGCCGGCCATGGTAGCACCTTTCAAGACAAATTTGGAAACTATTGGCATATTGCCACCATGCTGAATTGGATCAAGTACAAATTTGAAAGAAGGTTGGGCGTTTTCCCGACAGGTTTTGATGCCGATGGACAAATGTATAGCATCACGGCATTTGGCGATTACCCCAGCTATCACGCTTCAGCTTTGCGCGATCACACCCAATCTACCTTTACAGGATGGATGTTGCTTTCGTATAAAAAGAAAGCGTGGGCATCCTCTTCTTTAAACGGAAAAGATCCATCGCTCGCTTTCAACGAAAATATTCGTGACTATTGGAGCGCTGCATCAGATCAAGCTGGTGAGTTTTTAGCGGTCGATTTAGGCAGGGAATATGACCTGTATGCTATCCAGATAAACTATGCAGATGAAGGTGCACGCCTTCGCGATAAGCAATACAACATTTACCATCAATATGTAATACACCATAGCCAGGATGGTGAAAAGTGGCAGACCTTGATTGACAAAAGTAAAAACAAAACCGATGTGCCACACGATTATGTACAATTAAAAAGACCGTTTCGCACCCGCTATCTCAAACTGGAAAACATTCACATGGCCGATGGAAAATTTGCCATTGCTGGCTTTCGCGTATTTGGAAAAGCAGAAGGCAATCAACCGGAAACAGTTTCGGGTTTCAAAATTGCAAGGCATGTTGACACCCGTGATGCGACCTTTACATGGAAGGCTGTGGACGGTGCGTATGCCTACAACATTTATTATGGGGTTCAACCCGATAAATTATACAACTGCATTATGGTACACGACAAAACAGAGCGCTATTTTAGAGGATTGAACAAGGGCATAACTTATTACGTGCAAATCGAAGCCATTGGTGAAACGGGGCTTTCACAAAAAAGTAAGATTATTAAATTCTGATCAATATGAGAATTGGGCTAATCGAAAAAAATATGAAGTACCTGTTTGTAGCCACTTTTGTAATGGTGCTTGTGCTCCATTCATGCAAGCCTTCT
Source organism: Chryseotalea sp. WA131a (assembly GCA_025370075.1). NCBI lineage: Bacteria > Pseudomonadati > Bacteroidota > Cytophagia > Cytophagales > Chryseotaleaceae > Chryseotalea > Chryseotalea sp. WA131a. The sequence goes on along the minus strand of CP073016.1, from coordinate 3,682,587 downwards.
TCAAAAAATGAATCAAGCAAATCCATTTCTGATGATTCACTTTTCACGTTAGTCCAATACAAAACCTTTCAGTATTTCTGGGAAGGAGCCGAGCCTGTTTCTGGCGCGGCACGCGAGCGAATTCATTTGGATAATGATTATCCGGACAATGACAAAAATGTGGTGACAACAGGTGGCACAGGCTTTGGCGTGATGGCCATATTGGTTGGTATGGAGCGAGGCTTTATTACACGCACAGAAGGAACGAAACGCATGATCAAGCTAACGAATTGGTTAGCAAAAGCCGATCGCTTTCATGGTGCATGGCCACATTGGATGTATGGCGAAACAGGAAAAGTAAAACCATTCAGTAAAAATGATGATGGTGGTGATTTGGTGGAGACCGCGTTTTTAGTGCAAGGTCTTTTGTGCGTGCGCCAATATTTTAAAGATGGCAACAAAGAAGAAAAGGCGCTGGCCAGCAAAATCGATTCGCTGTGGCGAGGTGTGGAGTGGGATTGGTATCAAAACAAAAAAAATGTACTGTATTGGCACTGGTCGCCCGACAAAGAGTGGGTGATGAATTTTCCGTTGGAAGGTTACAATGAATGCCTGATTACGTACGTTCTTGCAGCCGCTTCGCCAACACATTCAATACCTGCCGCTGCCTATCATGAAGGTTGGGCGCGCAAAGGTGCCATTCGAAATGATTCGGCACATCAGCAATATGGATTGCATCTTGCATTGAAGCACAACGGGGCACAACAATTTGGAGGGCCGCTGTTTTGGTCGCACTATTCATTTTTGGGATTGGATCCGCGCAAGCTAAAAGATACCTATGCCGATTATTGGCAACACAATGTCAATCACACACTGATTAATTATAAATACTGTGTTGAGAACCCACTCCATTATAAAGGCTACGGACCTAACTGCTGGGGTCTTACTGCGGGTTATTCCATAAAATTTTATGCCGCCCATAGCCCCAACGAAGACAAAAGTGTGATTAGCCCAACAGCAGCTCTTTCCTCTTTTCCCTATACACCGAAAGAAAGCCAAGTGGCCATGCGCTACTTCTACGACAGCCTCAACACAAAAATTTTTGGAACGTACGGATTTTATGATGGCTTTAGCGAGCAAGCCAACTGGACAAAACCATGGTACCTCGCCATCGACCAAGGGCCGATCGTAGTGATGATGGAGAACTACCGCTCGGGACTATTGTGGAATTTATTTATGTCGGCCCCTGAAGTGCAAGTAGCCAAAACAAAATTGGGCTTTGCGCCATAACATTCATACCTCTCAATAAAAAAAACTATCCACTAATCTAATCACGATGTTCTCAAAATCTATACTCCCTTTCAGTGCCTTGCTCTTGGCAATGGCCTGCTCAACGCCCCAGCAAAAAAGCGACCGCATGACGCACGTGGTCGATTCCATTCTCAGTCAAATGACACTTGAAGAGAAAATCGGCCAACTCAACCTGCCCTCGTCAGGCGATATGGTGACAGGTGAAACAGGCAGCTCAGACATTGCAAAGAAAATCGAGAGCGGAATGGTGGGCGGCTTGTTCAACATAAAGTCAGTCGCCAAAATCAGAGAGGTACAAAAAATTGCTGTAGAAAAAAGCCGTACAAAAATTCCATTGATTTTTGGAATGGATGTGATCCATGGATATGAAAGCATTTTTCCAATTCCATTGGGGTTGAGTTGTTCATGGGATATGAAGTTGATTGAGCGTAGCGCACGCATAGCGGCACAAGAGGCTAGTGCCGATGGAATCAACTGGACATTTTCGCCCATGGTAGATATTTCCCGCGATGCGCGCTGGGGCAGAATTTCGGAAGGAAGCGGTGAAGATCCTCACCTCGGTTCGGAGATTGCAAAAGCGATGGTGCGCGGCTATCAAGGCAACGATTTGTCAGCAAACAATACAATCCTATCCTGCGTCAAGCACTACGCACTTTACGGTGCGGCCGAAGCTGGCCGCGATTACAACACCACCGACATGAGCCGCGTGCGCATGTACAACGAATACCTTCCGCCTTACAAAGCGGCAATTGACGCTGGTGTTGGAAGTGTAATGGCATCCTTTAACGAAATAGATGGTGTGCCGGCTACGGCCAATAAGTGGCTGCTCACCGATGTGCTGCGTAACGAGTGGAACTTCAAAGGCTTTCTGGTTTCAGATTATACAGGCGTAAGCGAAATGATTAACCATGGCCTTGGCGATTTGCAAACTGTTTCAGCCAAAGCATTAGATGCCGGTTTGGATATGGACATGGTAAGCGAAGGTCTGCTAAGTACACTCCGTCAATCTGTGAAAGAAGGTAAAATATCAGAAAAACAAATCAACGATGCGTGCCGAAGAATATTGGAAGCAAAATTCAAGTTGGGTCTCTTTCATGATCCCTATCGCTACTGCAATGTCGATAGAGCAAAAAACGAAATTTTTACATCTGCGAACCGAGCGGAGGCGCGAAGCATTGCCGCACAAAGTTTTGTTTTGCTAAAGAACAAAGGAGATATTCTTCCCATCAAAAAAACGGGAACGATTGCCTTGGTTGGGCCGCTGGCTGATGCCAAAGAAAATATGACAGGCACATGGAGTGTAGCGGCACGTTTTTCAGAATCGATTTCGGTACGTGAAGGATTACAAAAAGCAGTAGGAGCAAGTGCAAAAGTAGTATATGCAAAAGGTTCTAACTTAGATGCAGATGAGGCTATTGAAGAACGTGGAACTATGTTTGGCAAAACTCTTCATCGCGACAAGCGTTCGGCAGAAGAGCTACGCAACGAAGCCGTGCAAATAGCAAAGGGCGCAGATGTAATTATTGCGGCTGTTGGAGAATCGGCTGAAATGAGCGGAGAAGCATCGAGCCGAACGAACATTGAAATTCCAGAAACACAAAAGGAATTGGTAAAAGCATTATTGAAGACAGGAAAGCCCGTGGTGTTGGTTTTGTTTACTGGAAGGCCTTTGGCACTTGCATGGGAAGAAGAAAATGTTCCCGCGATTTTAAATGTGTGGTATGGCGGCAGCGAAGCAGGCGATGCCATTGCCGATGTTTTATTTGGCGATGTCAATCCATCGGGTAAACTAACCACCACGTTTCCTCAAAATGTAGGGCAGCTACCGCTTTACTATTCCCATAAAAATACAGGTCGTCCACTGGGCAATGATAAGTGGTTTCAAAAATTCCGTTCAAATTATTTAGATGTTTCCAACGACCCAGTGTATCCCTTTGGATTTGGTTTGAGCTATACTCAATTTTCATATGGAGAAATCAAATTGAGTAAAACAGATATTTTACCAACCGACTCGCTAAACCTTACTATCGAGGTGACCAATACAGGCTCGCGCGATGGAGCGGAAGTGGTTCAATTATATATTCGGGATTTGGTTGGCTCCATCACCCGTCCCGTTAAGGAGTTGAAGGGCTTCCAGAAAATCAATTTCAAAGCGGGCGAAAATAAGACCGTTCATTTTACTATTCACGTCAAGGATTTATCTTTTTATAAATCCGATTTGAGTTTTGGTTACGAACCTGGCAAATTTCAAGTTTTTGTGGGAGGAAATTCCAGAGATGTTAAGCAAGCTGAGTTTACTCTGGGTTCTTTATAAATCCCCTTACTTGGATTTAGTAAAGTAATACCACGGCCTTGGCTTTTACTTTGTGGAGTAGGCGTTGCTCATGGCCAGTGATTACAAAAAAAGTATAACGTAGGTGTTCGATAGTTTTTTCATCAGCGGGTGATTTTTAGTAGAAAGCTAGTTCTTTTCTGTTCCATTGAAATCCGATGAAAAGGGGATTTGTGGTTATATATTTATATTGTGAATATGTTTCTTACCCAAAAATAATAATCCTCACAATGAAACATAAGCATTATTGGGTCTTCATGCGAGTCAACTCAATCTCTTTAGTTTTAAAAAATCTCAGACCAACTGCCGTTAAGATTATCCCGTTAGCGGAAATTAATGTCCACATAAGTACTCTGAATTCTTTAAACCCAAGAACGTCAAGTTTTTGAAAATAATCACCTTTATCAACGGCTGGGGCAATGTGATATTCAAATCCATTTATCCATTCTAAATAAGCGAATTGATAAAGCAGAAGGGACAATAAAAGGAATGTCAAAAATCCCATCAATATTTTATTGTCGAGTTTGTAATAAATTATCCGCGTTATATAACAACTCGTCAACAGAATTAAAAAAATAATTATTAACACTGATAGCTTTGAGAAAACTAAATACATTTCTGGAAGTTGAATCTCAACTGGTTGCCCATCCCAAAGTCGAGCATTAAATAACAACATCCCAATTGTCCCAGTTGCTACCGCAATCCCAACCGTCCAATATAGTTCCTTTAAAACGTTAGTATTCATAAATTCATGACACCACAACCATCAAATAAAATCACCCCTTCGTCCCTAACTGCACACCCTCTAACGCGTCCTGCTTAAAGAACGGCTGGTTGTACAATCGCTTGCCCGTTGCTTTAAAGAATGCATTTGCCACCGCGCCACCTGTCGGGGGAAGTGCTGGCTCGCCCAAACCTGTTGGGTCAATGCCGTTGTTCACAAAGTGAACATCAATTTCAGGAATCTCTTTCAACCGAATCAACCGATAGGTGTTGAAATTCTTTTGCTCTGGTTCACCATTCTTAAAAGTCAGATTTCCATAGAAGGCATGACCGAGTCCGTCCACAATACCACCGCGTACTTGTTGCATCGCACCACTTAGGTTCACCACCACACCACAATCGGCTGCAGCATAAATTTTTTGCAACGTAGGTTTTCCATTCTTAACTTCCACTTCGGCCACTTGTGCCACATACGAGCGATGTGAGAAATAAACACTGAACCCCTGCGCTACATTTTTCTTTTTGCCCCAGTTCGATTTTTCAGCCACCAATTCAATCACTGCTTTCATGCGGTCGATGTCGTACTTGATCGGGCCTGTGGGCGATTTTTTTGCTTTCTCCAAAAGGTTTAATCGAAACTGAACAGGGTCTTGTTTTACTTCGGCAGCCACTTCATCTAAAAACGCTTGCTCGGCATACGCCAAAAAATTAGTGATGGGCGCGCGCCACGCACCGGTAGTAATGCTCGACTTGTGTTCCACCGAGTCAATCAATAAATTCTCTACCGCACCCGAGGGAAAATTATCTTCACGTGTGGGGTTACCCGAGTTCATGCCCACGCCTCTTAACTTATAACCAATCACATTTCCATTTCCATCCAAGGCTGCTTCAAATCGGTAACGCACGGCAGGGCGATACGTACCACCGCTCATGTCATCTTCACGCAGCCAAGTAACTTTTACAGGTGCTTTCAAAATGCTCGAGAGTTCTGCTGCTTCTAACACGTAATCGGCATATAACCTTCTACCGAATCCACCACCCAAGCGCGTAATCTCCACGGTAATTTTTTCGGGCGAGATATTCAATAACTTCGCTACCTCACCGCGAGCGCGGTCGGGTGTTTGCGTGGGGCCGATTAGCTCCACACCATCGGCACGAACATCTGCAAAAAAGTTCATGGGCTCCAAAGGATTGTGCGGAATGAACGGACATTGGTATTCCTTCACAATCACTTTGGCAGCATTTTTAAAAGCAGCCTCTACATCGCCATTTTTCCTGCGCACCGTTGCGTCTTTGCTGTTCAACAACTCTTTGAAAAGCTTGTCGTGGTCGGCAGAGCTTTCAACCGTCCCATCGGGTTCGTAGTCAACTTTCAGCAGTTTGCGTGCTTTAATGATTTGCCAAGTTGATTTGCCCACTACGGCTACATTATTTTTGAATTGCACCACATCAATAATTCCGGGTACAGCCCTGGCTGCCGCACTGTCCACTGATTTTATTTTCATTCCAAAACCTGTAGGCCGTTGAACCATCGCGTGCAACATACCCTCACGATAAAAATCCAAACCAAACAACGGCTTGCCGGTGAAGATGGCCTCGTTCTCTACATTCTTTATTGCCTTGCCAATGATTTTAAAATCTTTTTTGTCTTTCAGTTTTACATCGGCAGGTACAGCTATCGTAGCGGCATCCGTCACCAACTCTCCATAACTGAGCGAACGATTATTTGCTTTGTCTATGACTTTTCCATTTTCCGTCACCAACGCTGACGAAGCAACACTCCATCTTTTAGCTGCCGCCTCTACCAATAAATGCCGGGCCGTGGCGCCTGCCTTGCGCAAGCGTTCCCACGAATGTGGAATGGCACCACTTCCGCCTGTTAGTTGTCGCTCGTACTTTTTGGTGTCGAGTGCAGCCTGAATAATTTTCACTTTGCTCCAATCGGCATCCAACTCTTCGGCCACAATCATGGGGAAAGAAGTTTTGATATTTTGCCCCAGCTCTGGGTTGGGTGAAAATATAGTGATGATGTCTTCTGTTGAAATAGACAAATAGCTATTGAAGTTGTGCTCGCTCAGCATCGCTTCATCTTTCAATACTTTAAAAGAGGTAGCAGCACTTTCATTCCAATGAAAGCCCAACACCAATCCACCACTGGAAAGCGCAGCTATCTTTAAAAAATTCCTTCTACTGGTTGTTGAAATTGTTTCCATAGCCATTTTTTATTTGGTCATTTTATTGGATGCTACTACTACTGCTTCATGAATGCGGTGATACGTACCACATCGGCACAGATTCGGATTCATGGCTGTATCAATTTGTTCTGCAGAAGGTTTCGGGTTTTTTGCCAACAGAGCAGCAGCCGTCATAATTTGTCCTGCTTGGCAATAGCCACATTGCGCTACGTCCACTTCGTCCCACGCTTGTTGCACCGGGTGCGTTCCGTTTTCTGAAAGCCCCTCAATAGTGGTCACTTTTTTGGTTCCTACAGCAGACACTGGCAGCGAGCACGAGCGCACTGCCGTGCCGTTGATATGCACCGTGCAAGCACCACACTGCCCTATGCCGCATCCATACTTCGTGCCGAGCAAACCGACCGAATCGCGTAGCACCCACAGCAGCGGGGTATCGGGTTCTACATCGGCTTGTAATGTCTTTCCATTGATTTGCAATTGATACGTTGCCATTGTCTTAACTGTGATTTGGGTTAAAGAAATATTTTAGTCCTGATGAGTGCGAAGCTTTTTAGGTAGTAATGATTCATGTGATTCACCTGATTCCTAATCATTAGATGTTGATTTTGATTTCAGCAAATGATTGTTTTCACAAAATTCCTAGAAATCTGATGGTGAAGGTAAGCAAATGCCCAATTAGTTGCTTGGAAAAATTGAGGAGTGGAAATTCTGCTGTGCGGCTTGATTAAAAAATATAATCCGTACGAAGCCACTCGTTTAAACCAATCTCTAATCTGAATTATGTATTAAATCTATCAATTCAGTAGATTATTATATATTTGCTACTGACTTTTAATCATTATGGAGTTTTTATACAAACCTTTGCCTTGGTATGTAGCCGGCCCACTCATCGGTGCCACGGTGCCGTTGCTGCTTTTGCTGGGCAACAAAAAGCTTGGCATCTCGTCTTCGTTACGGCAAATTTGTGCCGCAGTGTTGCCACACAAACTTCCCCTGTTCAACTATGATTGGAAAAAAGATGCTTGGAATCTATTCTTTGTAGTTGGTTTGTTTCTCGGTGGATTTATGGGAGGCCATCTATTAGCCAATCCAAAACCCGTTGCCTTATCTGAAAATACGTGGTCATATTTATCATCTTTTGGAATTGCGGAAGCAAGTGGGTTGATGCCACAAGAATTATTTCATTGGGGTTCGGTGCTGACGATAAAAGGTTTTCTGCTCCTTGTAGTCGGTGGATTTTTGGTAGGGTTTGGAACACGTTATGCGCGGGGATGCACCTCCGGTCATGGCATCTTGGGTTTGTCCGCATTGCAGTGGCCATCGCTGGTGGCAACTGCTTCCTTTTTTCTAGGTGGCATTTTGTTTAGCAAGTTTATACTTCCCTACATTTTAGCATTATGAGAAATTTAAAGTATTTGTTTGTAGGCGTTTTCTTCGGGTTGGTGCTTACCAAAGGCGAGGCCATTTCGTGGTACCGCATTCAAGAAATGTTTCGCTTTGAAAGTTTTCACATGTTTGGAATATTCATGACCGCCATTCCTACTGGAGCCATTCTTTTGTTGCTTATCCGCAAACTGAAAATAAAAACATTGGAGGGAGAAGAAATTGAAATGCCAAAAAAAGAATATCACCACGGAATCATCATCGGTAGTTTACTCTTTGGATTTGGTTGGGCATTAACGGGCGCTTGCCCCGGGCCAATTTATACACAGATCGGAAGCGGCACCCTAGTAGCCATCGTTACCTTGCTCTCTGCCTTGGCGGGAACATGGTGCTACGGTTATTTTCAAAAGTACCTGCCCGACTAAACGCAAAAACCCGGAATTACTCCCGGGTTTTCTCAAGTCTCAAATCAGACGTTTCACATCTTAAAAAGGGTAGTCTCCCTTTTCAATAGCATAGTTCGCAACCTTTCTTCTCGATTCTTTCAAATTGTACGGGTCAATTTTAGTGAAGCGTTTCAAGCCCATCAACATCAAGCGTTGCTCATCACCTTCCGCGAAAGCATAAATGGCCTGCTTGCCTGCGTTGGTGGCGGTTTCCACAGCATGGTGCAAATAAATCATCGCAATTTCCTTTTGGATTTCACACGCTTTCTCTCCACGGATGCCAATGAGTTTTTCGACACGCAACAGCGTTGATTCGGCCACATATACTTCAATCAACATGTCGGCCAGGTTCATCAACACTTCCTGTTCTTCGCTCAACTTCATCATGAATTTCTGAACAGCCGCCCCCGATACCATCAAGCCTGCTTTCTTCAAATTGGCAATCACTTTTTTCTCTTTCGCAAAAACAGCCTCATCATCACTTGCCCCAAAATCCGGAATGCTCATCAATTCTTTTTGAACGGCCATGGCTGGATTCATCAAATCCAATGTACCCTTCATCGCACGTTTCATCAACATGTCGATGGTAAGCATTCGGTTGATTTCGTTCGTACCTTCAAAGATGCGGTTGATGCGCGCATCCCGATAAGCTCTATCCATTGGGCCTTCTGCCGAGAATCCCATACCACCGTAAATCTGCACACCTTCGTCCACTGCAAAATCCAACACTTCGGAACCATGTACTTTTAAGATGGCACATTCAATGGCATATTCCTCCAGTGATTTTAAGCGGGCTTTGCCGGGCTCCATGCCACTGGCAATGTAAGTATCATACGCATCATCAATATTTTGTCCTGCACGGTAGTGTGCCGACTCAGAAGCAAATGTGTGAGCAATGGTCTGCGCAATCTTATGCTTGATGGCTCCGAAATTAGCAATAGAAGTACCGAACTGCTTGCGCTCTTTTGAATAATTTATTGCCTTCGCAATAGCAAACTTGGCACCGCCTACCGCACCCGAGCCTAACTTAATACGACCAATGTTCAGCACGTTCACCGCAATCTTAAATCCGTTTTCGCGTTCGCTCAACATATTTTCAACAGGCACCTTGCAATCGTTGAAGAAAATCTGGCGGGTAGAGGAACCTTTAATACCCATCTTTTTTTCTTCTTCGTTCATGGTAATGCCACCAAAAGATTTCTCAACAATGAAGGCCGTCAAATTTTTGTCATTGTCGATTTTGGCAAACACAATCATCACATCGGCAAAGCCACCGTTGGTAATCCACATCTTTTGTCCGGTGATGAGGTAGTGCTTGCCATCCGCACTCAACTTGGCTTTCGTCTTCCCGCTATTCGCATCCGAACCAGAATCGGGTTCTGTCAAACAGTAGCAAGCTTTCCACTCGCCTGTTGCTAACTTGGGAACATACTTTTTCTTTTGTTCTTCCGTTCCGTAATACAAAATCGGTAACGTGCCAATGCCTGTATGCGCACCATAGGCCACTGCAAAGGAGTGGGCACCACCTAGTACCTCCGCCACCAACATGGTTGTGTTGAATGACATTCCAAAGCCGCCCAAGCTTTCGGGCACTGATGTGCCGAGCAAACCAAGTTGTCCGGCTTTCTCTAATAGCGAAGGCATCAACTCAGGATGCTTCATTGAATCAATTTCATCCAAGCGTGGTGTGATTTCTGTCTTGATAAAATCCAAACACGTTTGGGCAATCATTTTTTGCTCTTCGTTCCATTCTTCTGGAATAAAAATATCGTGAGCTTGAGTTTCCCTGATTAAAAATTCTCCGCCCTTCAAGGCTGTTGTCGTTTGCGCTGTTGTTGCCATATGTTCTGCTTTTAAATTTTACTTTATCTTGATAAGTCGGCAGTGGGTAGTAACCAGTTGGCAGTCAGAATTCCTGCAGACTGCTTACTGCCAACTTTTTAATTCAATAACTCATAAATCCCCGCCACCCCTTGTCCTCCGCCAACACAAGCCGTTACCATTCCATACTTTTTGTTTTGTCTGCGAAGTTCATTAAACAATTGTACGGAAAGACGCGCGCCCGATGAACCGAGTGGATGCCCAACGGCTATCGCTCCACCGTTTACATTTAGCTTGGTTCTATCAATACCCAACTCTTTAACTACCGCCAATGATTGTGCCGCGAACGCCTCGTTCAATTCAATCAAATCAATATCATTGAGTTTTAGGCCTGCGTTTTTCAACGCTTTTGGAATTGCGGCCACGGGGCCAATGCCCATGATCCGTGGGTCAACACCGGCTGTTGCGTAGCTTACCATTCGTGCGATAGGCTTCACGTTGAGTTGTTTCACCATTCGCTCGCTCATCACCATCACAAACGCAGCACCGTCTGATGTTTGTGAAGAGTTACCTGCGGTGACAGAACCGCCTACCGCAAATACGGGTTTTAATTTCGATAAACCTTCTACGGTAGTTTCAGCGCGGATACCCTCATCGATTTGCACTACAAACTCACGGGTTTTCTTTTTCATGTTTTCATCTACGTAGGTTTCTTTTACGGTGATGGGTACTACTTCGTCTTTGAATTTTCCGGCCTTCCAAGCGGCAGCCGCTTTCATGTGCGACTCGTACGAAAACTGATCTTGCTCTTCGCGAGAAATTTTGAATTGCTTCGATACTTCTTCTGCCGTCAAACCCATGCTGGTATAGTAGGTGGGGTTCTCGGTTGCGATTTTATAATTCAACGCTGTTTTGAAACCCATCACCGGGACCAGTGACATCGACTCGGTTCCGCCCGCTATAATGATATCGGCTTGCCCTGCGTGGATGCGCTGACTTGCAATTGCAATGGTCTCCACGCCCGAGCCGCAGTATCGATTCACCACCATGCCCGGCACATCAAGGCCCAATGCTAATAATGCGATGATACGCCCCATCTGCATGCCTTGGTCTGCTTCTGGCACCGCATTGCCCACAATGAGGTCATCAATCATTTTATTTTCAACGCCCGGTACTGACTTTACTAGATGTTTAATCACATCAGCAGCAAGGTCGTCAGGTCGAGTGAATCTAAACCCGCCTTTTTTTGCTTTTCCGACTCCTGTGCGAAATCCTGAAACAATGTATGCATCCATATTTCTGTATTTAAAGTTGGCAGTAGGCAGACGGCAGTAGGCAGTCTGGAGCTACTATTAAGTTATGTTACTGCTTTTAATTTTTCTTTTGGTAAAAATTTCTCAGGGTGTTCAATCATCGTATTGAGCATCCTCCCTATTTCCTCTGCGATTTGCTCAAGCTCATCAAACTCGGCCTGAGATATAAATTCACTTGCTAACGAAAATTCCAACCAAACAATTGTCTCGCTGTTCTCTCCATCCGCATCCGAACATTTATTTACGAAGTAGGCTTGGTATTGTCGTTTACGATAAGCATCGGCAACGCACGAGCAAACAGAACGAGATGACCGCCTGATTTGGTCAACCAAAGAATACGTCTCGCTTTTTGGGAAATTTTTCGTGATTTGAAAAATCCTAATCGCAAGCGCAAATGCCTTTTGATAAACGATCAGACTTCTATATCCTTTACTTTTCATTCTGTTCTATCTAGCCTGCCAACTGATTACTTGTCACTATCTTTCCTATTGCATCTATTGGCAATTTACTCATGCATTACCCTGCCGACTGTAAACTGCCGACTGCCTACTAGTTTCTCAATGGTTTTCCCCCAGTCAAAATACTCTGAATCCGTTCTAGGGTCTTTTTCTCTCCACATAGAGAAACAAATGCTTCACGCTCCAAGTCCAACAAATATTGCTCGGTTACTTCTTGCGGATAGCTCAAATCACCACCGCACATCACGTTCGCAATCTTCATCGCAATCTTCATGTCGTGGTCGCTGATGTAGCGCCCCATCTTCATGCCAGTTACACCTGCGGCAAACAACGCCATGCCCGTACGACCTTGCACTTTGATGTTCTTTGCTTGTGGTGCCATCGTATACCCCGCATCGGCCAATTCAATCACCGCAGCCTTCGCATCTAAAATCTGACGGTCTTTATTTACAGAGATTCTGTCTTTGGCGCGCAGCACGCCCATCTCTCTTGCTTCTTCTGCGCTTAACGCCACTTTTGCTGTCGCGATGTTCATAAATGCATTTTGAAGTTCGTTCAACTCCACATCTCCTTCTTGCAAGGCATCGCTTACGCGTTTGGTGAATTCTTTGGTGCCACCTCCACCAGGGATTAGCCCCACTCCTACTTCTACCAAACCGATATAGGTTTCGGCTGCAGCTTGCACCAAGTCAGCGTGCATGGTCATCTCGCAACCACCGCCCAACGTTCTGCTTTGCGGACACACTACTACCGGAACTCCTGAATAGCGGATGCGCATCACAGAATTTTGGAATGCACGAACCATGAAATCCAACTCATCATACTCTTGCTCGATGGCGTACATAAACACCATTCCTAAATTGGCACCCAACGAGAAGTCTGCGCCTTGATGGCCAATCACCAAGCCACGATAACTTTTCTCTGCTAAGTCGATCGCTTTGTTAAGCCCTTCTACCACCGCACTACCTAGCGTATAACTCTTACTGTGCCATGCGAAGTTGATAACACCATCGCCCAAGTCAGTAACTTTTGAGTCGGCATTTTTCCACACCACTTTGTCGCTCAGATTTTCTAAAATAATAAACGCCTCTTTGCTGTTGATTACTTTGTAGGACTTGCTTGGAATATCATAATACTTGCGCTGACCACCCTCTACTTTATAGAATGTTTTGTTGCCAGCGGCAATCATATCATACACCCATGCTGCTGGTTTGTAGCCAGCTGCTTCCATGGCTTGCACGGTTTTTTCTGCGCCTACGGCATCCCATGTTTCGAATGGCCCAAGTTCCCAACCAAAGCCAGCACACACAGCATCATCAATGCGGTACAACTCATCACTAATTTCTGGAATGCGATTCGAAGCATACTGAAACAATCCATAAAAACAATCGCGGTAAAAATCGCCCGCTTTGTCTTTGCCCGCTAGCAACACCTTAAATCGATCTTTCAGGTTGTCGATGGTCTTGGTCGTTTCAAGCGTTGCGAATTTTGCCTTTGCTTTTGGCTTGTATTCTAATGTCTTTAAATCGAGCGTTAAAATTTCTGATTTGCCATCCGCACTTTTTGCTTTCTTATAAAAACCTTGACCTGTTTTATCTCCGAGCCATTTGTTCTGCTCCAGCTTGGTCACCACTTCGGGTAACTTAAACATATCGCGGCCTTCATCGTTGGGCAAGCCAGCATACAGATTGTTGGCCACTTTCACGAGCGTATCCAAGCCTACCACATCGGATGTTCTAAAGGTTGCTGACTTCGGCCTTCCAATAACGGGACCTGTCAACTTATCAATTTCATCCACATTCAAATCGTATTTGCGCATGGAATCGATTACCTTCAATAAACCCCACACACCTACTCGATTGCCAATGAAGGCAGGCGTATCTTTACACAACACCGATGTTTTGCCCAAATACAAATCACCATAATGCAATAAGAATTTGGTGATTTCTGGGTCGGTGTGTGGCGTGGGTATTACTTCAAATAATTTTAAGTAACGAGGCGGATTGAAAAAGTGCGTACCTGCAAAATGCTTTTTGAAATCTTCACTGCGGCCTTCGGCCATTAAATGAATGGGAATTCCCGAAGTGTTAGAAGTAATGAGCGTGCCAGGGGTTCTGTACTTCTCTACTTGCTCGTAAACTTTCTTTTTAATGTCGAGGTTTTCCACCACCACTTCAATAATCCAATCTACGTTTTTGATTTTTTGCAAATCATCCTCAAAGTTGCCAAGCGTAATGCGCTGCAAAAACTTCTTACTATAAATCGGCCCAGGGCTCGATTTGATGCACTTGTCGAACGAGCTTTGCACAATGCGGTTTTTCACCAACTTATTGTCAAGCGCAAGGCCTTTGGCCTTTTCTTCTTCAGTCAATTCTTTCGGAGCAATGTCAAGTAGCATGACTTCACAACCAATGTTAGCAAAGTGGCAGGCAATGGAAGAACCCATTACGCCTGAGCCGAGGACAGCCATTTTTTTGATGGAACGATTCATATAATTAGTTAACAGTTCTAGGTTAATTGTTTCTCGTAAACACTACTGCGTTCAATAACGTTGTTTATGTCTTGCACCACTTCAAAAAACACATTCAATTTTTGGTTTGAAATCTCATCGCGAACAGCTTCGTTAAAGCGTAGCACGGTCTCGCGCGATTTCTCTTTCATCTTCTTCCCTTCTTTAGTAAGCAAAACTCTTACGGAACGCTTGTCATTTTTGTCTACCTGCCGAATTATCAAGCCCTTCTCCTCCATTGAGTTTAACAGGCGGGTCAAGCTTCTGGGTTCTAATCCCATCATCGGCCCAATTTTCATGGCGGGTGTACCTTCCTCGGAAGAGATGTTCAACAAAGCATAACCAATTGACATAGTTCCCTCAAACTTCAACGCCTGCTGATTGTACATGCGCGCGATGGCATGCCAGGCGGTTTTGATGTGGTAGTCAACGGTCTCTTCTTTCTTCATACGGTGCAAACGGTTACGAAGGTATATGAAATTTAGTATGCATGCATACTATTTTTGAAAAAATATTTCTTCTCATTAATTATTCAAAGGAGAAGTATTACATTAAAGTAAAATTTCAATCAAATATGGAAAAACTACTTATTTCCTTTTTCTTTTTCTTAGGTTTAACTGTGAGCGCTCAGAACACAGAATTTTGGGGCATGACGAGTTCTGGAGGTGTTAACAATAGAGGGGTGATTTTTAAAACTGATGGGCAGGGAAGCAATTTGGAAGTGCAGCATAATTTCACGGTCAATGCCAATCATTTTGGTTCCGAACCTGGGCGAACGCATCTGGTGCAGGCCAACGATGGTATGCTTTACGGAATGACCTATTTGGGTGGCATCAGTAATTCTGGGGTTCTGTTCCAATATGATCCGGGTAGTTCCATCATCACCAAAAAAGTAGATTTTACGGGACAATCCAACGGAGCTTATCCGTATGGTTCTTTATTATTGGCAAGTGATGGATTGCTCTATGGCATGACCCGTGAGGGGGGAGCCAAAAATAAGGGCGTACTTTTCCAATACAATCCAACTACTGGCATTTTCTCTAAAAAAATAGAATTCGATCAGGAAACCATTGGATCCTTCCCACTAGGTTCTTTAATTCAAGGTAGCGATGGTAAGTTGTATGGACTGACCGTTGGAGGCGGGGTCAACAACCAAGGGGTTTTGTTTCAATATGATTTCATTACCAACAGCCTGAGTAAAAAAATAGATTTTAAGGATCAAGTAAATGGGGCTTACCCTCAAAGCTCTTTGGTGCTGGCAAATAATGGCAAGATGTATGGAATGACTCCTTATGGGGGGATTAATGGTTCGGGGTTAATATTTGAATATGACTTAAATTCCAATACTTTAACTAAGAAGATAGATTTTTATCAAGTGATGACTCAAGGTAATCCCTTGGGTTCACTTACTCTTGTGCCCAATGGCGATTTGTATGGAATGGTTCAGAACAGCGGTATAGGGAATTTTGGTGTTATTTTCAAATACAACCCAACCACCAACACATTTACAAAAAAACTAGATTTAACTTTTGAAAATGGATATGATCCCCAAGGTTCATTTATTCTAGCAAATGATGGTCATCTATATGCAACTACTACGCAAGGAGGGGTAAATAATCTTGGCGTTCTATTTAAATATGATTTTACAAATGGAGTATTTACCAAGAAATTTGATTTTACGGAAGTTAACGGAAGCAATCCGTTAGGTACTTTGATGCAATCCAAAGATGGTAAAATTTATGGACTTGCTCAATCTGGTGGAAGTGGGGGTGCTGGGGTACTTTTCGAGTATGACATCGTACAAAATCTTTATTCAAAAAGGGTGAATTTTGAAGGTGTCTTGAATGGGGCCAACCCTTTCGGTTCACTTACTCAAGCTAATAACGGAAAATTTTATGGTTTTACTACCTCTGGAGGTACAAAGAATCTAGGTGTTATCTTTGAGTATGACCCTATTGCAAGTCTTTACTCCAAGAAAGTTGATTTCACTAAAGATAATGGTGCGAGGCCTTACGGTTCATTGGCAAAAGCTAATGACGGTACATTATACGGTGTCACTTTTTTAGGTGGGGCTAACAATTTAGGTGTATTGTTTAAGTACGATCCAGTAGCCAATTCCTACACTAAAAAACTTGATTTTGCTGGCACTGAAAATGGAGCAAATCCCGAGGGTTCTCTGATTGCAGCTTCGGATGGAAATCTCTATGGTGTCACTACTAGTGGTGGAATCAATTCCGCAGGAGTTCTGTTCCAATATAACCCAACTACCAACCAGTACAATAAAAAGTATGATTTTACTACTTCTCTTGGGTATTCTGCTCGGCAATCACTTTTGCAAACTCGTGACGGTAACCTTTTCGGGTTAACCGATTTTGGAGGTACAAATTCTAAGGGCACGTTATTTCAATATGATTTAAGCGCAAATGTGTTTTCAGTAAGATTTAGCTTTGATAATTCAACGAGTGGATATTTCACGAGCGGCTCGTTGATTCAAGGCAATGATGACAAACTATATGGTATGATGTCAAGAGGCGGAGCAAACCAAAATGGAGTCTTGTTTCAGTACAACCCAACATCAAATTTGTATGTAAAAAAAATAGATTTTTCTTATGTTGACGGTGCTTACCCATTGGGGTCACTGATGCAGGCAAGCGATGGAAAACTTTACGGTATGACTAGCGAAGGCGGATCGGATGGACTAGGTATTTTATTTCAATTTGATCCAGTTACGAATTTGTATGCAAAAAAAATCGACTTTTCGCGATCCAATGGAGCTTACCCAAGATCTACTCTCATTGAAATATCAAATGTAAACACATCTATTGGAGAGGGCCTGTCAACTACTTCTGAATTAACAATTACACCTAATCCGGTGGAATCAGTTTTTGAGATAATAGGTCTGCAAGACGATGTTCGAGGATATGAATTTTTTGATTTAACTGGGCGCGTTGTAAAGGGCTTGTTAGAAAAGAAAGCGGATATTCACATAGCACAAGTTCAACAGTTTCAGCAAGGCATATATCTTTTACGGATTGAGGCAGGCGGAAAGGTTTACCAGATTAAATTTTTGAAAAATTAATAAATCACTTTTAATATCCGCATATCCATATTTTGTGATCTCCCCATTTTTACACGTCAATTTTTTTTTATGCTTTGTTTTTGTCAGTACAAAAGTAATTGGCCAAACAAAACAAACCATTCAGTTAGCAGGTTTGCGCCAACCCGTGGAGGTAATCCGAGATGAAAATGGGATAAACCATATCTACGCCCAAAATGAGCATGACTTATTTTTTGCCCAAGGCTATTGTGCGGCCAAAGACCGCCTATTCCAGTTCGAAATGTGGCGAAGACAGGCAACCGGGACACTGGCCGAAATAGTGGGGCCTCGTGAGCTAAAGCGAGACCAAGGAGCTAGGCTATTCAAGTTCCGAGGCGATTTGAAAAAAGAGCTGGCACATTACCATCCGCGAGGCGAGCAGATTGTGACTGCCTTTACTGACGGCATTAATGCCTACATCAGTGAGGTAAATAAAAATCCAAAAGCGCTTCCGCTTGAATTTAAATTGCTCGGAATAACACCTGGTAAATGGACGCCTGAAATTATTGTTTCGCGCCACCAAGGGCTGCTGGGCAATTTGCCCGATGAATTGACCTATGGAAAAGCAGTGTCTCTGATTGGCGAACAAAAATTAAAAGAGATACAAAACTTTGAACCGGGTGAACCTAATTTAACAATTGATAAAGCCATTGACGCAACCACACTTTTTAACAACGTAACCGAACTGTACGATGCCTTTCGCAAGCCTATCACTTTTATGCCGCAAGATTTAGTGTCGGCACAAAACAAAAAAGTTAAAAAGGTAAAGCCAGCCGTGAATGGCGATGACTATACCTACCGATATGAAAACGACCGGCAAATTATTGGAAGCAACAACTGGATTGTAAGCGGAAAATTATCTGCTAGCGGAAATCCGCTATTAGCCAATGACCCACACCGCGCCATTGCTGTTCCCTCGCTTCGTTACATGGTTCATTTAAATGCACCGGGCTGGAACGTGGTGGGTGGTGGAGAACCAACCATTCCGGGCGTGTCGATTGGTCACAACGATTTTGGTGCATGGGGGCTTACCGTTTTTGCCATTGATGGTGAAGACTTATACATGTACGAACTCAACCCCACTAATCCACTTCAATACAAATACAATGGAGGATGGGAAACGATGCGTGTGATACGCGACACCCTTCGCGCCAAAGGTGTTTCACCCACATTTGTTGAACATAAATATACACGACATGGCCCCGTCACTTTTTTAGACGAAAAAAATCATGTAGCCTTTGCCGTGCGGTGTGCCTGGATGGAAGTGGGCGGTGCGCCCTATATGGCCAGCTTGCGCATCGACCAAGCTACGTCATTACAAGAATTTAAATCGGCAGTGAGTTATAGCCACATTCCTGGTGAGAACATGATTTGGGCAGATAAAAAAGGAAACATTGCTTGGCAAGCGGCAGGTATTGCACCGATTCGAAAAAATTGGAGTGGGCTTGTGCCAGTGCCGGGCGATGGGCGATATGAATGGAGCGGTTATCTCCCGATTGATTCTCTTCCGCATGTTCTAAATCCTTCCAAGGGATTTTGGGCAACAGCTAACGAAAATTTAATTCCTGAAAATTACCAGTATCGCGATGCCGTGGGTTGGAATTGGGCCGACCCTTTTAGAGTTCAGCGCATCAACGAAGTCTTGAGCGGCAAAACGAAATTTTCCCTTGATGACATGAGGAAACTGCAAGTCGACTATGTCTCACTGCCGGCTAGAAAACTAATTCCGCTACTGAAACCCATTCTGATGACAAATAAAAGTATGGATGAAGCGAAACAAATTTTATTGAAATGGAATTTTGTCCTCGAAAAAAATTCCGTGGAAGCAACCATCTACACAGCTTGGGAAAGGCAATTGATTGAAAATGTATCGAAGCAGATGATACCTGCCCAAGTAAAAGACCTTATCAAAACCATTCCGCTAAGCAAAACCATATTGATATTGACTGATTCATCTAAGGTAGGTGTTGATCAACGAAATCAATTGTTGACTGTTTCGTTAGAAGAAGCATTGGCAAAACTAACCCAAAAGCTAGGAACCGATAGAGCCAAATGGCAATATGGGCAAACCGCGAATCACCATGTGTGGATAAAACATCCGCTTAGCAATGTAGTAGATGATGCCACACGAAAAAAGTTTGAGGTGGGGCCAATGCCTCGAGGTGGAAATGGTTCAACCCCCGGCATGACCACTAATCTCGATAATCAATTGGCAGGCGCTACTTTTAGGATGGTGGTGGATGTGGGCGATTGGGATGGTGCATATTTTACCAACAGTCCGGGCCAAAGTGGCGAAGTGGGAAATCCTTTTTACAAAAATTTATTTGAGCGTTGGGCAAACGACATCCATTTTCCAGTTTACTTTAGCAAACCGAAAATTGAACAATCGGCATCCGCCTTTACCGTTTTAAAACCACACAAATAATATGACCCTCAAAATCTTTCTTCGCTACCTTCACTTCATTAGCATTTTTGCAATTGTTGGTTCGCTTGTGTCGGAACATTTATTGTTACAAAAAGAAATGACGCGCACCCAATTGAGTCGGTTGGCAAAAATTGATGCCGTGTATGGTATTGCCGCCATTACTTTGCTAGTAGCAGGGCTTACGCTTTGGTTAGGCGAGATTGGCAAGCCTGCTTATTTCTACAGCAAGAATTGGATTTTCCATACCAAAATCAGCTTGTTTGTGGTAATCGGTTTGCTTTCCATCTACCCTACTGTTTTCTTTTTGAAAAGCCGAAAAGGAAATCCAGATGAAAAAGTGAAGATTCCATCTGCTGTGTTTAAGATGCTGCGGATGGAATTACTGTTACTGTTAATTATCCCGCTATTGGCGGGATTGATGGCAAGAGGGGTTGGCTATTTTGGGTAACGATATGTTGATGGGCAACTGGTCGCTTAGGCTTTTCATACCAACAAATTTCTAATTTTTTAACTGCCTAATAAGCTTAGCTGCTTGTCCCATCCAGTTATCGCGTGCAATTCTATCAGGGAATGATTTTAACTTAGTATTTACTTGGTCAACCATTTCGGGCGAAAGTTCTGTAATTTGCTCAAAAGTATAAATCCCCAATTTATTAAGTTTCTTTTCAATCTTTGGGCCAATACCGACTATCAACTTTAAATCATCTTTTTGCAGTTTTTCTTTTTGCGCTGATTTTTCAGGAACGCTTGCCAGCGATGATGTAGCTGATTTTGTGGAGTGTATTTGAGCCAGTTCGTTGGTCAATTCTTGATTTTTTTGAATCGCCTCTTTCAATTGCATTTCAAGTTGCCTGAACTGCATCGTAATTCTCCCCAACTCCAAATCGGCCAATTGCATTTTGGGCCGCAGGTTTTGAAGCTCTTCTTTTTTTGATTGTATGTCTTGCTGATAGCTGGCCAACTCCGATTTCAAGCGCTCGTTTTCGTGGCTGGCGGCAGCTAAATCATCCCGAAAGGTATTCTTAGCTCGAGCAAATGTGTCCTCGGTCTGTTCTATCTGTGCCAATAATTCTTGCTCGCGCTCGCTAATCTGGTTATTCGCTTGATTAAAGTTTTGAATAGCGGCTTTCATCTCGTCAATGGATGTTTGTCGCAAAAACCAGGCAATGCCAAAGCCAATGAACACAGTAACAAGGAGTATGGTAATAATTTCAATAATGCCCTTGGTGGTTTCGTGTGGCTGAAAATGAGCAAGGTCTGCTTGTAAGCCTTTGATGCCAAACAAGTACCATTGCGAGGCCACTATGCACCATATCGCAAACAAGCCAATTAAGACATAAGTAATTTTTGCTTTCATCGGGTAAGAATTATTGTAAAATGGTCAGGTAAGCCCACCAAAAGCGCACGAATCGCATATTATCATGATTCATATGTGTCTGACTTGTTATTGGCGACTTCATGCTTTCGCTTTTGAACTGGTGAAGCTACAAAAAAAGAATCCGACTGTGCAACTTCAAAATCGTTTACAACTACAATGTATCGACCACACCTGTTTGCTATGGATACTACTTCGGTAGTTACTTATTACTAGAAATACAAACGGCTAAGGCATTTTATACTATTATGTGTGAACCAACCTACGTAGTACACTGTAACAACACTATATTTGAGGCCGATTCAAAAACTCCTTATGAACAAAAAAGTGCTACTGATGATTTTGGATGGGTGGGGCATCGCCAAAAACCCAAAAGTTTCGGCTATCGACAATGCCCAAACACCTTACATCAATTCGTTGTACAAAAAATATCCTCACAGCAAACTTGAGGCTTCTGGTTTGGCCGTGGGGCTGCCGGCCGGGCAGATGGGCAACTCCGAAGTGGGCCATATGAATATCGGTGCCGGGCGCGTGGTGTACCAAGATTTGGTGCGCATTAACAAAGCAGTGGAAGAAAAAGAACTGGACGAAAATCAAACTTTGCTAAACGCTTTTGCTTACGCAAAAACAAATAATAAATCGGTTCACTTCATCGGGCTGGTAAGCGATGGCGGAGTGCACTCCCACCTCGAGCATTTGAAAGGCCTTTGCACCATCGCGCACAACCATAAATTAAAAAATGTTTTCGTTCATGCCTTTATGGATGGCCGAGATACTGACCCCAAAGGCGGATTTAATTACTTAACGGATTTGCAAAATCATCTTACCAAAACCACGGGCAAGTTGGCTAGCGTTGTGGGCCGCTATTTTGCCATGGATCGTGATAAGCGATGGGAGCGTGTGAAACTCGCCTACGATTTGATGGTGCATGGCACTGGCGAAAAATCAACAGACTTATTGGCTTCCATCAAAAAATCGTACGATGCTGGGGTGACCGATGAGTTTATCAAGCCGATTGTCAGTGTAGATGCAAATGGCAATCCGTTAACCACTATTCAAGAAGGCGATGTGGTGCTATGTTTCAACTTCCGCACCGACCGAGGGCGGGAAATAACGATGGCGTTGACGCAACAAGATTATCCCGAGCAGGGAATGAAAAAATTAAAACTTTATTACGTTACGCTCACGAACTACGATGATTCGTTCAACGATGTAAACGTTATTTTTGATAAAGATAATTTAGTGAACACGCTGGGCGAGATTGTTTCGAAGGCTGGTAAAAAACAAATCCGCATTGCCGAAACAGAAAAATATCCGCATGTAACCTTTTTCTTTTCAGGCGGGCGCGAAGAGGCCTTTACAGGCGAATCGCGCATCATGTGTCCGTCACCCAAAGTGGCTACTTACGATTTGCAACCCGAAATGAGTGCTCGCGACATTCGCGATAAAATCATTCCGGAGCTAGAGAAAAAAGAAGCTGATTTTATTTGTTTGAATTTTGCGAACCCCGACATGGTAGGCCACACGGGTGTATTTGAAGCAGCCGTAAAAGCATGCGAAACCGTTGACCAGTGCAATGAGGCGGTAACGGAAGTGGCGAGAAAGAATGGTTACACCATAATCATTATTGCAGACCATGGCAATGCCGACATTATGATTAATGAAGATGGCACACCCAACACGGCACACACCACCAACTTGGTGCCTTGCATCTTGGTGAATGATTCAAAAACCTATTCAAAAATAGGGGATGGAAAATTGGGCGACTTGGCTCCTACCATTCTTACCATAATGGGAGTGCCCATTCCAAAAGAAATGACGGGAAAAGTATTGGTGACGAACTAAATCATCAGCAAACAATAGATGACGATAAAAAATATTCTTCCGTTAGCGTTCCTTTTTTCGCTTTCAGCTTGCAACCGCTCCAATTTAACTTACAATAAACCCCATTTCGATTTTGATAGCTTGGTTACCCACCAACTAAAATGGCTTAGTCCATTGGGTGATTCTATCAAAAAAATAGCTGTCATGGATGGAAAGCAGGATGCCTCGGCATTTCAAGCTACGGAAGAAGCATTGCGGCACGAGTTAGATGTTTTTCAACAATTGGACGTCATCAATAAACCAATTTTCAAAAAAGCATTTTTGATTTCTGATGAAGAAGATACCAAGAGCAATCTGAAAGTCCGGCTGTATCAATTCAATCAACAATCAAACATCAAATCGCCCGTAGATTTTGTTCGTTTTTATTATTTAAATGATATCCACCATCTCAAAAAGATTGAATCGGTCTATCAAGAAGAAAATGCACTTTACTTCACCAAACGAAACCTGACAGTGGAATTTGAAGAAAAGGCAGACAGGTCGATGTTGAAGAGATACTCCATCTCGGGTGTGCAAAAAATGATTTTGAATGATTCGGTGAAGTTTACGATTAGCGGTACTATTTTCTAAGCATGGCAAAACGAAATTTTTTAGAGGAGGGAGAAAAACGCCCTGTAAATAAAGAGGGATTCAAACGATTGGCGGGCATCTTTAAATTTATGCTGCCCTATCGGTGGATGTTTGCATTTGGATTGGTAGCGTTAGGGCTATCCAGCGGGATATTGTTATCATTCCCCTACTTCGCGGGGCAAATGTTGGACGTAGCACAAGGCAAAAAGAGCTTCATTTTCACCACCGTCAACCAGATTGGCATTACGCTGATGAGCATCTTGGTTATTCAAAGCGTATTCTCTTTCATTCGTGTTTACACTTTCACGCAAGTGAGCGAGCGCACGTTGGCGGATTTGAGGCAAGCAGTCTATTCAAAAATAATTTGGTTGCCCATGTCATTTTTTGACAGCCGCAGAGTGGGCGAACTTACCAGCCGCTTGACCTCAGATGTAGGCACGCTGCAAGATGTTTTCACTTTTACGTTGGCCGAGTTGCTTCGTCAGATTTTGATTTTAGTGATTGGCATTCCATTGATTTTCTTTCTCACGCCTAAGCTGGCATTGTTCATGTTGCTAACGTTTCCGGTGTTGGTGATAGCCGCGTTGGTTTTTGGAAAGTTCATCCGCAAAATGTCAAAGAAGTCGCAAGACCAGTTGGCACAATCCAATGTGATTGTGGAAGAAACGCTTCAATCTATTGCTGTGGTAAAAGCGTTTACCAATGAATTATTTGAAATTGTTCGCTATAAAAAATCGTTGAGTGATGTGGTCACCACTGCCATCCGCACAGCAAAGTACAGAGGATTGTTTATCTCGTTTACCATTTTGGCTTTCTTTGGTGGCATTGTGGCCGTGGGTTGGTATGGGGCTTACCTGCTTCAAAACGATATCATTACCGTGGGCGAATTGTTTTCGTTTATTTTTTATACCTCCTTCATTGGTGCCTCTATTGCCGGATTGGGCGATATTTACAGTCAACTGCAACGCTCTATTGGCGCATCAGAACGGATTTTGGAAATCTTAGATACCAAAGATGAGCAACCTTTGCCCAGTCAGTCACTCAAGTTGCAAGGAAACATCCGCTTTGAAAATGTTTCGTTTGAATATCCCTCGCGCACTGATTATCCTATTCTAAAGTCGATTTCAATTCACATTAAATCTGGAGAAAAAATAGCGTTAGTGGGAGCCAGTGGGGCGGGCAAATCCACCATCACCAGTTTGTTGATGCGCCTATATTCCATTCAACAGGGGTCTATAGAAGTAGATGGGCAACTTATTGAAGAGTACAATCTATCGGCCTACCGAAACAACATTGGTACTGTGCCACAAGAGGTTATTTTATTTGGCGGTACCATTCTGGAAAATATTGCCTACGGAAAACCAAATGCTACCGAAGCAGAGGTAATCGCGGCTGCACAAAAAGCCAATGCGTGGGAGTTTATCGATGGCTTTCCTGAAAAATTGAAAACGGTGGTTGGCGATAGGGGCATAAAACTTTCAGGAGGGCAACGCCAACGGGTGGCCATCGCCCGAGCTATTTTAAAGGACCCCGCCATTCTTATTTTGGATGAAGCCACCAGCTCACTGGATGCCAAATCAGAAAGATTGGTGCAGGATGCCCTTGAAAAACTGATGGAGAACAGAACTACCATTGTGATTGCACATCGCCTCAGCACCATCCGCAAGGTGGACCGGATACTGGTAATAAAGGATGGGCAAGTGGCCGAATCAGGTTCTCATCAACAACTTTCAGCCAATGAAACAGGGATTTATGCTAACTTACTAAGACTTCAACTAGAGATAAGTTAACAGGATTAAAGAATTAATCTTCACAGTATGCTTTCGCTTAAACATTTGATTTATAAAATTGATTTGGGAAATAGCCTTAAAAGTGCCCTTTAAGGGGATGGAAAATGTATTTTCTCCTTTCTTAAGATTCCTTTTTTCAATTGACTAAATCATAGCCGAGATACTTTAACATCTAAAATATATTCGTAGTTTTGAAAATTGATTCGACCCTAATACGTGTACAATCTCTTCAATTTGTATCTTTCTTACCTTCACAAAAGGCTTAATTTTAACAAATGATGGCATTTCTTTTATTTGGGAGAGAAATTTCTGAACAAACCGTTATTTATAGCATTTTTGGTCTGGTCATAGGCATTTTTTTATTAGTTGATTTAGGCTTCTTTAATAAAAGTGCCCACAAAATCACTACTAAATCAGCTCTCTATCAATCCATTTTTTGGGTAATAATCAGCACCTTATTCGGCTATGTCATTTATATAGATGGCCCTTACGAAGTGGAGGTGTCGGGACAAATCAAATCCATTTCTGGCCTCACGGCCACGGTGCAATATTTCACTGCTTACTTAACGGAGTACGCATTATCTGTTGATAATATCTTTGTCATTTTATTGATATTAAAATATTTTCAAGTAAAGGAGGAATTTTACCACCGAATACTTTTTTGGGGAATATTTGGAGCAGTTGTTTTTAGAGGAATCTTCATTTTTGTCGGTGCATACTTCATTGCCAAATGGCATTTTATTCTTTACATATTTGGGGTTTTCCTGATCTATTCAGGCATAAAAATATACTTTGAGGACAGTGATGAAAAGATCGACCCTGAGAAAAACCCAATTTTAAAGTTATGCCGCAAATACTTGCCTATCTCTAAAAATGACGAGGGCGGACAATTCTTGATTAAAGAAAACGGCAAGTACATGTTTACGCCACTTTTCTTGGTAATCATTTTGATCGAAACTACTGATTTAATCTTTGCGGTTGACTCCATACCCGCAGCCTTCGCCATTACGCAAAGTGAATTTTTGATTTACACGTCCAATATCTTTGCGGTAATGGGCTTACGCGCCATGTTCTTTTTGCTTTCGGGGATTATCGACAAGTTTTACTTATTGCAAAAAGGTCTTTCCATTATTCTATTTTTTATTGGGGCTAAGATGCTTTTGGAGATAATTGACATCGAACTTTCACCCGTTCTGTCCTTTTCCGTCATTATTGCTACCCTTACGCTATCAATCTTATTTTCAGTTTTGGTGCCGCGCAAAGACCAGCCTGAAGAATCAGAAGATGTTTCTGGTTAAGCAGGTCCTAATGATCCAGCACAAAGCCTTCTACTCCCGACATACTATTCTGCAAATCATCATCATAAAACGACAGGCACACACCTAGGCGGTTTGGGAATCCGTTTCATTTCCTTCTACTCTTTTATCGGCCCAAATAGAAACAATGGCCACTTCCAAAAAATACTTTCGTAGTATCCCCAAATTGTTGGTTGGCAAATTGATTTCTTCCTCTCAAATGCCTTTTTCAAAAAATGGTCAGAGCTTCCTTCTTTTTTCAGAAGAAAGATGAGGGCTTTGCAAGAAAAAATTCAACAGCTTTGATTCCGAGGGGTCTTCTTGTTTCCTACTGCATTACAACACATTCTTCCATCCCTTTTTTTCTATGACCTCAAACGATTCTTCAACCTTCTTTTTTAAACTCGTTTTAAACGCATCCAATCGATTGGCGGTTGCCTTGTCACTGCTTCCAACAATTTGAGCAGCTAAAATGCCGGCATTGCGGGCACCATTTAAGGCAACGGTAGCCACGGGCACACCTGATGGCATTTGCAGAATGGACAAAATAGAGTCCCAACCATCGATAGAGTTAGACGATTTGATGGGTACACCAATCACAGGCAATGAAGTTAACGATGCTACCATGCCGGGCAAGTGTGCTGCGCCACCTGCGCCTGCAATCACCACTTTCAATCCGCGTGAACGGGCTGAGGAAGCGTAATCAACCATGCGCTGTGGCGTGCGGTGCGCTGAAACTACTGTCAACTCAAAAGGGATTTTCATCTCTTCTAAAAATTCGGCAGCTTCTTTCATGATTTTTAAATCAGATTGACTGCCCATGATAATGCCAATAGTTGCTTTGCTCATGCGATTACTTTCAGGGTCTCTTTAACAAAGTTGGCTTTCTTTTTTAAACTTTCCACATCGGCATCTACAATTGTTACGTGCCCCATTTTTCGAAATGGTTTAGTGGTTTTTTTTCCATAAAGATGAACGTGTACACCTGAGATTTTCATAACCTCTTCCAAGCCTAGGTATTTTGCCTCTCCAGCGTAACCATCTTCACCCAAAAGATTGACCATGGCGCTTGGCTGAAGAATACGTGTATCACCCAGCGGCCAATTTAAAATGGCTCGCAACTGTTGTTCGTATTGAGAAGTTACATTTGCTTCAATAGTTTGATGACCACTGTTGTGCGGACGGGGGGCCATTTCGTTGACAAGTACTTTGCCATCTTTCGTTACAAACATTTCCACGGCCAACAACCCAACCATTTCTAGTTTTTGAATAATACCTCGGGCTAATTCATCTGCTTGCTTTGCGATGGCATTATTAATTTGTGCTGGTGAAAAAAGATATTCCACCAAATTAGCCTCGGGGTGAAACACCATCTCCACAGCAGGATAGGAAACCACATCACCCTTTTCATTACGGGCAACAATTACCGAAATCTCTTTTTCAAAATCGATTAGCTTCTCCAGCAGACTTGGTTTATCAAAAGCTTTTTCTAAATCCTTTTCGGTTCTTAGGATTTGAACGCCTCTACCGTCATAACCTTCCTTACCCAATTTATTGACAGCGGGCAAAAAACCGATTTGCTTCTTTACGTCTTCTTTGGTGTCAGTCAAAATATAATCTGCTGTGGCAAAGTTATTCTTTCGGTAAAACTCTTTTTGAGTCCGCTTGTCTTGGATAAGTTCAATTATCTCTGGCTGCGGATAAACCTTTTTCCCTTGGCGAACCAATTCCTTAAGCGCAGCAACGCTTACATTTTCAATTTCGATGGTAAGCAAATCCAACTCCTTTCCAAAATTTACAACGGTATTAAAATCGGTAAGCTTGCCATGTGTAAATGAAGAGAGTTTGCTGCAAGGCGCTTCGGCATCTGGGTCTAGCACTGAAAAATGAATATTAAAATCAATGGCTGATTGGATGAGCATGCGACCGAGCTGGCCGCCACCAAGGATTCCTATTTGTTTATTTTGATTGACCATAATTTAACCACATAGAAACATAGGCCACATAGAATCAATTAGCTAATTCTTTAAAATATTCATTTACGAAAGTGCGCTGACCTTCTTTGAAAAGGTTAAAACAATTAAAATTTATTAAAATGCCTTTTGGCTTTTTAAGTAACTTCATATAGGTAAGAAGTTGGGCTTCAAAAACAGGAACCATTAACTCCACAGATTTCAATTCTACAACTATTGAATCTTCTACCAAAAAATCACATCTTAAGTCAGCATCTATTTCTATACCCTTGTACTCAACAGGCACTAAGAATTCAGACCCATAGGATAGACCCCTCTCAAAAAATTCTTGTTTAAGGCACTTATGATAGACGCTTTCTAAAAGCCCTGGCCCAATAGACTTATGAACCTCAATTGCTGCCCCGATAATTTGATAAGTTAAGTCATCTAGGTATTTCTTTGTCATGATAGAAAAATCTATGTTTTCTATGTGCCTATGTGGTTAAAAATCAATTTTTCTTCAACTGATCAAACTTGCTCTCCGTAGGCTTCTTGGGAAATACGTTGTCGCTTAAATTAACATCTGCTGTAGCGCCATCTGGATCAATAACCACGTTGGTCACTTCTTTATCTTTCATGAAAACTTTTTTCACTTCGGTTTCATTCACACGCCAAATCTCTGCTGGTATTTTTTCAATCTCTTTGGTGCCGTCTTTAAATGTCCATTCAATGATCACGGGTGTTACCAATCCGCCCTTATTTTTCAATGTAATCTCATACAAATTCTTGTCTGCTAATCTTTTGCGCACATCGCCATCGTTGATCTTGTTTTTGAATTCGCCATACATGCGATCATCGGTATTGATCATCGTAAACTCCTGCGCTCCGCCACTAAAATCGGTCAATTTATCTTTTGATTTGGCAGCCAAATCACCTTGCTTGGCCTTGATGTTCTTGTTCTCAAAATCCTTTTGCTCTGAACGTACTTTAAACCATTTCACTTCATCCAACTCTACATCTACATTGTCCACGGTGTAAAACCAACCTCTCCAAAACCAATCCAAGTCGACCGCAGAAGCGTCTTCCATCGTGCGAAAAAAGTCAGCGGGCTTGGGATGCTTGAATGCCCAGCGTTGGGCATATTCTTTAAATGCCTTGTCAAATAACTCTGGCCCCATCACAGTCTCGCGCAGTAGCGTAAGTGCAGCAGACGGTTTGCCATACGCATTAGGGCCAAAATCTCGGCCCGGAATGTTATCCGAATGCCACATGATGGGCCGCATTAAATTTTTATCACCCTTCATGTAATTGGCCATTCCTTTGGGTGAGCCCCAGCTAATATTCACATTGGGATATCGTTCGCGTTTTACTTCTCTCTCTAAAAATGAATTCAGCCCTTCATCCATCCAACTCCATTGGCGTTCGTCTGAATTTACAATCATCGGGAAAAAGTTGTGGCCTACTTCGTGAATGATTACGCCCACCATCCCTTCATAGGTAGATTGCGAAAATGTTCCATCGCTTTTTGGTCTTCCGCCATTGAAACAAATCATGGGATACTCCATACCTTGGTTAGCACAATGAACCGAGTAGGCCGTTGGGTACGGATAATCGAGTGTGCGGGCCGAATAAACTTCCAATGTATTTTTAATTGCCATGGTGGACTCTTTGCCCCACAACGGATTGCCTTCTTTTGGATAGAGTGATTGAGCCAATGGCGTCTTGTCGTTTACTTTCACTGCCATCGCATCCCAAATAAACTTGTGCGATGTGGCGAACGCAAAATCACGCACATTCTCGGCTGCAAAATCCCATGTGCTCTTTTTCTTCGAACGCTCTTTTTCTTTCTTGCGAACTTCTTCTTCCGTCACAATCAGCACAGGTTGATCAAATGTTTTCTTCGCCTTTTCAAGGCGATCGATTTGATCTTTTGTTAAAACTGATTTTGGGTTTTGAAGTACACCTGTTGCACCTACAATGTGATCGGAAGGAACAGTAATTCTAACCCGATAGTTTCCAAACACCAATGCAAATTCTCCCTGTCCGATGAATTGTTTGTTTTGCCACCCTTCGTAATCGTCAAATACACACATACGCGGAAACCATTGCGCCTCCGTGTACAAATAATTTCCGTCTTCTGGAAAATACTCATACCCACCACGTTCGCTAAATTTCATCCGATCCTTTTCACGGTAATTCCACTCTACAACAAAACTGAACTTGTCGCCTGTTTTCATAGGTGTGGGCAAATCCACACGCAACATGGTGTAGTTGATCAGATAAGACAATGCCTTGCCTGTAATGGCATCTTTTACGGCCGTGATTTTAAAGCCGCCCTCGTAGCCATAGGTATCCGTAGCCAACGGAAAAAACTTAACGGGTATTGAATCGCGAACGCGGTTGGTTTCGGTTTTATCAGTCATGTTCCCATCCGATAAATTATTTTGGTCTAACTGCAGCCACAAAAAGCGCAGCACCTCCGGGGCGTTGTTGTAGTAAGTAATGGTCTCCTTTCCAGTGAGTAGTTGGGTATCGTCATTGAGTTCTACATCGATATCGTAATCAGCACGCTGTTGCCAATAATTGATGCCCGGTGCGCCCGAGGCCGAGCGGTAGCTATTGGGGGTTGGCAGTGTTTGATCCAACTGCTCAAACTTGCCGGACCATTGTTGCTGGGCGATGGAAGGGAAAGAAACCAAGAGAATAAGGATGCCGACAAGTCTTCGCATAATGGTAAAATTTTGGAAGGTAAAAGTAAGGAAAGGCAGTGTACTAAACCAGCCTACTTTTTCACTAGGTCGGTTTATGCTTTCGAAAGTCAAATCCGTTTTCGGCTTCCGTTTTTAGCGTAACTTTACACGTCTAATTTATATGAAAACCATTCGTGTTCGCTTTGCCCCTAGCCCCACAGGTGCACTCCATATTGGAGGTATCCGTACTGCTTTGTACAATTTCTTACTTGCCCGCAAACATGGGGGCACCATGATTTTGCGTATTGAAGATACCGACCAAACCCGTTATGTGCCAGGGGCGGAAGAATACATTCTAGAAGCCTTGGCGTGGGCAGGCATTCAAATAGACGAAGGTGTTGGCAAGGGCGGGCCGCATGCGCCTTATCGCCAATCTGAACGAAAAGAAATCTACCAAAAGTATGCACAGCAACTGATTGCTGAAGGCAAAGCCTATTACGGCTTTGATACTGAACAAGACCTGGAAGCCATGCGCGAGCGCTTGAAAAAAGAAGATGCCATCAATCAACAATATGGCATCAGCACGCGCGGGCAAATGAAAAACTCGCTTACGCTTAACGCAGAAGAGGTGAAGCAAAAATTAAATGCTGGAGAACCCTATGTCATTCGACTGAAAGTGCCAGCGGAACAATCTGTCGAGCTAATGGATTTGATACGCGGCCAAGTGGTTGTCAACTCATCTCAAATTGACGACAAGGTGTTGATGAAGTCAGACGGTATGCCCACTTACCATTTGGCCAATGTGGTGGATGATTACCTGATGCAAATCACGCATGTAATCCGTGGCGAAGAATGGCTGCCTTCTGCTCCGCTGCATGTTTTGTTGTATCAATCATTTGGCTGGAAAGATGCCATGCCTCAGTTTGCGCACTTGCCATTATTGTTAAAGCCAGATGGCAATGGCAAATTAAGTAAGCGCGATGCAGACCAAATGGGCTTCCCTATTTTTCCATTAAACTGGACTGACCCTAAAACAAAAGAGCTGGCGAAAGGCTTCCGCGAAAGCGGCTATTTACCAGAAGCATTGATAAATTTTCTAGCCTTTTTAGGTTGGAACCCAGGCACTGAACAAGAAATTTTTTCGATAGAACAATTGACTGAAGTTTTTACCCTTGAACGGATTGGCAAAGCGGGAGCCAAGTTTGATATTCAGAAAGCACAGTGGTTCAATCAACAATATTTGCGCTCAAAATCAAATACGGAATTGGCAAAACAATTATTGAATTCATTGAAGAAAGAGAATATTAGCTGCAGCGAGCAGAAAGCGGAAAAAGTTTGCCAGGCCATGCGCGAACGCATTACCTATCCGCAAGATATTTTTGAACATGGAAGATTTTTCTTTACTGCGCCTATCCTTTTTGATGAATCCGTCATTTCAAAAAAATGGAATGAAGAGGCCGTAAAAGTACTTTCAGCTTATCGCGATGAGGTAAAAAAAATAGAAGCCCCTTCGGCAGAGATTGCGAAAACTACGTTAGATTCGGTAGCTGGTAATTTAGGTATTGGCACAGGCAAAGTACTGCAAGCCCTTCGTGTGGCCCTTACTGGCCAAGGCTCTGGCCCAGATTTGATGCTGACCATCGAAATACTAGGGTCAGAAGAAACCGTCAGTCGATTGGATTACGCCCTGCAAAACATTCAACTAAAAAAATGAGTAAGAAAGAAATCAAGGTCAGTAAAAAACAAGGGAAGCCACGCGTTCACAAAGAGCTAAGTGGATTTGAGGTATCCATCGATCAGTTTGGTGAATTGAAATCGAGTATGAACATCGAAAAAATAAATAAGTTTTTAGATGCCAACGTGGATGATAAAAAACTCTTAGAAAAGGAAGAAAAAGAAAGATTAAAAAAAGAAAAAAAGCAAAAGTAGTTATGCCAACCTCACACGTTATCGACTATCAAATCAAAGGAGAAAGCATTCAAATTGTTGAAGTAGAGCTTGATCCACAAGAAACCGTAATTGCCGAAGCCGGTGCCATGCTCTTCTTGGAAGATGGCATTCAATTCGAAACTAAAATGGGCGATGGCTCTCAGCCAAATCAAGGTCTATTTGACAAGCTACTTTCTGCTGGAAGCAGATTGCTGACTGGCGAATCATTGTTCATGACCCACTTCACCAATCGCGGAAACAAAAAAGCGAAAGTTGGATTTTCTGCTCCCTACCCTGGCACCGTTATTCCTGTTGACTTATCCAAAAGCCCGGGGCGAGAACTGGTTGTGCAAAAAGATGGATTTCTTTGTGCTGCTTTCGGAACAAAACTTTCCATTGTTTTCAATCGTAAAATTGGAGCGGGGTTAGTGGGCGGGGAAGGATTCATTTTACAAAAACTTCAGGGAGATGGATTGGCATTTGTACATGCTGGCGGAACGGTGATTGAACGAACGCTTTCGAATGAAACGCTGCGCGTGGACACAGGTTGTGTAGTTGCCTTTGAATCACAAATCGATTTTGATGTAGAAACCACCGGAAGTTTAAAATCAATGGTGTTTGGGGGAGAAGGTATTTTCCTCGCCACACTTCGAGGAACGGGCAGGGTGTGGCTACAGTCCATGCCGATCAGAAAATTAGTACAAGCATTGGCTCCCTATGGTAGCAATAGCCGCAAAGAATCAAGCTCACTGTTAGGCAATTTTTTGGAATAGCCATGTATGGTAAAATTTTTTTCAATCATATCCATTTAGCAATCGTACGGAAGGATTTCTCATTTTAACGATACCATGAAATCGCCATTAAGATGCCCTACACCCAACGGAATGATAATCTTAGCGATTCCATGTGGCAACTAACAAACAATTATTAACACATGAAAGTAATTAAAATCGGTCTTATTCGCGAGGGCAAAGTACCACCTGATAAGCGTGTTGCCTTTACGCCTTCGCAAACAGAAGAGATCGAACAACGTTTCACGCACGCTAAAATAGTTTGCCAACCCAGTGCCATCCGTTGCTTTAAAGCCGAAGAGTATAGCGCAGCAGGTATTGATGTTTCGGAAGACCTTTCCTCTTGCGATATATTAATGGGTATAAAAGAAGTGCCAATCGATCAGTTGTTGCCCAATAAAACATATTTGTTTTTTTCTCATACGCTTAAAAAACAGCCTTACAATCGAAAACTTCTGCAAGCTGTTCTTCAAAAAAATATTCGACTTATCGACTACGAAACATTAAAAGATCATCAAGGAAATAGACTGGTTGCGTTTGGAAGATTTGCGGGAATCGTTGGGGCCTATAACGGATTGTTAGCGTATGGCAAACGGTATCAGTTGTTTGATCTAAAGCGAGCTTCTGATTGTTTCGATATCAACGACCTGAAAATAGAATTACGAAAAGTAAAATTGCCTGCAATAAAAATTGCTTTAACCGGTGCTGGCCGTGTAGGCAAAGGCGCGATGGAAAGTTTAGACACCGTAGGGATTCGTAAAGTTTCGCCTACCGATTTTCTTACCCAAGAGTTTACCGAAGCCGTGTACACACAACTCAGCAGTGCCGACTACCATTCTCGAATAGAAGGGGGGCATTTCAACCGAGAAGAGTTTCATCAACACCCAGAAAAATACCAGGCGCATTTTATTGACTTTGCAAAAGTTACAGATCTGTTATTGGCAGGTGCCTTTTGGAATCCCAAAGCATCAAGACTATTTGAGCTTGTGGACATGCAAAGAGCTGATTTCAAAATAAAAGTGATTGCTGACATCACCTGCGACATCAATGGGTCTATCCCCAGCACGGTAAAGGCAAGCACCATAGTTGATCCGCTGTATGACTTCGATCCTATTTCGCAACAAACTGCACCGGCCCTGAGCAGCCCTTCTTTTATCACCGTCATGGCAGTAGATAACTTACCATGTGAATTACCTCGGTCAGCCTCAGAAGAATTTGGCAGAGATTTGATTGACAGGATTCTTCAGCCTCTTTTGGTAGAAGATCCAGAAGGAATTATTTCAAGGGCAACCATGGCTGAAAGCGGAAAACTGACTCCTCGCTTTAGTTATTTGCAAGATTACGTAAACGCCAACAACTAATATGCTCTTATACAACGTAACGGTAGGGGTGGACAAAGCGATTGAGCATGAATGGATTGATTGGGTTAAGAAGATTTATATTCCGGCCGTTATTGAAACGGGTTACTTTTCGGACGCCAAACTATATCGGGTGGTTACGCACGATGACGAACATTCCGTTTCGTATAGCTTGCAATTTTTTTCCAATAGAATTGAAAATGTGGTTAAATACCTAGACGAACATACCACTACTATTATTGAAGCTCATCGATTGAAGTTCAAAGATCGGCACGTAGTTTTTAACACGCTGCTCGAAGAAGTAATTTAAGAGTTGAGAATTTTTGTGATCTGCTCCTCCTCTAAACTGCAGTTCACCCACTCTGCATCAAACGTAGCTCCGTACTTTTTATAGAAGTTAATAGCGGGCTCATTCCAATCCAGTACTTGCCATACTAGGCCAGAGCATTTTTTTTCCAAAGTCAACTTCATCGTTTGGTCAAACAACATCTTTCCGATTCCGCCACCACGCCCTTGTTGGGTCACCACAATATCCTCTAAGTAGAGTCTTTTGCCTTTCCAGGTAGAATACCGGTAATAATAAAGAGAAATGCCTACAATAGATTGGTCTTTCTCGGCTACATAGAAACCAAAGACAGGGTGTTCGCCAAAGGCATCTTGCTCCATACGCTCAACAGTGTTGGTCACTTGCACCAATGCTTTTTCATATTCAGCCAACTCTTTTACCAAGTTTAGTACTTGGGGCAGATCCGCTTTCT
Source organism: Chryseotalea sp. WA131a (assembly GCA_025370075.1). Classification (NCBI taxonomy): domain Bacteria; kingdom Pseudomonadati; phylum Bacteroidota; class Cytophagia; order Cytophagales; family Chryseotaleaceae; genus Chryseotalea; species Chryseotalea sp. WA131a. The sequence continues at coordinate 3,646,203 of CP073016.1, read as the reverse complement.
TTCCTTCACGTATGGTAATCATGCAAAACAGTTGAAATAAAAAAGCTCCAATTTTCATTGGAGCCTTTAATGTTAATTCTGTAAACTCAATACTCCCAGAGATTGTGCTCCTTCTCCATCAATTTCATCTCTTCTTCCCATCGAGCAAATACCGATTCTCCGTAGGTTCTTCCATTGCTAGAATATACCTGTTCAATCGTTCGATCGTCAGGATTTTCTACTTTTTCAATGATACCGTGGAACAATCTTAACTTAAAGGCATCAACAAAATTTTTGTTTTCAGCAGGGTTATAACGGTTTCTCCATTGCACTCTATCCCGTTCATCTAGGCTCTTGCTGTGTGCAGATTTTTCTACTAACCTAGCAAACTCTTTGTAATAAACGTAACCCATAGGATTATACTGGCCATCTCTTTCAACGATAATGCCTATGTATTGGATATCGTAGTATAAACGCGAACGTCTTCTATCAAAGATAACGTCTTCAACTATTTGCAGTTCCGCAATTTGATTGGCCTGCAAAACAGCATCTTGTTCTGCAGATAATTCCCACCATTCGCTATCTGTTGGCAGGTGACCGATGTTATCGTTACGAGTAGAGGCGTAATTTTTGCCCTGATAGGAAACTTGCTCAGTAGTTGTGTACGTCTGTTGAGGATTGTAGGCGGTCTGCTTGATGGCTTTGTTCAACATCATAACTTCTTCGGGCGTTTTAGCAGCTTTTACCGAATCACCATCATAGGCTACTAAACTACCATTTTTGATGGCCTTGATAAGAAAATCTCCAATATCTGATTTCGCGGATTTAAATCCAGCATTTTGTCTCTCGCGTAGGTTTACATTTCGCCATACCCTAAACCGATAAAGTTGCTCATAGAACGGAATCTTATCAATTGAATTAGGGTTCGCTATCGTGTCTCTTTGTGCGAATACAAAATCACAAACTAAAACCAACAAAACTACCGCAAGTATTTTTCTCATTGTGCCTTTTATTATCTACCCATAATATATGAACCTTCCAATTTCGCATTAACAGGCTTTGCATCGTTATCACTTGGATCCCAAGTGGAGCGAACTACCTGCACATTGAATATTGAAAAGCTGTCGCCAGGCCGAAGACCATACTTGGTTAATTCAATAGTACCTGAACTCAACGTAATGGGTGTCTTTCCTGTGATTTGCAAAGTCATACTAGTGATTCTATAACCAGCATCCTTTACATTTTGTCTTTTAAAAGTTTCATCTGTAATGTCAGGTACATACTTTACAATTGAGGTGCCCGGAGGTATACCTTTTTTCACATCATACTCTCCGTTACCCACCATCAATTTTCCGCTTGGTTTAGGAACTTCTTTAGCTTTGAAATTTTTTACTTCGATTTGTGAACCGTTCACCGCTACTTTCACGTCCATGCTAGGGCGTGTTGGTATTAAAACGAACTTACCAGGCCCTTGTTGTACGATCTTACCTTGATCAGGCGAAACAGCCAATGAAATACCTGAGGCTTCTTCTAAACCAGCTACGCTAACACTCATTTCATTTCCGCAATCCAAGTAAAGCGTGCTAGCACTTTCAGATTCAAATTTTGCTACTGGCCTAGCTACCTTGTACTTAATTACATCTATAAAGGGTTTACCCTTTAAATTTATTTTAACACTGTATGATGCTTCCGCTAAACCATTTTTGTCGTAGTTACCAGCAGATGCCCTAAATTTGATTTTACCCATTTTAATACCTGTAGCAGGGTCTGTTTCTATAGGCAGTGGGGAATTATTATAAAACATCTCAGGATTTTCGCTAGAGGCCGCGGCAATGAACAAATCAGCTTTATACTCTTGACCAGCTACCAATATGCTCCTTTCAGGTCTAACCATAGGAACTGTAATTCCAAACTCAACGACCGCTCCTCTTACTTTTCTGAAGATTGAGTCCAGTGCAACCGCTTCGTACTCCAAAACTTCTGTTTGCATTTGACTCACAGTAGCGATTGCACCCATAGTAGGCGTACCTTCGAAAGAAAACTGCAAGAAATCCTTTCCTTGATGATGAACACTATTTTTGAATGCTTCGTAATCTTTGGCTTCCCTCGTCAATTTGGAAAAATTGTGAGCTTGGTTTTTAAATGCCATAATCTTATTCAGATCAATTACATATGCGTTGAGGGCCTTCTCATAAGACTGGCCTACCTCAGGTTTCTTGCTATCAAGCATTAATTCTTCAGCTCTTACTGTGTTCAAAACCAATTCTTCACCCTCGATTGCTTTTCCATCTGGTTCTGTCTTCATTTTCTTTTTAAACTCTTCAAGATCTGCTACTGTCTTCTTAGCCAAATCACGAACCTTTTGGGCCTTCTCCCCTTGTTCCTTCACGAGGGTTGCGTCAGCTTTGGAGTTTTGTATTCCAGCCAACGTTGCCGCATTTTTCTTGTCGCTTTCCACCAAAAAATCAGAAAGCGTAGAATCAATAATCGCAAACTTCTCAAGCACGGCATTGCTCACGTTCAATGCCAACAGTGCGGTAAGCACGAGGTACATCATGCCTATCATCTTCTGCCTGGGTGTTTCCTTACCACCTGCCATGGTTTATTATTTAAAGGGTTAAAACAAATTTTTTCTAAATACTAGTTGCTGCCTCTCATGGCTGTCAACATGCTGCCATAAACTTTATTCAGGGCAGTTAAATTATTGGTCAAGGTTCCAAGCTCTGTTGTAAACTTAGAGGTGTTTTCACCTACTTTAGAAAGGCCTTGCATAGCACCCGTTAAGCTTTCATAGAACTTGTTCATGTTTTTCACATGCGAATCGGCATCTTTCAACTCCATTTCATAAACGGCATTTAATGACGCCAAATTGTTAGTAACTTTCTTCACTTGAGCATGGTACTCGCTTGTATCTTTAGAAGCATCGGCCATGGCACCTACGGCTTTCATAGCTGTACCGTAAGATTTGTTCATTTCCATTAACGAAGAAGCAGCCGTCTGAACATTCTTCGCATATTCATTAGTAGCAACAGCGGCATTGGACAAATTGCTCATTTGGCTGGCGGATGTAGCCAAATTAGTCAAGCCCTTGCCTAAATTATCCAATAGGTTTTGGTCAACTTTAGCGGTTTTCAGCATTTCATCAATCTTCAGTAAAGGAGATTCGCCAGCACTAGGGCGATTACTAATGCGGGTAGGGGTGGTTACTTGCGCTTCAAAGTCTTCTGCCAATTCTGGATATACTTTCGACCAGTCTACTTCTGCATGCTTTGGTTCAAACGCGCTTAAGAAGAAGATAACGGCCTCTGTGCCAAGACCTAAAATCAACATTTCGTTAGCACCCTGCCAGTGCTGGATTTTAAACAACGCACCAACAATAACAACAGCAGCACCAATACCATATACTTTTGGCATGATGGCCGTAAAAATTAAGTCAACGAATCCGCCTTTTTTCTTTGCCATGGTTCTTTAGGATTTAGGGTTATGTTCTGAGTTTTCTTTTAATTTTTTAAATATAGTGATGATTTTTAATTAGTGAAATTCTGTTCCTGATGAATGGTCATCGCACAACGGAAACCAATATAGGCTCTTGTTGAGTCTTTATATTCGTAGGTGCGTGTACCTGTTTCCAAATAATAGGCTACATCCTTCCATGAGCCACCACGTACTACTTTTCTAGCGTTGTATTTTTCTTTCGACTTTCCTTCTTTATCGTAAGCGTTCTTGTCAATAAACTGCGGGTTCAAATCCCAAACTGTTAGCACTGAAGCAGGATTGAAGTCATCTAAGCACCACTCAGCTGCATTTCCAGACATGTCAACTAAACCATAATCATTGGGGAAATAGATACCTACAGGTGATGTATAAGCATACCCATCATCGTAATAGTTACCACGGCCAGGCTTGAAGTTAGCCAACATACAGCCTTTTGCATTACGGATGTATGGGTTTCCCCAAGGATATTTGTTCATATCGCGACCGCCACGGGCTGCGTATTCCCACTCAGCCTCAGAAGGCAAACGAAATGCAGGCATAGGAGGCTGACCACCGTTTACTTGTCGCCACTCATTTAAGAAAGCTGTTCTCCATTGACCAAAGAAATTAGCGGCTTCCCAGCTTACACCTACTACAGGGTAATCTTGGTAGCCCGGATGCTGCCAGTAAGAATCAACCAACGGATCGCCCATGTGGTGAGAGAAGTCTTTCATCCAAACAGTAGTATCAGGATAGTATTTGGCCATAAACTCTTGCTGACTTACTGCCGGAAAGTTGGTCAACTGAGCCCCTCCTTCAGCCCCTAAAAAGAAGGATGTGAATTGAAGGTATTCATCGTTGGTGATTTCGGTCTCGTCCATGAAAAGAAGACCGATGGTAATTTGCTTATTAAAGTTGATTTGCGTGGAGGCAGGATCTTCATCAGCTTGACCCATGTGGAAGGTACCAGCAGGAATTGGCACCATACCATAAGGTATTACCATTGACCAAGGTTGTCTGCGCTCAATTGTGGACTGACCCAATACTTCGCCTCCTGCATCTCCTTTTCCTTTTTTGCCTCCAATACCTAATAGACCGCAGCTTCCTAAAAAGATAGCCACCCCCATTATTAATCCACTAGACAGAACTTTCTGAGAAACAATTTTCTTCATAGGTTATTTTTTATCCTTATCCCTTCGTTAGCCATTTAATAGTTCAAGGCTTCCATCGAACGAATTCGAAAGTTACTCTTTTTATCAAAAAATAAGGTCACGAAAATCCACAAAATCTTAAAAAAACCAAAATTATTTTATTTTTAGTGCCTGTAACGGGGTGTTCTGACCACTTTTTTGCCACTTCCGGGGTTTACGGGCAGTTCATAAGTCATCAAAAATTCATGCGAAGTAGCTTGTTTGCCATCTTGGTTTATTAAAGTGTAATCCATTCCATAACCTATTCGCAGTGATTTATCCTTCAACAGTGTGTAGCCCAACATAATATTGGCAGATTCTGATGTTCTAAATGATAAACCGCCCCACATCGTATCTTTATAGTAGGCAATTCCACCAAAATTCACCGAGGTACTTGATAAATCTGAAGAAATCAAAGTCATGAACTGAAACTTTAAATCAAAATTGACTTCATAAAAATAACCTCCTGTTAAATAGTAGTGTGGTTGCAAATAACCCCTTATGTTCTGTACACCAAAATCAAAAGATGAACTCAAAAGATGATTGACACTAAAGCCGGCATAATATTTTTCTTTCCGCCAGAAAACTCCAAAAGCCATATCAGGTTTTATCTGAGATTCAGTCCCAAATTTTTTAGAACCCTCAGGTGTATTAAAAAATGGATCGTTGGGGTCAATATAACGGTACTCTCCATAATTAAACGTTTGAGAATAAATGCCTGATCTAATTCCTATACTTAGTTTACTATTTTTAATACCTAGGTGGTAGGCATAAGAAACTTGGGCGTCTAAATTATTTTGCACACCTAACCTATCATTAACTATTTGTGCGCCAAAACCACTATTTAGTTTAAAAATTGGGGTAGTCATTGTAATAATTTGAGTAACGGGTGCTCCACCCCCTCCAAACGTTGGTGTATATCCAGCCCATTGACTTCTGTGGATAGCGGTAAATTTTGTAACTCCTTCAACTCCAGCAAAACCTGGGTTAAAGTATAAAGTGTTAAACATGTAATTGGTGAACTGAGGATCTTGCTGAGCCAGCAAAGGAGCCACGAAACCCACGCAAAAAATGAAATACAGTAGTAGCTTCTTCACTCGTTAAACTTAAAAACAAACTTAAAGATATACCAAAAAACAGATTCTGACAACTCCATGTAATTAAAGTGTAATAAAAATTAACCCCCATTAATAACGTAAGGGTGAACGCTTTATTTAATTACATTGGCTTTTTTTATGTATAATTCCAATGCGCCCGTCATGGAGGGGGCATTGGGCAATGGCGCTTCAATATCCAAAAATAGACCCGCATCTTTTACCGCTTTAGCCGTGGTAGGGCCAAAAGCTGCCAATCGGGTATTGTTTTGTTTGAAATCCGGAAAGTTCACAAAGAGCGAGTTGATACCGGAGGGGCTGAAAAATGCCAAAACATCATAATATACATTTTTCAAATCGCTAAGGTTGGCAGCAACGGTATGGTTAATAACGGCCTCTGTGTAGGTGTAACCGTTGGATTTCAAAAAATCAGGGATATCACTTTTGCGGATATCGGAGCAGGGAAAAAGAAATTTTTCGTTTTTGTGCTTTTTAATGATCTCCAATAAATCTTTGGTGTCTTTCAACCCCGAAAATATTTTTCGCTTCCGAATAACAATATATTTCTGTAGGTAATTGGAAGTTTGATCAGAGATACAGAAGTATTTCATATCCGCTGGCATCTCTAACTTTAACTCCAGACAAATGGCAAAGAAATGATCTACGGCATTGCGGCTGGTGAAGATAATGGCCGTGTGCTGAAGGATATCTACTTTTTGTTTGCGAAACTCCCGCAACGGTACGGCCTCCACTTGAATAAAAGGACGAAAGTCAATTTTGATATTGTACTTTTCTGCCAATTTAAAATACGGTGAGGTAAGGTCGGTGGGGGCTTCCTGTGTGACCAAAATGCTTTTTACTTTGCGCATCCGGTCAGTAGCAGTTTCTGTCATAGCAGCACAAGTCGAGGTTAGGCATTAATACAAAATTACCTTCATCAAAAGGATTAATGGGATGATTTCAGAAGCGCAAAGGTAGGAAAATAAATGAAAGAAATGGTACGGCAGCCGTGTCATTAATTTGAGATACAGCACTGAGGTGCCTATAACAAACAAAGCCGCTAACAGGTAGATTTGGTAATAAAAAAATAATTCGGAGCGAACATTAAATAACAATGAACCCAAGCCAATGATCATCAAGGCGGCAACTGAAATAAAAATCAGGCGAATGAAATTAAAGAATTGAAATCGCACTGTGTCTTTAAAGGCAAACAACCTGGCAAAAATCGTAATCCACAATAACTTAAAAATCAAAAATCCAAAAATTGCCAGCGACAATATGGCCCATTGACCAAAGCCTTGGGGGGTAGTTTGAATTTGAAACATGGCCGAGAGGTACGTTGTGTTTTTCATAAAGTGAAAAACCGATAACAATATCAATGCGAGAAAGCAGCTTCCGAAAAAGTAGTAAAGGATGTTTACGCTGGAAGCAATGCGCAACCCAAATCCACTTTCGGTGCGATCTTGCGTGCTGAGCAGCTTTCGGAAATCGAAGTAATCTTGCGTAAGCATAGGATTGGTGCGAACAAACATGGTAAAGGATACGAGCAGCATCAAAGAAGCGATGATGGCGAAGTCTAGAAAAAAATTACCGCCACGCAATGCATTTTGTAGCGTTTCATCGATCGGAATTTGGGTAACAATCTTGGTAGAAACATTTTTAAAGCCTGCTGGTGAGTAGATGCCGATAAAAAGTCGGGCAGAATAAAGCTTAGCTAAACTATCTACCGAAAAAATTACTGGTTGCTGCCCGCTCCATATCAGCTTTGAATCGACAAAAACGGAAAGCGGGTGCCGCCCAGCAATAGACAAAACCGTGCCTTTGTATCGGGAGGCAGGCAACCAAAAGTAAATGGAGGAAGTAGTTTGGTTTTGAGATGGTTCAAACTCAGGCCCTCCGTGCACTAGCCAAGTAGGCTTTAGGTCTATTATTATTTTATTGGGAAATTGGGCAGTCGCTTTTAGAACGACTAAAACAAACACAAGAAAAAGAAAGGTTGAGCGCATGAATCCGTTCAAAAATTTCACAATTTAGACGTTCATACTCAAACCACCATATATGGCGGGGCTATATCTCCACATTCCATTTTGCAAGCAGGCATGTCATTATTGTGACTTTCACTTTTCCACCAATCAAACACTAAAGGAAGAAATGGTGAGCGCTCTTCTAAGGGAAATGGAGATGCAGCGAGAATACCTATCTGGCGAAACCATCGAGACCATTTATTTTGGGGGTGGCACACCTTCGCTGTTGTCATCTGCCCAGCTTGAATCGCTCTTGGTTGGGGTCTCGAAAAACTTTACACTCGCCCAGTCACTGGAAATTACCTTGGAAGCCAACCCAGATGACTTATCGCCTCTATTATTAAAGGACTTACGGGCTATTGGTTTTAATCGTTTAAGTATTGGTATTCAATCTTTTGATGAATCCGTTTTAATTTTTTTTAATCGAGCCCATCATGCTGCTCAATCGATAACCTGCATCGAAAATGCACGACAAGCTGGTTTCGATAATATCAGTATCGACTTGATTTACTCAATCCCTCAGCAATCGCTAGCTGAGTGGAAAGAAAACATTGTGAAGGCTATTTCCCTCAGGCCGGAGCATATCTCTGCTTACTCGCTTACAATCGAAGATAAAACTGTGCTTGGCCATCGGCAAAAGAAAGGTTTATTGAAGCCATTGGCAGAAAATGAATCAGCATTTCAAGTGGAGTTGTTGATCGTTGAACTAGAAGGCGCGGGTTATAATCAATATGAAATTTCAAATTTCTGTCGGCCTGGGTTTTACTCCAAACACAACACCAGCTATTGGCAACAAAAAAAATATGTAGGACTAGGGCCGAGCGCGCACTCATACGATGGCATCACACGACAGTGGAATGTGGCCAATAACCATGCATATCTAAATTCGATCAAGAAGGGTGCGCTTTCGTTTGAAAAAGAGGTATTGACAAGGAGCAACAAAATCAACGAATATATTTTTACCACCTTGCGCACCAAGTGGGGTTGCAGCGTGCCATACCTGACAGAGGTTTTTGACTTTACCCTAGATCAACGAAAGCTCGACAAGTATACCAAAGAGGGTCTGCTACGAACTGAAAACCGTACTATTTTTCTTACGGCAAAAGGAAAATTGTTGGCTGACCACATTGCCATGGATTTATTTGTTGACGCTGGCTAATTATTTGGGTACAAATCACTATTTTTCTGCCAATGACACAAGAAGAAAAAAGAGTTCGGATTTTATTAAAAGCAGTTATCTACCACTACCACGGCCTAGACGAGCTGGAGCGCAACGACTTGGAGGCTACCGCAGAACAATTAGATGCTCAACCCGAGCTAGCATGGGCGCTAGAGTTTATCTCAAAAGACTACATCACCTCGTTTGACCGAGCACGTATTTTTTTAAACGATATCATTGGCGACTACGAAAAAGATAAACGTGTAGAGCTCATACAAATGGTGTGGCAAGCCAATAATCTAAAAGGCTATGTTACCGAAATGGAAGCAACGGCCATGCTCAAGTTGGCCAAAGACTGGAATGTGGAGAAAGAGTTAATTGAGTTGGTATTGAAATAATTTTTTGATGGTTAAGTATTTTTTATGGGTACCAATTGCCATTCATTTAGTTGCTCATGCCGCACACGCACAAAAAGGTTTTAGCACAGGACAACCCAATAGCTGGGTAAACCCTACCTCTTACGCACCTGAGCCAACCGACACCACCAATACCAGTGGTGGTTATTACTATCTTTTGCTTGAGCGGCAACACCATGCCGATACGCGCGAGATGTTTAAGCGCTATGCCATCAAAGTTTTATCAGAAAAGGGATTGCAGTTTGCTTCCTCCATATCAGAATCATACGATCCAAGTTTCCAATCCTTAACCTTTCACACGGTAAATGTTATTCGCAAAGGGCAAGTTTTTAATCGATTGGATAAAAATAAATTCAAGGTCATTCAGCGAGAAGAGAGCCTAGACCGTAGCATCTATGATGGAAGTTTATCGGCCATATTGGATTTAGAAGATGTGCAGGTGGGCGATATTGTTGAGTATGCGTATAGCATCAAAGGCCAGAATCCATTGTTCCATGGTAAGTTTTTCAATTCATTTTATTTAAACTATGGGATGCCCAGCGGTAAAATCAACTATCGCATTCTCGCTTCTTCCACTAAAAACTTAATCTTTAAATATTTTATTACCGAGGAAAGGGTAGTCAAAAAAACAACCGGTAACCTGACCGATTATTCGATTACTGTTACAAATCCAAAAGTTGTGTTAGGTGAGGACGGCACCCCAAATTGGTATGAAACTTCGGGCCGATTTGAAGTCTCTGAATTTTCGTCCAACCAAGAATTAGGAAACTGGGCCAAAGAACTATTTGATGTAAAGGATCACACCTTTTCAACTATTCGAAAAAAAATAGAAGAGATCAAAAAAGAGAATCCATCCATTGAAAAACAGGTTGCCAAAGTGATTCAATTTGTACAAGATGAAATACGGTACCTGTCACTTTCGGAAGGAATAAGCGCCTATAAACCACATCCGCCCACACAGGTATTTGATCAACGATTTGGCGATTGCAAGGACAAATCGTTATTGTTAACTTCTATGCTGAAATTACTGGGAGTAAGCAGTACGCCTGTTTTAGTAAATGCATACTACGGCAAAACATTGAATGAAAGCCTACCCTCTCCTTGGAATTTTAACCATTGTATTGTAAAGATGGATTTTCAAGATTCAAGCTATTGGATTGATCCCACCATTAGCTATCAAAGAGGAAGTCTCAAAAAAATATATATCCCCTCGTATTATCATGGCTTAGATGTTACTGATCGTAAGCTGCTCTCCATTCCATTTGGTTTTCATAAATCAACGATTGACGTGCATGAAAAATTTACGGTAGAGAAGGTAGGCACTACGGCTAGCCTTGAAGTGCTTACAACTTATTTTGGAGATGAGGCCGTCTCGATGAGGATTTACAAAGAATCAAACAGCCAGGAAGAAATTGATAAAGCCTATGTAAATTTTTATGCTTCCGATTACCCCAATATTGCATTAAAGGAAAGTGTTGTTTTTGAAGATGACGCTGAAAAAAACATTTTAAAAACGAAGGAGAAGTACAGCCTTGATCCGTTCTGGAATTATGACTCGGCCATTCAGCAATACAAAACAGAAACGTATGCTCGAATATTAGCAGGCTATGTTAAAAATCCGGAAACCAAAATTAGAAAAAATCCTTTTTCTTTATCCTACCCATTAGATATTCGACACTCCATTACACTCCACTTACCAGAACCTTGGACGGTGGCGGAACGGGAACTAAAAATTGAATCCGCTGGCTTTTCCTACGCATCAAAAACGAACTATCAAAATAAAATTCTCAATCTATCGTATGCCTATAAAACAAAAAGAGAATACATTGAGGCAAACCAAGTAAAAGAGCATCTGGAAAAAACCAAGAAAATTTTTGAAGACCTTACCTTTCAACTCACCTACTCAATTCCATCTGACAAATCTGGTTTCAATTGGCAATACCTTATCATTTTTCTGATAGCAATGGCCTCTGCTGGCTATTGTGTTCTAAAAGTATATCGATACGATCCTCCTGCCGCTTCCCTCAATACTGGAAAATACGAAGAAATAGGAGGCTGGCTGATTCTTTTTTCGATTGGGTTGGTGCTTAGTCCTTTTTTTGAAATCTACAGTCTTTTTACAAATGACTATTTCAATCCTGTGCAATGGAGCATTTTAGCAGACCCAACATTCTCCACCTATAATCCAACACTTGGGTTACTTGTTATCTTTGAAATGGGGGGGACTACTTTTTTTCTATTGTTCAGCGTGCTGTGCATCATCTTGTTTTTTAAGAGGCGCACCAGTGCACCTATGCTTATCATTGCATTTACAATCGCAAGTCTTGTATTTATGTCGATTGATGTATTGCTTGGCATTTATTATTTCAACCTGTTTACCCCCGAAGAGACGTGGGCAAATCAGAAAGAAATATTAAAACAAGGACTTCGTGTGATTATTTGGGTACCCTATTTTATTTATTCAGATCGGGTAAAAGGTACGTTTACGCAAATGTTAAAACCTACAAACTCATCATATCCTTAAATTTGGTAGCTTGCCTACGGCTTACTTCCACCTTGTCACCACCTTTTAGGCGCACCATCAGGCCACCGTTGAACCACGGCTCTATTCCTTCTACCCAACTTAAATTTACAATGTGTTTGCGGCTGGCCCTAAAAAATGCGCGCTCGTCCAATTTTTCATCCAACGCATTGAGCGATTTATGAATCATGGGCTTGTTGTTATCGAAATACACTTTTATATAATTACCATCTGACTCAAACATGCGCACGGCAGAAAGACTTACAAACCAGCACCGCTCGCCATCTTTTACAAATACTTGATCCTCGAGTCCAAGTTTTTTTTCGCCCAAGCGACCCGTCTTGGCCTTTTCTTTTTCCATTACCTTGTGGATGGCTTCGCTCAACCGCTCAGGTACAATTGGCTTCAATACATAATCGAGCGCGTTCACTTCAAACGCTTTCAGCGCATATTGATCGTAGGCTGTTGTGAATACCACCATTGGTACAGAGTCTAATGATTCCAATAATTGAAAGCCTGTACGGCCTGGCATTTGAATATCCAAAAAGAGCAAATCAGGATTTAACTCTTCAATCATCTTTTCGGCTTCATCCGCATTGGCTGCTTCTCCTGCCACTTCAATAGATGGGTGAGCCTCCAATAATTTTAAAAGTTCTTTTCGTGCCAAGCGTTCGTCATCGATTATAAGTGCTTTCATGTTAGGTGTTGAAGTGTTAAAATGTTGAGATTATTTACGTGTTGTATAAATGTGGGATGCTGATTTCTGTCAGTACAAAATTATCTTTATCGTTCACAATTCGAAACGAAGCAGCCTCGCCATACAAAAGTTTTAACCGCTGTACGGTATTGGCCAACCCCAGACCAGTGGGTGACTCTCTTCCGTTTAGGTAACGTCCTGTGTTTCGGATGCGTATTTTCAATTCATCGTCAATCACTTTGGTGGATACATGTAGCAAACCCCCTTCCTTTAGTTTTGATATGCCATGCTTTACTCCGTTTTCTACCAAGGTTTGAATCATGAGAGGCGGCACCAAAAAATCTTGTGATCCGGAAGCGATATCAAATTCAGTATGCAGCCGCTCTTCAAACCGAATACTTTCGAGGCCTAGGTAATCACGCACCATTTTCATCTCATCGTCAAATTTAATGAGGCCTTTGTTTTCACGAGCCAACGAATTACGCAAAATATTCGATAGCTGATTGATGGCCAGTTTTGACTTTTCAGGATTTTCATCCACCAAGGCGCGGATGCTGTTGAGCGCATTGAAAATAAAATGTGGGTTGAGTTGTGATTTTAAATTATTCAACTCGATTTCTTTTACCGAAGCCTCGTAGCGGAGCGTGGTATTGTATCGCTCCACATAAGTGTAGGCAAAATAAAGTGCCGACCACAGAAAAAAGATGATGGCATAAAAAAAAGATTGGCCTAAAAAAGTAAACGGATCAAATGCCACTTCTCGCTTGAACAACCCCAACGGAAAGGAAACCGGGATGCGAAGCAAATACATAATCGCCCCCATGATGAACACCGACAAGATTATGCGCGGCAGCAACCGAGAAAAACCAAGGTTCAGCCATTTGCCATTGATAATAATGTTGCGGAAAAGATGCGACACTAATAAACAGAACAACGACTCGTAGGTTAAAAAAATGATGCGCTCGGCAACCACCCCTGCCTTGCCGGAAGCCAAAATGGTAGCCACGATTTGCAAGCCTGCATACACCGCCCAGCCGCTTACCTGCATTGTCCAATACCACCGTTGCTTGTTACTTACCATGATGGACAAAAGTAGAAAAACGCAAGAGGGAAAAGAAGAGGAGTTATGTTAGCGGTAACTTACGGGTATCTCTAAAAACCCTACGAAATTATCTGTAAATTTTGTTTCTTGAGAAAAAGGAGAAAATAGATGAAAAATAAATCGAGAGGATTATTTGATGAGCAGTTTCGGTTGGATAAAATCGGTAAGCAAAACGACCCATTGTTAAAATTGCAAGCCCACATTGACTTTGGGATTTTCCGCAAACCCTTGGAGGCACATTTTGAATCGGGAAAAGACAGAAGCCAAGGCGGTCGCCCTTCCTTTGATTATCTGATGATGTTCAAAATATTGATTTTGCAGCGCTATTATAATTTAAGCGATGACGGCACGGAATATGCGATTTTAGATCGTTTATCGTTCATGCGTTTTTTAGGGTTGACCATATCTGATACGGTGCCCGATGCCAAAACAATCTGGAACTTTAAAAATGAACTTGCCAAAGGCAAGATGGTGGAGAAATTGTTTTCCTTGCTGGATAAAACCTTGAGCCAACGGGGTGTAATTCTTAACAAAGGCCGAATGATAGATGCCTCCATTGTGGAAGTCCCTATTCAACGAAACAGCCGCGATGAGAACCAACAACTCAATGAGGGGATTATTCCCCCAGATTGGAAAGATAAAGAAAACAAGCTACGCCAGAAAGATATTGATGCCAAATGGGTTACGCACAATGGAAAAAGTTACTATGGGTATAAAGACCATGTGAAAGCCGATGCGCGCACCAAACTCATTACGGGTTATAAGGTAACCCCTGCCAATGTTCACGATAGTGAAATGATTGGACCATTGATTGACAAAAGGGATCGCGGACAAAAAGTATATGCTGATAGTGCTTATCGGAGTGAGAAAATTGAAAAAGAGTTGAACGGAAAAAATATGACCTCCATGATCCATGAAAAAGGATACCGCAATAAACCCCTTACCAATGCGCAGCAAAAGCGCAACAAGAAGAAATCAAAGACAAGGGCAAGAGTGGAGCACATTTTTGGGTTCATGACCAACTCGATGAACCGAATGTATATCCGATGCCGAAACTTTGTGAGGGCCAAAGCAACGATTGGTTTAATGAACCTCACCTACAATTTGTTCAGGCTAACGCAGATAAAAGTGAACTTGAATGGCCGATAGTTTGACCAAATGGTCAATCATCATCCTGCCAAGGGTGAAAAGAAAAAGTCAAAAGAGCCCTTAATCACTATTTTTTAAGATTGCAAAGAACAAATTCGATAAACTAGGAAGTGAAAAAATTTAAAACGGGTTTTTAGAGATGCCCTTACTTGAGTTCTTGCTTTGAAAAATTGGCTGCAAAGCTCACAGGGTTTTAGCTACTCTTCGCGGGTGCCGAAAAGGTTAAATATACCTCAACGTTTTTCATAAGTTTACTGCAATAGTCTAAATTTTCTACTTTTACCAGTCTATAATTTAAGTGTATCAGCCACCTTTTACTAAATGATTAATTTACTTCAACTCTTGAGATAGATTCTGATATTTTGATGGAAATTGGCGAGTTCAATTCATTCTTTGAGCTACATTATGCAGCAATTTGCGCACGCGTAAATTTGTTAGTCCAGCAATCTGATCTTTCCGAAGACTTGGTGCAAGATGCCTTTGTGAAATTTTGGGAAACAAAACCTACATTACTTAATAAAAATGCCGCCCCGGGATATGTTGCTCGTATTGCGGTTAACAATGCCCTTATGCATCTTCGCTCTAAGCGACAGCATGAAAAGAAACTAAAGGAATTTGGGACAAGCCAATCAATAGCTAATAACCCAACTGAAGAAGCTATTCTTTATCAAGAATCAGAAAAAAGACTGATTAATGCGCTGAAGCGACTCCCCCCAGCTTGCCGTGAAATATTTATACTGAGTCGTTACGAACAGATGAGTTACAAAGAAATTGCAAGTCACCTTAATCTTTCCATAAAGACGGTTGAAAATCAGCTCCTTAAAGCGCTTCACATTATGCGAGAGCACTTACTCTTGTTAATTGCTTACCTCCTCTCTTAAACTTATTTCTTCTATACATAGGGGTAACGCCTGTTTACTGCATCATTAAGTAAATAGCGTAATCAAAATCCCTATGAACGAAATAGATGTTTGGGAATTAGTGGTAAAAAAGCACTATCAGACCATTTCCCTGCAAGAATCGGAGCGATTGAATAATTGGCTTCTTCAAAATCCAGCTAATCGCGAGTTAGCTGATGCTATGACACAGGTGTTGAGTCAAACAAGTAACGATGAAGAACAATTTAAATTCAATGCTAAAACGGCATGGCCCAATGTAGAAAGGCGTATAAGTTCTAAATCGAACATCAGATATTTAATTCCGAGTTTGCTCCGCTGGGCTGCTGCAGCAGTGTTAATTGTTGGGCTGGCAAGCATTGCTTATTGGCAAGTACGGGAACCTTCTCAAGTTATCCAGCAAATTACGATTAGTACTAAAGTTGGCGAATCAAAAAAAATAGTGTTAGCTGATGGCACGCGAGTATGGATGAATGAAAACTCTTCCCTCACCTTTCCCAAGGAATTTACGGATGATACTATTCGCTCAGTACGATTGAATGGTGAAGCCTTTCTAGAGGTAACACATAATCCACAAAAGCCATTTTTAGTAAAAGGAAAATACTTTGAGACACGAGTTCTGGGGACTTCATTCAATATTCAGTTAACGGAACATGAAAGCAGCCTACTAGTAGTAACAGGCAAAGTTCGATTTTCATCTAAAGAAAATGGGAAGGTGAAGTCTTCCGTTGTAGTTGAAAGGGGATTTCAGGCGATAGCTAATCTGGATCACCAATTAATGATGAGCCAAACACTCAATCAAAACAAGCTCGCCTGGCATACAGGAGTTTTAGAGTTTAAAAACCAAAAGTTAACAGAAGTAATTTCAGAACTATCGTCATACTATCACAAGTCAATCAAAATTAATGTAGATAGACCGGATGATTACTTGTTTACTGGAGCTTTCAATCAAACATCTGCGGAAAACGCTCTCGAAACAATTTGCTATTCGCTTCACCTTCGCTGGAAGAAAACAACACAAGGCTATCTGATTTCAAAAGATTGAACTGCCTTGCAACTGCTGCATTTTAGCAAACTTTAAAAAAATAGAATCAATTTTTGAGCTAACCTTCGATGAAAAAGCTATTTGTAAGATATGTTTATACTGTCATTTTGCTTCTTCTCTATTCAGGAGGTGAGTTGAGTGCACAATCCACAGAACGCCATTCATTCAATTACAATTCGATTCGATTTGAAGATGCTCTTTTCGCCTTGACTAAGATTTACGGAGTCAAATTTTCATATGGCAGTCAGGAAGTGCCGATTGAAAGGTTAATCGCATTGCAAGTTACCGACAAAACAATAATTGAAGTACTTGCAAAAATTCTTCCACCACTGCATGTTACCTATAAGTGGATTGGCAATGGTATCACATTAACTTCTATACCCCTACGGCAAAACATTCGAGGCAGAGTGTTAGATAAAGATTCGGGTGAACCACTTGAAGGGGTGAATGTAGTAATTCACGAAAATGACTCCACCATTGGAAGCACCACTGATGCCCAAGGCTATTTCCGCTTGTCAAATGTAGTTGTGGGCAGGCATACTATTAAGGCAACTTACTTAGGTTATGAAGATTATCAAATAGCCGATGTTTTGGTTTACACGGGCAAAGAACCAATGATTGCCATCGGCTTGAAAGAGGCTTTTACATACTTGCAAGAGGTTATTGTCCGTCCTAGCCAAACGAATGGCCAACCTATCAATTCATTCTCACTTTCAGGTGGGCGTTCCATTTCTGTGGAAGAAACAAAAAGATTTGCATCTAACTTTAACGATGTGGCTCGTATGATTACTGCCTACCCCGGTGTAACTTCTACCAGCGATTTTAACAATAGTATCTCCATACGCGGCAACTCACCCAACAGTTTACAATGGCGATTGGAGGGTATAGAAATTCCAAGCCCCAATCACTTTGCTGCTTTTGCTGGCTCGGGAGGAGCCGTAAGTAAGCTGAGTATTAATTTGCTGGACAACTCCGATTTTTACTCTGGTGCTTTTGCTGCTGAGTATGGCAATGCCCTTTCGGGTATTATGGATATGAAACTTCGAAAAGGCAATCAAGAAAAAAGCGAAAAATCATTCCAGCTAAGTTTTTTGGGTATTGATGCCGCAGCTGAGGGACCCTTTAAGAAAGGAAAAAAAGCATCCTACTTGGTCAATTATCGCTATTCAACAGCCGGTATTTTGGCTGGTCTAGGCGTACTGCCAAAGGGGGCGGCCCCTACCTATCAAGACCTATCCTTTAACTTATCTTTCCCTCTTTCCTCTGGGGCAATCAATGTTTGGGGTGTTATGGGTGATGGTATCTTCAATGAAAGTGTTTCGTTTGGGGGTAAAAACAATTTGACTACTAGCAGCGCAATCGGTGGAGTCACTTTTTTAAAAAACTTCAACAAAAGTCTATCTATCACTACCACCCTATCCGGCACTTACACCTATGATAAGTTAACGCAAGAACGAATCTTTTCTAACAATGTACTGGAGGAAATCCGATGGATCAGAAACCAAGGTAAATCTTTGCGGATATCTACACAACTCAATAAAAAGTTTTCGCCTGGTAGTTTATTAAGGGCTGGGTTTATTTTCAGCCACCGCAACTACGAAATTGGTCAACGCTTTATCGATTTTACAGACAACAAGAAGCTCAAATATCCACTTGACTCAGATGGCAGTACTCAATACGTTCAGGCCTATGCACAATGGAAAAAAAACTTGGGTGAAAAACTTACTCTCAATACTGGTTTGCACGGCATTTATGCCTTGTTCAATCAACGGTATTCTATTGAGCCACGTGCAGGATTATCTTATCAAATTTCAGAAACGAAAGTTATTGGAGCAGCAATAGGGTTTCATAGCCAATTGCAACCACTTACGCTGTATAATCAAAAATTTGTACAACCTGATAGTTCCATTGAATACCTAAATAAAAATTTAGACCTATCAAAAGCACTGCATTACGTAGTCAGTTACGATTGGCAGATTGCAAAAGCTCTCCACGTGCGGGCGGAATGTTATTACCAAAACCTTTATCAAATACCTGTTTATAATGGCAACATAAACTCACCTTATAACAACACCTTTTCTGCTCTTAACACCATCAGTGAATATCTGAATTCGCGGCTCGATAGTAATGAACCTATTCCACTTGCTAATTCTGGCACTGGTGAAAATTACGGATTGGAACTCAGTCTCGATCAAAGATTTTCAAATAACTATTACTTTCTATTTACCGGTACTCTTTATCAATCCCACTATCAGGGAGCTGATGGCATAAAACGCAATACTTCTTTTAATGGTCAACATATTTTTACCGCATTGGCTGGAAAGGAATATCGGACGGGCATCCGAAAGTCAAATATTTTTGAATTGAACGCACGCGTTTCATGGGCGGGCAATAATCCTCAAACACCCATTGACATCACTGGCAGCTTAAAACAAGGACAGCAAATTTATGATTATAACCGAAGCTTTGAATCCAATCTTCCTGATTACTTTCGAGTGGATTTACATATTGGCTTCCGTAAGAGTCGAGCGAGGGCTGCACATATTTGGTCATTTGACATTCGTAATTTCACCAACCGTCAAAATCCACGCTACGAATTTCTTAACTTTAATACAGGTAAAATTGGCTACGAGTACCAGTTGGGTCTCATACCTGTATTTAGCTACCGGATTGAGTTTTAAGTATAAGAAATTATCAATGCCCAATGGCATAATCTACTCCAACTCCAGTCTCAAAAACTTACCCGTAAAGCTTGCCGGATTTTTCGAAACTTCTTCTGGTGTGACTTTGGCAATGATGCGGCCTTTGAAATTAGCAGGGCTCATCAAGTTCAAGCAATCTCTTGCATCATCGGGAACTGCTGCTTCCACAACTCAAAATATTGTTTTCGATTGCTGATCAGTTGATCGTGATGCCCTTCTTCAACAACAGTGCCTTGAGATAGCACCACAATTTTGTCGGCTCGTAAAACCGAGCTGAGGCGGTGGGCAATGAGGATAACCGTCTTTTCGTTCTCTCGCATCCACTCCACCATGCGATGAACATATTGCTCAGAGGCAGAGTCCAAAGCCGAAGTAGCCTCCGCGCTACGGGTAACTGCAATTCGTAATGCGCGGCAATGGATGCAAGGCAAGCCGCACCGCAGTCGGTGATGTCGCGTTGTTTAATTTTTGGAATTTTCATTGGCAATACCTCATTTAATAGTACTCCTATTTTTACTTATATTTGTTTATAATCATATAATTGGATCGTATGAACGTCACAAAAAAAATAAAAAAAGGCACTCGGAGAACCATCGTTGCTAAAAACCAAAAGAACAAAGGCTTTGAAAAGGCTTGGGAGTTTTGGAAGACTGCCCACGTGGATCTGAGTAAGTTTAAATTTAATCGCGAAGAAGCGAACGCACGCTGATATTTTTTTAGATTCCAACATTTGCTTATACATTTTTGACGACACGCACCCAAAGTTCGCCAAGACCAAAGAGCTTTTGGAAAGCCGCCCCACGATTAGCACACAAGTAATTTTAGAAAATGTAAATGTGTGCCTTAAGAAATTAAAAAGTGAAAGGGCTTTTGCCGTAGCCCACGCTCGTAGCCTACAAAGTGCTTGCATCGTTAAAACGGTAAGTACTGAGACCATGACCCTTGCTCTCAAAGTTTTTGAGAAATATGGGTACAGCATTTTTGATAGTCTCATTATTGCTGCGGCACTAGAACTAGGTTGCCACACCTTATATACAGAAGATATGCAGCACGGCCAAGTTATTGAAGGAACCCTTAAAATCACAAATCCCTTTTTATAGTTGGTAATAAATTGATGACAGAAATTGAGATAGTTAACATTTTGAAGGTATTGAAAACTGTTAATCATAGCCGTGTGAAAGACATGCACATGCGTTATGACGAAGAAGCGTATACTATGTACATTAACTTTGGCGCTCCTGTAACTGCTGATGACAGCGAACTGGATGAAAATGATATTTTGTACCGTTACCGCAAGGGTGAAATAGTGGGTGTTACTGTTACTCATTTTACTTCTCGTTAGATTCTAAGCCTCTTTTATCAAAATTTTAAAAGCAGAGGGCGCGAGTTTTTTAAAGGAATTTCTCTTACCACCGACTGGTTGCTGTTCCCCGGAAACTGGCAACCGGAAACAGAATGCCCTTACTAACTTCTAACTACTTTAAATTAGGGTTCACCCAATCATCTACCTTATCATACAACAACTGCCACAAGCTGCGCTCGGTAACGATAAACCGTGCTTGCAGCGTCATTCCTTTTTTCAAATAGCCTTTGTAGCCGCTTTTCAGTTGAAGAAAATCCTTATTTAGTGAGCAGCGCACCTCAAACACGGGCTTGTTGTCAATGATCTTAATATCTTGTGGCACAGCTATTACTCTGCCCATGGCCATGCCCCACTGATTATAATTAAAGGCATCCACTTGCAGGCGCACGTTCATATCTTTTTTAATAAAACCAATATCGTTTGGCTGCACATACGCAATCACAAGCATGCTGGTATCCGGTGAAATTTGTCCTAGCTCTTGGTTGGCGAAAACATTGCTGCCCACATATACGCCTGTTAAATTTTGCAGCGTGCCGCTCACCGGTGCTGTGATGGTAAGCAGGGCTTTCTCTTTTTGTATGCGTACGAGCTGGCTTTCCATTTCATTCTTTTCCTCATGCAGCGTTTTCAATTCACTTTGCCATTGGCTGCGCTGTGTTTCTTTCAGTTGGGTAATGGCATCTTCTGCCTTTTTCAGTTCAAACAGAAAATTCTCAAACTCCATAGCAGCAATAACTTTTTCTTGATAGAGTTTGTATTGCCTATCAAATGCCTGCTTGGCTTTGTTGTAGCTCGTTTGTGCCTCGATTACCTTTTGCTGGTAAGTAAAATAGCTTTGCCGATAGACCGCGCTATTAAAAATTGGCTTTGTAGTTGATGGAGCTTTTGACGCTTCTATCACCAACTCCACATCTTGTGTCAGTGATTTCTTCATGCTTATCTTCTCCTGAAAAAAGTGCTCTTGTTCATTGAGTGTCTCAGAGTCGATCACATAAAGTAACTCACCTACTTTTACTTTTTTGTTTTCTGCTGCATACGTTTCCTTTATCTTCCCAGAGCTAATGCAGCGGATTACATTTACTTCAGAAGCAGGGCGGATAAGTGCCGATGAGCGCACACTTACATCTGTTTTTAAATAGGGCATGGCGCCAAGCGCTATAAAGCAACAGACAATGCATCCTATGTAAATGATAGCGGTGCGGGTATAGGCGGGAAAATAGGTGTTTTCGGAGAACATTTCTATTTTAGTTGATCATGCTTTTGAACACAAGCGGGTGCTTGCACTAGTTAGAGCTTGAGGTTAGCTAGAGCAATATGCTGTTCAAAAAAACAAAACAGTGGAACCTATCTCAAAAATACCTCCTAGAAATTTTCTGCGACTTTGGCCATTCTGGTGCGCTGGCTTTTTTTCCCAGAATTCGTCTGGTATGGGCGGCAAAAGCCATCTTGCATACTGGCCAAATACTTGAAAATTCCTTGAAAATCTATTTTTGAGATGGGTTCTAATAAAATAAGCTATTAAAACTAATTATGAGGACGTTATGAATAGAGTGCATCATTATAGAGTACCGTAATCCGTAAGCAATTCTTACTTTAGCAAGCAAATAGGCTAGAGGATAGTAAACGAAAATACTCGCAAACAGTGCAATATGAAAATCAAAATATTTTTGAATCACAATAACATGAGCCAATGAAAAAGATAAGCAACTGAATATTATCAATTGACTAACATAGCGATTGTAAACAACATCATAGTATTCCTGTTTATACAATAGAGCCAAAAAAAAGAATACTGTAATCCCAACAATAATTATCGAAAAAACACTAAAATCAAACCCAGCTAATATGGCTAAGAATAAAAGGGGCAATGAAAGAAAATAAATTCTATTTCCTGACAAGAATCCACGAGCCGCTATTTCCTCAATAGTCGGGGCAATAATTACTGAACTGATTAAATTTAAACTAGTAGAATTAAAGAATGTGTCGGGAGTCATCAGTTTCTTCAATGGAAACGCAATTCCAATGAAATGTGTCAAACTCATATTGTAAATAATGCAGCAAAATGTAAGCACTGCAACGAATGGCCAAGAAAAACTTTTTAAACCAATAGTTTTCAAAATATTGAGAGGATACACCTTCATTTGCACTTTTCAAATTGAGCCTATCCTCTCAATGCTTTTAATAACTGTTAACAACAACGCACTTCAGAACAAGGCTTTGAAATGCCTCTTTGGATGCCTTCTAAAATTTCACCAGCAAGATAACCCGCTAAAAATGGCAAAAACCAGCCACCACCTGTTGTGTCTGCTAATTCTGCATCATTAAGAGATTTGAATTCTATTTTGTCTATTTCTAAAGTTTTCATGGTTTATACTTTACATTTAAAAAAATACCTGCAATTTTAAACTTGGGCTAAATTACCGAGTTATCAGTTAATTCTTGCGGCAGAACTCCAATCAACAGAACTAAATTTCGGGCCACATCCACATTTATAATAAGCAATTGTGTCAGCTATTAAGTCAGCAAGCCAGCCTCCGCCATTAATTGATTTTGCATCCTCAACTTTTAGTTCGAGAAGTGATAGGCTTTCCAATTCCAATGTTTTCATAATTTTTGTTTTTAAAGTTAAAAATTTATTTGAGAATACCATTCTTTTAAAACACCATTTTGGCCAAATGATGATACATATTTAGCCCTCATTAAGAATAAGTGAAAATAATTTTTTGTATAAATTATTCCTAATTTAGATTAAGTTATTCCAGTATCCTAAAAAGAAACCTTCAAGATCTTTTTACGGGTATTATGAAACTTTGGAGGGTGTTTTATAAGTGTAATTTTATGTTTCAACGTCAACAATATATATGGATGGCTACCAAAGTCTAAAAGTTGATATTGGTGATGATTTGCCTACCGGCCATCTCACTCATCTCAGCCGTTGTTGAAAGTACTGAGGATATTTCAGTTTGTAATCTTGGTAAATCCACAGGAGTTATTCTTAGGTATTTATTAAATCCTTTTGGTATGATAGAATGATTGTATTGCTACAAGAAGTCTTCCCGCGCAATCTAAAAGACTTAGCTAGTCATCGTACAGATTATCTTTTGGCGCATAAAGAGCAACATAGGAAAGTGAGCTACAAATGCACGAGGAGATTTGCAATAGAACCATAAGCGAAAAAAGGCTCGATGATGAGCCTTTTTTTGCAAGGTGATTTTAATCCATTGACGTCTCTTAGAAAAAGATACTAACGACCAAGTCGTTGAATCTATTCCAAGTATCAACAACAATTTGTACGGGGGTTTTAGATCCACCACCCTCAATTGATATTAATTCTTGTGCTTGTAGGCGTGATACACCTAATTCATGCAGGTTTTCCATAGTTGTAATTGTTTTAAGTTGTTTACGCTATTACAATTGTATGGATTGACAAAAATAAATTCTATCAATCAATTGTATAAATTATTCCTATCTTAGATTAAATTATTCAAGAAAATTACTACTGACATGTACGGAACCAAAATCAGATTGATACGCACCAGTCGAGGGATGAACCAAAAAGAAGTAGCTAAAAAACTGGGCATCTTGCAAAACGCCTATTCTAAAATAGAAACTAATCAGAGCAAGGTGTCTGATGCCATGGTGGAGAAGCTGGCCGCCATCTTTGGAGTATCGGCAGAAGACATCAAAAGCCCAGAGCCTGTCATTATCAATTTTCACAATAGTCCACAGAGCAATGGGGTAAACAATGGGGAAATAAAAAACCAAAACGAGCAATTGTTACAACAACTCACTCAGCAGCTCGCCATTAAAGATAAGCAGATAGAAGAACTAATGGCGCAGAATAAATTGCTGGCGGGGGTGTTGAAGAAGTAAGAGTTTCTTCTATTTGATAGGATTCATTATTTTTGTAACTATATGAAAACGCCAGAAATACTTATTGCCCGCCCTTCCAATGCCAATGAGGTAACTACTTTAAAAGCATTATTAAAAGTACTGAAAATAAAATTTGAAGTGGCGAACGAATCGCCCTACAATCCAGCCTTTGTGGCAAAGATTGAGAAAAGCAGAAAGGATTTTAAGTTGGGTAAAGGAAAAACCGTTACCATCGGTGATCTTCAAAAATTATGGAAATAGTTTTTTTGCCAGATGCTGAGAAAGACCTGGCATTTTGGAAGAGCAATAAAGCTATCCTAAAAAGAATCACTCAATTAATTCAATCTATTCAAGAAACACCCTTTGAAGGGATCGGAAAGCCTGAACTATTAAGGTATCAGTTTATCAGGTTGTTGGTCTAGAAGGATCAACCAAGAACACCGCATCGTCTATGAAATAGTAGGCAACAAAATCCTTATCCACTCTATGCGTGGCCATTATGGCAGATAATTACAACGTTGCCATCCACATTGGAAAGATCAAAAAACCAAAGCGAACAACTATTACAGCAGCTTACTCAGCAGCTTGCTGTAAAAGATAAGCAGATAGAAGAACTGCTGGCGCAGAATAAATTGCTGGCTCAAGCGCTTAAGAAGTAGTGTTTTTAAACTTCTTCTGAAAAATCGTATAGCACATCTGGGCAGAAATCAATAGGTGCGGCTATCACAGAGCCATCCGTGTCAATCATTTCCGTCATAGCGTCCCAATAAAGAGTCCTCCCATCTGTTTTTACACGAGCAAAAATTTCCCTTTGAAGTAATTTTGCGAAAATGGAATCCTTGCCCTTCTCCGCTGACAAAAAACTAGCAAAGTCAATGGTCTTTGTCTGACCGTTTGTCCATTCTACGGTAACCAGAAATGGTTTGACATCTACTATTTTAGCAATGCGTGGGTTCATTCCAATGGTTTTATTTTTTTTAGCTTCCCAAAGTCTTTCTGTAATTCCTCATAGTTCTGCTTCAATTCGTCCCGATGCAGCTCCACCCACGCTTGTACTAGTCTTGTTTGCTTATTTGGCAAATCACCCGCTATTATGCTTCCCGTCTCAATTGAGATTTGGGCTTCTTGATCTTGGTATATAGCATGAAAAAGTGGAGGCACATGATCTTTGAAATACATGTAAATAATCACTCCAAAAAATCTAGAAAGTTCAGGCATACTGAAGTTATTGATTATTCCGCTACAAATTTAATTATTTTTATTACTCAACTCCACCTTCAAAAACTTACCCGTAAAGCTGGCCGGATTATTGGCCACTTGCTCAGGTGTTCCTTTTGCAACAATTCTTCCTCCACCTTGTCCACCTTCGGGGCCAAGGTCTACAAGATAGTCAGAAGATTTAATCACATCCATGTTGTGCTCAATCACCAATACCGTGTTGCCTTTGTCTACCAACTTCTGCAACACATCCAACAAGTGGCTGATGTCTTGAAAGTGCAAACCCGTGGTAGGCTCGTCCAAAATATAAAGTGTCTTGCCAGTGTCACGCTTTGAAAGTTCGGTGGCCAATTTCACGCGCTGAGCTTCTCCACCCGAAAGCGTGGTAGCATGTTGCCCCAAGGAAATATAACCAAGCCCCACTTCGCTCAGCGTTTGAATTTTACGCAAGATGCGCGGCTGGTTCTCAAAAAAGTTAACAGCTTCTTCCACCGTCATGTCCAGCACATCCGAAATTGATTTGCCTTTGAAGCGCACTTCCAGTGTTTCGCGGTTGTAGCGTTTGCCTTTACATGTTTCGCACGGCACATATACATCGGGCAAAAATTCCATTTCAATCAAACGCAAGCCAGCACCTTCGCAGGTTTCGCAGCGGCCGCCCTTTACATTAAATGAAAAGCGACCTGTTTTATACCCACGGATTTTAGCCTCTGGCATTTGTGAAAACAAATCGCGGATGTCAGTGAACACGCCCGTGTAGGTAGCCGGATTAGAGCGCGGTGTTCGGCCAATGGGCGATTGATCGACTTCAATCACTTTGTCAATCAACTTCAACCCTTCAATTTTTTTGTAGGGCAGCGGTTCTTTATGTGAATTAAAAAAGTATTGATTCAAAATCGGAAAGAGTGTGTCATGAATCAATGTTGATTTTCCACTGCCTGAAACGCCTGTGATACACGTAAGTGTTCCCAGATTTATCTGCAAGTCAACATTCTTTAAATTATTGCCGGTCGCGCCAAGCAATTCCAATTTTTCGCCACTGCCTTTTCTTCTCTCTTTCGAATATTTTATTCCAATTTTTCCGCTCAGGTATTTTGCGGTGGTGCTATCAATTTTTAAGAATGTTTCAGGATCACCTTCCGCCACAATGTGGCCTCCGTGCCTTCCCGCGCCCGGCCCTACATCGATGATGTAATCGGATTCAAGCATCATTTCTTTATCGTGCTCTACCACAATTACGGAGTTGCCCAAGTCGCGCAAGTCCTTCAATGCTTTAATCAACTTCACATTGTCGCGGGCATGCAAGCCAATGCTCGGTTCATCTAAAATGTAGAGAACACCCACTAACTGCGTACCAATTTGTGTAGCCAAGCGAATGCGCTGTGCCTCGCCACCGCTCAATGTTCGCAAGGGTCGATTGAGGTGCAAATAATCCAACCCAACATCCAACAAAAAGCCAATGCGCTTTCTGATTTCTTTCAGCACCTCCACGGCAATTTGGTTTTGCTTATCGCTGAGGCGCGATTCCAAACCGTCAAACCATTTCTTTAAATCGGAGATATTTAGGTTGGCGAGTTCGGCAATATTTTTATCAGCGATTTTAAAATGAAGTGACTCCTTCTTCAACCGTGCACCTTGGCACTCGGGGCAAATTTTGGTAATCGTAAAATCATCTACCCATTTGCGAATGGCTTCGCTGCCTTCGTCTTTTTGCTTTTGGAGAAAGTTAACGATGCCTTCAAACTTGGTGTTCCATTCCGTGCCCGGATATTTTACAGAAGCGACCGCTACCGGCACATCATCGCCATAGAGCAAAACTTTTAACGCTTCTTTGGGGATGTCTTTGATCGGGGTGGTGAGCGTGAGTTTGTATCGTTTGAGTATCGCTTCAATTTTTTTGAAAATCCAGATGTCGCGGTACTCGCCCAATGGCAAAATTCCACCACGACTGATGCTTAACTTTTTATCTGGAATTACAGATTCTTCAGTAATCTCTTCAATCTCGCCCAAGCCATTGCACATAGGGCAAGCACCATAGGGCGAGTTGAAAGAAAAATTATTGGGCGCAGGTTCATCGTACGACAATCCTGTTTTGGGATCCATCAAAAATTTAGAGAAGTGATGTACTTTTTTGTTCTCCTCTTGGATTAGAATCACACCCTTTCCTTCTTTCAATGCGGTGTTTACTGATTGCCCAATTCTATATCGGTCTTTGGCATCCGGCACAATTCGATCGATGACTACTTCAATATCGTGGATTTTAAATCGGTCGAGTTGCATTTTGGGGGTGATGTCTTGCAGTTCACCATCTACTCGAACTTTGGTGTAACCCTGTTTACGTATCTGTACAAATAATTCTCGGTAGTGTCCTTTCCTGCCTTTGATGACAGGTGCAAGAACAATCAATTTCTTACCGCTAAAGTTATGAATG
Source organism: Chryseotalea sp. WA131a (assembly GCA_025370075.1). NCBI lineage: Bacteria > Pseudomonadati > Bacteroidota > Cytophagia > Cytophagales > Chryseotaleaceae > Chryseotalea > Chryseotalea sp. WA131a. The sequence goes on along the minus strand of CP073016.1, from coordinate 3,617,870 downwards.
ATGGCGTCCAAAATTTGTTCCTCGCTTTGGCGCACCATTTTGTCGCCTGTCAAGTAGGAGAATGCTTCGCCTGCGCGCGCATACAAGAGTCGTAGGAAATCATAAATTTCTGTGACCGTGCCAACAGTCGATCTTGGATTGCGCGAAGTGGTTTTTTGCTCGATTGAGATCACAGGGCTAAGGCCATTGATCTTATCAACATCAGGTCGCTCAAGATTACCCATGAAACTTCTCGCATAAGCCGAGAAACTTTCCATGTACCTGCGTTGGCCTTCGGCATAAATTGTATCGAACGCTAGCGAAGATTTGCCACTCCCACTAATACCTGTAAGCACCACCAATTTATTCCTCGGAAACGAAACTGAGATGTTTTTTAAATTGTGCTCACGCGCACCAATGATTTCAATATAGTCGTGGCCGGAGAGGTCTCGGATTTTCTTTACGGGAGAAGTAGGCATGGAAAATTAACTACAAGCTGCAAGCTACAAGTTTTTAACCTCAGATTGAATTAGAGTTAAAAAGTAAATTCGGAGCTTAGAAGGGGAGATTTGATTTTGCCAATTTCTTCGCTGATTTTTTTATAAAGATTACTACTTAATGAGAAGCCAATGACCAATTTTGTATCTGGATCTACAATCCAATATTCTTGAACACCAAATTTTTCGTAAAGATCCTTTTTCTTAATAAGGTCATATTCTTTGTTACTTGGCGAAAGGACCTCGATTAATAAATCAGGCACACCTGTATAGCGACCATCTTCGGTTACTTGATTAGGATTATTCTTAAGAATAACAATAATATCAGGTTGCACAGAATTTTGAGTCTTATCCAATTTAATATCAAATGGTGCAACAATTATTGAGCCCTTGCCTTTTTCCTCAACTATCTTATCAAGTTCTTTAAAAATAGATTGAATTGTCTTCTGATGTTTAAAAAGAGGTGCAGGCGACATATAAATTTGATTATCAATCAATTCGGCCAATGTGCCCTCAGGTAGCATTTCATAAAGCTCCATCATGGTGCGAGGCGGGCGTTCAATTGTGATTTCCATAACCTAAAGATATAAAATTATTATCCTTTCATCCACTCATACATCTGGTAATGTTCACCATTCATGCCCAATTTTTGATAGACTTCTTTCGCTGCCGCATTTGTTTTATCTACATACAAACGGATGCCTCGTAAATCAGGATCAGTATTCACCATTTGCTGAATGAACGCGTACATTTTTTTGTAAACACCTTTGCCCCTATGTGGTGCAGCTATATAAACAGATTGTATCCACAACACCGTGCCGCACCGCCAATCGCTCCATTCATAAGTCGTCATCAAACAGCCCATTACTTCGTTTTCATCTACCGCCACATAATACTTTCCTTTGGTGGGGTCTTTAAAAAGTTTGTTCACCCCTTCTGTAAGGGTAGAGATTTCAAGTGTGATATTTTCAGTCTCTAAGGCCATCTTGAGTTGAAAATCGAGCAAGTAAGGAATGTCGGTGGTGGTAGCTTCACGAATAGTCATGAATAATCTATTTTGAAAAATACAAAAGAAGCGGTTATTCAGTCATCGCCAAAATAATTTTATCGTATCTTCGTTTCCATTTCGTGATGAAGATTTTTGCGCTTTCGTTAATTCTTGCTTTACCTATTTGCGCTTTAGCTCAAAAGCCCGAGCCCAAGCGCGAAGAAGGTCAATTTACTTTTGATACGGACAAGCCTTTTACAGTACTCGATTTGTACCAACAGATTGAAGAACCTATTGTTACCAAAAAGAAAAAACCAAAGCCGCGTGTCTTTTATGGAATCAAAACAAAAAAAGGTTTTACCCGCAAAGGCTATGGCGACCGTGTGGTGCTGGAGTTATTTTACAAACTAAAAAAATCGGAGCCTGCCAATACATTTGCCCGCGATATCTACTGGTATGATTTTACCAGACGAGAAGTAAGGCGGACCGAAAAATTTGACCCCGCCAAAGGTGTGCTGCTGCATGGCCCTTACAAAAGAATGGTGGGGACCACATTAATTGAAGAAGGCATTTATTACAAAGGCACGAAGCACGGCCGGTGGATGCGCTACGACCGACAAGATTTATTGGAAGACAAAGAGAAATACTACAAAGGTTGGCCAAAAGAAACGCGCATCACTTACTACGACCCTGCCGAGCGTAAAAAAATTAAAGAGATCACACCCGTGGAGTACAATGAGAAAGAAGGCTTTTATTACCTGCTCCACGAAAATGGCCAAGTGGCCGTGCGTGGAGAATACCGCTTCAACGAAAAAGTAGGGGATTGGATAGAGAACTATCCCAACGGAAAACGCAAGCGAGTCATCACCTACCCCAAAGAGCCATTCGATAAAGATACCAAGCCCTATTTGAGAAAAGAGTGGGACGATAAGGGAAAGGAGATTTATTCGAAGTAAACTTAAACAAGAAAAGACGTCATTGGTTATTGTTGTGCATGAAGTGGTTTAACACAATAGTGCTTATTTTTATTGCCGTTGTGGCATATACACAAGATAGTTTGCGCAGTAAACCCTCCTTTAGCTATTCACTTTTTGGTAACTATGGATTTATTTTTGCACACTCGAACGATGTAGAGAATACAGCGAATTCGTTTCCTCTTGGCGTGACGGCCACACTCAATTGGCAGCGCTCTGACAAGCAAATTCTAGATCAATACAATTGCTTTCCGCGACATAGTTTATTGGTTGGCTATTACGATTTCGACAATTCGATTTTGGGCCGAGGTCTTAATTTGGCGTATTCACTTGAGCCTCATTTTATGATGAACAAGCACCTCAGTTTTTATCCCAAAGTTTCCATTGGGGCAGCCTTCTTATCGAACCCAAGCGATCCAATAAAAAATCCGACCAACAACTCGTATAGTTTACCGGTGAGTGCGAACTTGGCATTGGGCGTTGGTTTACGATGGCAGTTTTCTTCTTCGTGGGCGATGAGTATCAACGGAGAGTACCAACATGTTTCAAATGGCGGATTGCGCGAACCTAACAAAGGCATCAATTGGCCAACGGTAGGTTTGGGCATTGAGTATTCGCAAAAAGGGTTGGCGTTGAAAAAATTTGCAAGAACAAAAGAATCCAACGAATCTTTTCCTGTTTTCCGCATTTGAGCCACCTAATTTAAAAGATCGATATTGAAAGCTTTTAGTAGTTGTTTGTGGTCCTCTGTTTTTACATGGAGAAGTTTGGCGGTTCTACCCGATTGAGGCAATTGTATTTCGATAGCGAAGACAGATTGCATCAGACGTATGGCCTTTTCGATGGATATTCCCACCTTTTTTTCAGCGAGTTGTCTTTCGAGTTCTTTATAGAGTTTGTAACTGCAAAAGGCAATTATAAGATGGGATTCAATCCTGTTCTTTAAGCGATGGTAGATAGGCCTTATTCGAAGGTCTGTCTTGGATATTCTAAAGGCCTTTTCAATATGCCATAGATTTTTGTAGTGATTGATGATTTCTTCCGGTGGCAATGCGGCATTGGTGACATATCCTTTTAACCCATCCCATTGCGTATCCTGATTAAATTTTCCGTAGTCGATTTGAACGGTGATTTGTCCCTCTAATTTGAGATACTTATTGTAGCCACGATTATTGATATGCTTTTTTGAAAGCTTGCCAAGTCGGATAGCTTGCTCTAAGCGATGTAAGCCTTTTACTCTATTACTTTTATCTTTAGTTGCACGCGTTGATGAGTGACTGACTATTAGTTTTAATCCATCGGGTCTTATCAAGGTGTGAATTTGATCATTTAACTTCAAGGCCAAAATTTGACTTTGCAGAACCTTCGATTCATTTTTTATTCGACCACCCAAAATGAATTGATACTTTAACCGAATCAAATCATTAATATTTTCTGAAGATAGTAGCCCTGCATCCGCTACAACAATCGCCTGGGCCATGCCGTACTTTTTAGTAAAAGCCTCTACCACAGGAAGCATCGTTTTGCCTTCAAACTTATTCCCTTCAAACATTTCAAAAGACAAGGGATACCCTTGTGCGCTCACCAACAGCCCTAGTAAAATCTGAGGATGTTGAGCCTTGCCATCTTTTGAAAAGCCTGTCTTGCGTAAATCGTCCTCGTCCTCAGCTTCAAAATACAAGGTGGTTACATCATAAAATAAGAGCTGGATCTGGCCCTTGAATAATTTTTGAGTGTGCTGGTAGCTCACCTCTTGTAATATGGATTTGTGCTTCGAATGGATTTTATCCAAATACCTGTACACCGAATCCATATCAAAAAAAATACTGTGGTGTTCCTGTAAGTAATTGATGGTTTTAAGCTTGCTCCCGGGATGGCTTATTCTGCTTAGCACAAGATGTCTAAATAAATCATCGGTAACCACATCAAAGCCAATCTCCCTGAATAGTTTACCTAAGATTAATTCATATCCAGCTACTTCTATTTTCCGAATGTTATTGCTGAAGGCATCAATAAATTTTTTATCCTCATCAAATTGCAAGTCAAGACTTTGTTGACGCACAAGCTTCTCTAGTTCCAAATGCGCTTGCCGTTCAAGAATTCTTATCTCCTCTGCCGAAGAGCCACTGCCAATGGACTTAACGTGAATTTGCCGTTGACCTTCCTTCCTGAATATATGAAGGCTCGTTGTACCTGATCGATTGACTTTCTTCCTTATAAACACCCTTCAAGATAACCTTGAGCCACCTAATTCAACCAAAAAATACCCCTAATTTTATCAAATTCAACGCTTTTTTGGCTCAAGTTAAAAAAGTGCGGAAAACAGGAGAACAAAAGAATCCAACGAATCTTTTCGCTCTCGCAGAATGGACATTAGCATTTTAGGTGTTGTAAAAGGCGGAGATTTTAGCGGTGAACGAAAATACTACCCGATTACCGGAGCAAACTTTACACGCAGCTGGCAAGTTAGTCGTTTGCATGCCTGGACGATAGGCACCGAATTTTATTTTGACCAATTTATGCTAGAGCGGCTGTCATCAAATGGAACATCTGTTGATGGTTATCGTGGTGGTTTTTTGGCAGGCCATGAATTTCTGCTAGGCAAATTTGTTTTTAGTCAGCAGTTGGGAATCTATTGGTTAGGGCAAAACAATAATGATTTAGTCTACCATCGCTGGGGATTGAATTATTATTTCACTTCTAAATGGGCACTGGGTGTCAACTTGCGCGCACATAAACAAGTTGCTGATTTTACGGATGTCCGCTTGACGTATATCTTTCAGAATAAGCAAGGAAAATAAAAATTATTTATCCTCTGTAACCGCAGCCCTTCTTAACTGAAAATTCTGACCCAAATAAACTTTGCGCACGAGCGGATCATCTGCTAATTCTTGTGCAGTGCCTGCTTTAAAAAGTTTTCCTTCCACCATCAAATATGCCCGATCGGTAATGGCAAGTGTTTCGTCTACGTTATGATCACTGATGATAATACCGATGTTTTTCTTTTTCAATTTGGAAACAATGCCTTGGATTTCTTCCACCGCAATTGGATCAACACCTGCAAAGGGTTCATCTAACAAAACAAAACTAGGATCTACGGCCAAGGCCCTGGCAATTTCTGTTCTTCTTCGTTCTCCACCCGATAGCACCATACCCAAATTTTTGCGCACGTGAGCAAGACTAAACTCTTCCAACAATGTTTCTACTTTTTCTTTTCGTTCCTTCTGCGTCATGTCGCGCATTTCCAATGGTGCCAAAATATTTTCTTCCACGGTCAATCCGCGAAATACAGAAGCCTCTTGCGCCAAATAACCAATGCCGCGCTTGGCGCGTTGATACATGGGCAAGTCGGTGATGTCTTCATCATTCAAATAAATGCTGCCTTCATTTGGTTTGATCAGCCCCACAATCATGTAAAAGCTCGTGGTTTTGCCAGCACCGTTGGGGCCCAACAAACCCACAATCTCTCCTTGTTGTACTTGTACCGATATTTTGTTTACAACGATTCGCTTTTTGTATTTCTTTACCAGGTTCTCAGAACGTAAAATCATAAAAGTTGTTTGTGAAGCTAATGCCGCAATATATTACAATTGACAATGAAACATTAATGATGCCACTTTCGGCAGTTGATTTTTTTGGTTAGATTTACTTGACAATAAAGCTTATGAAGAAAATCCTCTCTGTTGCGCTGTTGTTGGCATTTTTAATCCTTTTGATCGATTGCGGGGATCCCAAGCCGCCCATCATGCCCGTTGACCCTTGCGAAAAAGCTATTTCTTTCAATGGGAGCTTTGGGATCTTTGAGGCTGTGGGCGATAGCTTGGTAGAAAGCGACACCATACTTACCTACAATTCTGTGGTGTTCAGGGCTGCAGGAGAGTATGATTCTTATGAATGGAAGGTGGGCACTGACGACCGGGTATTTACCACCCGTCAGTTTGGCCTGCTCTTTTTAACGGCCGAGGGAAAAATCGATGTGACCCTGAAGGCGAAAAAGAAGCGGGACTCCCAGTGTTTCCCGAACGACCCAGAGGAAACCACGGTCACAAAATCTTTTTATATCATCAATTGGGCGCAGGCCCCAATTATTGGCCGTTATAGTGGTTACTTTGGCAGCGACATGAACAAGACCGATAGGCAGGTGGTGCAGGTGGCCTACCGCACCGACCCATCTGACCCTTCCAGTATTTACGGGGCTTTTGATCTCATCAACATCAACAAAGGCTGCGCGCTGGTGCAGTGCCCCTCGCCAAACCCTCAGGCCGTTTTTTACCATGAATTTTTGTTTATTAATAGAGGGGCAAGAGCCGTAAATTTTAAGTATAGCGTGGGTGACTGCCCTGGCTGCCTCAACCCGATTGCATGGGTAAAAATGACCAAAGATCAGGGGCTTACGGTAAAGTTCAGTTACGAAGACCGCACCAAACCCAAAGATCCTAATACGCTTCAGTACGCTCGAATCAACGATACCTTTAACGGAACACGAATTAACCCCTAACGATATAGTTTATGAGAAAATTCTATTGTTCTCTTCTCTGCACGTTGCTCTCTACCCTGACCTATGCGCAGTTGTGCGCGCCCAATGGCATTACCACAACACCCGGTTCTGCCGTAAACCCTCAGCGCCCATCCAAAGTCAATACGTTCAATTATGCCGCCCCTTCTTGGCCGCTGAACATATCGTCCAACCAGGTTTCGGCAACCTCAATACCCTCTCCTTTCTTTAACACCGACAATTTGAGCCAATTTTATGACCCCATACCCGGCCCCAAAGATATATTGCCCGAAAATGGTTGGGAGCTGATCAAGCGGGATTTGGGTTTCAATGATCAGGGCGTAGCCAACAACCCGGGCACCACTTTCCCGTACTTTATTGTGTATAATAAATACCGCAGCGTACTGCGTATCTTCTTTGCCAAACTTGACTTCAATAGCTTTAATGGTTGTAACGTTATCTTAAAATTCGATGCGTTTTCGCCCATGAAAACATCCGTTCTTGATTTATCGAAAGAAGTAAAAGCCGTGGATGTTATTTTTGATACTGACAAAACATTCACAACCGTTGCCGCTTTTGGAAGCACACTTCCGTTCAAATGGTTTTATGCAGATTTCCCCTTAATGTATGACCCATGTACTTGTCTTTATGCTTCCAAGTTAAATATTGAAGTTTGGTTTTCCAACACTAGTAAAGTTACGCTGGAGGGTACCAGCACGGGTCGGATAGAAACCATTATTGATCAAGGCAGGCCAGTAAACGGATCCAGTGATAATAGTTCTTATTCTGTAGGTAAGCTCACGGAAGGTGCGAAAAAAGCAACCGATTCGTACAAATCTGCAGTAGGTTTTATAAATGGATTCAAAACCAAGGTAGACAAATATGCTCCCCAGCAGGAGAAGCAGAACAAAAAAGATTTAGCCGATCAACTCGCGCAAGTGGTGGGCAAAAGTGGCTTTCTTCGGGCGGGTCTCAATTCCATTCCTTTTATTTCTAGTGCCGTTAGTCTATTTGATTTTTTCACCTCTGGTGGCACGCAAGCATCTGGCCCTATTGATGTGAATGTAATGCCCATGTCCATAGATATGTTCACCAAGTTGAAGGGTGATATACAAAACAATACCCCCTACACCACCATTGGTTTTAGAACACCAGGCTCTGATGTGAGCGGAGCATCCGATAATGATTACCCATACTACAACGAAGTGTTGGGCACATTTAATTTGATGCTTTCGCCTAAGTTGACAAACCTTGTTACCCGAACGCAAGAGTTTGATGAGGTAACCTTCAATATCATTACGCGCACGCAAGAACTTTATAAGATCAAAGAAGATTTAAGCTACGTACTGAATCCCGCCTCTGGTCTAGAAATACAAGAAATTAAAGTGGCCTTGGTAGCCGAAGGCTCTTTCTTTCCAGACTATGGTTCGCCAAATGGAGACTTTGCCTATTTTGAGGGTTATAATGAACTCACGAACGGATATGCTTTTAGAACCGATTATGTGGATGTTGGTTGTTTAACTGATCAAGTTTTTCAAATCAGCTATACTGATGAACCAAATGGGGTAAATTGGGCACCTACTTTAGTGTATGCCAAATTAATGGTTAATCTTCGAAGGATTAATAGCAACGCTGATACACAAAACGTACTTTTTGTCAGCAAGTATCCTGTTACTTATGCAAGTAATTCTGGAGTTGATTGGAATACAAGTCAGTCAAGCCCTTGCAGAACAATCACGGCAGCGAACCCAACTGTTGTAGACAATTTTTGTAAATCCTCTATCTATAAGCGTCAGCCTCGTTTTCCGTTTGTTCGTGCCGAAGAATATGATGATGCTGTAAAAAAGTTGCAAGAGTCTGAGCGCAAAAACCTAGCAAAAAATGAAAAGGAAATCTTTGAGCTATCGCCTAACCCCGCTTCTGCAAAAGAGATGGTTTCTATAAAGTGCTCTCTTGCAAATGAGCAGTCCGTTAGGATTTCAATCTACAACTTACTTGGTGAGTTGATAGCTGTTCCATTCAATCAACATGTTGATAGCGGATTGTTTGAAACTAAAATAGACATCTCTAATCTCCAAATTGGAGTATATTTTATATCAATTGAAAAAGGTTTGGGTGTCAGAGAAACGAAGCGATTCTTAGTGACCAACAATTGATATGTGAGTTGTTGGTTGATTGCTGATTCAATCATGCTCCTTATTTAATAGTCTGAATTTTTAATGCCTCAATCAAATTTTAAATCCTTCAATCGCAATTGAATGGATGTTTGTCCATTAAACGTATTTTCTTCTATTGTAAATGCCATGCGAAAAAAATCACCCGTGGCAAGCTTATCGTACCAATCGGCCATGTCAAAACCCACGGCCATCAAAGCTGCTTCCGAATTTTCTTGCCCGGCCAAAAAGCGGATGTGTCGATCTTTAAAACTCGAAAGCTCATTGCGTACAAACACATTTCGTGCCTCAAATACGGGCTTTTGGTTTTCGGGGCCAAAGGGTGCCATTTGCTTTAGCACATTGCTGAATTTGTAGGTGATGGCGTCTAGCGGCAGCACACTATCAATTTCCACCACGGGGGTTCGCATCTCATCGGTCATTCGGGCGGCCACCACTTCTTCAAATCGTTTTTGAAATGCCTCTAAGTTATCTCGATCCATCGTAAGCCCTGCTGCATATTTATGGCCTCCAAATTTATCGAGCAAATCGCTGCAAGCACCAATGGCTTCGTACAGATCAAAATCGCGCACGCTGCGGGCAGAACCTGTGATTTTATTGTTTGACTCGGTAAGGATGATAGTCGGTCGATAATATTTTTCAATACAGCGTGAAGCGACAATACCAATCACGCCTTTGTGCCACGTATCTTTGAACAAAACGGTTGCATTCGCTTTTTTCAAAACTTCATCGCCCTCAATCATGGCAATGGCTTCTTCGGTGATGCTTAAGTCAAACTCTCTGCGCGTATTGTTTTTTAGATTTATTTTCTCTGCCAAATCATTGGCTTCGGCCTCTGTTTTTGATAATAACAATTCAACTGCTGCCCGCGCATGCGCCACGCGGCCTGCAGCATTAATGCGTGGCCCTAACGTGAACACTACCGCTGACACATCCATATCATTTTTGATAGCAGCAATATCTTTCAACGCTTTTAATCCAGGCCGTGGGTTTTGATTTAATTTTTGAATCCCATAGTAGGCCAATACACGGTTCTCATCGTTGATGAGAACAATATCAGACGCAATACTTACCGCCACTAAATCCAGGTACGCAAATACTTCGCGCTCATCGCCATGGGTGCGCGCATAGGCTTGCAACAATTTAAAACCCAAGCCACATCCGCTCAATTCTTTAAATGGATAGGAGCAATCTTCGCGTTTAGGATCCAGTACCGCCACCGCATTGGGAATGGTTAGTCCTGGAAGGTGATGGTCACAAATAATAAAATCGATTCCTTTGATGGTGGCTTGGTCCACTGCCTCCAAGGCTTTTACTCCTAAGTCAAGCGCAATGATGAGTTTAAAATTATTCTCTGCTGCGTGGCGAATGCCAGCCTCCGAAACTCCGTACCCTTCTATGTGCCGATCGGGAATATAAAAATCACAGTTTGTATAAAAGCTGCGCAGGTAATCGTAAACGGTTGCCACGGCTGTTGTGCCGTCCACATCGTAATCGCCATACACCAAAATTTTTTCTTGCCGATCGATGGCCAATTTTATTCGGGCAACTGCCAGATCCATATCTTTCAATAAAAACGGATCATACAATTGGCTTAACTGAGGACGAAAAAAATGTTGGGCTTGGTCAAAACCAGAAATGCCACGCTGTATAAGTACGGAGGACAAATAAGGATTTACATTAATGGCTTTGCTGAGCGATTGTATTTCTTCAGCAGCAGGTTGTGGTTTATAAATCCATCGGTTGGCCATTCTATTTCTTTTCGAAAGTTACCACACCTTGTTTGCCTGCCACGCCATTTATGCCCGCCACACCCTTTGCTCCATTTTTTCCATCACCATTAGTGCCCAACCCTGCTAATCCACCAGCACCTCCATTGGCACCAAATCCTGCAAAGCCTCCATAATTTTTGATAAACAGTTGGTCCAACACATGTAAATTTTGGCATTGGGTACACCGCATCACCAACTTACCCGCATTTCCACCATCGCCACCATTTCCACCGTTTCCACCTATTCCCCCGTTTCCTCCACGACATACACGCGTGCCCCCTCCACCATCACCACCTCGGCCACCGTTGCCCCCATTGCCTCCGTTGCCTCCGTTCAAGTCAATGATCAAACTTCCGCTTATGGTTAGCTGGTTAACATATAAAGAAAGATCTAATCCATCATTTCCACGTGCGCCACTACTTCCTTCCTTTGCGTGGCCTCCTACTCGGCAAGGGGCGCTTTGCCTTGCTCCATTTGCACCAGTTTTGCCATTTTCACCTGCTAAACCATTGCCGATTATTTGAGCGCCTTTGTTCGCAATCAAAACTTTTGCGTTGATGATGGTCTCTCGCTTTTCACGATTGAGAATAATGCGGGAGGAGTCACGCATGATGAGTGTATCGACTACTAATACGTCTGACCCTTCGATAATGTATTCTTGCTTGGCTTTGATCTCGAGTTTATCCAAACGGATTTGTGCATTCGCTAAACTTGCAAACAAAAAAATAAATACAACGGAACACTTCACTGATTTTGCCATACTGCAAAAGTAAGCCTTCGCGCCACAGCGCACAAAATAAAAAAGGCAACCAACGGCTGCCTTTTTGTTGAATTTTTTACTCTATATGAATGCCGAAAAACGGATTCTTCGGTCATTCACCCTCTTAATTATTTCGCAGCCTTGTCGGCTATTACACCTTCCAGCACATCTTTGATCTCTACACGTTGGCCATCTTTAAACGGAACGATCCACGCATCTTTGACACCCATTTCGCGGATATACTTTTTGAATTTATCGGCCTCCCAATAATCGCGAAACACACCGATGGTATATTTCTGCTCGCCCTTGTCGGTAGCTTCGCCACCAAAGTTGGGGTTGTTGTCAAAATATTTTTTAAGGTTTTTATTTTTGAACGCGCCAATCTGTACTTTAAACACCACACCTTTCGAAAAATCCATTGGGTTGATAGAGGGTGATTCTTTCAATTGGGCGAGTTCTGCCTTGGTAGCAGTAAGGTCACTGCGCATTTTAGAAAGCTGATCTTCTAAATCAGCAATCTTGGCATTCTTGTCACTAACTTGGCCATTGAGCGAACTTACCTGTCCTTTCAGGGCAGTGTTGTCCGTATCAATCACCTGCTTGGTCTCCACCAAATTTTTCAGGTTCGCGGGATCCTTTGCGTATTCTTTGGCTTTCTTTTTCCATTCCTTTTTCTCCTTCTTAGAAAGTTGGGCGAAAACTTGGGTGCCGGAAAAAATCAAAGCCAGGCAAACAAATAAAAGTCGAGTTTTCATTGAATTGGGGTTTGAATAATTGGTTAAAAGTAATAAAAAAGTTTGAACGTCCATATATACACGTGGTTCGCACGTCAAATAACACCGTTCACTCTTTCAATCAAGCGAATGGCTCCAAAACCCAAAACTTATTAAAATCAAGTCAGGTTTCTTTGAGATATGAAAACAATACTACCCTTTTTAACGACTGGCTTTTGGATTGCTGCAAGTTTTGTCGCGCTTGGTCAAGGTTGCAGCGATTCAGGCTTTTGTACCATGGGTGCCTTGCGACCCGATCAGCCCTATGTGCAAAAAGTACGCATTAAGTTACACTCCATCGAACTTACCCAGCACTTGGGTCACACCAAGTTTGGCGATTGGATTCATTCCACTTTTATTGATGCGAACTTTAGCGTTGGCAGAAAAAATTTCTTTCAACTGCGCCTGCCATCGTATGCCATTATTGAAGGTAACATGCCCACGGTGCGTGGTTGGGGCGATACCTTCTTCAGTTTTACACGTCAATTAGTGGTAAAAGATAACTTTCAATTAAGTGCCACGGTAGGCGGAAAAATTTACACCTCTATGACAAAGTCTGATAATACCATGCCCCTGTATCAGCAAACCACGCTTGGCTCAAATGATTTGATGATGGGGGTATCGTTGATTTCAAAAAAATGGATGCTGGGCGTTGGGTATCAAAAGCCATTGAACGGAACCCTTAATGATTTTCAACCTACCAACTTTGAGGGTAGCGCATTTGAAAACATAGCAAGAAACTATACCGCGTCTGTAGGATTGTTTCGTGGAGATGACATTGCCCTTCGCGTAGAGCGCAACTTTCGGTTGGCTCAATGGAATTTTTTCATTGGCACACTAAATCTGATTCGTGTAACGCCCGATCAAACCTTGGACAGTGAAGGAAAATCAACGTCCGTGACCGGCAGCACTGGGTTGGCGAGCAATCTTTTGGTAGGTGGCGGCTATCAATTCAATATTCACTCGGGCATTCGCTTGTTGGTGGCGGGTAAACTTACCGAGCGTGCCCAAAACCCAGATGGACTTTCAAGAGACTTTGTGGCACAGTTGGCATATGTGGTAAGGTTTTAAAATTCACCACTCAGTAATTTGTAAATCTCCGCGACCTTATCTTCCACAACGATATTGTGGTTCTGCCAAAATTCGGGTTCTTCCGTTGGGATTTTATTTTTGATGCTGGAAAGGCTTAACTTTTTAGAAATATCTTTTTCGCCCAATGTTATTTCTGTCGATAACAGTTCTTTGATGTGTGCATAGTTAAAATGTTTCTCGGTTTTGCTATTCAGTATCTTGTAGAAACTAACCTGCTTGGAGTAATTCAAAAAGTATTTACCGTCATGTTGCTTATAGGTTTGTACAAGTTGATGACCATACGGGTCATATCGCAAGTGTGGATGTTTTCTTGATGAGTGGGGTTTCCGATAAATCAAAATCTCAAACTTCAGCACAGCAAAATTTCCTACATCCACAAAAATTCTGCCTTTGGCCGATAATGGTCCGGGGTATCCAAAGCCGGTCGTAAAAGCCCCTGGTCGCTTACAGTCAAACGAAATTTCATAAACGAGCCGATTCTCTAAAACCGTTTTTCCAATCACACTTAGATCGTAGTAACTAGGTCGATGAAGTACATTGTCTTTGTCTAACACTACATCGTGTGTCAGCATCAGCCATAGAGAGCCTACTCCGCTCCATAAATCTTTTTCCTGATTTTTAGTGGTATTCCGGAACTGCAAAATTTCTCCCTTTAACTTTTTTTGAATAGTAGATGAGGGCGTGTAACCGTCTTGATTATACACCATCACGGAGGCCTCTTCGTTGAACATTACTGAGTCATTATCATAATCTTTCACGCGGAAGAAAAACTCTTGCTGATGTGGGAGTTGGTAATAATTTGATGAAATGTTCTTTTCGGCTTTTTTTAAAATTTCTTTGGCGGAAAGTGCTTTCGCGCGAATCTCCAACGCTTCCAATTCATATTGCCGAGGTACTAGTTCAAAGTTGTTGCTTCTCTTGAATTCCAAAACAGATACAGTATCAGAAAAATAGCCGATGGAAGAAATTATTAATTTATCTGCCGAGCTCGATTTCCAATGGAAGACAAACTCACCAACAGAATTGCAAGCCACGCCTTTTGAGGTATTCATCAATGAAACAGTGGCGTAAGCAACTCCTTCTTTGGTGCTTTTGTCGGTGACTCTCTTTATACTTGTTGGTAACTTTTTTTTACTAATAACGGGTTCAATCTTTTTAGCCGTTGGAGAAACATCGGATCCAGCAATAGCCAGAATTGAAGGCGGGTATGAACTTTTTATAAAGAAAAGCCCGTCTACAATTTTTGGCCAAGCCGCCTCAATTGGCAAGTTGCCCAATGCCGAAGAATAGAAATATCCATTGCTTATGTTTTTACTATAGTCAACAAAAGAGAAGTCGTATTTGCTATTGGCCAAGTGGCTCTCTATGCTACCAACAGGCGGCTCAATCGGCTTGAGCGATTTGGGTGGAAAGCCAAGCATTCCAAAACTTCCCTCAAAAGATGAAAAGGCTAGACTATAAACGTTGTCGCCAAAATGATTTTTTAACACTTGTCCCATTGGAACAGCGCCTTCCAGCAACTTATCAAAATCGGTCGGTTCGTGATTTTTTTCTAAACTATCCAACCTATGAACAAATGTTTTGGTTAAGATTGTGGCTCGGTGCAATTGAATTTGATTTGCAAAATGATAGGTGGCGCCCCAACAAATGATTTTGCTATCGGGATAAAGCGTAGAAAGGAAAATTAGATTTTTTGCCATTTGCAAATCGCGCGGATTCTGGACTTTTATCTCTTTGCCATTCATCATTTCAATCTCGTATTGAACCATCGCCAACCAACTGATCAACACTTGGTGCATTACTTTAGCATGTATTGTTTCTTTGCCGGGAAGCGTATCAAACGCTTTCAAAATTCTTTGTGCTGAAGTGAAAAAACGGGCGGAATCGGCAGCATCACTGGCCACAAATTCTGCATCACCTTCAATCACTTCTTGTAGAGCTTGATAGTCTGACTCAGTTAAAGATTGCGAATCCTTTAAAAGCTCTTTTAAGTCCAACAAATAATTTTCTTTGAAGAGATTATCGGCCTGACAATCGAAACCACTTACGAGTAAAGGAGTTGAACTCTTGCGCTGCGTGTTAATGTATTCGAGCAGCGGCACAAACTCTTTCGACTCTGACCAGATGTCGAATACACTTTGTTTGAGAGGATTAATCGAAGGGTTTGAATTTAACAATTCATTCGCTTTGTAATTATCGTAAAGCCCACTTTCAAAACTCAAAACGTTAAAACCTAGTTGTTCATGTAGAAATTTTATAAGTCTGACTTTGGCTTCAAACGTTGCCCCCTCGCCATGCGATTGCTCGCCAAGCAAAACAATTCTTTTATCTTTAAGAACTTCTTTTAAGGGCTCTAGGTCGCCAAAATCAGTTTGCGAAGGGTCAATTGATTTTATCTGGTGAATTGGAAAAGTGGTGTACGTTGATTGAGCAGATAGGATAGAGCTGACAGCGATGGCCAGCGGTAAGAATAAAAATCGCATGTTGGTCGAAGTTAGGTTTATTTAAAACGGCTTTTGTATCGATTTAATCTTTCATAATCCTACTTTAAATATGCTTTTACTTCGCATTTTGCGTTTGATCAATTATCAAATACGATGCATAATTTGCATAAATGACAATTTATATATAATATCGCAAACTCATAACTTAACAACCATGTTAGATTGGAACAATCGGGCTAAACGACTACTCAAATCCGAGCTTATAAAAAGGGGTGTATCAAATTCAAATTTAGCTCTTTTGTTAAAGCAAATTGGGATTGACGAAACAAAGTCGAGTATCGACAGCAAAATAAGTAGAGGCACATTTAGTGCTTCATTTTTTATTCAGTGCTTATCAGTGATCGGTTGCAGTAAGCTTGAATTCGAAGAATATGAAAGTACTTTCCTTACAGCAGCAGAATCTGATGCCCTTTATAAAAAATTGACACATGAAAAAAGGTAAGATAAAATTTATTGATTTGTTTGCTGGCCTCGGTGGCATACGACTTGGGTTTGAAAATGTTTTTAAAAATTTAGGTTACGAAACCGAATGCGTGATGACTTCGGAAATCAAGCCCTACGCTGTAAAGACACTCAAACACAATTTTAAAAATGATTTTTTTGCTGGCGATATTTTTGAAATAAGAAATGAATTTATTCCGGATTTTGATTTTCTACTAGGTGGGTTTCCTTGTCAACCTTTCAGCGCAAGCGGAAAAAGGCAAGGTTTCTTCGATACACGGGGAACTCTTTTCTTTGAAATAGAGCGCATTTTAAAACACAAAAATCCTTCTGGATTCATTTTGGAGAACGTGGAAGGGTTGGTCAAGCATGATTTACAAAATGCTAATGATGAAATTGGAAGAACGCTTTCTACTATTCTGCATTCTTTGGAAATAGATTTGGGTTATCAAGTTTCGTGGAGCGTTTTTGATTCTTTAGAATTTGGTCTCCCGCAGTCCAGAAAAAGGATTTTTATTGTAGGCACAAAAAATAGCAAGGTTGACCTGAGTGGCCACATCCCTCAATTTAAGACCTTGAATAGTGTTTTAGAAAAAGGACTTAAGCCGATGAAATCTGAATTCATTGATAAGCTGTCATCTCATTTTTCTATTAAAGATTTGTACGGGAAATCCATCAAAGATAAGCGTGGCGGTGATAACAATATTCACAGTTGGGATATTAGCCTTAAGGGAGAAGTAACGGAAGAGCAAAATGTTCTTCTAAATCAACTTTTTAAAGAACGAAGGAAAAAGCAATGGGCAAAAGAAATCGGAATTGATTGGATGGATGGTATGCCGCTGACCTTAGAGCAAATACAGACATTTTATAATTGCTCAAAAGTTGAACTAAAAAGGATGTTGACTGATTTAACTAAAAAAGGGTACATCAAGTTCGAACACCCTAAAAAACTGGTTAAAGAAAAAACTAAAAGTGGGGTTAAATCATTTAGGGTAACAGATGAAACAAAGCCAAAAGGATATAACATCGTAACTGGAAAATTAAGCTTTGAAATAAATAAAATCCTAGATCCAAACGATATCGCCCCTACTTTGGTAGCAACAGATGTTTCACGTTTGGCGGTTCCTGATGGAAGAGGTTTAAGAAGATTAACAATCAGAGAGGGTCTTAGGTTATTCGGCTTTCCAGAATGGTACGAAATTCCGACCAATGAATCTAACGCCTTTGACCTGCTGGGCAATACCGTTGCCATACCCGTAGTTGAATTTGTGGCTTCACGTTTAGCCGAAGCTGCTTATCAAAACTCATTGTTAGAGTCACCCGCTATTTATTTGGATAATACTCAGTCAACACATCATCAAGAACATGCAGTGATTTTTGATTAAACACAAAATGGCTTGCTTCGTAAATCCTACTTAAATCGTTTTGCCTTCCTACCCAGCCGAACCCATCACAATAATTAACCATTAATATCTTGTTCTTTCTATGGTTTGAGTTGTGCTTATGTAGTATGCCAAAAAACTCAACTAGTTGATCTGCTCTTTTTGATTGAGCGCTGCCAGTTGTAATATTGTACGATGATTCAATCAGTATAACTGGTGATGCAACGCTCGGTATCAAAAAATCAACGTTCTTGTTCAGTAAAGGAAATTCTTTTTGAACTTCGTATTTCAAATTGGGGTTTCTATCTAATTTGAATTTTTCAAGTCGCTGTCCAATTATTTTTTCTACATGAGCTCCAACTTCATTAGAATACTTGCCTTGAATTTCATTGTCATTCAAAATACGTTCTACATAATTATAATTTTGTAAATCCTTAATGAATGAGTTCTCTTTCAACTTAAAATTCCTCATATAATACAAAGGGATATCAGCTCCTATCTCTGAGTTACGTCCATTAATAAAAAAGTCAATTAGACGATTAGAGAATTCATCATCACTTCGCATTGCCTTACTGATCTTAGGGACACCCCATTCCGAACGGAATTCATCATCATAATATTTATAGCGAACCAAAGAAACGACTCTTTTCAATCTCTCCTCTGAAAGGCCTAACACCGAGACAAATGCTTTTAACTTTTGAAGTGCCGAAAAACCTTCGTTTGTACATAAAAACTTCGTCAATTTATAGGCATTTGGAAATTGTTCGCAATTCTTATTTATGAATATCGCAATAGGTTCGATAGAGTTTAAGAAAGATTGGTCAAAATCGTCATCAATCATGAACGACATGCTATTTTTCCATTCCTCAAAGGATAGCTTTTGCATAAAATTTTTTTAATTAACTACACCATCTTCTCCGGCCGCACCCATTCATCAAATTGAGCTGAAGTAAGCAAGCCTAGCTCTACCGCTGCTTCACGTAGTGTTTTGTTTTCTTTGTGTGCCTTCTTGGCAATCTTAGCGGCATTTTCGTAACCAATGTGTGTGTTAAGAGAAGTCACCAACATCAACGAGTTTTCCATGTGTTGTTTGATGATGGGCAGGTTGGGCTCAATACCAATCGCACATTTGTCATTGAAGGAAACACAAGCATCGCCAATCAGTCGCGCACTTTGCAATACATTGGCTGCGATTACCGGCTTGAATACGTTTAGTTCAAAGTGACCATTCGATCCGCCAATGGTTACAGCCACATCATTGCCCATCACTTGTGCACACACCATCGTCATCGCTTCGGGTTGGGTAGGGTTTACTTTGCCGGGCATGATGGAGGAACCCGGCTCGTTATCGGGGATCACAATTTCACCAATACCACTGCGCGGGCCTGAGCTTAACATGCGGATGTCGTTGGCGATCTTCATCAGTGACACAGCGGCTACTCGCTTCAACGCGCCGGAGAGTTCGACCATGGCATCGTGCGCGGCCAGGGCCTCAAACTTGTTGGGAGCGGTTACAAACGGAAGAGCCCGTGAGGGCAGCGATGTGTTTCGCGACCAACACATCGTAACCTCTCGGGGTGTTCAATCCCGTGCCAACGGCCGTACCACCTAAGCGCTAATTCACTAATCATTCCTAACGAATTGTTGATCGCGCGAATACCGTTATCTAATTGTTGCGCATAACCGCCAAACTCCTGACCAAGGGTAAGTGGAGTAGCATCCATAAAGTGAGTACGCCCGGTTTTTACGATAGATTTAAAGTCAGTTGCTTTTTTATGTAGTGTGTCGCGTAGTTTTTGCATCCCCGGCAAGGTGATTTCCACTACTTGCTTGTAAGCAGCAATGTGCATGGCGGTAGGATAGGTGTCATTACTAGATTGCGACTTGTTAACATCGTCATTCGGGTGCAATACCTTTTTCTCGTCCGTCAGTTTTCCACCGCTCAATACCTGCGCACGATAAGCAATCACCTCGTTCGCGTTCATATTGCTTTGCGTGCCCGAGCCTGTCTGCCAGATCACCAAAGGAAATTGATCGTCTAATTTTCCGGCCACAATCTCATCGCAAACCGTGGCTATCATATCTTTCTTGTCTGCGGCAAGAGCCCCTAACTCGTGATTGGCCATAGCCGCTGCTTTTTTCAGGTAGCCGAACGCGTGAATGATTTCTTTGGGCATGCTAGCCTCAGGGCCGATTTTAAAATTATTGCGCGAACGCTCAGTTTGTGCGCCCCAATATTTGTCGGCTGGTACTTGCACCTCGCCCATGGTGTCTTTTTCGATGCGGAAGTTCATATAGGTTTTTTGTTTTAGTTAGTATTTAGATCTTGACAAAAATAAGATTAAGTTCAATGCCGAGGAATTTATATCTGCCAACTAGATTATCTTTGTTGGAGTCCAATTTTTCACCATGCTTACCGCTATCCATCCAAAACTGCCCATGCGCGACAAGGCAGTTACGAAAAAGTACTACATCGATAAGCTAGGCTTTCAATGTGATGATAACTATCCCGATTACCTGATCATTAAAAAAGACGGGATTGAAATTCATTTCTTTGAGTTCAAGGGCTTAGACCCAAAAGAAAATTATGGCCAAGTGTACATTCGCACTAATGACATTGACGCGTTATATCAATCTTTGCTTGCCAATAAAGTGACTATCCACCCTAATGCTCCACTTCAAAACAAACCCTGGGGTCAGCGCGAGTTTTCTTTGCTTGACCCGGATAACAACCTATTAACTTTTGGGAAGGACATCTGAATCCTATTCTATACTTACTCTTTATAAAATTACTCGATCCAACAACCACCCTGTCAAACTCAATCGCTCTCTTGTAGCGGGCAGCACCTCATGCTCCAACAAATCGCTGCGGAAGCAAACCAATCTTCCTGCCAAGGGAAAAATATCTGTGCTGCCGTTGGGTAAATAAATTCTGAGTTGGCCTCCCTCACTTTCCTTCCAATCTGTATTCAGGTAACAAATCACCGACAGTTTTCGCTTGTCATCTTTTTTAAATTGGTCGAGGTGGCGTTTGTAAAAACTACCGATGGGGTAAATGGTTCGGTGCACCTCCAAATCTTTCAAACTCAAATACAACGTGCGATTGACAAACTCCATCAACTGCCTCAATCTATTCAAATACACCTCCACGGCCTTTTGGGTAGTGCCACCATCAATCCATTGAATGTAATCGCCACGTATGCTCTCGTTAATTTGCTTCTCTTGGCTTTTGCCAATTCCCGCTTTTTTGAATTGTAACAATCCATTTTTAAAATCGTCTGTTGCGAGAATGGCTTGCACTTCTTGCTGACTCAAAAAGTTATCCACTTCGGCATAGCCCTGGTCGGCCAGTCCATCGGCTAGTTTATTTAAATAAGATTCTTCCGCGTGGCTCATTGCTCAAATTTAGTGGAAGGATTTTTGCTATTTATCGATTAACTGAAAAAGTACCTTATTTTTGTTGTCCGTGAACCTTATGAATAAATTTTTTTTACCATTCTTATTCGCCTTCCTAGCAGTTGGTTGCTTACCCAAAGAGCCTATTGTTTTCAAAACTGTGAAAAACATTGAACTCATCACCACCGAAGATGGTAAGTTGCAGGTGAAGGGCGATGCAGTTTTTTATAATCCTAATAAAACACAAACCAAGCTAAAGGAAATTGATGTAGACATTTTGGTAGATGGAAAAAAAGCGGCTGAGGTAGACCAGCAAATGGATTTGGTGGTAAAGGGTCAAGCAGATTTTACCGTGCCCATTGTTGCTCAATTGAAGCTGGAAGAAATAAACCTATTAGATGCCGTGGTTAGTTTTTTTGGAGGCAAAAAATATCAGATCATGTTTACAGGTAACTTACGCGTGGCGGTGCATGGGGTTACGGTTAAAGTACCGGTTGCCTTCAAGGACGAAATCAAATTGAAGTAATCAACCAAATAGGTAATCGTCATCTTTCCTTTCCAAAATAGCGATCAAGGATTCTATTTGCGCTATCGTCTTTGATCATAGCCTTTAACGCATCTTCTGCCGAATGAAAAACGGTAACGTTAAAAGATGGGTTTTGACCTATTTTTGAGCTAGTGCCTTCTTTAGGAAGTCTGCGTAAACCTTAATCTTCAATTTAAGGACTGGGCATTATAGCCACCTTATTTTTCTTGGCACATGATTTTGCCTTAAATTCAACTAAAATTTCGATTTTAATAGCAATGGGTGGGCTACTTTTGCTTGACTTTTGCCCAGTTTTCATTGGCCTTTTGTATAAATCCAGCCTGATCCTCGTTCCATTTTTGGCGAACATCGGTGTTATAATTTAACCCAGATTTTGCAATAGGAATAGATACGACATAGTGTCTTATTTTTGAATATGGAACACCACTACACCGATAGATTAGTAACTCCTTGGGGCGGTATGAAGGAGATGAAAATGCTGATCGATAAGACAGGTATCAGCAAGAAGCTATCAACCCTTGGATTGCCAGAAGGAAAGAGCAACAACAGCATCGATGCTATAAGTATAATTGAGAGTTTTTGGGTAAGTACATGGATCGGATGTTTTCGGTTCAGCCATACAGCAGTGGTTAGGGTAGATGAAGTTTTGCGCGAAATATTCGGATGGAAGCGTGTTGCTTCAGGAACAACATTTGGGCGTTTCTTTAAAAAGTTCACACCCTCCATGCACCACCATCTTTTCATTGAATTGTATAGCTGGTTTTTTGAGCAGCTGCAGTTTGATAATTACACGTTGGATGTTGACAGCAGCGTTATCACGCGCTATGGAGAACAGGAAGGGAGCAAAAAAGGGTACAACCCCAAGAAGCCTGGAAGGGGCAGCCACCATCCCTTATTTGCTTTTGTCAATGATATCCGCATGGTGGCCAACTGCTGGAACCGCAGTGGCAATACAGGGAGCAACAGTAACTGCATTCACTTTTTAGAGGAGACCTTTACGATCCTCAAAAATAAAACAATAGGATTGTTCAGGGCCGATAGTGGCTTTTGCAGTAGTACGATCTTAGATTTCATTGAAGGAAAAGATATACCCTACGTTATGGCCTGTAAACTCTATGCGAATCTACAAGTCAGCATTTATAATATTACCCAATGGAATGCTGTAGGGGAAGGGCTGTGGATATCTGAAATAAGCTACCAACAAGGAGGCTGGAGCGGTGCAAGAAGAATAGTAGTAATAAAGCAAAGTGAAGAAATCAGGGCCAAGGCTACAGGGAAAAAACTAAAGACATTATTTAGTAGCATGGGCATAGCAGACGAAAAAGTATACCGTAAAAGATATCACGCCTTTGTAACGAACCAAAAATTGCCAGCATTGGAAATATGGGAACAATATAAACGCAGGGGAGATGCTGAGAACAGGATAAAAGAACTCAAAGAAGATTTTGGTGCAGAAGGTTTTTGCATGGACAGCTTTTGTGCTACCGAAACAGCTATGCGTTTTGTAATGGTAGCCTATAATTTGATGAGCCTGTTCCGGCAAATAACCCACCAGAAACAGCCCCAGCCCAAGCTTTCAACATTAAGGTTCAACTGCTTTGCAGTTGGAAGTTGGTTGGAGGAAGAGGCTCAAAAATGGGTATTGCAAATGTCCGTGCCACTCAAAAGAAGACAATGGTATGATGGCCTTTTCTCAAATATTAAAAATATAAACCTGCCACTAAGTCTTACCGGTTAGTTCAAAATAGTTCTACTGCAAAATCTGGGTTTAAGGTAAAGCTTTCCTTCTACAATGGTCCATGCATTAGGTTGCGTTTCTGCTTTATAGCCGCGTGACATGCCAAAGGCACAATACCCTCCAAACTGAGGCATATATTTTTCTGGCGAGGTTTTAAAAAGGTTCAAGTTCGCTTGGTCGGCAAAATGCCAGGTTGCATTTTGAAAAACAAGTGTATCGGTTTCGGTACCCTTTACCTCTTTACCTAAAGTAAAATAGGCAACTGGATCGTAGCCTTGAATAGCACCCTTTTTGGTAGAGAAGACAGATGGTTTTTGCCCAAACAACATGATGGGAAAAGTAAGAATAAAACCGATTAATAGCTTCTTCATTTTTTCCTGCAAATGTCTTTTTCTTCTGGACAAAAATCGGTCAGCCTACTGACAAAACAGGTTGGGGCTTTTGACTATTTCAAAACCATACTAATGCAAAAAAACCTGGTATTAAAAATTTACTTTGCCTCCTTAAACTTTTTCTTCCCTTCATCCAAAAATTTCACAAAATTCTCCACCTTTAAATCATATGGCTTGGGAGATACGAGCACCGTTTCATCTGTGCCAACCAACACATATAATGGTTGTGCATTATTGTTCAGCTTTTCAATTTGAAGATCCGCATTTTGTTTGCCAATGGTTTTCTTTACTTTTTTGTCATAGGTAGAAGTGTACCATTCGCTTTCGGGCAGCACCGTTTTATCATCTACATACAACGCCACCACCACGTAATCATTTTTTAATCGTTGCAATACTTGCGGATCACTCCACACGCGCGCTTCCATCTCGCGGCAATTGGTGCAACCATGCCCAGTAAAGTCAATGAATAGCGGTTTGTTTTGCTGACGTGCACACATTTGGGCTTGCTTGTAATCGAAGTAGCCATTGATGCCATGTGGCAAGTGGAGAAACTCAGAATATTTGGGAGCCTCGCAAATCTGATTGGGATTTTGTTTTTCGTTGGCCGATAGTAAGTTGAAATCGTGGGTGGACATCGGTGGCAAGTATCCCGCCAAGGCCTTGAGAGGTGCGCCCCACATGCCCGGAGTCAAATAAATAACGAAAGTAAAAACAATCGTTGCCAACGAAACGCGCAATACGCTTACGGTTTTGTTTTCGGCATCTTTGCCCGTATCACCCGGCATGCGAAAGCCTTTCATTAAATAGATCCCAATCAATAAACCAATCACAATCCAAATGGCAATGTTGATTTCGCGATCTAACATTCTCCAATGAAAAGCTTGGTCGGCAATACTCAAAAACTTAAAGGCTAATGCAATCTCAACAAAACCCAAAACTACTTTCACTGTATTCAACCACCCACCAGATTTCGGCAATGATTTTAACCAACCCGGAAAGAAGGCGAAGAGTGTAAACGGAATGGCAAATGCCAGCGCGAAGGCAAACATGCCAATAATTGGTTTCAAAAACTCCCCACCTGCCGAGGAAACCAAAATGCTTCCCACCAACGGCCCTGTGCAAGAGAACGACACCAACACTAGTGTGAAGGCCATAAAAAATACGCCCGTCAATCCACCCTTCTCTGCTTGCTGGTCTACTTTGTTAATGACTGATCCCGGTAAGGTGATTTCAAACAATCCTAAAAAAGAAAGCCCGAATACAATGAACACCAAAAAGAAAATCAGATTCGGTATCCATTCAGTAGAAAGATGGTTAGCTGTTTCAGGTCCCATGAGGGGCGCCACTACCGCACCGATTAAAGTGTAAATCAAAATGATGGATAGCCCGTAAATAAAAGCTTGAAATTTTGTGCCTCGCCCGGTGAAAAAACTTACCGTCATCGGGATCATGGGAAAAACACATGGCGTCAATAATGCCGCAAGGCCAGCAAAAAATGCCAACAAAAAAAAGCCCCACAACGATTGGTTTTGGGTTTCGTCTTTGAGCAAAGATGGGTCTAAAATCGGGCCTTTTATGGCTGCCAGTTCCCTGTTGCCAGTTGCTAGTTTTGCTGAGTCAATAACAATCGATGAGGAATTGGAAACGGGTAACTCGGAACTGGAGACCGCTCCTGTCTCCTGACTCCTATCTCCTATCTCCTTCCCCATTACCCTAATCTTATCAAATAAAAACTCTCCATCGCCAGGGATGCACTTTCCTGTCAAATCAGTGCAAACTTGGTATTCGTATTCGCCTGCAATCTTTAGTTTAGTGGAAAGTACTTTTATGCGCTGCCTAAATTCTGCAGTACCTTTAAAAATCTTTACATCACACTCAAAACTTTTATCGTGCTTATCAACAGGTTTAATAGCCCGCAACTTGCCTAACAATTGATAGCTCGCATCGGGAGTAAAGGTGAAGGTTGTTTTGATGGGGCCATCTTCGCAATCAAACTCAGAAGAATACAAGTACCAACTATTGTCAATGGCAGCTGTAAAAATCAAATCTAGTTCTTCACCAATATTGGCAGAAGAAGTAGAAGTACTGGTTTGCCATTTGGCAGGCGTTTCCACTTGCCCAAAAACAAACGATTTTGAAAGAATTATAAACAAAAGTGGTAGAAACCTCATTATAGACAGGGTTTGAAAGTGCTAAAATAACGCAATGAGCAGCAAAATCGTTGAAAAAGAATCCATGAAACAAGTAATTATTCTGTCGGCTCTGCAACAAATGGGCACAGATTATCGTCAATAGTGCAAGCGTTTGCTAAAATCAGCTTTTCGCCTATCTTGGAGGCTCAAAAAAATACGTAAACCAATTAAAAACCCAATTTATATGAAGTTAAAGAGTGTACTGACCATGGCGGCCATGATTTTTTTCGTTGCTGCAAACGCACAAACTGCGGATGAGATTATTGCCAAGTATTTTGAGAATACAGGAGGCTTGGATAAGTGGAAAGCTGTGCAAGGAGTGAAAATGACCGCTAAGGTAAACCAACAGGGGATGGACATTCCTCTTGAGTTGGTTTTTATGAAAGACGGTAGGCAAATGACAAAAATAACGATACAAGGAAAGGAAGTGAAGCAAGGGGTTTTTGATGGAACCACACTTTGGTCAACAAATTTCATGAATCAAAAAGCCGAAAAGAGCGATGCTGAATCTACAGAAAACTTGAAGGCAAACTTGGGAAGTGATTATCCATTTGTGTTCCTTATGTATAAAGAAAAGAAATTTAAATTAGAATTATTGGGAAAGGAATCTGTTGACGGAACGGAAACTTTTAAATTAAAGATGACAAAAAATCCAATTAAGGTAGATGGTAAGCCTGAAGAAAGTGTAGAGTTTTACTATTTCGATGCAGAAAACTTTGTGCCTCTAATGGTTGAATCAGAAATTAAATCAGGGGAAAACAAAGGTATGATTGCCCAAAGCAAGTTTAGCGATTTCCAAGAAGTAGGCGGATTAATGATTCCATTCTCGTGGGCACAAGGCGCAAAAGGTCAACCTTCTGGGCAGCCCCTTGTTATCACTAATATTGAGTTAAATCCAAAAATTGATCAATCGGCATTTGCTTTCCCAGCAGAAAAGTAGTTTCAATGAATCTATAAAAGCATACTTCAGCAAGGTCATTGAAGTATGCTTTTTTTATAACCAGTTCAATCTAAAAAAATAAAAAACATGAAGAAATACTATTTTTTAATTACGCCCTTAATCTTGGCATTTTCTTCTGCATTCAGTCAAGATGCTGTTACAAAAGGCAAAGAGTTATTTGGCGATTTGCGTGCCCGGCACATTGGCCCCGCATTAATGAGTGGTCGTATTACCGACCTTGAACTTCACCCTACTAATGATCGAGTGATCTATGCTGGCACTGCTGGTGGTGGCGTGTGGAAAAGCAGCAATGGTGGAGCAACATTCAATCCTATTTTTGATGAACATTGCCAATCCATAGGGGCAGTAGAAGTTGATCCATCTGACCCTGACAATGTAATTTGGGTAGGTACCGGTGAAACGTGGACACGAAATAGTGTTTCCATAGGTGATGGATTGTACAAAACGGTAGATGGTGGCACCAATTGGATTAAAATGGGTTTTGAGAAATCGGAGCGCATTGCCGGCATCCAAGTGAACCCAAAAAATCGTGATGAAATTTATGTTGCTGTACTTGGTCCACTTTGGAATGATAGTGAAGAGCGTGGCCTCTACAAGACAATGGATGGCGGTAAAACGTGGAATAAAATTTTATACGTTGATCAGAAAACTGGTTGCAGCGATCTAACACTTGACCCAAAGGATCCCAATATAGTTTATGCAACTTTTTGGGAATTCAGGAGACAACCTTGGGCATTCAATTCGGGTGGAGAAAACAGTGGATTGTACAAATCTATTGATGGGGGAAAAACATTCAACAAAATACATAATGGATTTCCAAAAGGAAAATTAGGAAGAATGGCCATTGCAGTAGCCCCTTCCAATACCAACATACTTTACACTGTTATTGAATCGAAAGAAGACAAAGACAAGGGTATGTACCGCAGCGAGGACGCTGGCGCAAGTTGGAAGCAGCTCAATAATGATTTTGGAATCGTGGTTCGTCCATTTTATTTCTCACGAATAGAAGTGGACCCTAGAAACCCAGATGTAGTGGTGAAGGCAGGATTGCTCGGTTCTATTTCGCGAGATGGCGGAAAAACATTTAAAAACCTTGGCCCCAATCACTCAGATGTACATGATATTGTTTTTGACATCAAAAATTCAGATAGAATGTTTGCGGCAACAGATGGTGGTATCTATCGCTCTTGGGATGGAGGCACTACCCTCGAGATGGTGGAGAATATGCCGGTTTGTCAATTTTATCATGTAAGTGTAGATAACGAAGAACCCTACAATGTGTATGGAGGCCTGCAAGACAATGGCTCTTGGGTAGGGCCTTCGCAATCACCAGGTGGCGTGGAGGCACGCGATTGGAAGCGAATAGGGGTTGGCGATGGATATCGTGCTTACCCTCATCCAACTAAGAAGTTAATTTACTCTGAAATGCAGGGCGCAGAAAATGTGTGGCGATTTGATATCGCAAAAAATCAGGCTAAGACAATACAGCCATTGGCAGGAGCAGGTGAAACCGATAAGAAAAACAAGCTTCGTTTCAATTGGAATGCCGCCATGGCAATTAGCGCACATAAACCAGATAGGTTTTACATGGGCAGCCAATTTGTGCATCGCTCAGAAGACATGGGGGAAACTTGGTCAAAGATTTCACCTGACCTAACCACCAACGATCCCAAAAAGCAGGATCAAGAAAATTCAGGTGGCCTTTCGCAAGACAACTCGGGTGCGGAAAATCATTGTACCGTTTTTACCATTGCCGAATCTCCGTTAGATGAAAATATTATTTGGGCAGGGACCGATGATGGGAATCTTCAAATAACCAAAGACGGTGGAAAAACTTGGACAAATGTGGCTGCTAATGTTCCCGGTTTACCTAAAGGGACCATGGTATATCACATTGAAGCAAGTGTGTTTGGAAAAGGAAATGCGTATGCCGTTTTCACAGGATATCAAACTGGGGATAAAGGAACTTATATTTATAAGACAACAGATTTTGGTGCAACCTGGAAATCAATTGTTACGCCTGAGATATATGGTTTTGCTAGAAACATTCAAGAAGATTATGAAAACGAAAACTTGTTGTTTGTAGGTACTGAGTTTGGCTTATACATTACGCTAAGCGGAGGCAAGAATTGGTATAAGTTTACAAACAACATGCCTCCGGCTAACGTTCATTTTATAGAATTACACAAGAAAACGAATGATTTGGTAATTGCTACTCATGGAAGAGGAATTATAATCATTGATGACATTAGTCCATTGCGGCAATTAACCGAGGAAAATTTGACCAAGGATTTGTACTTCTTCAAAACTAAACCCACAACAATAGTTGAGTCAAATGGATTTGGAGGGGGAAGCACCGAAACTCAGTTTGTGGGTGAGAACCCAAGCACTGCAGCCAAAATTATGTACCATCTGAAAAAGAGACACACGCTTGGGAAAATGTCGCTAGAAATTCAGGATGCCAATGGAAACAAGATCATAGAGCTTGGACCCGGCAAATCAAAGGGTATCAATGTGGTTGAATGGAATTACAACACCAAGCCACCCAAGATGGCCGCAGCAAAAACTTTTGCGTTTGGAGGATTTACTTCTCCGCGTGTACCTGCAGGGACTTACAAAGTGGTCATTCAAAAAGGAAAGGAAACGTATACCAATGATTTGGTTGTGCAATATGATCCTAAGTCGGATATTTCCTTAGCGGACAGAAAACTGCAAGAAGAAACGACCAAAAAGTTGTTTAACATGGCTGAGGAATTAGCCTACATGGTTTACACGTTGGATGAGTATATCAAAATTTCGGAAGGAGTAAAGACAACTAATGCACAAGGTGCAAAAATTGCAACTCCCTTTATTGGTGAGTTAAATACACTTAAAGAAAAACTTGTTGTCACGAAAGGCGATAACTACGTGGGTGCCGCTGAACCTCAATTGAGAGAGAAAATGGCAGAGCTTTATGCAAAAGTGGCAGATAGTTATTACAAGCCAAATCAAGCGGAGCTTTCTAACTTAGCCGCCATTGAAACCAGATTTACGGAAAGCAAAAATGAGTTCAAGAAGATTAAGGATAAAAATCTTCCTAAGATTACAGGATTCAAATCAAAAGATGGGGCACCTCAACCATTGATTCTCAAAACATTTGAAGAGTTTAAGAGAGAGCCTTAATAGAAAAAAGTATAGGACAAAAAAAGGGGTTGCCAAATGGCAACCCTTTTTTGTTTGAAGAATCAGGTGTGTCAATCCATTCTTTTAAATCATTTGTGAATCTTTGGCAACTTCTCTACTTCGAATAGTGCTTATAAAACGCCACAATGGTTTCAATGCCAATCAAAAAATTCTTGATCCCATAATGTTCGTTGGGCGAATGGAGCGCATCGGTATCCAACCCAAAACCCATCAACACGGTATCAAGCCCTAACTCTTTTTTGAATAATGCTACAATGGGAATGCTTCCCCCATCGCGGGTGGGAATAGGTGTTTTGCCCCACACCTCTTCAAAGGCACTGGCAGCAGCCTTAAATGCTTTTGAATCGGTAGGTGTAACAGCCGGTTCGCCACCATGGTGCGCAGTTACTTTTACCTTTACTGATGTAGGAGCAATCGAAAGAAAATGCTTGGTGAACAAAGCCGTGATTTCATCGGGGCGCTGATTCGGAACCAGCCGCATGGAGATTTTTGCAGATGCCTTGGAAGGCAAAACGGTTTTTGCACCCTCGCCCGTGTAGCCACCCCAAATCCCGTTTACATCTAACGTAGGTCGAGTGCCCGTTCGCTCCAATGTAGTGTAGCCTTTCTCTCCTTGAATTTCTTCAATGCCCAATTCTTTTTTGTATTCGTTCAAGTCAAATGAGGCTTTATTCAAAGCTTCGCGATCGGTTGGAGAAAGTTCTACCACTTGATCGTAAAAACCTGGAATTGTTACACGTCCATTTTCATCATGCAAGGAGGCAATCATTTTGCTCAATACATTGGCGGGATTGGCCACTGCCCCTCCATACACTCCTGAATGTAAATCGCGGTTCGGGCCGGTCACTTCTACTTCCATATAACTCAATCCACGCAAGCCAGCAGTTATGGAAGGTTGATCCAACGAAATCAACGAGGTATCTGAAATCAAGATGACATCCGCCTTTAGCTTGGCTTTATTTTCTTTCACGAATGTCCCCAAGTTATCGGAGCCTACTTCTTCTTCCCCTTCAATCATAAACTTCACATTGCATGAAAGCAGTTTGTGCTTCATCATGATTTCAAATGCTTTGATGTGCATGTAAAATTGACCCTTGTCGTCACAGGCACCTCGTGCATAAATTTTTCCATCGCGCACGGTGGGTTCAAACGGAGGCGTTTTCCACAAATCAAGCGGATCGGGAGGTTGCACATCATAATGACCATACACCAACACGGTTGGCTTAGCGGTGTCAACTATTTTTTCTCCGAACACAATGGGATGGCCTTTGGTCTCCATCAGTTGAACACTGTCCGATCCTGCTTCTGTTAATTTTTGAGCAACATACTCGGCTGCTTTGCGCACATCACCTTTGTGTCGGCTGTCGGCACTTACCGATGGGATGCGAAGCAATTCAAAGAGTTCTGACAAAAATCGATCTTGGTTGGATTGGATATACGATTGAACCATAAATAATCATTTGAATTCGAAAGTTAAAGACGAATGATTACTTTTACTAACGTATGATTCCCGAATTCAAAGACATTCTTTTTCTCGACATCGAAACCGTAAGTTGCGTTGCCAATTATTCGCAGCTGAGCGATCGCTTGAAAACTCAATGGGCGCGCAAAGCCAATTTTTTTAAACGCGAACAAAATCAAACCGATGAAGATTTATTTCATGAAAAATCGGGCATTTATGCGGAGTTCGGAAAAATAATTTCCATTGCCGTTGGCAAATACACCGAAAACCAGAAAGGCGAAATAGGCCTCCGTACGAAATGCTATTACCATCACGATGAGCGGCAGTTGTTGATGGAATTCAAAGCGATGGTGGAAAAATTGGAAGGTACCCCGAAACTATGCGCGCACAATGGCAAAGAGTTTGACTTTCCATACATCAGTAGGAGAATGTTGGTAAACGGCATCAGTTTACCGGCCTGTTTAGATTATGCTGGCAAGAAACCGTGGGAAGTGCCGCATCTCGACACAATGGAGCTGTGGAAGTTTGGCGACTACAAGCATTATACTTCTCTTGATTTATTGGCCGCTATTTTTAACATCCCGTCTAGCAAAGGCACAATGGATGGAAGCCAAGTAAATGGAGTGTATTACCGTGAAGGCGATTTAAAAAAAATTGCTGAGTACTGCGTGGGCGATGTGGTGGCCATTGCACAGTTGTATTTGAAGATGAAAGGGATGGCGTTAATGAGCGAACAGAATATCATTTTACCGATATAATTTTTGTAACTTTGACTGATTAAGTTTTTTAAAAAATGAATCGACTAGCAATTGTTGAGGACATACAACAAAAAGTTGCAACCATAGAAAGCCAAGAGATATTAAAAGAGTTGCAAGAAGTGATAGATGAGTTGCTCTTATCTAATCAGCAATCTACCGAAGAGTTGCCCCTGCATGTTTTGAACTCAATCAATATTTCGATAAAGGAGTTAGAAGAAGGAAAAGGCATAC
The DNA here is from genome assembly GCA_025370075.1 of Chryseotalea sp. WA131a. Taxonomy (NCBI): domain Bacteria; kingdom Pseudomonadati; phylum Bacteroidota; class Cytophagia; order Cytophagales; family Chryseotaleaceae; genus Chryseotalea; species Chryseotalea sp. WA131a. The sequence goes on along the minus strand of CP073016.1, from coordinate 3,585,179 downwards.
CCCATGAAGAGGTAATACAGGAAATAAGGACAAGGTTTTCAGAGGCGAAATGAATTCTGTGATTTGGTCACCTGAAGCAAAAAGAACCTTTGAAAGTGTCATTCAGTATCTTGAAGAAAATTGGTCTAGAAAAGAAGCAGTTAATTTCATTGAAAGGGCTTATGATGTCGTCATACTGATTTCTAAGCATCCTCAAATTTTCATCTATCTGCCAAAGCATCGGGCTTATCGATGCGTAGTTGTAAAACAAATCAGCCTACTCTACCGCATCAAAAAAATCAAATCGAATTATTAACCTTTTGGGATAACCGTATGAATCTCAAAAAATTAAAATTATAAAATGCCCATGAGCAAAAAGAAATTCAATAAAGTAAAAGAGAAGCGCAATACCAAAGAGAAAGGCGGCTTGTTCAGTTCCCTATTGGGTCTGCTCAACAGCATGGAAGGCAAAGCGTATTCCGCCCAGCAGATTGCCAAAAAATTGCAAGTAAAAAAGAAAGCCCTGATGGATGAATTGTACGATATGCTCGATGCCCTTGTGGCCGAAGGGCGTATTGAGCAATTGAGTAACGGCACCTACAAATCTGCCAAAGCAACCAAAAGTATTACAGGAATAGTCGATCACGTCAACCCGCGATTTGCTTATATCGTAACGGGCGAAGAAGACCAGAAAGATGTGTATGTCCAAAACCGCGACTTGGGTGGGGCCATGCATGGCGACACGGTGAAGGTGCAATTGTTGGGAAAGAAAAATGGTGCCAGCCCAGAGGGCAAAGTGGTGGAGTTGATAAAACGCAGTCGCAATCGGTTTGTGGGCAAAATGGAGATTTCTAAAAGTTATGGCTTTGTGGTTCCCGACTTTAAAAAAGTCTATCAAGATTTTTTTATCTATTCTGAAAATCTCAATGGAGCGAAGGCCAATGACAAAGTATTAATTGAAGTAACCAAATGGGCTGACGGAGATAAAAACCCAGAAGCAAAAGTGATTGAGATTCTTGGGAAGACTGGGGAGAACAATGCCGAGATTCATTCTATTATGGCAGAGTTTGAGTTGCCTTTTCGTTTTCCGGAAAATGTGCTGAGAGAATCTGAAAAAATTTCGGAAGGCATTACCGCAGACGAAGTGAAGAAGCGAAGAGACTTTAGAAAAGTACTTACGTTCACCATCGATCCTGAAGATGCCAAAGATTTTGACGATGCCATTTCTTTTCACCGACTTGAAAACGGACATTACGAGATTGGGGTTCACATAGCTGATGTTACACATTATGTGAAACCTGGAAATGTATTGGATGACGATGCTTTTGATCGCGCTACTTCCGTTTACTTAGTGGATCGCACTGTGCCCATGTTGCCCGAGCGACTTTCCAATGCACTTTGTTCGCTGCGACCGAATGAAGACAAACTTACCTTTGCTGCAATTTTTGAAATGGACGACAAAGGCAAAATTTATAGCGAATGGTTTGGCAGAACCATTATTCACTCCGCCCATCGTTTTACTTATGAACAAGCGCAAGAAGTGATTGAAAGTGGTAAGGGTACTTTTGCAGAAGAGTTAAAAATTTTAAATCAACTCCATCACATTTTAAGGAAAGAACGTTTCAAAAAAGGGGCAGTTAATTTTGAAACATCAGAAGTAAAGTTCAAACTTGATGCGCAAGGCAAGCCCTTGATGGTGATTCCTAAAATCCGGAAGGACGCCCACAAACTCATTGAAGAATTTATGTTGCTGGCCAATCGTGCCGTGGCCACGTATATTTTTAAAATGAAAAAGGGTGAGGATAAAAACACATTTGTCTATCGTACACATGATTTTCCCAATCCACAAAAAGTAGAAGACTTTGCGCTATTTGCTAAGCAGTTTGGCCATAAGCTAAATGTTGAAGAGTCGGCTGTTTCAAAATCATTGAACAAATTGATGGATGAAATTGAAGGCAAACCTGAACAAAATGTATTGCAATCACTGGCGGTGCGTGCCATGGCTAAGGCCAAATACACCACCGATGCAAAGGGGCACTTTGGTTTGGCTTTTGAACACTACACTCATTTTACTTCACCCATCCGCAGGTATCCCGACATGATGGTGCACCGGTTGTTGCAGCATTACTTGGATGGCGGAAAATCCGTAAATAAAAAAGAGTTCGAAGAAAAATGTATTCATTCTTCGGAGCGCGAAAAGCGTGCAGCCGATGCAGAGCGTGCCAGCATTAAATACAAGCAAGTCGAATTCATGAGCATGGCCGAAGACAAAGCCTTTGATGGTATCATCACGGGCGTTACCGACTTTGGTATTTTTGTGGAGATGGTAGAAACCAAATGTGAAGGTATGGTTCGCATGGCCGATATGAAAGATGATTTCTACGAATTTGATGAAAAGAACTATCGTGCTATCGGAAGAAGAAGAAAGAAAGTTTATCGATTGGGGGACAAGGTGGTGGTGCGGATAAAAAAGACCGATGTGGATAGGAGGATGATTGATTTGACTTTTGACGTAAGTATTTAAAATACAAGCATTTATATTTGGAAGTGTAAATTTTTGTTCCATTTTGGAAACCTTTGCATACATTTGTACTAACAGTACTCGCCACGCTACCCATAAGAACAGCGTCCCAGGGCGAGTCTTTTGCTTTTTAGACTTTTCGATAACCATATGTAGACCTCCACAAAGGAGGTTTTTTCATTTAAGCCATGTTTGAAAAAAGGCCTCTCAAAATACAGGAACAGGTTGAACAGCTTATAAAAAGAGGTTTAATAATAGAAGATAATGACAATGTCTATCACTATCTGAGTCAAATAAGTTATTATCGCTTAGCTGGTTATTGGTGGCCAATGCAAGCAGATAAAGCGAAGCACATATTTAAACCTCAAAGCAGATTTTCAGATGCAATAGCTCTATACAATTTTGATAGAGAATTAAGATTATTGCTTTTTGATGTAATCGAAAAGATAGAAATCAGTCTCAGAACTAAATTAATTTATCACTTGTCTCATGAGTTTAGTCCTTGGTGGTTTCAAGATACTTCAATTTTTGAAAATACAAGTAGTTTAATTCAGACATTAGCGTCTATTGATGAAGAAGTTGAACGCTCCAAGGACGCTTTTATTAAGGAGCACAAAAAAAAACATAAAGACGACTCTAGGTTTCCGCCTGCATGGAAAACACTAGAGTTAACCAGTTTTGGAAATCTCTCAAAGCTGTACGGTAATTTAAAAAATACTGTAATATCCAAAGATACAATTGCAAAGGAATTAGGTACAGTCAATCATACCTTTTTGCCAAGTTGGTTGCAGTCTATTTCCCAAATAAGAAACTATTGTGCACATCATAGTAGATTGTGGAATAGGAATCTACCAGGCAGACCTAAACTTATGAACAATCCTCCTAATGAATGGGTTAATGATGTACCAAAAGAGCACGAATTCGAAATGCTGTATGTTCATCTATGTTGCATGAAATATTTGCTGAACATAATTCATCCAAAGAACAATTTTACTCAAAGACTTGCTGCTCTACTTGAACTGTATCCTAATGTAGACGCTAAAGCTATTGGGTTAAAGCAAAACTGGAAAAATGAACCTTTATGGAATATTTAGTTAGATATGCTTAATCAATATAAAGAACAGATTGAATCAGAAATCACCCGTCAAAAGTACGGCCAACAGCCCAATTCGCTTTACGAGCCCATTCGCTATATCATGTCTCTTGGCGGAAAACGCTTGCGCCCTCTGCTCACATTGCTAGCCTATTCATTGTATAAAAGCAATGTTAAAGATGTAGTGAAGTATGCCGTGGCGGTGGAGGCGTTTCACAACTTTACTTTGTTGCACGATGACATTATGGACAAAGCACCCCTTCGAAGAGGCAAAGCCACTGTGCACGAAAAGTGGAATGTAAATACCGCTATTCTCTCAGGCGATGTGATGTTGGTGCGGGTGTATGACATGTTCTTAGAATTGGAGGGAGAGAAACTTAAATCTGTTTTAAAAATCTTCAATCAATGTGCAGCCGAAGTATGTGAAGGTCAACAATGGGATATGGAATTTGAATCGAAGAAAAAAGTTACGGAGGCACAATACATTGAAATGATTCGTTTGAAGACAGCAGTGCTGTTGGGCTTTGCACTGGAGCTAGGTGCTGTTTTGGCCGATGCGCCCGAAAGTGATCGTGTAGCGTTACGTTCTTTTGGAACTAACATCGGGATCGGGTTTCAGTTAAAAGACGATCTGCTAGATGTATATGCCGACCAGAAAAAATTTGGTAAGCAAGTTGGTGGCGATATTATTGCCAATAAAAAGACCTATCTACTGATCAAGTCAATTGAAAAGGCAAGAGGAAAAGATAAAATAGAATTGCAGAAGTGGCTAACAGTTAAAAAATTTGACAACCGAAAAAAGGTAAAGGCAATCACAGCGATTTACGATAGATTAAAGGTCAGTGAAATGACCGAACAAAAAATCAATTTCTACTTTGGTGAAGGCTTTCAATCGCTCGATAGACTTTCAGCAAATCAAACAATCCTTAAATCATTCGCGGAGGAGTTAATAAAGAGGCAATCCTAATGGTGCGGAATTTCAAAGCTTTTTTAATTCCTTTTATAGTATAAAAGTCTCCCCATCTCCCCCCTTACGGCTTCACTCAACGTATAAAATCCTTTGCCGTCTCGCGCCCAACAGATTGCCTCACCTTGCCGTTCACGTTCATAAGCAAGCTCAATCGGTTTTGTCATTAATAGCTTCTCCAAGTCTAAATTGTTACTGGCTTTCCAATAATAAACACGGTCGTAGTCTTTCATCAACACTTCATTACCATCGGCAGAGATGCTGGCAGCTACAATTTTATGAAATGGTAGAATGGCAACCCGGATGGCAGTAAGTGTATCTCTAGTAAAAGGATATTTTACTTGATACAATCGAACGGAATCTTCGCGCTTCGAAACCAAATACAGGTCATTTGTTTTGGGTTCGATCATAATCGCTTCCGTATCGCGCACCCGATCCTCCAAAACAACTTTGATTGTATCGAATTTGGTGATGGTGATCTCTGCTCCCGTTGCAAGCGAAGGTTCCTCAAATCGATAAATTAGTTTCACCTTGAATTTCTCTAGGTTATCTCCAATGTCAGCCGCATACACATACCTCTTTCCATCACGTGGGTCAATTGCTAAGGCGATGTCTTCAAAATCACGATTTTCAATCCCTTTCAACTTACACACGAGCTTGATCTGGGCTTTCGTATCGATCAAAAAAACTTCCGCTGGATGGCCACTATCATTCAACGTCCAGAAGTGGTTTGGTTGAGCAATGCTCTCTACCAAACCCGATGCTTCTTCCAATCGCTTCACTACTTGACCCAACGATTTTCCTTTTGCAAATAACTGCGAGTTGGCTGATTTTTTTTCTTGGCAGCTCCCTACCACCAAACAGGTGAGGAGTATGATAAAATACTTCATTTGATTAGAGACACATCGATAATTTTGTCGCCCACTTCCATGGCATGAACTACCTCCATGCCTTTGCTAACGGTGGCAAATATAGTGTATCGTCCGTCTAAGTGTGGCGTTGGTGAATGGGTAATAAACCATTGAGTGCCTTCGGTATCTTTTCCGGCAGATGCCATGCCCACGGAGCCTTCGGTATATCTTCGTAAATTAAACTCCGAGCGGATCGAATAGTCTTCGCTGCCAAAACCATCGCCCCGGTTGCAGCCGCCTTGGATTACAAAATTGGGGACCACACGATGAAAATTTTTGTTGTTGAAATATTTTTTGTTCACCAACTCTACAAAATTGGCTACAGAACCAGGGGCTTCTTCTACCCATAACTTTAGAATAACATCACCCTTGTCTGTTTTGATTTTTACTTGTTGGTTAGCAGGAATCGACTTTACCAATTTCCAATCGATGGGATGATTAAATGGATTCGTGGGGAAATTAGGTTTTTCTTTTCCTTCAAAATAGGCAATCGCTTCCTCTAAAGGTTGCAACGCCTCCACATCTTTCGGTAAAGAGAGTTTACTTTTCGCAACCAATAAGAACGAGTAATCCTTTATTAATTCTTTAAATTTTAGTTCTGGATTTTTAAGTGCGGAAGTAACAATACCAATCACACCAGGGTCGCCTTGCAGAATGGCCTCTTGGTAGGCGGCCGCAAAATCTTGTTGTCTTTCTTTTGAAAATTTCTGATTAAGGTTGACCAATGCTTGAGCTCCAGTGGTTTTGACAACCAAAACTGAATTATTTTTTAATTCGTTGGCAACAAAATCAAACATAGCCATCGACACCGATGCCGCATTGAGCAATGCTGCTTTTTGATAATCGTTGGTTGATTTTTTATAAAGTCGAATGATCTCTTCTTCAATTCCAGCTTTCCCCAATTCCAGCGCAAGCTTGTAGAGATTAGATTGGATCCTCCAGTTTTTAGTCGCCTTTGATTTTTCTAAAATCTGTGTTTCTAATTCGGGTAGCGCCTTCAATGTTTCGGATGCGGCAATGCCCACATTTGCATTCGAATCATTTAAACTTTCAATGACTGCTTGTGAAGCCTTTAATGAATTAAAACTTGCCAATGCCCTCACAGCAGAAATCCTCACCCTGTAATCCGTGTCTGTTTTTAATATTCTGATAAGAGTATTAACTGCTGCCGCAGAATCTAGTTTGCGTAAAGCATTTACCGCTGTGATGCGCACAAAAACATTTTTATCGGCACAAGTGCCAAGTAAGAGAGTACTGTAACGATTTATTTTTATGTTTTGAACACGATTGAAAAAATGAACCGCTCCCAATCGTGCACCTTCGGGATACATATTTTTCAAAAACTCGCTTTGCTTTGCCACTATTGTCGAGTCGACCAATCCGCGCAAGCCAAGTTGATAATTGGCCCACGCCAAACCGATTTGCGAAAGCGTGTCAATTGGTAAGACTGCTTTCAAAACTGACAAGTCTTCTTTGCGTATTGTTTTTCCTAATGCCTCCAACACTTCTCGTTTTACCCGAATATCTTTGTCTTGCAGCGCTGGTATCAGTGCGTTGCCCGATGCAATGCAATTGGTTTGCCCCAAAGCGAAGGCTGCAGCCATGCGCGCCTCCACAACGGGGTCTTCCAACACCATGTTTCCAAGTTGCAGCGCGGCAACGCTATCTTGCACCGATGCTAGTGCCAAGGCAGCGGCTGTTCTGTATTCGGGATTTTTGTTTAGTAGGAATTGAATAAGGCTATCCGTTTGCCGATGATCTTGGTAATCGGCTATCGCCAATAAGGTTGTATCTGAAAATTTGTTTGGAGAAGAGCTACACCCAATCAAAAGTGAAACGAGTATGGCTGCTATGAAGCTTCGAAGGGTAATCAATATACAGTTGCTTTAGCCTTTTCAACCATAACTTTAAATTCAATGGCCACCATTCTGATGGAATACAATAACAAGCGAACTTCTTTTACATGTACAGTACTTTCTACTTCTGACATTTTGTACAAATGGACAAATGCGCTTAGTTTTTCGGAGTCCGAGCACTTGTTCAACATCTCACTACCTTGTTGATAAATTTCCTTTTCTTTTAAAGACCTTACATTGTTTGAAAACTCACAAAAGCTATTGTTGGCGATTTGTTCTTTGGATTTGATGCGCATCAAGGCTGTTTCTTCTTTTTCATCGATGACATCGGCACTAATGAGCAGGTGTGCGAGATAAAATAATCCAAACGGATAGTTTTTATTCATAGCCAACTTTTCAACTGGGTAAAGTTAAAATAAAGTACAAAATGAAAAAGGGCAATTTTTGAGCAGATATTACTTTCGTTTTTGAAAGGAGCTACCTATGACATGGTTTGGAAAACAATAAAGGCCGATAAGTAGGCCAACCCAGTCATGTAAGCCAACTGAATAAGAGGCCATTTCCATCCTTTGGTTTCGCGCTTCACGATGGCCAACGTGCTCATGCACTGCATGGCAAAAGTATAAAATACCAAGAGCGACATACCCACTGCGGGTGTGTAGCGAGGGCCACCTGTCTCTGGATTAATCTCTTTTTTCAGCCGTTGTTTAATGGTGGGTTGGTCTTCGGCACTGCCAATGCTATAAATGGTTGCTATGGTACCCACAAACACTTCGCGCGCAGCAAAGGAGGTCACTAAAGCAATTCCGATTTTCCAATCAAAGCCCAAAGGCTTAATCACTGGCTCGATACTTTTACCGAGTTTGCCAGCATACGAATGCTCTAATTTATAGGCCGCAACATTATCTGCAATTTGGGCTTCGGTTAGGTTAAGCTTTTGTCCTTCCTCCCGCATTAATTTTTTGGCTGCATTCATTTCGTCAATAGGGCCATAACTAGCCAGTACCCATAAGATAACCGAGATGGCTAAAATTACCTTCCCCGCTTCGAATACAAAGGCTTTGGTTTTCTCAATAATGGTGTAGCCAACATTACTCCACTTGGGCATTCGATAAGTGGGTAGCTCCATCATTAAAAAACTCCGCTCTGTTGTTTTAATGATGAATTTCATCGCCCAAGCCGAGAGGATGGCGGCCAAAAATCCCAACAGATATAAGCCCATCAACACCAACCCTTGGTAATTGAAGAAGCCAAATAATTTGGTGTCCGGAATAATCAATGCTACTAAAATGGTGAATACCGGCAACCTTGCCGAGCAACTCATAAAAGGTGTTACGAAAATGGTGATCAACCGATCCTTCCAATTATCAATCGTGCGCGTGGCCATGATGGCGGGTATGGCACACGCCCAACCTGACATCAATGGCACCACACTTTTCCCGTTAAGGCCGAACTTTCGCATGATTTTGTCCATCATAAAAACCACGCGTGCCATATAGCCTGTTTCTTCTAAAATAGCGATGAAAGCAAACAAGATGGCAATCTGTGGAATGAAAATAACAATGCCGCCAATGCCGGGCACAATGCCTTGTGAAATCAATTCAAACAAAGGTCCCTCCGGCAGTTCTTTCGCCAACACATTGCTCAGACGGGCAAACGAATTATCAATGAAATCCATCGGGATTTGCGCCCACGCAAAAATGGACTGAAAAATTAGGAACAGCACCACAAAGAAAATGAGGTAGCCCCACACTTTGTGCGTCAGTACCTTATCAATGCCATAGGAAACTTTTTTCCACTCGCGGGTGGATTTTTTAATAACGATTTCATTTAACAGCTCTTGAATGAACCCGTAGCGGGTTACGGTTTCAGCCCCTTGGTATTTATGGGCGAAAAATCCGTTTTCCTTTGCCGTTGATTTAATAAACTCGCGTTGTTCAGGTTTTAAAAAAACGAGATTATCGGGTTGCTGAAGATATTGGTAAGCTTCGTAATCGGCTTGCAGGTGAAAATGGGTTTTGATTTTCTCAACTACAGGCCTTATTTCTTCATCAATGGTAAATACTGTTTTGTGCGATGCCTTCAGATCCTTTGCCATGCAGCGCTTTAGTTCCACAATTCCGTGGCCTTGCCGAGCATTAATCATCACCACGGGCATATCCAGCTTGCTGGCCAATTTCTTTACATCCATGCTCAGCCCCGACTTCGCGGCCAGGTCCATCATGTTCAAAGCCAATACCGAGGGAATCTTGAGATCCATCAATTGCGTAAGCAGCAACAGACAGTTTTTTAAATTGGTGGCATCGGCAATCAGTACTACCTTGTCGGGGTAGAGCTTGTTTTGCTGATCGGTAAAAATTTCGGTTACGATTTTTTCATCTAAGGTTCGGGGATACAAACTATAAATGCCCGGCAAATCGATTATCTCTCCCTGTATGTTTTCATCCAATTGACAAAAGCCAATCCGCTTGTCAACCGTTACGCCCGGAAAATTTCCGATTTTTTGGTTAAGCCCTGTCAGTTGATTGAACAAAGATGATTTGCCTGAGTTTGGTTTGCCCACCAGGGCGATTTTTAAGCGCTTTCCGTTTGCCATTAGTTGATAATGGTAATGGTGGAAGCCTCTTCAATACGTAGCGATAGATCGTAATCTGAAACGGTAACGCACACCGGATCGCCAAAAGGTGCGGCAAAATTGAAGCGGATAGCCGTCCCAGGCAGAAAACCCATCTCCATCAACTTAATGGCAATTTGCTCATCATCAAAATGGGCAATTACCCCTGTCTCGCCAGGCTTCATTTCTGATACCGTTTTGGCCATTTCTTATTTAGACTGATTTTAAACAGTGCAATATAAAGGCGCAATCGATACAAAACAATGATTGGAGTCAGGGTTTTTGGGTTCTATGCGCTTGGGTTGGGGTCGGCACTTTAATAATCCACCCGCCTCATCTTCTTTTTCTCGCCTTGCCTTTTCTTGCTTTCGATTCGCTTTTGCACTGCAACTTTGCTCGGCTTGGTAGCCTTCCGTTTTTTCTTTTTAACAAAGGCTTTGGTGAGCAGTTCATCCAGCCTTGCCAGCGCGGCTTCTTTGTTTTGCAGTTGCGAGCGCTTGTCTTGTGCAGAGATGACGAGTTCGCCCTCAAGGGTAATGCGCGAGGCAAGTTTTTGGGTGATGGTGTCCCTTTCTTCTGAGGAAAGAATGACAGAAGCAACCACTGGCCAACGCAGGGTAACCTTTGTATTAACTTTGTTTACATTTTGCCCACCCGGCCCGCTACTGCGCGAGGTAACGAATTCTAATTCGCTTGCTACTAATTGTGAAGTTACTTGGCGCGTTGGCATGGTTAGGTTCTTAACCATTTGATGAACTTTCCCCATAGCGTGTTAGGTTGGGGCTCTTCTACTGTAACCACTTCCTCCACTTCTTCCTTCACTAACTTTATTGGCTTATTAGGTTGCTGCTTTACTTTGTTTAAGTAGCGTTTTGTCTTTAGCTCTTTTTCTGTCTTCAGTTGCTCTTGTCTTTTTCGTTCGGCCTCCCGCTCCTCGCGTTCTCGTTGCAAGCTTATGGGGTTTCGGTTGTCCCTGCGGTCAAACTGCTTGCGTTCGCGTGGTTGACCAAATTTTTTATGAGGTTTTTCCTCGGTTGTTGATCCTTCGGTGGTGGTATCTTTTTTCTTCGGCTCGGGCAATTCAATTTTGCCAATTACTTTTAAGCCAGGAAGTTCAACTTTAGGCACTTTGATAACTTCAATGGGCTGCTTATTATTTTCAATTACCACCTCCGCGGAAGCGATTGGTTCATGATGAGTTGTGGCCGCAACCTCCACAGGCATTTCGGCAGATTCAATTTTTTCTTCGTCTGCTGATTGTACAGAAATTTCTTCTAACAAGGCTGGCGCAAAATGGCCAACCACTACTTTCATGTGCTCGTCTTCTATCCGTGCATTGGAAGAATCTTGCACAGTGATTTGTTGCGTGGCAAGAAATTCGATGATTTCACTTTGTTTGATCGATACCTTTCTGGCTAATTGGGCAAGCCGCATAAAATTTAAAAATTTAGGCAACAAATATACTGCGAAAAGTGATACTAAGGCTAGCTTCCTTCTTTGGTATGACCTTTGAAATGGAGCATAACCACTTTGTATAACCTCTTCACCAATCATCAAAAAGCGCTGAGCCATCGCCAATCATTTTGTTCATTTGTATCTCTATTTTAAACATCGATGCCCATTGCCAAATGGCTACGAGCTATTGCAAGGCTTGCGCGATAAAAATATACCGGCCGAATTAATTGTATAGAAAGGCTTTGGTCACGGCATTACCAAGCCGAAAGAACGATTGGCCGCAACATGGCACAATTGGCAGTGGTTTAACAAGTATGTGTGGGCAGAAAAAATTGAATTGCCAGTGGGCGAGAAAAAATAAGTCAGAAAAAAATGGATGAACTAGTAGCCTATCTGCAAAGCAGCATTGCAGACGAAGTTTTTTCAAAAGAAGAAAAGCGAACCTTCAAATTGCTGGTTCAAGAAAAACTGCTTGACCAAAATCAACTGAATTTTTTGCGCGGCAAAGTGTTTGAATTAGCCGATCAAAAAATTAATCCAAACAACTATTCCTTTATTTTAGAGTGGACCAAAACGGCTATCAGTGCATTGGCTACGCCACCACCACTAACGACCGATGCATTCTTTAGCCCCGGGGAAGAATGCTGGACCACTATCACGCATTACATTGATCGTGCTACCAAGCAATTACTGATTTGTGTATTTACGATTAGCGATAACAACATCACCAAAAGTTTGCTGGCCGCCCACAAAAGAAGAGTTCAAATCAAATTGATTACCGATAATGACAAGTCGTTGGATATGGGGTCTGATATTGATGAATTGGCAAGGGCAGGCATTGCTGTGAAGATGGACATCACACCCAACCACATGCATCATAAATTTATGATTGCCGACCAGCGCACTTTAATTACCGGCAGCTACAACTGGACACTGAGTGCAGCGAAATACAACCACGAAAATATTTTGGTCACAAGCGAAGCCGGGGTAATCAAATCTTTTGCAAATGAGTTTGAACAATTGTGGTATGTGATGCAAGCGTTTTAGTGGTAATCTATAGTTATGCATGATTTAGGTAGCTACCGATTCCTGGACTTTCACAACTAAAATTTACTCATCTTTATTTTCTGTGAAATCTGTGGTGTTTTTTGAGTGGGTCAAATAAGAGGACGAGATTTGAAATTCAACCCACAGAAACTTCATCATTCCATAATCTTGGTGTCATGCCAGTTGGTTAAAATTGTAGGATGATAACGAATGCCCCACCTGATTACCTCAACCCAAATTTGCCTGAAGGGCTTGGTCGAGTTAAAGTTCCCATCATCGAAGCAACTGAGATGAGCGTAAAAAACTATGGCTTTTTGGTAGACAACCCCGCACATTTTAAGATAGAAATTTCTCGATGGCCCGCGCAAGGTTGGCGGCCTGTTGATAGCGACAGTGGCGATGAAGGAGGAACGAAAGAAGGTATTTTTCTAAGTGAATGGAAAGGCGAGATACTTTACGGAAGCAATGAGGCAGTAGGAGGAAACTATGTTTTAGGTTATGGAAACGAACCCACACAAGCATCAACACAAACAAACAGTAAACCCAACAAGATACTGTTGTGGCACGCTAATTATCACCCCGATGGTGGTCAACTATTTTTTCCGATCGATAACCGACCCTACCTGGTGCCAGTGGCATTGCCAGGAGATGACATTCGCCCTGACCAATTTATTTGCTTTTTATGCGAGGGCAATAAAGGTTTCTACATCCACCCAAATATTTGGCACGAAGGCGTTTTTGCCATTGAGGGAAGCCAACGATTTTTAGATCGGCAAGGGGCGGTGCATGCACGGGTGTCGGTGGACTTTGCCCGAGAGTTTCAGTGCTTGCTGGAAATACCTTTGTCAGATTTGTAGGACCGCTGGCAAGTCACCGAAAAACAACCGCACTACCCAAACAAATCGAGTTGGCGTTTGCTTACGGTATTCTGTTTTTGCTTTTGTTTGGCTTCTGGCGTTTCAATTGTTTTACCTCCTTCTGAATAGCTGCTCACACTTAAAATATTATAGCCAATGATACGCTCTACGCCCACACCGTTTATTTTCTTTTCGATTTCCAATGTGCAAACGATGCTAGAGCCACTTTTAAATTCCACTTTGCCGGACTGCACCATTTCCATAAAATCGTCAGATTTCATTACAAACGAAATGGCCGACCCGTTGTACATTCCCCGCCATTTGTGTTTGCCTTTCATGAGCACGGGTGAGATAATTTCAATTTGCGCATGTTCCACCGTCTGCGGAGCGACTGCATTGGACTGAACAATAAAATTTTTAAAGTCCTCGCGGTCCACTCGTTGTTCTTCGGTTAGGGGCTTCTTCGCTTCGTCTGTTAGGGTTACTGAAATGCTTTTTACCTTCAGGTATTTGCGGAGCAAATCGTAAAAATTAGATCTCCGTTTCTTTATTACGGTGTCTTGGTCGAGAGAAGATAAAAGATTGGCAGCCGCAGCCTTTAGTTGAAGAATATCCTGTTGAAGAGATGTTCGCTTGGCTTCATCAAGTTCTTTTTCATCAATAAGTTTATCTAGGCATGTGTCGATTGCTCCTTGGACCGAAGTATTGTTCGGTGTAGATACGCTTGCCGCTACTATGGTATTTACCAAGACAATTTTTTGGAGAGGTGTTCTTTTGGGGGATTTGGCAGCAAGCGTAAGCCAACTTTTCAGTCCACCCTTCCCCGATGGTTCCGTTTCCATTTTAATGGCCACCCCGCACAATTTAGCAACGGCCTTTGTTAGCTCCAGCAGCTCGCGCTCGCATTTGTTGTGCACCAGCGCATCCATGGTGTGCGTTTTGTCGCTAAACCAATAGTGAAACTGAAGTTTGCTAATCATACCAAATAAATCAGGAGCATTGGCCATAGCCTAACAAGGTTTAACAGAAAGGGCAACAAAGTATTGAATTCTGGTGGGAATTGAAATAAGATTAAGCAATTAAAGGCTATTGCCAAATAGGTTCATTCCTCCAATTCACAGGGAAGCCCATTCTGCCTAATTGAATATTCGGAAAATTTTGAAATAATTGCGATAGCTCTGACTTTATATGATGCTTTGGACTTACTTCATTGTTAAGATAAATTATAGCTGAAAGAATTGGAAAGATTTTGCGTCTTTGAACGTTATTGGGAATATAGCTTAAGAGTGGTTTGTTCGTGCTTGGAGGCCAATCATATTTATTAATGACAACTCTGTTCCATAGCCTTCCATGATGCGCAATGATATTTCTAATCAAGGTTATCGTGAGCAACCAGCTAGCAAGATACTTTTGATTGTTTAGACCAAATTCATTAGCTATTTGACTTTTTTGAGGCATTTGATGTTTAATATTCTGATAAAGCTTAGAAAGAGTTCCAAGTGTTAAAACCTCTAATCCTTTCCAGCTTTCTGGGTGTTCCGTTGGATGATTTTCAAAATGCTTTACTATAAATTCTTCGCTACTCCTACCCATATCAGAATAAATTTTTGATACAAACAAGGCAAACTCTTTTTGTTTATCAAATAAGGATGGATTTAAATACCATTCAGCACCATGAGACAGGGAGAAGTGATAAATTAATTTTGTACGCAAGGCAATTTCAATTCGCTCGATTGCATTAAAGACAATAAGCCGGAAATGTCTATCAAAGTTGTATAAGTCGATTACATCTTCAAAAACGCTTCCGTTTCGAAAATGATGATTCACTTGATTGTCCTGCATTTCCCACCAATAACCTTTTAACCTGTAGTATGAGATATTGGAAAGAAAATGCGGAGCATTAGGCAAATCCTTAAAAGTCATGTTGCGACTTTGTAGAAGGGTAATTTGCTCAGTGATTGTTTTAGGCGGTTTGGGCATAAGCCAAGATCGCTATTGTGCAAAAAAAGACCCGCATGCTGTTCTTACGGGAAGCAATACGGGTACGGTTAGTACAAAAGTACAATATTTTTTACATTTTCTGCAGAATTTCTACAGTATTCCTTAATACCCCTTCATAGTCCCCTTCTCCACAGCAGATATCCCTTGCTTCATCCACGGTGCCATGGGTGTGCCTTTCAGGTAGTGGTCAAAAAACTGCATCATGCGAATGGCGAAGTCGGTGCGGTCTTGCCGCTGTGTGAGGCCGTGGCCCTGACCGTTGTAGTTGAGCATCCACACGGGCTTGTTCAGCCTACGCATAGCCATATAGAATTCGATCCCTTGGTACCACGGCACCGCGCCATCCGCATCATTGTGCATCATTAGTAATGGCGTTTGCACTTTGTCGGCAAAGAAGATGGGGGAGTTTTCTAAATAAAGCAATGGTTTCTGCCACAGTGAAGCCCCCAATCTGGTTTGTGATTTTTCGTATTGAAACATTCGACTCAAACCACTCTCCCAACGCACACCACCATATGCACTGACCATGTTCACTACAGGTGCGCCCGCTTCAGCAGCAGCAAATAAATTAGTGCGCGTGATCAAATAAGCTGCTTGATAGCCTCCCCAACTATGGCCTTGTACTCCAATATGTTTCTCATCTACAAATCCTTTGCTGATTAAAGATGTAACACCCGGCAACACGCAGTTATGTGCACTCTCGCCTGGGTAGCCGATTTTGTAAACGATGTCTGGCACAAAAACCAAATAGCCATTACTGGCATATAAAGAGAAGTTAATAAAAGACCGAATAGGCGCTGGTGCATAGTGCTGATGGATGTCGTCTGCATACTTCTCGTAGAAATAAACCATCATCGGGTATTTCTTTTTTGGATCAAAGCCTTCGGGCTTATATAACAAGCCTTCTAGTGGAATATTGTCCAACGAAGTCCATGAAACTTTTTCAACCGAGCCCCAGAAATAATTTTTCATTTGTAGATTAGCATCAGTAATTTTCTTTGGCGTTGCAAATGAGAAATCGGTGGTCCACACATCGGGATATTCGCGGAAACTCTCTCTGGTAAAAAGTAGTTGATTCGCATTCTTAGCTTTCGCAGTAAACGAATAGCGATGATCGCTCATCATTAACTTTGTCAGTTGATTGGTTTTTAAATTGAATTTGTAGTAGCCCGAAGCCTTGGTCGTTTCATTAAATGCACTCAACAAAAGTTCTTTGTCGGGATCTATAAATCTTTCTTCACTATCAAGCCGAACATAACGGAATCGAATCTTTTCAGTGCGGCCAATCTTAGTAAGATTGACAGGCGCTTCATTGCCTTTTGGATCGAGTGACCAAATATCGTAGCGGTCGTAAATCAATAAGTGCACATCATCTTTTGTCCAACCTGCCAAACCATATGAGCTTGGAAAATCAGGGTGGTCATCTTCTTCATCGCCTGCGCGAATGCCTTTTGAAACCGGGCTGGTTTTTTCTGTAGCGATGTGATGGGCAAACCAAGTTGTATCAGGCAGGCTATACCAATACACATACTCTGCTAATGGCGAGAGATTGGCGTTTCCTTTTAATTTTTCTTGCACCAATTTTCGAGTGTTAGTGGACAGATCAAACACATATACGTCTGAAAAATTCTGGGTGTCCCATGTAATCATCTTTCGGTGCTTTACATCACTTTCTCCCAGCAGAATTTTTGAATTGCCCTCGTTACCAATGGTAATCGTGGGAACATCTTTGTTGCCTATCTGCCTAATGGTATTTGTTGCCAAATCATAGGCTACTAAATAGCTGCGCTTCTTTTCAGTATCCAGCTGTTTGTTTTGCTGCGAATAAATATAATCGTCATTGCCGCCCCAAACTTCGACAACGGCCATTTCTTCGGGAAGCAGTGTGGTATCGGCAACGGCTGGAGTTGGTGCTGAACCAAAAAATAATTTGCTCCCATCTTTGCTGAATAGCGGTGTGTAATGTTCGCTTACCAACCAATTCGTGGGCAACACCAATGCTTTTTCCGCATCGACAAATTTTGCTGATGCCTCGCCTTGCTTCCAAACGTGAAGTTGGAAATGGCGCACGAGTGCTTTTGTTGTATCGGTGTCCACTAAGAAGGCCGCTTGTTTTCCGTCTTCGCTGATGGAAAGGCCTTTGTATTTGAATTTAGATTTGCCTTGATGCAATGCGGCAAGATTGCCGTTGGTCAAGTCATACCAATATACGCCCGCTTTCATGGTCGAGTCGTTTCCCGTGGAGGAAAACAATAATCCTTGACCAAATTTGGCGAACGTATAGTCTTTTACATATCCAAAAGACTTTTCCTTGGCATCTGCTAATGAGCGCAGCACAAGGGTATAGCCGTTATCATCGGAGTTGCCTTTTTTCTTTTTAGTAGATTTTTTCTCTTCTTTCTTTTCTTCAGGCTTTACCTCGGTCTTGGGTTTATCATCCACCTTGGGCTTTACTTCCTTTTTAGCTTCTAATTGATACGCCACCCATCCGCCTGCCTTCTCAGGGATTTTAAATGATTTTACCTCGGCTACTTTTTCAGTTTTTCTTGTGGCTATTGAATAAATGCCTAATGAATCTTTTGGCAAATCTTCTTTTTTCTTTTTCTGCCTTCGCAATTCCTTCACTACATTCTGCTGCGGCTTGATTTTGAAGACGACTTGCTTGCTATCAAACGTGAGCCCGATTTCGGCTGCACGCTTAACAGAATCTTGCATATTGGTTTTGAGATGATAGAACACGGCCTTGCCATCTCCATCTTGCGGGTTGATAGTCATCACGGCCACCGCGCCATCGGGAGTTAATGATTTATATGGAATTTCTTTCCAGCCATCATACACCGAATGAGTTAACGGTTTTTTGGCAGTGGGTGTAGTGGTGATTTTTTTCTGTGCAAAGGCAGAAAACGAATTCAAGCAAAGAAGCAATACAAGATAGCGCATGATAAAACGTTTGCACTAAAGATGTTCTATTTTCGGCATGAAAACAACGCCTATGTTATAAAGTGTCTTGTTTTGTTTTGTTCGGTGAACTAATTGGGTCTCTGCAACTCGTCAATTCGAGCTTTTAATTCGGTCAGGCACTTCTCATAAGATACCTTGTATAGCCAGCGGGTCAGGTAAAAACCGGCTGGCGTAAGAACAGCACTGGTAACAACCATGATGATGATGACCTCTTTTATCTCCAACATCTTCATCACGTTTCCACTTCCCGCAGAGCCACCCATTAAAAAGCCGGACGCAGCGGCAAACGGATAGATGAATAGCGCCACTCTTTCCTGAAATCGAATATTCTCCGTAATAAATTGATGGGTATACTCCAGTGCCTTTTTTAAACTCTGATCAATGGGCAACACGACATTTACTTTTTGATACATGGAAAAATTAGCTGCAAAAAAGAAAATATAGCTGGCTATCATAAACACCAATCCTGCTTTTACAATAGTCTCGTCAAACAAAAAGAAAAGAATTATAAAGCCAATCAAAAAGACAAACGAAAAACCCGAAGTCCATAAATAGGCATTCTTCAGCTTCTGTACCGGGTGCTTAGATTTTTTTTGAATGTGAACAGCTCCTAACACAGGCTTGCTGAGTTTATCTGAATCTAATTTTTTCCAAAGCTCCCCTAATTCCATACTACAAGGCTTTCAACTTTTTAGTCAATGTCTCTTTTATACGATGCAGCTTTACTGCCACATTATTTTTGGTCAATCCTGATATCTCTGCGATTTCTTCATTTTCATAACCATCCAAATGCAGCGTGACAATCATGCGGTCAATTTCATTTAGTTCGCGAATGGCGATATACAAGGCTTCTGTTTCTTCGCTTTGAATCTTATTGCCCGAACTGGTTTTCAACAACGACAAATCTTCATGCGGAACAACTAATTGCGGTCGTCTTTTAAACGTAAGCACGGTATTTAAACCAACTCGATAGAGCCACGTAGAAAACTTTGACTGCCCTTTAAAGTTGGGATACGACCGCCATGCTTGAAAAAGAATCTCTTGAAACAAGTCGCGCTCATCTTCTTCATGGTTCACGTACAGCCGAATTACTTTAAAGATAATTCCCCGGTTCTCTTCAATGAGGTTGGTAAACTCTCGTTCAGATGCCATACTTTACTTTTCGCGTCTTAGCTAACATCTTACCCCAACCAAATGTTTAATTTAACCATGAGTCGGTTTAATGTCCACAAGATTACAGCGTTTGGAAACAATTGTAAAAATAAATGCGACCCGCTTTTGACGGAAAGGTCTTTGTACGACTAAAATGGTGATTATTTTAAAAGTGCTTTCAAAATTTGAAATAGTATTGTTCGGAAGTTTATTTAGGTTCCACCGGATTTTTTGCATTGGGGTCAATTACTGTATTTTGGCCTGCTGTGAGTAGCCAAACGTTATTTTTCTTCACAAATACCAATGTTAATAAATCATCTGCTTCTGGTCGTTTGTTCACACCTCGATCAATTCCATCGGGCGGAAAGAAAGCGCCCACGTGAATTTGCAATGTGGATACGGCAACATTGTTTGTAACAAAACGCACACGCACACTTTTCTTTGTAAAAGGCACGTTGTTGAAAATCGCATCGAATATTCGTTGATGGCCTACAATCATTTCTTCCTGTCCCCGCCAATGCATGCCCACAATATTTATCCATTCGGCATCTGGTGTAGTGTAGGATTTCATGTTTTTGGTGAACTGGTGTGTTACACAATCCGACAGGTAAACGTCAATCTGCGCTTTGATTGCTTCTTCGTCTTTTACACTTTGAGCATGAGCGCAAAGCGAGCCTAAGACAAAGGCCATTAGAGTTATTACAATGAAAATTGTTATGTGAAGTTTTGTTTTCATTTTGGTAAATGTTTGTTTTCAGCAAATCTATGGTTGCTACATTTACCAGTCGATGTAAAAAACTGACAATGTTTACCGAATGAAAAATGTGCCATCAGGTGATGCCATCTCTTGTGCCATCAGCAGTGATGGGGTCACTTCTGCAAACTGCTTAAAGTCGCGCATCAGGTGCGAAAAATCGAAATAACCAGATGCCTCTGCCACTGCTAACCAGTTCATTGACGGTTGCGCGGTCTTCAATTTGAATGCGTTGTCAAAACGCGTTACTCGGGCAAAGAATTTGGGGCTCATGCCGGTTCGATCGTAAAAGGTGCGCTCAAATTGCCGCGCACTCAAACAGGCTTCATTTGCCAGCCAATCTAACGATACTTGCCCTCTGTTATCTTTTAAATAGGTGATGGCTTTGTCAATAGGGCGTGTCTTTATTTTTACAGAAGCAATGCGGTGCAATAGATAGTTTTCGATAAGGGCAATCATCTGTCGGTAATCACTCAATTCCGCCAACTGTTCGTTCAAGATTTTTATTTCGGGAGATGAAAGAAATTCCGCATTAATTTCTTTGTGATTGAATTCTTGTATTGGCATTCCCAATAAATGGTATAAGAACCCGGATTTGAAACATACTTGAATAATCAGATGGTCGTCTCCAAATTCAATGTTTATCCGCGAGTTTTGGTTGCCAACAAAAATACTTGAAGCAGATTTACGTCTTTCTCCCGTACTGTTTACAATTACGTTCACGTGGCTGCGTGGATAGAAAAAAAGCGATTGGTTGGCATCCGGTGGAACCGGTCTTAATCGTTGATCGGCCCGTGCATCCCTAAGATTTACGTGTGAAAGGAGGAAGTTCTTTACATACGGATCAAGTTCATGCCTCGGCCTGATAGAAGGAAGAAAAACCATACTGTAATGTTACCTACTACAAGGCATTTTCAAAACAAATAATAAAAAATGTCAGTTTTTTACACCTCCTTGGGTATAGTTTGTTTTTGAACAAAGGAATTCGTTGGAGGTGGGCAATTCCAAAAGCATTGCTGTTGAAGATCAGGAAACGTTAGTTAATTCGGAATCAAATCAACAAGTTTTGAGTTACATCGGTATTGTATTCAGTTGCTTTATTCCATCAATCAGCAAAATCAGTTTTCTATTTTTCTCATCTACCGTAATACCGGCTACCCTTCCAAATGGAATCGTGCAACCGTCAGCCAAATAAGTACCGTCACTATTAATGGTACTAAAGGCCATTTGCTTCACATTTCCGGTTGGCGTTATTTGATGGAGGAAATAACTGGTTTTGTTTCCTGATGTAAACTCTCCGGAGGCATACACATTCCCTGCAGCGTCAACAGCTACTTCAAACATCTCCACAAAGGCGGTTGATGGATGCGTGTAATAGGTACTTACTTCGCCAGCTAAAGTGATTTTTCGAATAGACCCAGAACCTATTCCCAGAGATCCCCATTCGGCTACATAAATAGTTCCCTTCGCATCAATGGCAATGGAGTTGATCAATGTAAATCGCGCGGCAGTTCCAGTGGCATTTAGAGCGCCCGCCAAAGTTGGGGATCCGCTACCTGCCAAAATGCTGACGGTGCCAGACGGGGTTACTTTTTTCACGCAAAAGTTTCCATAGTCTGCCACATAAAAATTTCCGGCATCGTCTTGCACGACTCCTGTAGGATTATAAAACCCTTTCGCAATGGTGCTTACAATTCCCGAGGGCGTTATTTTACGAAGTGCGCCATTGTCTTTAACGTTAGTTGAGTTTAAGAAATAGATATCGCCCGTTTTTTTATCGAAGCTAAGCCCGTTGGGAAACGCTAGTGTAGCCGTTGCAACAGGGCCATCTTCTGTACCCAGATTGGAGTTGTTTCCAATATAATTTTGCCCCGCCACGCGTGACACGATTCCACTTGGTGTAATTTTATTGACTTGTGATAAATTATAATCTGTTACATAAAAATTTCCATCTGAATCCATTACAATCCCATTTGGTTGATCCAAGACCCCTACCTGGGTGTCTTTAATACTGGTAAGTGTAAAGGCGGGCGGCAGTTGAAAAGATGGACCGTTGGCTACTTGCCCTGCTACCTCTACAGTAATGTTTCCTGTACTAGCTAATGGAGGCACGCGTGCCAACAAGCTGGTAGAAGATGCTTGTAATACTGTGGCAACACTCCCATTAAATTTTACAATATTATCGGAAGGAGTTGCTGAAAAATTAGAACCGGAAATGGTTACTTCATATCCGCAAAAACCGGAGCTAATGCTGGTAGATACGATTACAGGTTTCTTATCGTCTAAAACGCTGAACGCAATTTTCGATTGAGTGGATTTTGAACCCACTTTAACTGTAATGGCTCCCGAAGTAGCACCAGCCGGAACCGTAACGGTTAATGAAACGGCAGTGGCAGCTGTGATGGTGGCACTCACACTACCAAAATTGACAGAATTATTAGACAAAGTAGTAGAGAAGTTCTTTCCCGTAATGAGAACCGAAGTTCCAACAGCGGCTTGATCAGGAACAACGGACACTATCTCAGGATTTTGATTGTCTACTTTTGAATCATCCGACTCGCAAGAAGTAAACAAGAATGCACTTGCGACCCAAACTGTTAACATTACCTTAACAATTGCTTTCATACATTTTTAACTTTTAGTTTTCCTTTCAACGATCAAATGAACGCATAGGCGAATTATGAATCGTTCGGAATCAGGATTTCGAACGACATTTAACTTGGGATGGAACGATGATTCTTTTTGTACACACTCGGAGTGATGCCTACGGTTGATTTAAAAAACGTATTGAAAACAGTTTTTGATTTAAATCCAGCCTGATACCCGATGCCTTCGATTGTTAAGTGATCGTTTTTGGGATTGACCAAAAGGTTCTTGGCTTCTTCCACACGAAGTTCATTAATAAACCGATTAAAATTCACTTTTCCGTATTGATTAATCATTTTCGATAGCCGTTTGGCCGGGGTTTTAAGTTGCGCTGCTAAATCGGCAATTGTTAAATCTGGGTTGGCAAAAATTTTATCATGACGGATCTCTTCTGTAAATTTTTCATACTCTGCAAATGTGACATCCGATTTTTCACTTTCAGAATTAGGTTCATCGGCTACCTCTAAGGAGGCAAATCCTAATGTGGTTTGGCGAATACCAGCAATGGAAACCCAATAGATAAATATGACAGCCAATAAACTATCAACCAGTAAGATTGTATTTCTTGAAATATCGTTGATAACGAAGTAGGCTGTTGACAACTGATAAAGGTAAACGATGATTAAAATGCTTGTTGTAAAGAGAATCCAACGAAGTAACCTTTTTTGAGTGTTGGAATAAAAATTAAGGCTCTTTCTTTTAAATTTTTTAACGATCACGATAGTGGATATCAGATAAACCAGTGAATAAATGTTTAGAAAAACCCCGTAAACAAAATCAATTATCTCATTTATACTACTCCACCAGGTCCGTGCCAATTTTGGAGGCAACAAAAAAAGCACGAATAGAAATCCAAATTCAATTAATCCCAATGTTAAATGAGCAAGAAGCAATTTACGTGAGAATTTTGTGCCTAAACTCTTCACATATATATATAGTAGCGGAGCTACTAAAAAATAAAATCCAATCGGGAGGAAAAGTAAGCGCGGGTATAGCTCTAAACCCCCAGCGTTTCGAATCAGCCAAGATAAAGATGGAGCCGTAAAGGCAATAAGAAAAATGCCTAAGAATAAAAGGGAAACGTTCTTTCGCTTAAAGAAAATAAGTGCAAGACCTACTCCTAGACCTTGCACTAATCCTAGAATTCTAAATACATCTTCAGTGGAAAAACTCATTGAGCTAAAGTAATTAACAGAAGGCGCAATTCAAAACGGCAGATTCTGTGAAATGAGCTCAATTAGTGATGTAACAAGGTCATCCTCGTAAATTTCTAAGTGTGCTTGAATTTTTAAAGATGTCGAATAATGAGGGTCGTAAACAAACCCTATTCTTTTAATCAATAAGTAACAAACGCTGCAGAGCACATCTAATATTTAAATAGAAGACTTTTCAGGGCAGGGGTTAAAATTCGGATAATCTTATTATTAGCGCGTTGCTATCCGCAATGTCTGCCGCGGTGTCATCTAAATCAAAAAAATCACTGCTTGCTTTGTTATTGAAGTTCCTTTAAGCCGCAGTTTATCTCTCGCCTCAAACCTTTTTTTTTGTTCTCTTCACTTTTTCTTTGGTGAACAAATCTGCCGTATATTTTTCGTAGAGTTCAAATAGGAATTCCATGCGCTTTGCTTCGGATGAAAATGGTAAAGGGCGATAGCAACTTTCAATAAACTTATCTAACTCTTGATGGGCGTGAACCAAATCGGTTGGCATAGTGAGTGGATCATACAAATCGGCCAATGAGCTATCAGGATAACGCTCACGCACTTTTAATACCTGCTGTGCTAATTTTTCAACTCCTTGAATTTTTTGCTTCGGTAAATCTTGCGGCCAAGGGAAGTTATTGTAAACAATATCCTTGGAATAACGAAAGCGACTCTCCAACCTACCACAAATAGATCTAACCCAAGCCATGTGCATTTCGGACGTGAGAATACCAAAATGAAATAGAGTTCCGTTTGGAACTATGTGGCAGCTATTGTTAGCAATGTCATTTTTACCAAAGAAGCCTACTGGAATGTATTTTCTATTTTCCGATGTTGTGCTCGGTACTAATATATAAGTGGATGGCTGGTTTCTATCGCGAAACAGTGTTGGGCTTGTCGAAAATTTTTGTGTAGAGGGCGCAACACTTGCCAAACGGAACTTCTTAACAAGCTCTACTCTTTTTAATACTTCAGGTAGTCTCTTTAATTCGCTTGGCTCTGCATTTATTAGCCAAAGGCACCATCTTTTTTCACCATTCAAAAACTCGAATGCAGAGATTAATGGTTTGACAAATTTCTTGGCGTCTGGCTCTCTTTTTAAAAACTCTTTCTTTTCTTCATCTGTAAGAAGTAGGTGGCCACCATCTAAGGGCATATTACCAAAACTCATTTTAGGTACATTACAAATAGGATTGGACTTCTTTTCGATCAGCAAGTCTTTGGCATCAACCAAATAAGGATTAATATTTTTGGCCTTTATTTCATGGGCCTCGCCTTTAATGTCTTCGTATTCAAAAATGCTTTTGTTTGGAGTGTCAAAACCTGCAAAGCCTACGATCACGCAATACACGGCTGCGTTTCCTTTGGCTTCATTGCTCCATTTGAACGTGCGGTGCGCAAAATGAATTTTGATGTTATACTTATGCAACATCTGCCCCCACAAAATACTTGTTTGTTCGCCTTGCACAATTGAATTGGTTGACACGAACGCTACTTTGGTACGCGTGCCTTGGATATACTTTGCCGCCTTTATGTACCAAGCAGTTACATAGTCTAAGACGCCACTTCCTTGCACATGGTCAAATTCCCTTACTACCGAATCGCGTTGAGATTGGGTCATTATTTTAGAACCAATAAAAGGTGGGTTGCCTATGATATAATCAAACTTGCTTTCCTCGGCCATTGCTGGGCTTTTTCCCTTGTGGATTTCAATGGTTTCAGTTTGTACGTTTAGTGTTTTATAATCGGCAGTTGGCTCTTCTACTAAAAATATATTGGCATGTTTGGCAATGATATTGATCGTGTTCACTGGGTTCAATAAACTTTGCCAATCCGTTGTCAGGGCATTGCCATGAATAATTTTAGCCGCTTTTTTCAATGGCAAACGCACAAAGTATTGACCAAACTCATTACTGATTGCCATGTTCATTTGATGATCTATCAGCCACATGGCTACTTCGGCTATTCGCGCGGGGAACTCTTCGTACTCAATGCCGTGCATCATGTCAACGTCCAGCAAAATAATTTCGCGCACGTCTAACACACCCGTTCCGTTTTTATTCAACGCTCTCAATACTTCAATCTCCAAAAGGCGTAGTTCGCGATAAGTTATTACCAAGAAGTTACCACAACCACACGCGGGATCGAGAAATTTTAATTGACTGAGTTTCTTATGAAATTCAGGTAGCTTATTCTTATTGGTTTTAATCGTATCAAACTCCTGCCAAAGTTCATCAAGGAATAGCGGCTTTATAAGTTTGAGTATGTTTTTTTCGCTTGTATAGTGAGCACCTAAATTTCTCCGCTCTGTGGGGTTCATCACGCTTTGAAACATAGAACCAAAAATGGCGGGGGAGATTTTGCTCCAATCTAGATAACAACATTCTAATAGACTTTGCCTCATCTTAGAATCAAAGCTTGCACTTGGCAACATTTCTTCAAACAATTTTCCGTTTACGTAAGGAAAAGCGTTAAGCTGTTCATCAAGATTTTTAAACCTCTTTTCAATTGGGTTATTTAGAACTTGAAATAGTTCCTGAAGTTTAGCAGCTAAATCGCTTCCATCTTCTGAGGTACGTTGCTCAACGAATTCCTGAAATTGCTGCTTCTCAAATATGGTGGTGTCTTCGGCAAAGAGTAAAAACAGAATGCGGACAAGGTAGATTTCCAAGGGATGTCCTTCATAGCCGATTTCTTTTAGTCGGTCGTGCAGCTTACCCATTAACTCTGCTGCCTTTATATTTACAGGGTCTTGCTCTTTGTATGTGCGCTTTTGATAACCTGCTATAAAGCCAAAGTGTTGAATATTGTTAACAAAATCTTTTAGTTTGAATTCGATGACTTTTGTTTCTTCAAGGTCGTGTAGCCTTATTATGTCAAAGTCAGATACAAGAATGTACTTGGGTAGTTCATGTTGCTTAATTCCATGCAGATATTCTTTTGCTTGCGTGAATGCTTTGTCGAGGTTTTTGCCGCGACTTTTCATTTCTATTACCAAGGTGCCTTTCCAAAATAGATCTATATAGCCATCGTGCTCGTCAAGTTTCATTACCCTTTCCTCAAAGGTTGCCACCTTCTTGCGGCTTACTCCAAATACATTAAAGAACTCTACTAAAAATGGCTTTGCATCGGCTTCTTCATTTTGAGTGTTTGCCCATTCCTTTGAGAATTTTAGTGCTCTATCTTTTATCTCATTCCAGCTTAATGCCGCCATACGATTTTCTAAATTACATGGCCAATTTAGTTATTTATGGCTGCTCTTTATACTGTGGGTGATTGAGGATTCTGTCTATCGCCTACGGAATAACACCAGAAACTGCCTCCAAAAGCAGAGGAGGCAAACACTAACTTCAACCTGTTTACAGAGTCTTATTTATACTCCTCCAACACAGGGAACTAGTTTGGAAAAAAGGGAAACTAGTTATGTAAAATGGCAAACTGGATTGCTTCAAAGAAGATATCTGTCGGCAGAAAGATGGCTTGAATTATTTTAAAACAAGCATAGTTGCCGTTTGATTTACATGACCAATGTAGGTTTCCCCATAAGTACTGAAACCAACTGTTGGAATATCTGAAAAAAGTTCGCCATAGTTTTCGGTTCTTTTCTGGTCTTTCAATTCAAGCGTGCGCAAAATGCAATTGAAGTTTACTATGCCAGAAATTTCCCCAAAATCGGCTTTTGTTTTTTCTAAGTCAATTTTGGTTTCTTTTACTATGTCGCGACCTTCTAAGATATTAAGTCCAAATCCTTCTTTCAGCGAGCAGAAAAACAAAATATCGGTACCTTCCTTCGTGTGCGGACTTCTAACAAACGGGTCGGCATTATCAAGTACCACGCCCAATGGGTATTTTGTAAAATACTTTGCTAAATCTTCTTCTTTAACTCCAATTGCTTCGGCATAAGCCTGACTGGCAGGCTTGCGATCAAATTCTATTACGCGTCTTTGGGCTTCATTTACTTTAGTAGGCGTTAATACCTTATCGGTAACATTGAAACTCTGGGTTTTCAATATTGTAAACCCTTTGGCTGGCTTAATAAGGATAAGGAGCAACGCGTTTTGATACGCCTTGCCGTTGGCATACAAATACGTGTTTTTAAATTTGAGATCATCACCGGCTGAGCCGCCAACAAAAGATACACTGGTTCTATTTCCAATTAAGTCATTGATTTCTTCTTCTACGCCCGAGAGGCCATCGAATAACACCATCCCCACATACTTTGTAAAGTCTAGTGTAGCCAACGGTTCGCCATAATACGTTTCAAATTTTGCAAACGCGGTATCAAGGCCGATTATGCTGTTTTCCTTTATTCCTTCAACTACTTGTATGTTTAAGTCTTCAATAACTTCCGATGAAAACGCACTTGCCACCAGCGCGTTGTCTAACATTTTACCAGAGGTGATTTCACCCGAAGTGGAACATCCTACAACAACGGAATCGGGAAAAGCCAATGCCATTTGGGCACTTAACTCAGTAGGGTCATAAATGGAACTGGCAAAAAATAGAACGAGCGTTGGTTTTACATCTTTCAATTGTTCGGTTATGTCGTGAACCGATCTGCTTA
This sequence comes from Chryseotalea sp. WA131a, assembly GCA_025370075.1. Classification (NCBI taxonomy): domain Bacteria; kingdom Pseudomonadati; phylum Bacteroidota; class Cytophagia; order Cytophagales; family Chryseotaleaceae; genus Chryseotalea; species Chryseotalea sp. WA131a. The sequence goes on along the minus strand of CP073016.1, from coordinate 3,556,599 downwards.
CTGAAGTATCCGTTGAGAACGCTGTTTTTGATTTCATAATGGAGAGTTTAAATTTTTTTGATGCGCTTTAAAAATAGAACGTGCGAAGAAAACAAGTTATCAATTAGACGAAACGCTAGGTATCATCACATTAAACTCTTTGGCTGCTTGGTAAATTTTCTCTAAAATAATAGGGTCATTTGGCGTTTCATCGGTTATGCTTTTTACGGGTATACCTTTCAGCATCAGCTTCATGGTGTAGTTCATTTCTTGAAAGCTGTTTCCGTTTGCTTTAGCGGAGATTATTGCATCAATAAGTTTTTTCATATGCTTGACTTTAGACAAATATATTGAAGAAATCTTATTTCTTGGTCAATCCTGTCAAGTATGGCCTTCCTCGCTCGAAAAAGGTACGAGAAACGAGCATCTAAGCACGCAGAGGACTTACAGGCGTAGCTAGCTGGTGGCTTTACTCAGCAAGCATTCTTGCTCATTGACCATTTTCGTCTCAAGTTGAAGCCAGTTATATTTCATCGGTTCACTCGCTAATGGAAGTAACTAGCTTTACTCGCGACCGAATTTCATCCGTCAGTAAAGAGGCCTTTACAAAGGCAATAGCGCCTTTATTATTGGCCACATATTCGATTACTTCATTATCAGAATTCAACTTCACTGGAGGTGGCTCGCTGTTTTGATATTGTTTTGCAGCAAAATAAGAGTCTACTTCTGCCTCACTCAATTTTATTATATGCTTATAGAACAAAGTCTTCTCTGCAATATTTCCTTTGCGATCAACAGGAAGTACCGTTGTTTTTAATCCAGGCCACGATTTTTGAGTACCTCGCTTCATCCAATAAAGCCTAACTTCAGTGATCGAGAGTTTTTCAATAGGATTATCTTTGTGCACAATAACCGCCAACTCCAATGCTGGTGGGCTTTTTGAAATTGTATGATTTGGGGAAAGAAAGAATATCAGACTTAGAATCAAAAAAGAAACTGCCTTTTTCATATACGTTAAATTAGTCTTTTTACTATTCGTTAAAATCCTACTGCTACCTGAGTTTTTATGCCACTACTCCAGCCAAATTGATCTTGATTAAAGGCGGCCAATTCACCCTTCACAACCAAGTTACTACTGACCCGATAGCGAAGACCTAAATTATATTCACTCGAACTACCGTAATTCTGTTTGGTATATGGGTTAGGGTTTGGGTAGTAATCATCACCTGTTGGGAAATCTAAAAATTCGGCAAAAAGATAAGGCACAACTTTTGAATTCGCCTTATAGCCCATATAAACAATGGCTCCCGTTAGATTCTTGTCTGGCCGTTGAGAGTAGTCGTGGGTATTAGAATAGCCTTCGGCAATGAACTCAAACTTTTTATCGATGCTCATGTGCGAAATACTAGCCGTTAACAGAGTGCTTTTCATAGCTTCTGGTACGGGATCGTCAAATTGGGTAAGACTCCCCAACGGTAAATCATTTAATACCCCGGAAGCTGATATGCGAAGACCTTCAATCGGTTCGATACCCAATTGAACTGTGTAAGATAATTGCGAGCCTAATTTGTAGGGTACACCTAAAAGCCCTCCATTTCGTCCGATTCCATTTGAAAGAAAGACTCGGTAGAAGAAACCAGTTTTACCAATGTTATCCCCGCCTAGTTGAAGCCCTATGTCACGCGTTTGGATAAAACCTCCGTCATGGGTTGGGTTTAAAATTCGTGGACGAGAAATATTAGGTTGTAAAATCAAACCAAAATTGTAATTAACGTTCCAAAATCCAATCGGGCTATACATTCGCCCTAGGGAGAAATTCAAGTAATTCCGATAATCATATTTGATATACATTCTTTCCAATTCCATTTCTGCCCCAGTAGTCGCCATGTAATGCATATTTAACTCACCCGCTACCGAAACTTTATCATTTATCTTAGAGGTAATAAATAGCACCAAAGGCCCCCCCGCGAAAATAGGGAGAAGAGGAGTTCTGACTTGGGTTTGTAAAATAGTCGAAGCCGGGGTGTGCATAAAACCGGATGCTTGTAGCTTCCTGGCTCAAGATATCAGAAACGCCTAGCACCGCAATAAAGGCGAATGTGAAAACAAAACGACAACCAACAAAACAAGTATATCTTTTTTTCATAAACTGTACTGACTTTTAAAATTCAATTTTACTAATTTTCCTTCAATTTAAAAAGAACGGGTGGTTAGTGGCAAATATAAAAACACTAAATTATTTAACATTTAAAGCAAAGTTTAATTATAGATTTTGAAAAATTAGTTCCAAACATATTCTTAGCCTTAGTTCCTTTTCCGCACAACACAATGGTTCGCAATTATTCTCAAACCTTCTCTATCCTCTCTTATTTTCCACGTTACGAAGCCTGTAATCGTCATTTCAAATCTGTTTGGTGTCTATCAAAGTACTTAAAACTAGTTTGAAGCCTTCCGAAAAATGTAATTTTCATGTTGAGTCTGTTTCGTTGTTTTATCTCATCGATCATCAAACTAAAACTACTTTTTTATGCTAATTTGAATGCCGCAAAGAGAGAAACTCCTTACAAATAAAAAATGAAAGAAATTGTTGAGCTTTCTAACCAAGCCATCACCATCGGTAGAAACGAGTTTCTTAAAGTGAAGGGTAGCATCGACACGAACATATATTATGTAGAAAGTGGCAGCCTAAGAGTCTTCATTTTAGACGAATATGAAGAACAGACAATTAGGTTCGGTTACAAGGAAAACTTAATCGTTTCGCTAGACTCTTTTCTAACGGGTAAACCTTCCGATTTCTTTATTCAGGCAATTAAAAAAACTACCGTAAAAGTTGTAACCAAACAACAAATCGACACCTTTTTCAAAACAGCGGTGAACAGCAATTTGTGGACGAATATTTTAGAAAGTCTAATTCTGCAACAAATGGAAAGGGAAGTTGATCTCCTTACAAATTCCCCGAAGGAACGATATCAACGGGTTTTGAAGAGAAGTCCGCAACTATTTCAGGAAATTCCTAACCGGCACATTGCAAACTATTTGAGAATGAGTGCCGAAACCTTATCGCGACTGAAAAAGTCTTGACTTCAATCAAGACTTTTGAAAAATACTTCGCAGACCTTGCATAAAATTTAAACTATGCAATCCGAAAAATTAATACAATCGCTTTTAGAGCAGACGAGAGAAATCATAAACCAAGTTGAACAGCTTAGGAGTTATGATTTTCAGACATTAACATGGAGGGAAAATGAGCTGAGTTGGAATATATTAGAATGCTTAACGCATTTGAATTTATATGGCGACTTTTACTTACCTGAGATAGAACGAACTATAAAAAGCTCAACTACCAAAGCGGAGCTTGAATTTAAAAGTGGATTTTTAGGGAGTTACTTTGCAAAAAGTATGTTGCCCAAAGAAAAGCTCAACAAAATGAAAACATTTAAAGACAAGAATCCGCTGAATGCTACACTGGATAAAAGTGTTATCGACACGTTTATCAATCAACAAATTAACCTTTTAGAATTGCTAAACCAATCCAGAAAAGTGAGTTTGAATAAAGTCAAAATTCCAACTTCAATTTCAAGCTTTATTACACTTAAATTGGGTGACACTTTTCAATTCTTCATTAATCATATAAAAAGACATTTAGCACAAATTGAAAGAATACAGACTGGTATGAAAAAGGACTGAGCGTGAATAAGAAGTTCGCAAGGTTGATTTACGATTCTTTATGTTAGTGCAATTTACCTAATAAAAAATGTGTGCGCGTGTGACAATTCTTAAAATTAGGCTACTAATGCAATAAAGACCCAAGCAAAAATTGGAACTTCAAAAAAGAAAATTTATTCAGACGCTAGACGTACATCGAGGCATTATAAAAAGTCTTTGCAAAGCCTATTATGCTAGTCAAGACGATCAGAAAGATGCTTTTCAAGACATTGTTCTGCAGCTTTGGAAATCATTCGAAACGTTTCGAGGAAGTTCAGAAATAAGCACTTGGATTTATAGCGTAAGCCTTAACACGCTGCTCTCTAAAATCAGGAAAGAAAAGAGGACAATCGCTACTGAATCTATTGGCGCTTACGAACTGTCTTTTTCGACCGCTATGGCAGATAGTGACATGGAACTTCTGCACATGGTCATTCAATCATTAAAAGACGTGGATAAAGCCATTGTGATCCTCTATCTGGAGGGTTACAAGAACAAAGAAATTTCTAGCATTTTGAACTTCACTCCTACGAACATAAGCACCCGATTGAATCGAGTGAAAGCAGAACTAAAAGCCAAATTTAAAAGTCAGCATTATGAATTTAAACAGTCTTAAACCAGCGTGGCAACAGTTTCGATTTTTGAATTCCATGCCATCAATAGACAAGGATGAAATCCTATTCATCATAGAACGAGCCGAAGAGGTGCGTGTAAACAACACGCATAGGTACCTCATCAACACGTTGATGTTTACAGTCTTAATCATTAGCTGTCAGGGAGGATGATTTCGTATGTAGTTTGGGATATTGATCCACAAATAGTTGATGGGATTGAATTTTTCAGATGGTATGGTCTCTGTTGGGCAGTCGGTATGATGCTCGGATATCAAGTCTTGCTGCTGATTTACAAGACCGAGGGCATTGCAACGGAAGAACTTGACAAAACTAGCTTGTATGTCATGTTAGGTGGAATTATGGGTGCTCGTTTTGGACATATTCTATTTTACGATCCATCCTACTATTTAAACAATCCGATCGAGATTCTTCCCATACGAATTGAACCAACATTGCAATTTACAGGACTTGCTGGTCTTGCTAGCCATGGAGGAACAGTAGGAGCGCTAATAGCTCTTTACATTTACTGTAGAAAATATAAAAACGACTATCTGTGGATGCTAGACCGATTAATTATATGCGGTGCTTTACTGGGTTGCTTCATACGGATTGGCAATTTGATAAACTCCGAGATAATTGGCGCGCCTGCTCAACTTCCTTGGGCCTTCATATTTTCTCGCATCGATCAAACACCCAGACATCCTGCTCAGCTTTACGAAGCACTATTTTATTTGTTCATTTCTGTGTTGCTATTCTTTATTTGGAGATCGCAGAAAGTTAATAAGTACAAAGGCTTTCTATTTGGGCTCGGCCTCTTTTTGATATTCTTGCAACGATTTCTAATTGAATTTTTGAAAGAGAATCAAGTTGCATTTGAAGAGCACCTCGCATTGAACATGGGACAAATACTTAGTATACCACTACTCCTTTTGGGGATCTTTGTAATGATTGGGAGTAGTAAAACATTTTCTAACAAAACGGTCTAGTTGTCTGGGGCCGTTACTTTAGACGAACAACTCGGCTAAAACGGGCGAGGTTTTGGCTTGTGAACCTTCACTTTAAAACACTGCGTTTGCGGCATGGCAATCTGGCTGCACTCAGTCGTCATCTCAAAAATACTTTTGTAACACATTCGCGATTATCGGTCTAAAGGGAAAAAACAATATGAACCTTTTAACTAACATTGCCATGACTGTTTTCGCCTTGCAAGCTGTTGCTTGTGCCACTGACACAAGCCCGAGCCAAACCCACGCAGTACAACCAACTGCTGATAGCACTACTTTCCAAACCCTTGTCATCACTAAAGTAAAAAAGCCGTGGTATGCGTGGCGTTCGCTGGTGGTGGGCAAAATGAAAAAATCATTTCCCGAATACCAAGCCATTGATGGTTTGGGAGAGAAGTTTTATAGTTTCACAGAAAACCAGAAACTCTTTGGCGGAATCTATTTTTGGAATACAAAAGCTGCAGCTCAGGCTTGGTTTACCGAAAAATGGTTTGAGCGCACCGAAAAGTCATACGGCCAACGCGGACAGGTTGACTACTATGAAATCGAAAAAATGGAGACACTAAAAACAACTAGAGGATCGGTCGTCACCTTTTGGGCAGCACTTAGTGAAGGCCGTCCCGCCCAGCTACAAAATGCAGAAGGACTGATTAAAATCGTTTCGATAAAAAATGAGAAAGGAAAAGCAAGTCTGCTTACCATTTGGGAAACAAAAGAAAGAGCTGTATCTTATTTTTCGAATCAAAAAATGGAAGCCGAGTATTTCGATACTCCCCTTCACATTGCTAAGCCATGAAATTAACACCCAAACCAAACGAACCAACCGACCAAGCGTTGATTACCGCCTCGATTAGGGGCGATAAAAAATCGCTTGAGCAACTGATAAAACGGTACCAAGATTACATTTACAATATTTCGCTCCGGCTGTTTATCCATCCTGATGATGCCTTGGATGCCACGCAAGAAGTACTCATAAAAGTGGTAACCAGTCTGAACACGTTCAAGGGAAACGCTCAGTTTAGCACATGGCTCTATCGTATCGCTGTCAATCATTTCTTGAATTCACCCAAAAAGAAAACAGAAAGACTCATTGAAGAAAACCCAAAAGCTTATGGAGGTTTTAATGAAGAAGCAGATGATACTATTTCAGAAGCGGAGGTAGAAGAAGTGCGCATTTTATGTTCTACAGCCATGCTCATGTGCCTCCACCGCGAGCAGCGTTTGATTTATATTATTGGCGAAATATTTGGTGCCGACCACCAACTAGGTGCCGATTTGTTTGACACTACACCCGCCAATTTTCGTGTAAAACTGCATCGCGCCAAAACCGATTTGTTGCAATACATCTCCGGCAAGTGCGGCTTAGTCAATCCCAAAAATCCATGCCGCTGCAATAAGAAGGCTCGCGTGATGATTGACCGCGGCCTGGTAGATAAAAACAATATGTTGTTTAATGCGAGCTATCAACACCGCATTTCTGAAATTGTAAAACTCACCAAAAACGAAGCTTGTGATGAGATTGAGTTTCGGATGAAAGAGTTATTCGCTAGTAACCCGTTTCAAATCAAAAACGAGTTGGATAAAATGTTGACGGATATTGTGGCTTAACACAAACAAACCGGCAAACACTCCCAAAAAGTCCAAGTTTACATAATACAGCGCATCGATTGATATAGTGTCGTCCAGTTCGTGGACGACACTTACCATTTAAACCCTATTTTAAAAATGATTTCGGCAGTCGGTGTTATTCTATTATTCGTTTGTCTTTCGCAACATACCTTGCAAACCCAAGCAAGGCGCCAGTGACCATAACGTTCCTGAAAAAGTTCACCATTTCTAACTCCTTCTCGCGGGCCAAATCCGCGGTCATATTTTCTATGCCAAGCTCATTGCCCATGGCGCGCGGCAGGTGAACGAGTAAGCCCATTAGGATTACATACAATGCCATGGAGGTATACGCGAGTTTATCATACTTTCCTATTAATGCACTAACGATAAAGCAAATAATACACACGGCCGTAAAGTAATTCCAAAAATAGGGGAAAGGAATATAATCGGGCACAAAGGCAGCGCCCACATCGGGTTTACCAAAATGCAAGCCCACGTACATGATAAAGGAAATTGGGAAGATCCATCTACCCAAGTTTAAGATTTTGTCCATATTGTTTTTCTGTTAGTTGTTAGAATGAAGTCCTACTACGTTACCCTCTGAATCGATAAAGAATGCCATGTGGCCAAAGTCGCCAATAGAAGTTTTAGGCAACACTACTTTACCACCTGATTTCTCCACTTTGTCAAGCACCGTTGAAAGGTTGGGGTTTGCGTTGAGGTACACTTTGCTTCCATCAATACTCGGTTTATGGAAAGGGCCTTGCGCCAATGCGCCTCCTATTTTTCCATTGCCTCCATCGGTAGGGAAGAACGCCATCTGTGTGCCAGCCACTTCACCATCGGCCAATGCAAGACCAAAGATTGACTCATAAAATTTTTTCGCCCGAGGCATTTCAGCTACTGAAATCTCGAACCAGCTTAAACTGTTGTCTGTCGTTTTCATAAATAGTTTTTTGTGTTACAAAGGTGGGGCATCATACAATCAGATAAGCATGGGTAAACGGACAACCCCACAGGATAATTTTGCCACATGGCAGATTCATATACGCAAATAGATATATTTGCCATCATCTTATTCGTAACACATGAAAGTAATAGTCCCTGTTATCTCCGCTAATGTGCCCACTTCTGTGTTGGGCATTATGGACATCTTAAACTACTCGCAGGCATTTAGCAATCAGCTATCTCCACAAAAGAAAAAGAAAAATACGTTTGAGGTAATCCTGGCCTCAGCAGAAAAAAGCAAAACGATCAATTGCAATGGGTATCAGTTGGTTTGCCATGCTTCCCTTCTTCCCTTTGAGAAGGCTGATTTAGTGGTAGTGCCTGCGGCTGTTGGCAATATGGCCGAACTTGTGCAAAAATATCCAACCCTTGTCCAGTGGATATTGCAACAACAAAAGAAAGGAGCAGCCATTTGCAGTACGTGCACAGGCGCTTTCTTTGTAGCCGCCACGGGTTTGTTAGATGGTAAAGAAGCGACTACTTCCTGGTTTGCTTCTGACTATTTCAGAATGATGTTTCCCAAAGTAAAATTATTAGACGAAAAAATAATTGTTGATAATGGCAAGATTGTGACGGGTGGTGCTACCTTATCTTTTATGAATTTGTGCATTTACTTGGTAGAAAAATACTACGGGAAAGAACTAGGAAATTACTGTGCAAAAATGTTTTTGGTTGACAAAGGGAAGATTTCGCAGAATTCTTATTCCATTTTTTCCGTTCAAAAGTCACATCAAGATACAGAGATATTGAAGGCGCAAGACTTTATTGAAGCTCATGCACAAGAGAAACTCACGGTCGGAACTATATCAGATGAAGTATTGATGAGTGAGCGCACATTTATCAGACGTTTCAAGGCTGCAACGGGGAACCTTCCTTCTGAATACATTCAACGTGTGAAGGTGGAACACGCAAAAAAACTACTGGAAGAAGGGCAAGAAAATATTAAGGAGATTTCGTATAAATCTGGCTATGAAGATTTAAACTATTTCCGTGATATATTTAAACGATACACGGGGCTTACCCCAATGGAGTATAAAAAGATGTATTCGTTTTCTGTGGGTTAACAACAAAAAACCGCCTCCTATTCGAAAGCGGTTTTAAGTTTTCGTCAACGTTACAAGGGGCACCCGTATCCAGCAAAAATCTATACTGGGTAGTATCTTGTCCAATTTTTAGCTTTACATAAATTCTCCCGTTTGTGTATGCTATTGGAATACTGTCGAGAAATCCCCCTTTATTGTCAACCCAAGACTCAACAATTTGCGCGTAACTTGGTTGGATTAAAAAAAACTAAAAGGAATAAAAATTGGATAGTTCTTTTTGATGAGTTTTTAATTGGTAGCATATTTTACTTACATCTTTGATCAAACATATTTTTTCGGCAAGCTGGTAATGATTTTGGTCAAGAGCGTCACACTATTTTAAATTTAAAGCAGCAGCACATGTATTGGATGATTTTTAGGGTGGCAGATACAAGCCTTTCTTGAATTGGGAGGGAGTAAATTAGACATAGCTTAAAAGCGGATGATATAAAAAATCTTAACAGATGATTTGACTACTTTTGAAAAATAATTCTATACCCTACTATTTTCCTTCTCCCCCAAGATGGGAAAACGAAAATACATAATAATTTGTTGCACGCTTCACAAACTTGCAGTCTCTTACTAGCGTATTTAAATTCTCTTTGTCAAAGCACTTTTCAATAGCCATGTTCATAATATCAATCTAAGACTATTCCTTCGGCTTTTATCACCCAATCAAAATCTCCTGAATTTTTCCATGGCCCAAAAGCGGAAGCTCGTGTATAGGCTTTAGAACCACCTATGCCAACGAATGGAATCTTAATGTCTTGGTTAGGCCATTGAAAAGACACAAAAAATGGTTTATCTAAAACTAAATTTTGGTAGTTCAGATCGACATCAAGCCAACCCTGTTTAACTGTTGAGTTTACAATCATGATCTTTTTAAGCAATTGCCTTCCGGGCAACTTTGTCACAGTATCTTGCTCATAAATGTTAACCAATAAGGTAAATTTTTCCTCTTTTGGGTTATCAACATATATACTAACTGTTTTTAAAAGTATTTTTTTGTTAAGCAGTTTCATTAGTCTGGCTGCTTCAGCTCCAGCACCTGTTCCTTGAACCCAACCAAACTTATTGCCCGCTTTTTCTTGTCCCAATACTAATCTTTTAGTTTTTTTCAGAGGCTTGGCTGAAACAACAACCTCCTTTAGCTCAGTTATATTTTCATTCAATTCTACTATCAATTCAGTGGCATTGTCGATGTCTAAAATACTTATATTTTTATCCTCATAACCTACGTATGAAACTGTTAAGATTTCATTAAACAAGGCTTTGGGAATGTTTAGTTTGAATTTGCCTTCTGCATCGCTAACAGTACCCAAAGTTGTCTTTCGAATGCCAATAGTTGAATAGGGTAATGGTGAGCCACCGTGTTTGATGATTCCACTAAGTAGTAAGTTGTCTCCTATTGGTTTTTCCTTTTTAATTAATTGACCACTCACTTTAGCATTTGTTTCCTTTTTTTTACTGTAGCCAACTCGCCCTAATATCACATTTAATTTCTTTAACGATTTCCTCAACGATGTTATTCTGGCAGCCAAACCTTCTTGATTGTAATTAGCTATTTCAGCGGTTTCAAGTACAAAGGCATCGGGGTATTGAAGGGAAGCATCTTTTTCAAAACGTACGGGGCCGTTGGGTGTCAGTCCTAAAAATGTAACTGCATTGCTGAGTTTAACCAACTTTAAACTATCAGTATCTACTATGTCAAAAACCCATGAAGTAACATCATCTTTGTTAAATTCGATATGATCAAAAATTACTTCTGAAAGTTGTTCAGGCGTTTTTTCCTTTTGGTTCGAGTTTATGTTTTGCGCATGGACTAAGTTCGAAAAAAATATGATTGTAATGGTTACTAGGGCTTTCATAATGGGATTATTAGTAATTTTTCTCAGCAAGTGCTATTTCAATAACATACTCCGCTGCCCATTATACGATGAATGATAAAGCGGATTTAGTGTTTTGCGATAGGATTGTAGTATAAAAGGATCGTTTTGCATTTTTGTTTTTTTTGATGTTGAACTCTTTAATACGTAATAGGCGTCATGGTTTTTATATAAACTACCGCATCCATTACAGCACTCCAATCGGGTGCTGCGGTATCAGTTTTATAATCCAGAAACCGAATGATTGCTCCATTAGACCAATACTGACTGTCGGCACTAATGTTTTTTAGTGGCACAAAAGCGGCATCGTATTTTTGGTTGACGAGTTGATAAGACAAGCTTTTCGATGATGCCTTTTTTACAGATTTTCCCTTTCCTCCTTTTTTAACGTATCCATAAGTGCCTTCATGAGCAGTGAAACCAATGGTGTAAATTTCGTTATGAAACATCGGATGTAAAATACCGCCTGTGGTCACAGATTTATCAAGTCGTAAACCTCGTACTTTTGAAGGTGTTATGGTTTGAATGTTTCTTGCGAAATGATACGTAGCACCAAACAAAATCACTTTTTTATTGGCGTATTTCGTGGCCAGTTGGTACTGTAAGTTTTCCGCCATCAAACTATCGCGCCCGTTGTTTAGATTTAATAACCATTCTTTATTGAACAACGCTTTTCCAATACTAAAATCAGCATAAAGTACTATGCCTTTATCTATAGTATTTACCATTTGCGCCCATTCTAATTGGCCTTTGTTAAAAAGCCATTGCTGAATGAATTGACTTTGCTTTAAAAAGTCTGCTTGCTCACGTGCATTCATTTTAAATGAGAACGAGCCTAGGCCTCCCTTTTTCATGTCCGCGTCTATTCTATCCCAGACATGGAGGTAGGAAACAAAATCAGCGGAGGAGAAAAACTGACTATCCAATGTTTTAACCAACGCTTTCAACATATTGGCATAATGACCATTTTTTCTTCCATAAGAAGAGGTGAGTTTACAATCGAATCCTCCAAATTCCAACTCTTTTCCCTTTTGAAGCTGTTGCTGTAAATAGGCAAACAAATGATCATGCTGATTGGCATTTTTCCAAAACCATAAAATTCCATTACGTAGGCTATCTATTTGCATAGATCGCTTCACAGATTCATTGGCATAATGCAGATCGAACATGCCAGCCTCAAAAAGAATAACTTCAAAACCCATCTCCTCAATCAAATATTCAATCATCTTACCTCTCAATTGAAAAGTAGCTCCATCATTGTGGGTCTGCTCACCGATAGCTACAATTCGCTTATTCCCAACTTCATTCTTAAGAAATTCCAGGTCTTTCAATTCGTCTGTATTCAGTTTAATAGAGTGTACATTTTCACTTACCCACTGGCCCGATAAATTGGTTACTCTCTCATTTTTACTTTGTGCAAAATTGAACAAGGGAAACACAAGAAATCCAACTAGATGCACTCCTCGCCCCACTTTTTTTAGTGTGCTTGCCATTTGTTTTTTAACTGTTGCTTTCATTAGAATTAGTTGGTTTTGGTTGGCCTCTTTTTTTGTGTCCATTGAATTGCTCCCCAAAGGGCTTGCTTCATTTCATAATTATTATCTAATGAATCATACGTATTGGTTGTGATTCTTATGGGTTCAATCTTAATTTTTTTGGACTCAATCTCATCCCTCTTATAATTTTTGGATTTAATTAAACCCCAAAAGAGGCTATAATATACCGTTGATGTTTTTTGTTTAGAAGGGGATTTAGTTGAACCACTGTTTTGAGCAAACCCCAAAAGGATTGCAAATGAAAAGACTGTTGACAATGCGATTTTTTTCATAACTAGATTTATTTGTTTGAATTATCTTACGGCAAGAGTAGAGGCTTCGTTTAGAATCGCAAACAAAGAATGATGTACTTGCCGCTGCCAATGATTAATGAAAGAAAAAGATGGGTAAACAGGTTTGCCCTTCCACTGAATAGGTTGGGCAGGCAATCGGATAGGTTGGTCATGCAACTTTACTTGGTTTGTTTTTTTCCGTTACTTTTGATGAATGACAAAGCCTCGCTTTAACGCAGTAGGAACAATCCTGACAAATCGAATTTTATTGCACTTCTATTTTTGGGGAGGGTTTTTCTTGCTGTTTTTGTTTACGATCCCATCTAGCGAAATGGGAAAAGATTTTTTTAGCTTTTTAATCACTATACTATTTTTTTGTGCCATCGCAGCCTACACTAATATGTACTTGTTGATGGCTAAATTTCTAGAACGGCAAAAGTATATAATGTACTTGTTTGCTTTGGTCGCTTTACTGGCAGTTACCGCAATTGCGATGACTTATTTTACGGGTTATTTATTTAAAGACAAAACAACCGTTTTGCAAAATGTAGTTAACCTTAGTGCGTTCGTCATTATCACGAGTGCATTAAAAATGATCAGGCTAGGTATTAAGCGGCAGCTGGCAGAAAAGGAATTAGCAGCTAAACAACTGGAGGCAGAACTTCAATTATTGCGCGCACAAATCAATCCGCATTTCCTGTTCAACACGCTAAACAATTTGTATTCACTTACACTTGAAAAATCAGATCAAGCCCCCGCCATTGTTGTTAAACTATCGGAATTGATGCGGTATATGTTGGAAACCAGTAAGCACGAGAGATCATCTTTGCAGTCTGAAATAGACTTTATAAATAACTATTTGGCATTAGAAAAACTACGACTTGATAATCGTGCAACGATTGATTTTGAAGTAGTGGGAGAGCCGCAACAAAAAACAATAGCCTCACTTCTTTTAATACCCTTTATTGAAAATGCGTTCAAACACGGCATCAATGCCACAGCCGGAAATGCCTACCTACACAGTCAGCTTAGGATTGAAGAAAACGAACTTTTCTTTTTTATTGAGAACAGCCGGGCAACTAATCGGTCAACTGAAAGTACAGGCACAGGATTAGAGAATGTAAAGCGGAGGCTTCATTTGCTTTATCCAAATAACCATCAACTAATTATTGAAAACGATGGAACTAAATTTAGTGTCAATCTTCAATTGAGTATGGTATGAGCAAAATCAAAACACTGATAGTAGATGATGAGCCTCTGGCGCAAAAAATACTTCAAAAATTTATTGGTCACGTTGATTCATTAGTATTGAACGGTGTTTGTTCAAATGCCATTGAAGCTAGTAACATACTGCGAAAACAGCCCATTGACTTGCTTTTCTTGGATATAAAAATGCCTGAGCTTTCTGGGCTCGAGCTTTTAAAAATTCTCAAGAATCCACCAAAGGTAATTTTAACTACTGCTTACGCGGAACATGCGCTGGAAAGTTATGAGTTTGGGGTGATTGATTATTTAATCAAACCGATCGCATTTGATCGCTTTTTAAAAGCGATTGATAAAGTAATCCCCGCTGAACAAATGGACAGCCCTGTCCCTGTTTCAATAGCTGATACAAAAGCACGCAACTTTCTTTTTGTAAAATCGGATCGAAAAATTTTCAAAGTGAACTTCACCGAAATAAGATACCTCGAAGCATATGGAAACTACGTGAAGGTACATGCCCTTGATAAAACCATAATTGCCCAAGAAACACTTACACAACTAGAGGGGACATTGCCAAAAGATCAGTTTTTAAGAATACATAAATCCTACCTCGTGGCGATCCATTTTATTCACTCCTTAGAAGGCAACCGATTGTTCATTGGCGATACCGAGCTGCCCATTGGACAAACATTCAAACTAAAGATTGATGATATCCTAAAAATGAAGTAAAGTGCTCTTTTTACTGTACTTATCACGATCAGTCTACGTTCTCCTTCGTTCTCTGATGCTCCGTCATTCCGCCCATTACTATTTTCATAATTTTTACTTTACCCCATCTTGGAACCGTGCGCAGTGAATACACTAAAAATTTGGTGAGAAAACCAGGTAAAACAGTTGTGTTTCTTCCCAATGCTTTTAAAATCGGAATACCCACTTGCTGTGGCGTGAGCGACATATTCATTTTCATATTCGCGCGTTGCCCAAAGCCACTGGCCACCGGCCCGGGTGCAGCTGCCAACACATCTACTCCGTGTGGTTTCAATTCTTCAGCGAGTGCTTCAGCCAACGATTGTACATACGCTTTGGTAGCGGCATAGTTTGCGGAGTACGGCACACCCTGAAAAGCGAACATGGAACTCATCAAAATGATACCTCCTCTTTTTTGCGCAACAAATCTCTGCGCGAAGTGATGGGTGAGTGTTAGTAATGCTTCGCAATTCAGTCGCAGCATATTAATTTCAGCATGCACCGAAGTGTGAATAAAGTCTCCGGAGGTGCCATAGCCAGCCGAGGCAACCAGCAAACCAATGGGCAACGATTGTGTGGTCTCAATCAATTTTTGAATACCTGCTTGTTCTGAAATATCAGACGCTACCACTTTTACTTCAATGTTGTGAGTAGAAGTTAGTCGCTTTGCTATTCCCTGAAGTATGTTCTCGCTACGAGCATGGATTATGAGGTTAAGGCCCGATTCGGCCAATCGTTCAATGATTTCGAGACCGATACCAGAGGAAGCTCCGCTCACGATTGCCCAAGGGCCGTAATTATTTTTTAATCGTTCTTTTTCACTAGCAGAAAGTTGCATGCTATGGATGGTTGAATGTTTTAGAGATGGATGTACCGTTTAATGCCTGTATCAGCACGGATAAGGCAAGCAACCCGTAAAGGATGCTTACAAAAATGGTAGCCTTTGTATTTCTTAATATATAAAACGAAAGCAATGGCAGCACTTGTAAGGCATGCATACCAATGAAATGTGCGATGCGTAAGTCACCATGGCTAAGACTCCAATTTAGGAATGGAATTCCTTTGCTTCCATCTTCGATGCCCACGGTATGCGATAGGCGCGAACCCATCGCAAAACCTTCAAATGAAAATAGTACGAAGATGATGAGACCTAATCGGATTGACCACAAATAGTAATTTGGAAGTGAGGTGAATTTATTTGCAAAGAACAAGACTGCGACATAAGCTGTGTAAAGAGTAACTAACGTAGCAGCCAATGCCATCATAGAAAAAAGCGCTGAATACATTGGGGTGCTTACATTGTAATGAGAAAGCTGGCCCCGCCCAGCTTGAAATGCGATGTAGGCAACTTCAAATCCTAAGAGAACTACCACTGACCAACTAAAGATGGTTATGTTAAAGGAAGGCAGATAAGAAATAAACCAAGCCATTGCCCAAGAATAAAGAAAGGTGGAAAGCGCGAACTTGGTGGGTTTGTACCACGCGCTAATGCCCATTACTTGAGTGCTGGTTGTTTGCGTCAACACGAAGAAACAGACCGCAACCACTACATTGATAAGTCCAAAATAGAACAGGATTTCATTCCTGTGATAAATCGTTTCAATAAATTGCTTCATGCTAATTGCTTTTTCATTTTTTCGCAAATTCAACAATTCCTCCGATAGAAAGCTGAAATGAGAAAGCATTTACATTACTTTTAAAGCCTGATTCAAGCTCGCTTGACTGATACTTCCAAGCCGATTCTCCGCCAGTACCGACCGAGTAAATAAGCCTCAATCCAAAGCATAAGTTATTGGCGCCTTTCTGATATATGGAAAGACTGGGATTTAACAGTAGTTGATTATTGATCACATTTTGAAAGCGCGTGTTTTGCTTGTCTTGACTGATAATTTGATTATTGGAGAATCCGAACCCTAAAGAAGTTTCCAAACGCGTGTTTTTTCTCTCCAATAAACAATACCCAAAAGAAACTGTGGTAACTGCGCCAATAAACTGTATCGACTCCGTAGCGCTCGATTGGTTGCCATTCAGTTGATAAAATTCTCCACCGAGTATCAAACGGTTAGAAAGGTAATTGGCGCCCGCCCCAAGAGCAAATGCATTAAAGTTGGGTTGAACCGCTGTTGAGCCAAATGTTGAACTAAAGTTATTTATACTGGTGCCTACTATTGCTCCCAAACGAAGTCCTTTTTTAGCAAATTGCGCCTGCGCGACAATTGAGGTTGCCAGTAAAAATAAAAAAACAAGTGCGCACGTCTTTGTTTTATTGAAATGAATTCCAGCCATGATCAAATTATTCTAGCGTAATAGTTAACGTAAGTGTTTTTCCGGCTTCCACTTTTACCTTTGCATCCTCAAAATCAGGCGGACCAAGTTTGATTTTTGCATCGTTGGAAAAGCCAATTGGCTCCTTTGGGAAGCCCACAAAATTTGTCTTCAGGTCTTTGTTTTTGTCGATGTCTTGAAATGCCACCAGCCCATATTCTCCAGCAAGGACTTTTTCAAAAACAATTTGCATCGAGCTTCCGGTCACTGGCCTTTCCGTGCCGATCATTTGTTTACCTACTTTCGGAAAATTTTCCTTTTTAAAAATACCGGCAGAGATTTCACCGCCTTTGTTAGCCTGAATTTGCTGCACGTTGATAACCACCGTTCCTGTTTGCGCATGGCCCTCCAGACCAAACCAGAGCAGCGTCATTGCTAAAATTGTCTTTTTCATTTTGTTTCGTTTTGTTGAGTCAAAGGTCACTGGTTGACCGTACCCGAAACGATAACAAATGTTTATACTTTTTGGTAGTCGGCCTTTTTTAGGCGACTTAAATGGACAGGTGTAATGCCCAGATAGGAGGCAATCATGTGCTGCGGCACGCGGTTATGGATGTTGGGAAAAACTTCGGTGATGGTATCGTAACGCTCTTTAGCGCTGCGCGCATACAGGTTTTTGATTCGGTTATCTTGGTAGATAAAATAAAACTCGGCAATGAGCCGCCCCAGCTTATCGCCCTCCTTCAAATTTTTGTAACCCCAATCTACAGCCGAGCGGGGCATCACAATTACTTCCGTCTCTTCTAATGCTTGCAGTGTGTAAAGCGAAAGTTGTTGTTGAATAAAGCTCGAATAATCGGCAATGAATTGATTCTCTAGAGCAAAATGAATGGTATGCTCGCCTCCTTCTTTATCGTGAACAATCACGCGAATAATTCCTTTATTGATAAAAAAGATCTCGTTAGGAATTACATTAGGATGGCTGAGGAATTGCTGCCGCTGAAAATTTTTTACAAAGCAGTTCTTGAGAAAATTCTTAAGCTCCTCTTCCGAAATGGAAATCATTTGCTGAATGACTTGACTGACTTGCTTCATGTGAACTGCCAAATTAAACAATAGAGGAGGTGTTTGGTTTCACTGCTCCTTCTTTTTCAGCGTAATTTTATCTAAGATCAGTTTTGCGACACGAAGAAATCAATTGAGTAAAATACCCATTTTGCGTTGATAGCACAAAAGGCGGCTTATTTCAACGTTAACTGTTGTCCCTTCACGGATTCGTAAAATTCCCCATTGTCATAAACCAATCCCCCATTGACAAAAGTCTGAACCACCTTGGTTTGAAAGGTGGTGCCCAGCAATGGCGACCAACCGCATTTGTATAAAATGTTATCCTGGCTTACTGTCCACGGCTTATTCAAATCTACCAATGTGAGGTCGGCAAAATAGCCTTCTCGTATAAATCCGCGGTTAGCAATATGGTACAAAATGGCCGGGTTATGACACATCTTCTCTGCAATTTTCTCCAACGATATTTTTCCTTGCTTGTAAAACTCCAGCATGATATTTAGCGAGTGCTGAACAATGGGCGCGCCCGACATAGCTTGAAAATAGGGCCTTTGCTTTTCTTCTAACGTGTGTGGCGCATGGTCAGTCGTTACAATATCGATTCGATCATCAAGCAGCGCTTTCAAAAGACCGTCTTTATCCTTTTCAGTTTTGATGGAAGGGTTCCACTTGATTAAGGTGCTCAGTCGTTTGTAATCGACATCCGAAAACCAAAGGTGATGCACAGATACTTCGGTGGTTATTCGCTTTTGTGTTAACGGAATATCATTGCGAAACAAGTGTGTTTCGGCTTCCGTACTCAGATGTAAAATGTGAAGCCGTGCATTGTGTTTCGTGGCCAACGCAATGGCATCTTTGGATGCTTCGAAGCAACCCTGCGCGCTGCGAATGATAGGATGAAATTCAATTGGTACGTCTTCTCCATATTTTTCTCGAAAGATTATTTCATTTTCTTCTACTAATTTTTCTTTCTCTGCGTGGATCGCGATGATGGATTGGCAGTTAGCAAAAAGCTTCTCTAGAATTGCCGGATTATCTGCTAGCAGATTCCCCTTCTTAGTGAAATACAGACCATCATCTGAAACTCCAATAAGATTGGACGTGTCTGTCTGAATTACGCTGTCAATGTTATCTGCGTTCACACCGAGAAAAGAGGAATAGTTGACAAGTGATTTTTCAGCAGCTATCTGATGTTTTTGTTCAAGTAGTTCAACCGACAAAACATTAGGTACAGTGTTGGGCATATCAATCACCGAGGTGACGCCACCGGCTATCGCAGCTTTACTTTCTGTGTAAAAGTCGCCTTTGTGGGTTAGGCCTGGGTCTCGAAAGTGAACCTGACCGTCAATAATACCGGGAAATAAATACTTGCCAGAGCCATCGATAACCAAACTGTTTTCGGTAGGGTGAACGTTTCCAATCTTATGAATGAACTGGTCTTTAATAAGCAGGTCGGCTACCCGCAGCCGACCTTCGTTTACAAGCGTTACGTTTTTTATTATAATCTCTGTACTCATATCGTTCAATTTTTGAGGTAACACAAGTTTATAAAAAAATCATGGATGCCTGTAATTATTAGCGATCAAAAACTACTAACTGGAAAAAAGATTCATGGAAACTAAGAAACGTTCTCGTTTTGGAAAATATGCACTGACGATTGGCATTACTGCTGGCTTTGTCTTTCTGGCAGCCCTATTTACTGTTCTCGATTCAAGTTCTGATGTTTCTGATACGATGATTTGGGTAGCGATTGCAGCCAGTTCCATGTCTGTATTTCTTTCTTCGATGGAAACGCAAAAGAAAAAGTCTTGCAAAACATCAACCGCTAAAGCATGACCACAACAAAAGAAAACGACAAGCCGAAAGACCTTACCTTTACATACAACCGATTTTTGTATGGAGCGTTTGTCTCTCTGGGGCTTTACTTCTTATTGGCCAATAAAGATATTTCGACAGCCATGTCAAATTTCGGGATTGCTTTAATCTTTGACCCCTTTGACCAAAAAGTGATGTGGAACAATCGGCCTGCTTACCAGCAGATTTGGTTAATCGTTCACCTCAGCATTGTGTTTGGCTTGCTGGGGATTATGCTTTTCAACTGGCTGGCTCGCTAAAGTTCATAATAAAAAACCCCACGCTTTTCAGTGTTGGGGCTTGTACGGTTATATGGCTAGTTACGTACTGCTTGCAAAGACTACTTAACAGAAACCTGATCTGCCGCTACCGTTACCTTAAGAATCTCTCCTTTCTTTTTTACACTCAACATGGTACTGAGCACAATATTGTAAGTACCTGGCAGCACATCGGCTGCAGCAGACAGGGTGGCCACGCTGCTTTCAAAATTTCCTTCAGCGGGTTCGTACGTTACCGTAATCCCTTTTGGCAACTGCCCCATCAAACCCAAAATAGCTTTCTCTTTGGCGTAATACTTTGAGCGCACAATGCTTACAATTACTTGTTTGCTTTCGCCCGGCTTTAAGGTCAAACTGCTCTCAGAGAGATTGACCACAAAATCGGTTCTGGGCAATTCAGTTTTGGTTTGTGCTACCACCATAGCCGATACAAAAAGAAATGAAAGTGTGAATAGTGTCTTCATAAAAAGGGTTGTTTAATTTTCTATGAAAGACGTATTTCCATCACCCATTAGCTGATCATTTTGATGGAATGGGGCAGAGCGAGCAGGTTTTGATGGCACTGAATAAGAGGCGGGGTGAACGGGAGGGGATCTGAGGTGAATTGTAACCAGAAAATTAGGCCTGGGCATTAGGCATTAGGCATTGGAGGTAGCTGGAAAATTTGAGTGTCAACATCCCAATGCCTAGTGCCTAATGCACAAAAGTAATTGTCTATTGCTAACTCAACTCCATCATATTACGCAGTTGAGAAATCTTCTCCATCACCTCTTTGCCTTTTGGGCGAGAGACTGGGATTGAAAAATCAGAGCCATCGATTTTTAATTTGTAGCCATTGGTATTTCCACTAATGGCACGGATGGCATTTACATTGACAATGTAAGATCGATGGCAGCGCAACGTGAAGGAATTGTTAAGTTGTGACTCCAGGTTTTTTAGATTGACGCGCAATAGTTTTTTCTGGAGTACGCCCTCCTCTTTCCAACTAATGGTAGAGTAATTATCATCCGCTTCGATAAATAGTAAATCGGGTAGATTGAAGGTAAGGCTCTCGCTGGTATCCGAATACAACGTAACTTGATTTGCATTCTTCACCGATTCTTTTGATTCCCTTTTCAACGTCTGAATCTTTTGCAACTCCTGATTGGTTTTAATGGCCTCGCGCAAATTTTCTTGCAGCATTTGGGCCTTTAAAAACAAGGTAGTAAGGGCAATAGGGATTACCCCTTTTACAGCCACTTGCACCATCGTGTGGTTGGCCACCGTCATCCAACTAATGTAGTATGGGCAGAAAAAAAGTTTCTCCATCACCGTGGCAGCCACGCAAATCAACGCTAGGTGCAACACATTTAACACTATGTATTTCTTAATCGACCACGAAATGGGGTCCATCCACGCAGGGAAAATACGCGGCAGCAAGATGATATTGAAAATCAAAACCGAAAATGTAATCAGTCCGTGCAGCCAACCCAAATCGTTGGCAAATTCAAATTCAGCCTCTGTTTTAAAGAGATACAAAAAAGCCGTTACAAAAAGACTGAGTACGCTAAGCAACAGAAAATTCTTGCGGTCGTCATTAAGGTAAAAAGGAAAAGGTTCGTTAAACCAATCCGCCATTCGTTCGGTAATTGAACCGTTCAGAGAAGAAGACTTAATCGTTTGGGCTTGCTCCATACACCACAAACTTAGAAACTAGCAGTTGGGTTGCAAAAAACCCGCAAATTGAGTGGTGAAAGGATAGGATTTGGGGTGAAATGTCAACTCTATCAAGGTGAAGTACCCCGATGCTTGTTACTTTCCGTGTGTGTTCGTCCTACTGGGAATTGCGCTTTTCAATTGGCTCGCAAAATAGTGGATGTGGCTACAGCAATTTTTGAATCAGCCGTACCAAAATACAAAAACCATTTTCCATGAAAGGGAACTAGACCCTCTACAAAACAAACCTGATTGACTTGCCCGGAAATTTCGTAAGGTTGATCAGGACGAAGAAAATTTTTCTCCAGTCGGTCGATAAGTTTAGATGGGTCATTTGCATCAAACAAAGCCTGACCTGCACAGTAGGCGCCTTTGGCAATGGTACTATCGCCACCCACATCGAGGTTCATACCATTATAAATCAATACGATTCCTTTCTCAGTTAGCAACGCATAGGGACCGCTCTCCACCAAGCGACTGTCAAAATAACCTTTGCGCGGTTGAAGAACAGATTTGAGCGTGTTGTTCTCTTCAATCGGTTGCCAACGAATTAAATCATCCGAAGTTGCCAGAAATAAATCTGTGTCTCCAAAATACATCCAGTACTTTCCGTTGATTTTTTTAGCAACTATTTTTTCTCCCACTTGCTTGGCTACAATTGCTCCAGATTTGCTCCACGAGTCAACATATTTCCCCTGCAATACCAGCCCATGTTTTATCCACTTCACCAAATTGGTGGAAGACGCAACACATAACCTCGCCACTTTTCCATCATAAGCAGTGTACGTCATGATATAGGTTCCATCTTCGCTTTCTACGACCCGCGGATCTTCAACGCCACCTTCCCATTCATATTTTTTCATTTCATCTTCTGCGGGAAATAAAATGGGTTCCTTCTTACGAATGAAATGCAAACCGTCCGTGCTTATTGCTAATCCCAATCGAGAAGTGCCCGCATATTTTCCGATTCTATCTTCCGCCCGATAAATAAGAAAAACTGAATCGTTGCGAACTACCGCTGCCGGATTAAAAACATCTTTTTCTTCCCAGTTAACTTCCTTCTTTAGAATAGAACAAAAAAACTTTCCGACTCCGGCAGCCAGGATAGGATTCAGGCTATCGACTTTTACAAATGGTAGAATGGCCCAGGTAGTGTCTTTGATTTCCCATAACTGGTCCTTCTTTTGAGGGGAGCATGCAACGAGTAAAAGCACTCCGCCAATGGAGCTAAATAGTCGGAGCCAATTCAATGATAGAAAGTTCATAGATGCTAATATACAGAGTATATCCTATGAACTTTCAAAACTTTTCTTATCTACCCTTTTAGTTTCACGAGTTGGACTTTTGCGTTTTCACTTTTAGGATCCAACTCCAGCACATATTCATACGCTTGAATGGCTTTGTCCTTCTGCCCATCTTTTGCATAAGCCTCTGCCAAACTATCCCAGCAGTTAGCCGATTGTGGAAAAAGATTGGCATTAATTCTAAGCACCATGATGGCTTCCTTTAACTTGCCTTGTGCCAGCAATACGTAGCCACACGAATTGAGTTCAGATTCACCCGCAATACGATTTCTCAATTGCATAGCAAGGCCTCGGGCACTGATGTTTTCATCCGTAAGTAATCCATCTTTCATCCACTGAATGATTTGTGGATAGCCAGAGTAATTTGAAACGTACTCCCTTTTAGAAAATATTTTGAGAAGGTCGCGTTCAATGGTTTCAGTCGGGAATTCCACGATGCGGCCTATCTCTTTACTATTTTCATAAACAATAAAAGTAGGCACCCGAAATATATTCATTCCGGCTTCTTGTCGCTGTGGCGATTGCTTGTATACTTCTGTAGAATCGTCAACGCCAATCAAGGTAAAATTGGTTTCAGGAAATGATAGTTTTTCCAAAACCTTTGTCATCTTCGGCAACTCGCGCTTGCTATCGCCACACCATGAGCCGAAGAATATTTTCATCGTGTATTTCGTGGGATTGGTTTTCTTGAGTGCTGCTAAAACTTGTATATTAGGTTCGTAAGCAGAAAAGTTTTTGGCATACCATTCTGAGTATGGTTCTTTTTCTAATTGAGATATGGAGCAATTTCCCAAAATTTTCGGATCTGCGTTCTGGGCAGAAAGAAATTCACAAAAAATACTTAATAGAGCAAAGAGTACAATTGCTTTCTTCATAGGGTTGGATTTAGATTTTTTCAAAACTATACCCTTCTTTTCTTGCTCCCTGTTAATGGATTGCCAATTGTTTCTTAACGGAATGTTAAAGTCAAACTCTCAATAGCTCTCTGAGTATTTGCCCATAAATTGAAAGATTATCAAAACCGGATAATATCTGATAGAAAAAGATGATTCATTCCAACTTTCAGCTTCGAATCTCCAACTTCTAACTTCTATATTTGCCTCCTACTTCGTACTACGTAGCGTGAAACCGCTCGAACCAAGTAGACTCAAATTAATACTCGAAGCAGCATGGCAGGAGCAAGCGCAATGGACACCCCGTTAATGAAACAGTACAACGCCATCAAGGTGAAATATCCCGGTGCGTTGTTGCTTTTTCGCGTGGGCGATTTTTATGAAACGTTTGGTGAAGATGCCATTAAAGCAAGCAAAGTGCTGGACATCACATTGACCAAGCGTGGCAATGGATCTGCTTCCGAAATTGAGTTGGCAGGTTTTCCTCATCATGCGCTGGACAACTATTTGCCTAAGTTGGTTCGCGCGGGTCATCGTGTGGCGATTTGTGATCAGTTGGAAGACCCCCGGTTTGTAAAAGGAATTGTAAAACGTGGGGTAACTGAATTAGTGACTCCAGGGGTGTCGTTCAATGACAATGTGTTAGAGAAAAAGCAGAATAATTTTCTTGCTTCTATTCATGTCAGCAAAAATATTCTTGGTGTTTCCTTTCTCGATATCAGTACAGGCGAGTTTTATGCTGCACATGGCACAGAAGTGTACGTGAACAAACTCATCCAGAGCTTTGCCCCAGCTGAAATTATTTTCTCTAAAACTCAGCGCGAAAAATTTGAAACGCAATTTGCCGAAATCCATGCCACATTTGCGTTGGATGAATGGGTGTATGCATTTGATTTTGCCAATGAAAAACTGATTCAACAATTCAAGACCAATTCATTAAAGGGTTTTGGTATCGATGGCATGAACGAAGCCATCATTGCAGCTGGCGCGATTTTGCATTACCTCGAAGCCACCGAGCACAAAGAGACCAATCACATCGCCAGCATCTCTCGCATCGATGAAGAAAAATACGTGTGGCTTGATCGGTTCACCATAAGGAATCTAGAAATTGTGCATTCACCTAATGAAGGCGGTGTGCCTTTATTGCAAATCTTAGATCAGACCATCACACCTATGGGCTCGCGCCAATTGCGGCAATGGATGATTTTGCCATTGAAAGAAAAACTTGCAATTGAAGAACGTCTTCAAGTTGTTGAGAATTTTTATCTGAATCACGATCTCTCCGAAAAAATAACAGAACACCTTCGGCAAATCGCAGACTTAGAAAGATTGATCTCTAAAGTGGCAGTGGGCAGAATCAACCCGCGCGAATTGATGCAATTAAAACGTTCGCTTCAAGCCATTTTGCCCATCAAAGATTGGTTAGTGAAATCCACAACAAAAGAATTATTAAAACTCGGTGACCAGCTTCACCGATGCGAATTTTTGTTGGAGAAAATTGAAAAAGAACTGAAAGAGGATGCACCAATGCTAGTACACATGGGCGGCATTATTAAAGAAGGTGTCAATGCAGAGTTGGATGAGTTGCGTTCCATCGCTTTCGCGGGAAAAGATTACTTGCTGCAAGTACAAAAGCGTGAAGTGGAGCGCACGGGGATCAATTCATTAAAAGTTTCCTACAACAAAGTCTTTGGCTATTATTTAGAGGTAAGCAATGCCAACAAAGACAAGGTGCCGTCCGATTGGATTCGCAAACAAACATTGGTGAATGCCGAACGCTATATTACGGAAGAACTGAAAGTGTACGAAGAAAAAATCCTTCATGCCGAAGAAAAACTTTCGGTGATTGAAGTTCGATTATTCAACGAACTGGTGCAGCACACGGCTGATTATATTTCACAAATTCAGCAAAACGCGAAAGTGATAGCTGTGTTGGATTGCCTATTGTCATTTGCCACTACTGCCAAAACCAATAAATACAGCAAGCCCGAAATCAGTGACTCCACACGTCTCGCTATCAAAGCAGGTCGCCACCCGGTGATTGAAAAGCAATTGCCTGTGGGCGAAAACTATGTGCCCAATGATATTTACCTCGATACCGAAACACAACAGATTTTAATCATCACTGGCCCCAACATGGCAGGTAAATCTGCTTTGCTAAGGCAAACGGCTTTAATTGTATTAATGGCACAAATGGGAAGCTTCGTTCCCGCAGAAGCAGCCACCATTGGCATTGTTGATAAGATTTTTACACGGGTGGGTGCAAGCGATAATCTTTCGCGTGGAGAAAGTACGTTCATGGTGGAGATGACGGAAACGGCCAGCATTCTCAATAACCTCAGCGACCGCAGTTTGATTTTGATGGATGAAATCGGTAGAGGCACTTCTACCTACGATGGCGTTTCTATTGCATGGGCAATTGTAGAATATTTGCATCAGCACAAAGACTACAAACCGAAAACACTTTTCGCCACACACTATCACGAACTCAACCAACTGGCGGAAGATTTTGTCCGTGTGAAAAACTTCAACGTAAGTGTAAAAGAGATTGGCGATAAAATCATCTTTATGCGCAAGCTGAAAGAAGGCGGCAGCGAACACAGTTTTGGTATTCATGTAGCGCAGATTGCGGGTATGCCTAACAAGGTAGTGTTGCGGGCCAATGAGATTCTGCATTTCTTAGAAAAGGATAAGCATAAGAATGAAAAGGACAAGAAGTTTGATGAATTGCCGAAAGCCACGCAACAAATGAGCTTGTTCGAGATCGACCCTAAATCAAAAGCCATTCACCAAATGCTTTCACAAATTGATATCAATACGATTAGCCCTGTGGAGGCGTTGTTGAAGTTGAATGAGGTGTTGAGTGTTTTAAAGAAAAACTAAAGCAGATTATATGAGTAATTCAACACTCTACTATCAATGGCTTTTGCGGGGAGGCATTGGCGCCTCGCTGATTGGTGCAGGACTTTGTTGTACCATTGAAGTAGCTTTTATGAAACACGCAGGGGCATCGTTTATAACATGGTTCATACTCGGAACCCTCAGCCTAGGCGTTGTGATCGCAGGCAATTGTTTATTGATCGATGCTCTGAGGTTTAAAATAAAATTAGAAGCTGAAAAGAATAGTCCTAAACTCAACTCCCCTTCTGCTTAAAGTCAAACACAAACTGTTTGTTGGCAAACGGAACAATGATCCGCAAATAGGTAAGGGTTTCTTCGGCAGGTAAAAAAATCTTGCCTCTTTTTTTTGCATTTGGTTCGATCTTGCCTTCTCTGAAAATTTCAAAAGGCAAATAATAGCTTTCGGTTTGCGCTTGCTCGGTTGATTTGTTGGCGATATCGGCTGCCAGCAAGCCCGCGGTAACAATGGCGTCTCGTGTGGCCGCTTGCCGAACATCTTTTTCACTCAAATATCTTTTTCGGCTATCGCTGTTATCCTTCGTTTCGTCATAAATTATTAAGCCTACGCTGATGAGCGTAAAGATGGCTCCTACAGTAGCACGGCTCCTCTCCTTTCGTTGAAACAACTCATGCACCTCCGTTGTGCTTCGTGCAAACCGGCTTTTATTCAGCCGAAGGGTACTCACCCCATCCTCCAATTGATTGAACTCCTTTTTTGAAAATCGGGTTGCACTAAAATAATAACTGATCTGCTCCGGGGCCAACGCAACAGTATCAATCGATTGGTTATTTACCTCAAAATCAAAAACCAAGTGTTGGTATTGATGATTGATGTGCTGAAGATACATGGTAGCTTCTTTGGCTTCTATTTTTGCCGTAAGCGATGACCCCGATCCATGATAGGAGAGCGGAACATAAGAAATACAACTGGTAAATAATAGAACGAAAAGAAAAGGTGCGGTCTTAAGCATAAAAGCACTTATGCGCCTTGGACAAACAAATCCTTTGCCAAAAGTCTCCAGCAATTGTTATTTTCATACTAAATTTTTACAGTACTTTCGGCCATGGCATTGTTTATCGCATCACTCAACTCGGGCAGCAACGGCAATTGCTATTACATTGCCAATGGCGATACGGCCTTGTTAATCGATGCCGGCATTTCGTGCAAGGAAACAGAAAAGCGCATGAAGCGGCTTGGCCTTTCGTTGAAAAAGGTAAAAGCGATTTTTATCACACACGAGCATACCGATCATATTTTTGGGGTAGAGCGACTCTCCAAAAAATACCAATTGCCCGTTTACATAACACCGGCCACGCTCTTGCACGGAAAATTGAAGATTGAAGAGCACTTGGTTCGTTCGTTTCAAAAAGATGAACACATTCAGGTAGGCGAGCTGGCCATTATTCCGTTTGCAAAAATTCACGATGCCATCGATGCACATAGTTTTGTGGTTACTGACCACGATGTGCGCGTGGGGGTTTTTACTGATATTGGTTTACCTGACGAAAACCTAATTAATCACTTTGCTCAATGCCACGCGGCCTTTTTAGAATCGAATTATGATGAGCACATGCTCGAAAATGGTTCGTATCCATGGCCGCTAAAAAATAGGATACGCGGAGGGCGAGGGCATTTATCGAACAAACAGGCGTTACAAATCTTTTTGAATCACCGCCCTACTTACATGAGTCATTTGTTTCTGGCACATCTTTCGCGTCAAAACAACACACCCAAAAAAGCCAAAGAACTTTTCGATGCAGTGGCCAAGCAAACTAAAATCATCGTGGCCCCCCGCGATAAGCCAACGGCTCTTTATCAAATTCGGTCGAGCATAAAAATGAACAACCGGTTCGTGATTGAAAATACGCAGCTTCAATTGTTTCAATAAATTTCTGAATACTCTATGAAAACTCACCCTCTTCACTTGCTCGTCATCTTGGTTATACTTGCCGGTTGCACGCAAAAGCCCGTTGCCCTTTTCAATGGCAAAGATTTAACCGGGTGGCATGCCGATGTGCCCGAAATGGATACTAGCAAAACGGCCATCTCACCTTTTATTGTTCGAGACGGTATGTTGGTGAGCTTGGGCACACCGGGCGGTCATCTTATCACCGATTCTAGTTTTCATGACTATCAATTGAACATTCGCTACCGTTTTGCTGGCACCCCCGGAAATTGTGGCGTGTTGGTTCATGCCTCTACACCGCGCGCATTATACCAAATGTTTCCCAAGTCGATTGAAGTGCAAATGATGCACGAGAATGCGGGTGACTTTTGGTGCATTGTGGAAGACATTCAAGTGCCTGACATGGAAAAAAGACGCGGGCCAAAAGAAAACTGGGGAATTACCGAAGGCAAAGAAAGGCGCATCATCAACCTAACGGATGGAACTGAAAAACCTGTGGGCGAATGGAACGAAATGAAAATAGAATGCACAGCGAACGCAATTACCGTGTGGGTAAATGGCGTGTTGGTCAATCAGGGAGATAACTGCAGCGCATCGAAAGGGCAAATTGCCATACAAGCTGAAGGCTCGGAAGTGGAGTTTGGTAAGATTGAATTGGTTAAGTTGTAATGGAAGATACGCACATCAAAAGACTCAGTGATGATGACGTACAAGAATTTATTTTTGAGCACGAAACTGAAGATGAAAACAAGCTATCGTTAAAACACAAAACACTTTATCAGTTACCTTTTGCATTGATTGCACAGCAGTTGGTGGGCAGAAGAAAATCCAAAGAGAAATTGCCGCTTTGGTTCCGCACCAAAGGCGTTGTGTATCCCCCTAGTTTAAATCTCGAGCAAAGTTCATCTGAAGCCACGGCACTGTACAAAGAAAGATGGCTTGCTGAATTAGTTTTTCCGAAAAAGCATCTGGTAGACCTAACGGGCGGGTTGGGCGTAGATACATTTTTTGTGGGCAGATTGTTTAATGGGACAACCTATATAGAGCCCAACCAAGAGTTGCTTTCGTTAGCAAAACATAATCACCAACAACTGGGAAATAAAACTATTTCCTATTTTCCGACATCGGCAACGCAATGGCTAGCGGAACACAACGAAGCCGTGAGCCTGTTTTACCTAGATCCTTCTCGAAGAAAAAATTCGGGCAAAGTATTTCGGCTATCAGATTGCGAGCCCAACACCATAGAGTTGCAACACTTGTTGTTCCAGCAATCGGAATTTGTATTGATAAAAGCATCACCCCTACTCGATATTCAACAAGGCTTGCGAGAGCTGACTAATGTAGAACAGGTAAAAGTAGTGGCCGTAGAAAATGAAGTGAAAGAATTGTTGTTTTTTCAACATTTCGGGTTTGAAGGTGAAGCAACCATAGAGGCTATCCATCTTACCAAAGAAGGTAACGTGAAAGAGACGTTTAGTTTTTTGCTTACGCAAGAAAAAGAATTGAAGAGCGAGCCGAGTGTTTTGCAAACCTATCTCTACGAGCCAAATGCAGTCATTTTAAAGACAGGTGCTTTTAAATCCGTGGCACTGCAGTTTAATGTAGGAAAAATTCATCCGCACACACATCTTTATTCATCTGAAAATTTAGAAATCAATTTTCCGGGACGGATTTTTAAAATTGAAACGGTAAATCCAACACCATCAGATTTTAATAAAATGTTGCCAGAAGGCAAAGTCAATGTCATCACAAGGAATTATCCACTAGCAGCCGATAAATTAAAGAAAAAACTAAAACTGAAAGATGGTGGAAACAAATATGTTATAGGATTTTCACAAGAGAATAGAAAAACAATTGTGATCGCGTCAAGAGTAAAATGAGATCTCTACTAAAATAGTCTAAAATAGACCCATTACCCAATAAGCAAGAAAGCAAATAACGGCTACGGTGCCATAAACTTTAATCACCTTCAACCGATTTTGTACATCTTCCCACCACAGCATAATCCACGGGCGAATCAATCCGAGCAGTAAAAACAAAAGCGCGGTGAGTGCAATCAACAGCATCAGCAACCGAACGTAATCCATTAGTTGTCGATGTAGTATCCAAAAATGATTCCCATCTCATCCTCGCTGGTCAACCCAAATTTTACAGCTACATCTTTCACATTGTTGTAGGTAATTTCTGACGTCAATCCTTCCCCAGCATTTAGCACAATGGGTGTTGAATAATTGATTACTTGTGGATGGTGCCAATCGGTGCTAGTGTAAATCACTTCTCCATTTCGGGGGCCACCATTTATTTTTATGACAAACTGCTCGCCCAGTTGGTGGGTATGAGACGTAAGTGAAATAATTTTTACCGAACTATTAAATGCAAACGACTTGGTAATAAGCGTCCGTTGCTTGGGGGGCAAATTAAAATTTTGATTGCCAAAATTAATTGGCTTTGCCACTTTGGTGGCGGCCGTGTAATCGGCCGTGTACAAATTCATAAACACTTCTCCTTTAATCGGGGTGCCCGATTTATTTACGTAATGAGTATTCATATCCAAAGCAGCATTGGCCGGAATCACCAACACGACATTGTCGGGAAATCGAAAATCAGAATACGGAGTTTGTGTGCCGGAAACATAGGTATGATAAGCCATGGGCAGCATGTTAAAAACATTATTGCTGCCATTGGGGTTGCGGATGTCGCGAATAACATTCAGTTGAGGGATCAGCGCAGGCGGTGTTTGACCGTTGAAATCGTATAAAACAAAATGGTGACTGTTCTGCCGCATCTTCACCTCAATGCGGTTCACATACACATCTTGGGTGTTGCCAATTTTCTTGTACAGAAAAAGCTCGCGCTCAAAATTAGGTGCCACTTCAAATTCAGGAATAGTTACCTGAAACCCTTTACCTGCTGGCGGGGGTGGCAGTGCATCAAACTTTTCTTCGGGCACGGTTTTATCTTGCAACAATTTTTCGTCCACGGGGTTTCCATCTTTGGGTGCGCCCGCTTCAATCCATTGCCGGATGAACTCCACTTGGCCAACATACAGAGGGGGAAGCCCCAATGGCATTTTATTGCCATAGTCACTTTGATGGTGGCTTGCAAAATTAAGTTTATGATAGAGCAAGCTCTCCTCTGATTTAAATGGTTTTATCAACAGCAGGCCATCGGTTAGCGCATTGTTGTTTTTCGGTTTTTGATCGATCAGGTTTTGATAAGCCACCGACCGTTCTAATACCAAACCATGTTGCAAAAAGCTGGGGTCGGAAGTCGATTGATGGCAACCGGAAATGGCACACGAAGTAGTGAGTATTTGATTTTGGATTTGCTCAAAGGAAGATTGCTTTTTGTCTTCATAGTTGCAGGAGAAAACAATCAGAAGACTAGCAACAAATAGTATCACGGTACGCATCCAGCAAAAGTAATCAAGTTTCAATTAAGTTTTATGATTGATTTTTTATCCGCGCACCACCACTGTATATTTGCGCCTCGTTTTGTGAAGGCCGCAGATTTCTTATTGCTCTACAAAACGGACAGCCTCTTGCAGACGCTGGCCGAGGGGATTCGTACGCTCGTTCACCGAAATGCCCCGCACGAAGGCGCGTCTGCTTCAAAATCAATTCACTTAAAGGGGCTTCATGGCAGTTTAGATGCAGTTGTATTGGCAGCCATGTACAAAAGTGTGCGCGCCACACACATCTTAATTGCCCACGACAAAGAAGAAGCTTCTTTTATCCTCAACGATCTTCAAAATCTATTGCAAGAAAAGGGGATTTTTCTTTTCCCCATGTCGTACAAGCGACCCTACGAGTACGATGAAGTTGAAAATGCCAACGTATTGATGCGGGCAGAAGTGCTGAACCAACTCAGCAACCACCCCGATGGTAATATCATTGTTACGTATCCCGAAGCCCTATCAGAAAAAGTAATCAACAAAAAGTCGTTGGCCTCCAATACTTTTATTGTAAACAAAGGCGAGCAACTAGATCGTGAGTTTTTAGAAGAGTTTTTGCACACGTACGACTTCGAGAAAACAGATTTTGTTTTTGAAGCGGGGCAGTTTGCCATGCGTGGCGGTATCATCGATGTGTTTTCATTTGCCAATGAACTGCCGTTTCGGATTGAGCTATTTGGTAACGAAGTGGACAGCATCCGCACTTTTGATCCCGGGTCGCAACTTTCGGTTGAAAGTTTGACAAAAGTTAGTTTGATGCCCAATGTGCAAACCCGTTTGGTGCAAGAAGAGCGTCAATCTTTTTTCGATTTCATCTCGCCCTCTTCGCGCTTTTGGTTGAAAGATGTAGCCATGGCCAATGACATCATCAATACCTGTTTTGATAAGGCCAGCCAAAGTTTTGATAAAATTCTCCACGAAAGTGGCAACACAAAAGTTGTGTTGGAGCCCACTCAACTTTTTGATACCGGAGCTGACTTTCTGCAACACCTTCAAAAGTTTGGGCGCATTGAATTTGGTTCGCGGTTTTATTTTCAACCTCACAATACGTTTGAGTTCAAATCTTCTGTTCAACCTTCGTTCAATAAAAATTTTGAGATGTTGGCTGCTAATCTGCTCGAACATCAACAACAAGGCTTTGCCAATTTAATTGCGGCCGAGCAACCCAAGCAAGCCGAGCGCTTGCAGGGTGTTTTTGCCGAAATACATCCCGAACTTACATTTCAAACACTTTCATTTTCGCTTCGGCAGGGCTTTGTCGACCCTACTTTAAAAATCGTTTGCTATACCGACCATCAGATTTTTGAACGCTATCACCGCTACCGCAGCAAAGAAAAGTTTTCAAAGTCGAAGGCATTGACTTTTCGTGAGTTGCAAACCATGCAGCCAGGCGATTTTGTAACGCACATCGATTATGGCATCGGCAAATTTGCAGGACTGGAAAAAAAAGAGGTCAACGGCAAAGAGCAAGAGGCCATTCGGTTGGTGTTTCGCGATGACGATATTCTTACCGTAAGCATCCACGCCCTTCACAAAATTTCGAAATACTCCGGTAAAGACGGGGCAACGCCTTCCATCAGCAAATTGGGCAGTGGCGAGTGGGACAGCAAGAAAGCAAAGGTTAAAAAGAAAGTAAAGGACATTGCCAAAGAGTTGATCGATCTGTACGCCAAGCGCAAAGGTGCACCCGGTTTTGCTTTTGCAGAAGATGGTTTTTTACAAGCTGAATTGGAGTCGTCTTTTATTTATGAAGATACACCCGACCAAGCCAAGGCCACGGAAGATGTGAAGCGCGATATGCAGCAAGCCCACCCCATGGATCGGTTGGTCTGTGGCGATGTTGGTTTCGGAAAAACCGAAGTGGCCATCCGTGCCGCTTTCAAAGCGGCTACCGAGGGCAAGCAGGTGGCCGTGTTGGTACCCACCACTATTTTGGCAATGCAACACTACCGCACATTTTCCGAGCGGCTCGCAAACTTCCCCGTGAAAATTGATTATGTCTCTCGTTTCAAATCGGAAAAAGAAATCAAGGAAATCATAAAAAGTGTAGGCGATGGAAACATCAACATCATCATTGGCACGCACCGCGTTGTGAGCAAAGATGTAGTGTTTAAAGATTTGGGATTATTGGTGATTGATGAAGAGCAAAAATTTGGTGTAAAGGTAAAAGACCGGTTGAAAGAATTGAAAGTAAACGTAGATGTGCTTACCCTTACCGCCACGCCTATTCCGCGTACGTTACACTTCTCGCTGATGGGCGCCCGCGATTTGAGCATCATCGCTACGGCTCCGCCCAACCGCCAACCCGTTACCACCGAATTGCACACGTATAACGAAATCACCATTCGCGATGCCGTGAGCCACGAATTGCGCAGGGGCGGACAAGTATTTTTTGTACACAACCGCATCAGCGACATCGATCAAGTTGCCAACGTCATTTTTAAACTCGTTCCTGATTCGCGCATTGGCATTGCCCACGGGCAAATGGATGGCGATAAATTGGAAAAGGTGATGTTGAAATTTATAGAAGGCGAATACGATGTGCTGGTATCCACCAATATTATCGAATCGGGTTTGGACATTCCCAATGCCAACACTATTATTATTAACCACGCCAATCTTTTTGGCTTGAGCGATTTGCACCAGATGCGCGGCCGCGTGGGCCGATCTAACAAAAAAGCATTTTGCTATTTGCTCACACCTCCTACTTCGGTGTTATCCTCCGATTCGCGGAAGCGGTTGGCTGCGTTAGAAGAGTTTTCTGATTTGGGCGATGGTTTTAAAGTGGCCATGCGCGATTTGGATATACGCGGTGCAGGCAACTTGCTAGGCGCAGAGCAAAGCGGCTTCATCACC
Source organism: Chryseotalea sp. WA131a (assembly GCA_025370075.1). Lineage (NCBI taxonomy): Bacteria > Pseudomonadati > Bacteroidota > Cytophagia > Cytophagales > Chryseotaleaceae > Chryseotalea > Chryseotalea sp. WA131a. The sequence continues at coordinate 3,521,463 of CP073016.1, read as the reverse complement.
GATTTGGGTTTTGATACCTACCACAAAATTTTGGACGATGCCATTCAAGAATTAAAGGAGACGCAGTTCCGCGATTTGTTTGCAGAAGAACTAACGGCCAAAGCAAAATTGATTGTGCAAGATTGTGTGATCGAAACCGACTTAGAGATATTGATTCCTGACACCTACATTAACAATACCAGCGAGCGCTTGCAACTCTATTCATCGCTTGACAATATTAAAAATGAAGAAGAACTTCAAAAGTTTAGCGATTCGTTGAAAGACCGATTTGGCACATGGCCAGATTCGGTGGAGCAGTTGATCAACTCTGTTCGTTTGCGCTGGATGGGAGAGCAGTTAGGTTTTGAAAAAATTTCGCTGAAAAACGACAAGTTGAGGGCACAATTCATATCTGGCAAAGCGGATTACTTTAAATCTGAGGTATTCGGCAAAATATTGGCCTTTGTGCAAACCCATAACAAAAAGTGCCGGATGAAGGATTCGGCCAGCAAGCTTACCCTTACCATGGAAGATATTACCTCTGTGGGCAAGGCCATTGAAATTTTGGGGCTGGTTGGATTATAAACCCAAGTCAACCAAAGAAACCATTTCTGCATATGGTTCCAACCCATAGCTATCGTCAAAAGCATTAATCATTAATACCTTTTTGTAAGTGGGTGAGTAATATACTTCGATAAAGAATTTGCCAGAATGGTAAAGATAGACCTCAGCACCCCCAAGCTTTCGGCTGGTAATATAAGTGGTATCGGCCATTACCACATCACACTTTCTCTCAAAGGAGGCCGTTCTAAAATCATCGATGGAAATCATACTGTACAATTGATTTTTCCTAAATGATTCAATTTCATGCCAATCATTCAAATCGCTGAAAATCAAATGTATTAGCTGAGATTTTATATATGAAGCAAGATGATCCTTCCCAATTTGGTAATACAATAATCAAAGCACGGTAGGCGTTGAACTTTATAATGCGCTTTCACCTCCATTAAGGATTTATCAAAAAATTCTTACAGATTGGTAAACATGTATTTATCTCTTTATATTAGCGGTTACTTTTATCCATAACCAAAAGAAAATGAAGTACTCGAAGTCCTTTTTACCCTTAGTTGCGCTGTCATTTTTAGCTTCTTCCTGCTTCTTAAAGAAAAGCGGAGGTAGACCAACAGCTCAAAACCCTGGCCAAGTTAGTAGTGCTACCGGCTTAAAATACACACGCGATAAAGCCGAGGGCTTTGAAGTTCAACCTTACAATGAGCAGCCTGATGCACCCAACATGATGTTTATCGAGGGCGGTCGTGTCGTGCTTGGCTCTTTTGAAGAAGATGTGATGTCGTATCGCGATAACGTGGAAAGAACCGTTTCGTTGGCTTCTTTCTACATGGATGAGACTGAAATTGCCAATATTCACTACCTCGAATATCTTTATTACTTAACCGCTGACTCTACTAAAGTTGACGGAGGTAAAGCCTACCTTGCTGCGCTGCCAGATACCTTGGTTTGGAGATCTAAACTTGCCTTCAACGATCCGTATGTTGATTACTATTTAAGATATGCAGGTTTCCGTTACTTCCCAGTAGTGGGTGTTAAGTGGAAACAAGCCAATGATTATGCAAAATGGAGAACTGCAAAAGTAAATGCTGACTTCGCTGAAAAAGCTGGCGAAGCAGTGCCCGAGCAATTAACTGGTCAAGGTCGTGTGCCAATCGAATCTGGTTATAGCATTCCTGCCTACCGTTTGCCAACGGAAGCCGAGTGGGAATATGCAGCACAGGCGTTAATTGGAACGCTGTGGCTGGAGGAAATGCAAACCCACCAGCGTCTTTATCCTTGGGATGGCCATGCGCTTCGTAATCCGTACGGAAAGCAAATGGGCTATTTCTTGGCCAACTTTAAAAGAGGACGCGGTGACTACGGTGGTATTGCAGGACGCCTAAATGACGGTGCCTTGATTACTTCTTATATTTATGAATATCCTCCTAACGATTACGGTTTGTATAACATGGCCGGTAACGTGAGCGAGTGGGTAATGGATGTTTACCGTCCGCTTTCGCACCAAGATTTTGATGACTTGAACCCTATCCGTAGAGATGATTTTATTGATAGCCACGGTGACTACCGGAATCGTTACACCAAAGAAATGAGAGACTCTACCATTACCTTGCCTGATGGTACTTCTAAGTCCATTAAAGTTGCCAATTATACCAAAAATCCTCAGGGCTTTATATCTTTGGTTTCGGATAAAGTGCGGGTGTACAAAGGAGGTTCTTGGAAAGATGTGGCTTATTGGATGTCACCCGGTACGCGTAGATTTTTAGATGAAGACTCGGCTACGGCCACCATTGGTTTCCGTTGCGCGATGATCCGTGCCGGATCTAACTACTAAGCATAACGAAAAGAAATTTACTCAAAACCCTCTGAGAAATCGGAGGGTTTTTTTATTGTGCCTCGGCAAGGCAGGCGATGCTTAGCTCTTGACAACCTTTGGCAATTAGGTGCTGGCCGCAGGCTTCAATCGTAGCCCCTGTAGTGATTACATCATCAACCAACAAAATTCGTTTGCCTTCAATTTTTCCATTGTCCGGCAAGTCAAATACGTCAGATACATTTTGCCAACGCGCCAATTTTGTTTTTTTGGTTTGAGTGGCGGTAGAAACTTTGCGAATAGAAATGGAGTCGTCCCACGGGGTTTCAAACAAAGCACTAAGGCCTTCGGCAAACTTGGCACTTTGATTGTATCCGCGTTTCTGCCTACGAGAAGTGTGTAACGGCACAGGAATGATTAAATCAAATTCATTTTTATACCCTGCTTTCACCAACTCGTGGCCATAGGCTTTCCCCAATTTGATGCCCACCTCGGGATGATAATTATACTTTAACTGATGTAAGAGGTGTTGGACAATGCCTGCTTTGCGAAATTTAAGGTAAGCCCACACATGCTTGAGTGGCAAGCGGCCAAGCAATCTATTTTTGATTGGGTTCTCTTCTTGCAAATGATAGTTGGTTTTCGGCAGATCCATCAGGCAAAAAGTGCAAAGGGTGTCCTCTCCTTTTACCAAAGCGCGGTTGCATCCAAAACAATAATGTGGGAAGAAAAGTGAAATGAAATCGAGCGTGACTTCTTTGAGGGTAATAGATTTAGAAGAGGCAGACATTGTTCAAGAAATGACACCTGTATTTAGTACCCCCACTTCTTCATTATCGCCAAATCCTCGCGCACACAATCAATTGGTTTCTTACCTTGATAAGCTTCTTGCTCGATTATAAAATGTTTGGTGCCACCCGATTTTCTACCCAAATCAATTACGTTCTTAAGATCTACAATGCCCGCACCCAAAATTGTGCTTTCATATTTTTCATGACCAACCGCACTGGGTATTTCGTCCTTTACGTGCATCGACTCAAACCTGCCTGGATAGGCTTTTACAATGTCGATCGCTTTTGCACCGCCATTGTATAGATTGCCGGTATCGAGTTGCTGCATCACCAAATTGGGATCGGTGTTTTTCAACATGATATCGTAAACTGTTAGATTGTTGAGCTTCTGGCTAAACTCAAAATCATGATTGTGGTAGCCAAATTTCATACCCAATTTTTTGCACAGCTCTCCATTCTTGTTAAAGATTTCCATCTGTTTCAACAGGTCATCGTAAGTTGACCGAAGCGTTGCATCTAACCATGGACTGATCACAAACTGTTGCCCCACTTCTCCCGCATCTTCTACGGTGTATTTCCATTTATCGGTAAACTCTTTTTTGTTGTTGTCCCAATGCTCTTTTCCAAACACAGTGTGGCCGCTGGGCATTTTCATTCCCAAATCTGAGAGTATCTTCTTAAACTCTTTGGCCGTGTACCCATAGAATTTTCGATCTACGTAGTTAGCATGCTCTACGTTTTTGTATCCTATCTCTGCTAGAAGTTTAAGCGTTCCGAGCGGATCGTCTTTCATATCATCGCGTACACAGTACAATTGAAGTCCGAGCAATTGCTCTTTACCTATTGAGCCAAACAAGCGTGTAGATAAAACGGAGGCACTTACCAATGCAAGAGCTCCCTTCTTAATAAAATTTCTGCGAGAGGTTTTCATTACCGATTTTGCTTAAGTGAAATAAAGTTAACAATAAATTTCAAAACCACTCATCATTCTTTGTTTTTGGTGCAGGGATAATTATTGTAGATTTAAGAACCTATCTAAAGGATAAACCTATGAAACGATTTTCGCCCTTTTTGTTGATTTTGATTTTTTTCGGATGGCAATGCACTCCCTCTTCTTCAACTCGATTGCGCTTTGCCATTTCTTTTACAAAAGAAATGATTGACTCCGCGCAAGATGGTCACATCATGTTGATGCTTGCCAACAACAATCAATCGGAGCCTCGGAATCAAATCAATTTTGGGTTAAAAACACAACTGGCCTTTGGCTTAGATGTGGATGGTTTAAAACCGGGAGAGGAAATATTTATAGACGAATCAGTCTTTGGTTTTCCGGTGCGCAGCATCAAAGACATTCCAGCAGGCGATTACTATGTTCAAGCACTGATCAATCGGTACGAAACATTTCATTTAAAGAATGGCAAAACAGTGAAGCTTCCGCCCGATCAAGGAGAAGGTCAACATTGGAATATCAAACCTGGAAATTTTTACAGCAAGCCAACAAAAGTAAATATCGATCCCGCAAAGGGGGAGACAATCAAAATTGTAATGGATCAAAAGATACCGCCCATACAAGAGCCAGCCAACACCAAGTATGTGAAGCATATTAAAATTCAAAGCAAACTGCTCACTGAATTTTGGGGAAGACCGATGTACCTAGGAGCCCACGTGTTGTTACCCGAGGGTTTTGATGAGCATCCAAATGCTCATTATCCATTGATGATTTATCATGGTCATTTTCCTTCTGATTTTGGTGGCTTTAGCACCGAACCACCCGACCCCAAAATGGATACCTCTGATTACTCCACTCGCTTTTCAATTTACGGCTACAACAAACTTCAAAAGCAAGAAGCCTATAATTTTTATAAGCAATGGACGAGCAAAAACTTTCCGCGTTTTTTAGTGATTGAAATTCAACATGCTAATCCCTACTATGACGATTCGTATGCCGTTAACTCTGCCAATCTAGGTCCGTATGGCGATGCCATTATGAAAGAGCTTTTACCCGAGATTGAAGGAAAGTTTAGAGGCATTGGTGAAGGATGGGCGCGCTTTACGTATGGCGGATCAACAGGCGGTTGGGAAGCGCTGGCCGTGCAAATGTTTTACCCTGATGAGTTTAACGGATGCTTTGCTGCCTGCCCCGACCCAGTTGACTTTCGTTCCTTTTGCTTAGTGGATATTTACAAAGATAATAATGCGTTTTGGTACGAGAGTGATTTCAAAAAAATCGCCAAACCTGCATTTCGAAACTACTTGGGTCAAGTATCCGCTACCATGGAGGAGACCAACCATTATGAATATGTTCTCGGTACCCACAGTCGCTCGGGCGATCAATTTGATATTTGGGAAGCAGTCTATTCTCCGCAAGGCGAAGATGGCTACCCCAAACGGATATTTGATAAACTAACGGGAGAGATAGATAAGAGTGTAGCCGAGTATTGGAGAGAAAATTATGACCTTCGGTATATTTTAGAACGCGACTGGAAAACACTCGGGCCTAAGTTGCAAGGCAAAATTCATTTGTATTGTGGCGATATGGATAATTACTATTTGAACAATGCTGTTTATTTGATGGAGGACTTTTTGAAAAAAACAAACAATCCATTTTATAAAGGAGAAGTTGATTATGGCGATCGGGCAGAACATTGCTGGAATGGTGATCACGATAATCCCAACTACATTTCTCGTTTGCGGTACAACACTATGTATTTGCCTCGGATTTTGAAGCGCATTGAGGAAAGCGCACCGAAAGGAGCTGATTTAAAAAGCTGGAGGTATTAGGTTTTGATATTCCAAAGAAAATTCCACAGTAATGCGAAATGGACATAACGAACGTATCTAAATACTTTATTGCCATCGTACCCCCTTCGCCTACTTACGAGGAGATCAATCAACTAAAGGAATATTGCAAAGAAAACTTTAATACAAAAGGTGCATTAAACTCTCCACCGCACCTAACCTTGCTTATGCCATTTCGCTGGAAAGAAGCGAAAGAAGATAGATTATTTACCTCGTTGGCGAGTTTTGTAAAAACTGAAACCGCATTCGAAATTTTGGCGTCTGGATTTGGGCATTTTGAGCCACGCGTTATTTATATTTCAATTCAGCCAAACTTGGTGCTCAATCAATTTCGTAATCGGCTTCAACTTTTTTTCCGTAAGGAATTGAATATCCTGAACGCGGATTATCGCGGGCTACCTTTTCATCCGCATATCACCATTGCATTTCGTGACCTAAAGAAATCAATGTTTGCGAAAGCTTGGCAAGAATTCAGGTCAAAAAAATTTGAAGCCGTATGGCAAGTAAACGTTATTGTGTTGTTGAAAAACGAAGACAACCAATGGCGAGTCTTGAAAGAATTTGCTTTACAACCAAACGCCACCACTAGCAAATCTTTGCATTGAAGCCCATTTTGAGAGTATTGTTTTTGGGGCTTTGTTGTTATCGATGGTGTCTTAGGGACTGGCTTAGCTTTTTTGGATTTTTCTTCACCACTGGCAACTTATAGCTTACACGTCACCGCGTAATGCAGAAGCATTTTGTTGGCGACTAGTTTTCTGTCACCTGTTTGATTCAGAAATCCAGTGAAATTGTCGTTCTGTTAATTGGAAATGTCTGTTGCTTCTTTGAAGTTGAAAATGCAATGAGTCTGTCTTTAATTTGCCCCATAGCTCAATAGTTCTTTCGTCAATAATTTTATACTTCATTTCAAAGAGATTAGTTGAGTCTGTCGCATTTCTTTTGAATAGGATGGTTTCAGTAACTGAGTCAGGCTGATATACAAAGTATCCTCTGTTATAGCGTTGTCTGAATAGTGTGTCAAGCGTATTTATGCTTCCAATACCCCCTTTATCAAATATGAAATCTTTCCAAATCATTTCGTCCATAGAAATTGGTATTGTATCATTATTTTTTACAAATGTCTTGATGTTGTATAAACCAACTTTTATTGGCTTCAATTCACCTTTGCTAGATTCCTCCTTGTATCGACTCCATTCTCCATTAATTGGCATTATAACAAATTGTATAGCAAAACCCACTTTGAATATTATTCTTGCAATCTTTTGCCATTTTTTATTTAATTCAATGTGGTATAAAGCTGTAGGCTGAGCATTTTCATTAAACCAAAAGAAATTTAATAATCGTTTCCAATCTTGGACGGTAAGAAATATGCAGTATAGAAGTAACTGCATCGAGTACAGTTTTACAGGGACATCATAACTTAGATTAAGCATAAATACATTGGAGAATACACCTATTCCAAGAATTGCACCAAGTGTAACAGTCTTTCTGTTCAGAAGTAAAATCCCCACAATGGTTTCCATTACACCTGAAAATATTTGGTAAGGAGTCGAGTAGCCAATAAACATCCATGATAATCGCATAGGCAAAAAGTCTCCAAGAGGAGTGGCTAATTGACTCAGATTAGGAAATGACATTTGTAGTGCAAAAAGTTTGGTAACACCATAACTAAACGAGACAAGTGCGAGATAGTACCTGATAATGTTTCTAAGCCAAAAGTCAAGAGGTTTATAGCTAACTTCTTTTTTTATAGCAGTTATTGTCCAAATGATACTTCCTAGAAATGATATAATAAGAAATGTAAAAAATTGTGCCCAAGCATATGAAGTGTCTCCGCTGCCGTTACCATTTTCATTTAGTGTATCTTTGATTTTGAACAAATACTCGTTAAAAATTCCAACAGTCCAAACTTCACCTTTGTAATAGAGGTCGAGTAGGTTCGAAATGCCAGGTATTTCATATAGAAAGTACCAAGGACTGATTGTTAGTAAAAAAAGTATAAAGAAAAATCGAAATAGTACATTTTTCATACGTCTAATTTTAGTCACTTTCTTTCGTATACAATTTTTTATAAAACTTGCCGCCAACAGCCAAATAAATGTCGCCCACGTTCATTCCTATTGTGCTCTGCCACATATCGTATTTATCTCTGCCCACATTATAGTTTTGGGTCATGTAGGTTTTGAATTAGCTGAATTGAACTTTCGCTTTTGAGATAAGGGTATTTAGGGAGGCATTCCATTCGGCATCGCCCATGTCGTATTGCGCATTGGCCGAAGAAAAAGTGGCTATGGAAATTGCAAAAGCTATCAATAACCTGTTCATAAAAATCTATTTTTACAATTTACCGAAAGTTAACCTTGATACGCTAAATATGCATCAAACGCCCAACAGATTGTCGTATATTCAGCTGACCTACCTTCTGTTCCATCTTGGGTGGTGATCTCGAGATTGTATTTAGTGTTTTGGTGAAGTAGCTGGTGGTGCCTCAGCATGTTTCGCATACCGTTCAAAAAACTCAATCACTCTTAGCAAATGATCCATCATCCGTCCGGGATTACCACTGCGCGTGAGCTCGTGTCCTTCTTTTGGATAGCGAATGTATTCTACCGGCTTGTTTAGAATTTTTAAACTCTTATAAAGCATCTCTGATTGAATCACACCGGTGCGTAAATCCTGATCTCCATGAATGATTAGCAAAGGAGTGTTGATTTTTTCAACATAGGAGTAAGGCGATTCAGCATCCAACAACGCTCTCGTTTCTTTCTGCCACGGATATCCACCAAAATTAGTGGGCACCAATCGCCACGCGTTGCCTTCGCCCATAAACGTAGTTAAATCGTAGACGCCTCGTTGCGCATTGGCCGCTTTGAAACGATTATCATGAGATATAATCCACGCCACCATGTAACCCGCGTAGCTTCCACCTTCTACAAACAAGTTATCTTTATCAATCCACGCATGTTGTTTCATGGCTTCATCGAGCGAAGCCAAAATATCTCCAGCAGGGCTAGCACCCCAATCTTTGTAGTTGCCTTTTTTGAATTTATCGCCATAGCCACCGCTACCGCGTGGATTGCTGTACACTACACCATAGCCCCAACTGTTTTCGACCTGGTACTCATGCCACATACTAAAGATGCCTGGCCCCCACATGGCCGTTGGTCCACCGTGGATGTTGAGAATGGCTGGATATTTCAATCCTTCTTTTTTACCGATAGGCTCCATTACCCAATATTGTATTTTGTTGCCATCGGGGCGAGTGAGCCAATATTCTTTCGGAGTGCTGATTTGTTTTTCTTTCAACCAGCCTTCGTTGAATTTGGTGAGTTGTAGGTTTGCTTTGGTTTTTAGATTGTAGTGATAAACCTCCCACGGATTTTTTGTTTCTGTAAGAGCATACACTACCCTGTCGCCTTGCACATCAAGATCATTGATACCATTATCGTTGCCCAGAACTTTGATAGCGTTTCCGCCTTTAGCCGATACAACAAATAGCGGAATGTCACCTTCGGTCTGAGAGGTAAAATAAATGTTTTTACTATCAGCACTCCAGGTAGCTTGGCCTGCATCGCGGTCAAGCGCTGCTGTTAATGAAACAGGCGTTCCGCCATTGGCACTTACTACTGCCAGTTGAGTTTGCGTAGCATGTCGATTCGCTAATACCTCCGCATAAAATAAAAGTTGCGTGCCATCGGGTGAGTAGCTTGCATTGGATAAACTATGGCCGCTCCAAGTCAAAAATTCTTTCGCTGTTTTGGTTTCTACATCTATCACCCACAAGTCCGTATCCTGCTCGTCATCAGGTGCGACTTTGTAAATACGCGAGTGGCAAATGATTTTCTTTCCGTCAGGACTCCACTCGGCACCTTCAAAATCCTGATAGCCAGTAGTGATTTGAACAGGCTTCTCATCGCTGCCAATTGTTTTCAAAAAAAGATGGGTAAAATCCTCTTCAGGTTGAAGATTCAATTCACCTTGCAGTTGCTGGCGGGTTAGCACGCGCGGATTGTTTTCAAAATTGTTTTTGCTCAGCCAGGCGCGCACTTCTTCCAATGTGCCATCCGGACTGGCCTTGATATTTTTTCGCTCTTCGGGTTTTAGTTTTTTCCAGTTGGGCTCATCTCCCACTGTTCTTCCCGGGCGTTCATAAGTCCATGGTAGTGCACCTTCTATCGCATAAAACGGAATCGAAGAGGTGTACAAAATCTTTTTGCCATCCGGGCTCCACCGCGGGTTGCTGGCCCCAAATTCTGATTTTGTAATGGAGTAGGCCTCGCCACCGCTCAAAGACAGCATCCATACTTGCGACTTGTCATTTTCACTGCGCACAAAGGCAAGCGTTTTGCCATCGGGGCTCCATTGGGGTTGGCCATCGGTTTTATCACCGAAAGTCAATTGGCGTGGTTCGTCTTTGCCAGTCAGGTCCAGCAAATATAAATGGCGCGTGTAGTAATATTCATTTTCATTTTTCACGGCCTTGCGGTTCACCACCGTCACGGCCTTGCTGCCATCGGGTGAGATTTGTATTTGATTGGTGGTGACGATTTTCATCAAGTCGCCAGCGGTGATGGGCGCTTTTGTTTGGGCAAACGAAAAAGACGTTGCACCAAGAAAGAGGATTATTCTAAAAAGTGTTTTCATATCTTGTAAATTAAAGAACAAACAAGCTATTGAATTGGGCGCAGAGGTGCAAGAAGATTTATTCCTTCGGTTATTTCAACAGACCATTTGAGCTGGTGTGAAATTGATTCCAACGATTTTAGAATAATCCCTCCTTTTCTTACTTTCGTTACTTAAACCCCAATAGCCATGCCCGCCTTTCATGTTGCCAAATCCATCACTATTCAGGCTTCGCCTGAAAAAGTCTATTCTATCATCAGCGATTATCACCATTGGCCAGCTTGGTCTCCTTGGCTAATTACAGAGCCAGGTGTGAAGGTGGAAGTAAAAACGGGAGGCAAAGAATACAATTGGAACGGAAAACGTACGGGCAGCGGAGAAATGAAAGTGCTGAAAGAAAATGGCCCACATCGGTTAGATATGGTTGTTCATTTTTTAAAGCCGTGGAAATCCACTTCGCCCGTTTGGTTTGAGTTGAAGCAACAAGGACAAACTACCGAAGTAACGTGGAGTATGACGGGAAGTCTTCCCTTTTTTATGTTCTTTATGACGAAGATGATGACCGCCTACATTGGCTCGGATTACGATCGTGGCCTTCGTATGCTAAAAGATTATGTAGAGAACGGAGCCGTACCTTCCAAACTAGATTTTAAAGGCATCCATCAATATGATGGAAACAAATACATCGGAATCAAAACAACCTGCACGATGGATACACTGAATACCAAAATGGCAGATGATTTCGGTAAGCTCTCCACATGGGCAGCGAAGAATGCTAACCAAATGGCAGGCCCTGGTTTTTCAATCTATCACGTTTGGGATGTAGTAAAGAATAAAGTCGTTTACACATCGGCCTTTCCTGTGAAAGAAATTCCTACTTCATTGTCCGAAGGATTTATAAGTGGGACTATTCCCGCAGTTAAAGTAAATACCATTTCGCACACGGGACCGTACAAACATTTAGGCAATGCGTGGACAACGCAATACATGATGCAGCGCGGCAAGGAGTTTAAGCACCGCAAAGGAATTGATCCATTTGAAGTCTATATGAATATGCCGGGTCAGGTATCGGAAGAACAATTAGTTACAGAGATACATTTTCCAGTTGTTGAATAAGTTTTCCTTTTATTAATTTTTTACTGGCTACTCTGTGGCGAATGCCATAACTAAAGCTACCTGCTAGACAGAATACAGTTTTCATAATCTATAAAAAATTTTACCACAAGCAACCAAATACGGAATGTATGTTGCTGGTCATAAACCAATATCTGTGAGACTTAAAAATGCTACTTTATAAGGGAATTAAGTTTTTAACATGGACGCATTTTCTTATACGAATGTTTTCCCAATGCAGATAGTTTACGAATTGCTGATAGCTGGAAAAGATATTTTGTAAAAAGGTTTTGATTCGGCAATTGTTAATCAAGTATCAACTGTCCTTGCTATCTTGTGGGACAAATCATAGACCTAACCCAAAACCTATGCGCCTATTACTCTTTTTATCCTTCGCCTTTGCTTTCACACTTGCTCATGCCCAAACCAAACAACCCGATTGGGCCAAACTGCAAGAAGAAACCATGAAACATTTTCAGGCCATCTTGAGAATCAACTCGAGCGTGGCCACGGGCCATGAAGCCCCCGTGGTAGACTATTTAAAATCCGTTTTGGACAAAGAAGGCATTTCAAACAAAGTATTTTCCAACGACCCCAAGCACCCCAACTTGGTGGCGCGAATCAAAGGCAACGGAAAGAAAAAACCCATCCTCATCATGGCGCACACCGATGTGGTGAGTGTTGATTCCTCTAAGTGGATTCATCCCCCATTCTCGGCCACGCGCGAAGGTGGCTACGTGTACGGCCGTGGTGCCGTAGATGATAAAGACAATGTGGTGGCCGCCTTAATGGTGATGTTGCAATTAAAACGATTGAATATTCCATTGGATCGAGATGTGATTTTTTTGGCCGAGGCCGGAGAAGAATCAAACACCAAAGTGGGTATTGATTTTATGGTGAAGGAACATTGGGCCGATATTGAAGCAGAGTTTTGCTTTGCCGAGGGCGGTGGCGTTTCGCGCAAAGAAGGAAAAATTTTATACGCAGCCGTTTCTACCACCGAGAAAGTGCCGAATGGTGTGAAGTTGGTTGCCCGCGGAACAGCTGGTCATGGTTCGGTGCCGCTGCAAGACAATGCCATCGTTCATTTGTCGCAGGCCATTGCTAAAATTGCAGCCTGGCAAACACCCATGCGCTTGAACGAAACTACGAAAGCATTTTTCACACGACTTGCTTCGGTGAGTGCGCCAGCCGATGCTGCACGCTACATGGCGGTGGTGACGGGCAAGGATGCAGAAAAGGCGCAAGAGTATTTTGCCGCCAAAGAGCCACGGATGCATTCTACCCTTCGCACGTCCATCTCACCCAATATTTTTAAAGGTGGTTATCTAAGCAATGTAATCCCAAGTGAAGCCGAAGCTACTTTAGATGTTCGAGCTTTGCCGGATGAAGACATGCCAACATTGTTGGCCGAGATGAAACGCGTGATCAATGATTCGCAAATTGAAATTGTTCCCAACACTAGAAACTTGCGCCCGTCTGCCCGTCCTTCGCGGTTAGATTCAGAGGCATTTAAGGTAACCGAAAGCGCGGTCACCAAAATTTATAATACTGTTACCATTCCCACCATGCCAACAGGTGCAACCGATATGGCTTTCTTACGAGCGAAAGGCATTGAGTGTTATGGCATCGGCCCGATGACGGATGTCGAGGATGGGCCAAAAGGTTTTGCGGCTCACAGCGATCAAGAAAGGATTTTGGAAGAATCGTTACACAAGTTTGTGCAATTTAATTGGGAGTTGGTAGTTAATTTAGCAAAGGCGAATTGAAGCTAGGGTAGCAACGAATATAATGTGTATCGGAATGGTGGGTGATGATTGATTGAAATGAAAAAACTACAACTCGAAGAACTCGGCCGGATAACGGTTGATGAATTTAAAGAAGCAGCAAAAATACCCGTTTGTATTTTGTTGGATAATGTGCGAAGCTTGCACAATGTGGGTTCGGCTTTTCGCACAGCCGATTCGTTTCGAGTGGAGAAAATTTACTTGACCGGCATCACTGGCACGCCTCCGCACCGAGAAATACAAAAGACGGCATTGGGCGCCACGGAATCTGTCGCTTGGGAATATTTTGAGCATCCGGCAGAAGCGGTTAAAAAACTAAAAGAGCAGCACTATAAAATCGTAATTGTTGAGCAGACGACTGACAGCATTCCTCTACAAACATTTGCTTCACATCCCAATGAAAAATATTGCTTAGTTTTTGGCAACGAAGTGCATGGCGTGAGCGATGAGGTGATTGAACTAGGCGATTTAGCTTTGGAGATTCCACAAATCGGCACGAAGCATTCGCTTAACATTTCGGTATGCTTGGGAATCGTGGTGTGGGAGATGTTTAAGCGATTTGAAAATTTGAAAATTGGCTAACTTGAAAATCGGCATTTGGATTATGCTTTTCGAATCTTCAAATTGACGCATTTCCAAAGTGAGTCATGACATTTGCCAGCTTAGCAGAAATTAAGAAAGAGCTACAACAAACCGATCCGGACGTAATCCAATCGCTGTGTTTGCGGTTGGCCAAATACAAAAAGGAAAATAAAGAACTGCTCGGGTATTTGCTTTTTGAGTCGCAGGACGAGGCAAGTTATGTCCGCCAAATTAAAGAAGACATCGATTCGCAATTTGAAGAGTTGAAAGGCCGTAATCTGTACATCGTTAAAAAGATGCTTCGCAAAACGCTGCGCTTTGCCAATCGCCACATCAAATACTCCGACCGAGACGAAACCGATTTGGAATTGCGAATCTATTTCTGCGAAAAAGTAAAAGCTGCGAAAATTCCGATGGACAATAGCCCGGCACTTTTCAATTTATATCAAGGTCAACTAAAAAAGATCAATACGATTCTCGCCAAGTTGCCAGAAGATTTGCAGAGCGATTATGCGAATGCAATTGCTGCTCTTGAGTAGTATGTTGGCTAGATATAAACCACTAAGACACGAAGACACTAAGTTTCATCAAGATAACCTTGAGATTTCTATATGCCTTAGTTGCATTTTCATTTTCAAATCTTCAAATTGATACATTTTCAAATTAAATTATGACCTACGACTACATCGTTATCGGGGCTGGCTCAGCCGGGTGCATTTTGGCCAATCGACTGTCGGAAGACGAATCTAAAACAGTATTGTTGATTGAGGCGGGAGGCAAAGATTCTAAACCTGAAATTCATATTCCGCAAGCGTATTTAAAACTGCATCACAGCAATGTGGATTGGAATTGCTATTGGACGGAGCCACAAGCGCATCTCAACAACCGAAAAATCTATCACCCCCGAGGCAAAGTACTCGGTGGCTGCAGTTCTACCAACGCCATGGCCTACATTCGCGGCCAACGCGAAGACTATGACCACTGGAAAAGTTTGGGTAATGAAGGCTGGGGTTTTGATGAAGTGCTGCCCTACTTCAAAAAATCAGAGCACAACGAACAATTTGAGAATGAATTTCATGCCAAAGGCGGTTTGTTGAACGTAACACAAGCGCATTGGTACCACACACCGATGGGAGAAGCGTTCATCAAAGCCTGTGCGGAAAAGGGCATTCCAGAAAATGATGATGTAAACGGAGCAAGACAAGAAGGGGCCGGCTGGTTTCAGTACACGATGAAAAACAGCAAACGTTTTAGCGCGGCCAAAGCTTTTTTAGTGCCCGCACTCAAGAGAGCAAATTTATCGGTCATTACCGGAGCTTTGTGCAAACGAATTGTGCTGGAGGGCGAGCGTGCAAGCGGTGTAGAGTTTATGACGAGCCGAAGTGCCACCATGGTGGCGCGTGCGCGTAAAGAAGTAATTGTAAGTGCGGGTGCTTTTGAGTCGCCCAAGTTACTCATGCACTCGGGCATTGGCGCCAGCGATGAATTGAAAAGACAGGGCATTGATGTAAAAAAAGATTTGCCGGGTGTGGGCAAAAATCTGCAAGACCATATTTTCTTTCCTGTGAGCAGTCAATGCAACATCAAGTCGAACAATTATTACTTGCCGTGGTATCGGCAGGCGGCCGCCTTGATTGAATTCTTAGTTACCAAGAGCGGCCCCATGTCGATTGGGCCATTAGAAGCTGTTGCTTTTCTTAAATCATCAACCGAAAAAACGCGGCCCGATATTCAGTTTCAATTTACGCCCACCAACGCAGGAGATGATAAAGTAGCCAATATGTACGACATGAGCACGTTTTCAAAAACAGATGGCTATTCCATTTTTCCTGCTCAAGTGCGGCCCGATAGCAGGGGTTATGTGTCCTTGAATTCCGCAGATATATCCAAGCCACTCTTGATAAATCCAAATTACCTCGCTGAAGAAGAAGATAAAAAGGTGCAGGTGGCGGGTGGGAGAAAAGCGTTGGAAGTTTTAGAAGCAAATGCTTTTTCAAACATTCGCATCAAAACCCATTTGCCTAAACAGCGCGATTCAGATGAAGCGTGGTTGAATCACATCCGTGAAACAGCCGAGTGCATTTATCACCCTGTGGGCACCTGCAAAATGGGTACAGACGAAATGGCTGTGGTGGATCCTGAACTTCGTGTAAGGGGATTTTATAATTTGCGTGTGATTGATGCTTCGGTGATGCCCGTCATCAGCAGTGGAAATACGAATGCACCAACGATGATGATTGCGGAGAAGGGAGCGGAGATGATTAAGGCTTAACTTAATCTCCTAATTTTGCGTTTTATAAATTTGAATTTGCATTTTTCATGACCTACATCTTCCTCTCACACGCCTATAAAAAATTCACACACTCTTCTGCCTTTAGCAAAGATTTAGCAAAAGGTATTTTCATGGGCTTTTTGGCGCTCATGATTGTTGGCTATTCATTGGGCTTGGGCTTCGCCATGGATGGACTCATCACCGGCTATTTGAAACAGCCCGATAGTTTGCTCTTCGTTAACAAACTGTTGCTGTATTATTTTGTAGTAGAGTTTGTGATGCGCTACTTCATGCAAAATGTGCCCGCATTGGATGTTCAGCCTTACTTACACTTGCCCATCCATCGTTCTTCTATTGCGCATTATTTATTAACCAAGTCGCTGGTGCATGTTTTCAATAGTTCGGTGTTCTTGCTCTTTGCCCCTTTTACTTTCAAAGTAGTAGCGCCCCAGTGGGGCACCGGTTCGGCCATTTCGTGGCTGAGCTGTTTGGTGCTGTTAAGCCTTGCACTTCATTACTTGGTTATCTTCTACAAAAAGAAATTAGATGATAACATTTGGGGTATCTTACTATTCATGGGAGTATTTGGTTTGCTGGGTGGAGCTGATTATTACGGATGGTTTCAATTGTCAGATATTTCATTAGCCATTTTTCATCAACCAACCTTTATTTATATAACACTGATCATTTCATTTGGGCTTACAGTGGTTTTCTATTGGCTCGATTATCACGTGATGATTAACAGCATGTATGCCGATGACTGGAGTTCGGAAAAAGATAGTGCCACGGAATGGGGCAAGTACAGCGACTGGCAGTTTCTGCGAGGATTTGGTACGTATGGCGAGTGGATAAACCTGGAAATAAAGTTGATTTTGCGAAACAAACGCCCAAGAACATTTGTGATGATCAGTGCCCTGCTCTTGCTCTATGGCTTGGTGTTTTACCGCGATGGCGGTGCGGGTGAAAAGATGCCAGGTGTTGCATTGTTTGCTGGCATGTTCATTACAGGGGCATTTATGATTAACTATGGCCAGTTGCTTTTTAGTTGGCAAGGCGGTCACTTTGATTTTACACTTACGCGGCCACTTTCCATCCGCCAGTTCATTGAGTCTAAATATTGGATGCTCAGCGCTACCACCTTGGTGGCCTTTGTAGTAAGCTTGCCGTACGCTTATTTTGGTTGGCGGATTGTATTCACTCACTTGGCGATGATGCTCTTCAACATGGGTGTAAACATTTTCATCATCATGAACTTGGCCATGTGGGGACCCCAGAAAATTGATTTGAAAAAAGGCTCAACATTTAACTACGAGGGAATGGGTGCTGCCCAATGGGTAATGGCCATACCGCTTATGTTGGCTCCATTTATTTTTTATTTACCCTTTAAATTTATTTTCTCTACTCAAATTGGAATAATGGCAGTAGCCTTGGCGGGATTAATTGGCATTGCCTGCCGACCTTTTTTGATAACCCTGACAGCAAAAAGATTGGAACAAAAAAAATACGAAATAGCAGCGGGCTTCCGCAAAGAATAAACAATACGTATGATAGAAATACAAGCATTAAAAAAAGTTTACAAGAACACTACGGTGGTAGATGTTGAATCGCTAACCGTTGGCAACAACGAAAGCTTTGGATTGGTCGGCAATAATGGTGCGGGGAAAACAACGCTGTTTCGCATGATACTCGATTTGGTGAAAGCAACTTCGGGAAGCGTATCGATCGATGGAAAAAATGTGCAAGGCAATGATGAATGGAAAAAGCACGTTGGCTCTTTTTTAGATGAAGGATTTCTGATTCCCTACCTCACGCCCGATGAGTACTTTCGGTTTGTGGGCAACTTACACGGATATAGTGCCGCTGATTTGAAATCATTTCAAGAAAAGTTTGAAGTGTTGTTTCATGGTGAAATTACCGGGCAAAACAAATACATCGGTGATTTGTCGAAAGGGAATTTGAAAAAAGTAGGCATAGCCGCTTCCTTCATTGGCAATCCGCAGGTCATTATGCTCGATGAGCCGTTTGAAAACTTGGACCCGACTTCGCAAATCCGCCTGAAAGATTTGTTGCAAGCCGAAAGGAAGTTAAGGCAAGTAACCTACCTGATTTCCAGTCATGACCTGAACCACGTAACCGAAATCTGCGACCGCATTGTGCTGTTGGAAAAAGGGAGAGTAATCAAGGATCTCCGCGGCACCACCACCTTAACAGAGCTGGAAGAATATTTCAAGGCGTAATTAAAAACAATCGATATCGATTCAGTGTATTTATCTCTTCTTATTTCGGCAAGTGTAATCGGATTAAAAGCACCGATAAACACAACAGAATATCGTTCTGGCAAGAAAAAAAATCTTTTCTCAGAATAGGGGTAAGCATCTTCTGGGTTGTCATATCTCTAAAACCCAGAGATATGAAGACAATTAACCTTTTTCTTTGCTTAGCATTGACGTACATGCATGTACATGCACAAGAGTTCACTCGTTCATTGCCCTCCTTCGAGAAAATCACTATTTCGCCCAAAATCAATGTTGTATTGACCAAAGGCAACAAGGAAAGTGTGCGCGTTGTGTATGCACGGGTAGATCAAGATAAAATCCACGCCAGTGTTTCAGGCAAAACATTACAACTTTATTTAGAAGGTGCGCGCATTTTAGATAAGCGTGAATATGTAGATGGCGATGATTATCGCAGTAAGGTGAGTGTTTATCGCGATGCATTGGTAACGGCCTATGTTACCTACACCGATTTGCAAAAATTGGAAGTACGGGGCGAAGAAGAGATTACATGCACTAGCGTGATTGCGGGTGATGAATTTACACTGAAAGCCTACGGTCAATCTGAAATTACACTAGACAGTTTGAATGTGGGGGAGTTTCGGATGGTTCTGTACGGTGAAAACAAAATCAAGGTAAAGAGCGGACTTGCGCAGCGACAAACCTATCGGCTCTATGGCGAAAATAAAATTGATAACAGTGCTTTAAAGAGTGAAGACATTACCACTTCAATTTATGGTGAAGGCAGATTGAAATTGTTTGCTTCCAACCAAGTTTACATCACCGCTTTTGGCGAACCATTGATTGAAGTATGGGGCTCACCCGACATTCGAAAAGGATTGATGATTGGAAGGGCGAGTATTACACATAGTAAGTAATAGGCGCAAGCTATTCGGCATCCTACAGGTTGCTGCAAATCAAAAATTTAGTTAGGCACGACTTGAAAACAAAAAATAAACTAAACCGTACATTGCATTGTCATTTCAATTTGGCAGATGCAATCAGACGAAGAAAATTATAGAGCAATTAAAGAGGGCAACCAAATCGCTTTTGAAATGATTTTTAAAACCTACTATAAACCGTTATGTCATTATGCGCATTCTTTTCTGAATGACAAGAATGAAGCCGAAGAAGTGGTGCAGACAACGTTTATCAAAATCTGGGAAAAGAAAAATGAACTGAGTGTGCAGTCTTCTTTGAAGGCTTATTTGTACAGCATGGTGCGCAATGGCTGTCTCAACGTAATCAAGCACGAAAAAGTAAAACAGCTTCATGCGAAATGGCACGTGCAAGAAACGGAGCGTTCGCGTGACTTGGTGGAGGAAAAAGTATTGTCAAACGATTTGGAATCCAAAATCTATTTGGCCATGAAAGCATTGCCCGAGCAGTGTCGTTTGGTATTTCAGCTAAGCCGATTTGAAGAATTGAAATACCAAGAGATAGCCGACCAGTTGCAGATTTCGGTAAAGACGGTGGAGAACCAAATGGGCAAGGCACTGAAAATTATGCGCACGCAACTGAAAGAGTATTTGCCATTGTATATGCTTTTTCTAAATAACTTCATTCTGTAGAAATGCAAAACGAATACGATATCGATGTGTTGATTAGCAAAGTGTTGGCGAATGAAGCTACAAGTGCGGAAAAACAGCACGTGCATGATTGGATGAAGTTGAGCGAAGAAAACCAGCACTACTTCAATCAAGTAAAATTGATTTTCGAAAAATCAAATGCAAAAGAAATAAGCAATCAATTTGATGCCGATGCAGCTTGGTTGTTGGTAAAGACGAAATTGAGCGAGGCCAAACAGGAAACAAAAGAGCGAGGTCTATTGACTTTTGATTGGCGAATCGCTGCTGCCATTGCCGCAGTAGTGGGTGTTGCTTCTTTGTTTTATTTAGCGAACAATAGCGAACTCTCCACAATAAAAGTAACGGCCCACACTACCACCCAAAGCGATACATTGCCAGATGGCTCTACGGTTTTCCTTAACAAAAAAAGTGAGTTGAGCTTTTCCTTCAATGAAAAAAGTCAATCACGAAAAGTAACATTGAAAGGAGAAGCTTTCTTCTCGGTAAAGCATGAAGAAACAAAACCATTTATAATCGAAGCAGATGAAATTCTGGTGCGCGATATCGGTACCGAATTTAATTTAAAAGCCTATCCCGATAAAGACACCATCGAAATTGTGGTGACTCAGGGTGAGGTACAATTCTATACGTTGAAAAATACAGGATTAAATTTGAAAGCTGGCGAAAGTGCACGCTACTTAAAACATTTAAAAGAATTTCAGCGCATCGAAAAGCCAGATACCAATGTGCTGGCGTACAAAACCAAAGTTTTCAATTTCAACAATACTGAATTGCAATCGGTGGTGAAACTTCTGAACGAGATTTACAATACACACATCAAGCTGGCGCCTGGGTTGATGAAATGTCGCTTAACAGCCAGTTTTTATGAAGATAATCCGAACACAATAATCGAAGTAATTGCAGAAACGATGGGTCTAAGCATTAGTAGACAAGAGGATGAGGTTGTGTTAGAGGGAGAGGGTTGTAGTACGCATTGAAGAAGATAAGAAATAGTCGATAGGAAAATGATCTGAACAGGAATTTTAGCAGTCAGAATTTAGAATATGGCCTTGCCAAACACCCACGTCTCAAGCCTCAAACCTCGTTCCAATTTTAAATTGAAACTGATTGCCTTAGCATTCTTTGTCTTCGCTGTGGATTCCGCAAAAGCTCAATCCATTTTAGATAAGAAAATAACGATCAGTTTGATGGATGAAAAAATGCCAGAGGCGTTGAATAAAATCGGCAAAGCAGGAGGTTTTTATTTTTCGTACAATAGCTCCATCTTATCAGCCGAACAAACGGTGACCATTTATGCCTTTGACCGCACCGTGGCAGAAGTGCTGACCGAAATTTTTAAAGGCAACATCAGCTTTAAGGAAAAAGGAAAGTACATCATCCTAAAAAAAGTGGTGGTAGTAGCAAAGCCTTCGCAATATATTGTAAGTGGCTTTATTGAAGACGCCCAGACGCAAAATAAAATCGAGAATGCAAGTGTATACGATAAGCATTCTATCAGTTCGGTCATTACAGATGAAGTCGGCTATTTTCAATTGAAGCTCAGCAAACAAACCGACTCCGTTCGGTTTTCAGTAAGCAAAAAAAGTTATGTAGATACCCTCATCACCTTGTCAGCCCAAAATTATCAATCCTTAAAAATTGGATTGAAAAGCAAAATAATTGCCGCGCCAAGGTTGGTCGACTCTACCAAAAAAGTAGAGGAATCCATGACGATGCCATATGAATCGGAGCCGAATGTGCAGAATATCAGCGACACGCTTTATCGTGATATTCAAATCTCGCTGTTGCCTTTTGTGGGGAGTAACAATGGCCTTAGCGGGAATACCATCAATAATTATTCGATTAATATGTTGGGCGGTTATTCGCTAGGTACAAGACAAATTGAACTGGGGTTTTTCTTTAACATCGACCGAGGAGATGTGAGTTGGTTGCAAATTGGCGGGGTAGGAAACTTGGTAGGCCGAAATGTATATGGGGTGCAAGCTGCAGGTTTTGTAAACGTGAATGGTGGCGATGTTACGGCTTTGCAAATGGCTGGATTTGTTAATGGTAATCGTGGCGAACTGCACGGTGTGCAAGTGGCAGGTTTTGCCAACGCCAACTTAAAATCTATGCAAGGTGTGCAGGTGGCAGGGTTAAGTAATTTTGCTAGGGGCAAATCGGGCGGTGTGCAGATAGCAGGTGGTGCCAATGTGTTAGTGGGAAGATTCCAAGGAACGCAGATAGCAGGAGCAGTGAATGTGAATACCAAAAATATCTACGGAACACAAATTGCGGGTGTAAGCAACATCGGTATAAAAAGAGTGACGGGTTCACAAGTGGCCGGAGTATTTAATTATGGCAAAAATGTACGCGGAACACAAATTGGTTTGCTCAACTATGCCGATAGCTTAGGGGGTGTGCCCATTGGTCTCATCAGTTACGTCAATCATGGTTATCATAAATTAGAAATTTCAGCAGACGAAATATTTTATGGCAACTTAGCTTTTAGAACGGGGGCAAGGAAGTTCTACAACATTTTATTGGTTGGTATTCAGCCCAATCGTATCAGCAGCAATAACTACCTCTGGACATTCGGTTATGGATTAGGCACAGCACGGAAAATCTCACGGGGCATTCAACTGAACATTGATGCTACCGCACAGCATGTAACCAAAGCAGATTACACCAATTCACTAAGCTTGCTGAACAAAATTCACCTTGGACTTGATTTTAAACTAGCAAGAAAGTTTTGGATTTATGGTGGCCTAACGCTCAACGGATACCTTACGGAGATTTCCTCCACCGACAACCCTTCTCTTTTTAGTCAATACCAACCGTCTCTCCTATACAGCCAA
This sequence comes from Chryseotalea sp. WA131a, assembly GCA_025370075.1. Classification (NCBI taxonomy): domain Bacteria; kingdom Pseudomonadati; phylum Bacteroidota; class Cytophagia; order Cytophagales; family Chryseotaleaceae; genus Chryseotalea; species Chryseotalea sp. WA131a. The sequence goes on along the minus strand of CP073016.1, from coordinate 3,498,432 downwards.
GATTGGGACAGCCGCCACAACCTAAAAATGTGGTGGGGCGCGAAAGTGGCACTTCGGTTTTTGTAATTTTTTGCTACCTTTCAACTATAAGAAAGGTTGTTATGACAAGATATCTAATTATTTACGAGAAAGGCGCTGATGGATATAGTGCTTACGTTCCAGACTTACCTGGTTGTACCTCTGCTGGGGCTACCAAAAAAGAAGTGGAACAAAATATTGTTGAAGCTATCAGACTGCACATTGAAATGATGATAGAATCAGGGTACCCAATACCTGAAGCAAACTCAGAATCTGAAATGCTTGTGTTGGCTTAGCTTACATGAAGTATCAAGAAATAGTTAAGATTATTGAATCTGATGGATGGTTTCAAGTCCGACAGCGTGGAAGCCACCGCGCTTATAAGCATGCAACTAAAACCGGAATTGTGACAATTGCTTATCACCGGTTGTCAGATGAAGTTCCCAAAGGAACACTTAATAGCATATTAAAGCAAGCCTCGTTGAAATAATGCTCCTCGCAATCGACATTGGCAATAGCGACATTACCATCGGAATTTGGACTGATGAACATTGGAAACATCATTGGCGCATTCCTTCCAAGCCCGATCAGCCCGAATTATTTTACGGTGTAAAAATCCGCGATTTCTTTATTGAGTCTTCGTTGCAGGTAGAAGCGGTGAACAAAATTGTATTGAGCTCGGTGGTGCCTGCGCTAAATGAAAAGGTAAAGAATGTCATTCGAACTCTTTTCCAAAAAGAACCGATAGTTGTTGGGCCTAAAATTTACGAGCTACTTCCCATCCAAGTTTTAAACCCTTACGAAATTGGTTCCGATTTGGTGGCCAACGCCATGGGTGCTTATATCAAATTCAAACGAACATGCATTGTAGTTGATTTCGGCACTGCCCTAACTTTTACGACCATTTCAAAAGAAGGAAAAATTTTGGGCGTATCCATTGTGCCGGGATTAAGAACTGCTTTGAAAGCATTATCACAAAATGCGGCCAAACTATTTGATGTGCCGTTGGAGATTCCGAAATCTGCTTTGGGTACTAGCACTGTTACAGCCATTCAATCCGGAATCGTAATTGGCTATGAGGGCCTAGTGCGAAAAATGGTTTCTGCAATCCGTGAAGAGCTCAACGAAGATTGCCCCGCTATCGCTACCGGTGGCTTGTCGTTTGTGATTTCTCCCCTCAAAGATTTTTTTCATGAAATCGACCCTGATTTGACATTGGATGGGTTGAGGTTTATTGGGAAAAGTGTTTCCTAGCAAAATCCTGATTATCAAAATGTGGCCTCAGAAATTTTGGTCCGCTCCCTTTTGATTGAAATTTAATTGAATATCTCTACTTTCGTTTATGAACATTCTCTTCCTTCTTGCTTTTGCACTAGCTCCCGGAGCTGCTATTGGTTTATATATTTATCTAAAAGACAAGCACGAGCGTGAACCAATTGGACTGCTGGTCAAAAGTTTTTTTCTGGGGGTATTGAGTACCATCATCACCTTATTGATATCGTGGCCTGTGAATGAATTAATTTCCATTGACCCAAACAGTGTAGGTCAGCAAGCCATACATGCCTTTATTTTGGTAGCCTTAATAGAAGAGTTTAGCAAATTTATTTTTGTGCGGTGGGTGTTGTACCCGAATGCAAACTTCAACGAGCCATTCGATGGCATCGTATATGCCGTTACTGTAAGCCTTGGCTTTGCTGGATTTGAAAATATATTGTACGTGTGGAATGGAGGTTTTGAAGTTGCCCTTGTGCGCATGTTTACTGCGGTGCCAGCTCACGCCACGTTTGGGGCATTGATGGGCTACTTTTTAGGGATTGCAAAATTCCAACACAAGAAAGAGCACTACTCGTTTTATGCTTTGGCAGTAGCCACCCTTTTTCATGGGGCATACGATTATTTTTGGTTTATCTCGTATGTGCCTGGCATTTGGGTGGGCGCCATCGCTTCGCTCATCACGGGCATTATACTTTCCAAGAGCGCCATCCGCATTCATCAACAAAATTCACCCTTCATCGACAGGCATCAATCGCTTGAAAAAAACGATGAATTGGCTCATTGACAATTTAAACTCTATTTTGTTTAACTTTAGGTTAAATTAACCAAGATAAATAAAACAAACAACGGATTTTAATGTACCATCTCGTTTATACAAGCTACGCAATACCACCTTTTGATGAAGCCAGTTTAGTCGGATTGCTAAATCAGGCCAGAAATCATAATAAAAAAGAAGAGATTACCGGCATGCTCTTATACGTAAACGGCAAGTTTATCCAAGTGCTGGAGGGCGATCAAAAGAAAGTAAAGCAACTCTATCATAGAATTGAAAATGATGAGCGGCACAAGCGAGTGACTTTGCTTCTAGAGGGGGAATCGGCCAACCGAATTTTCGACAGATGGTCGATGGGCTTTAAAAGTTTGTCGGAGAATGATTTTAAAAACCTAAGTGGGTTTCATGACACAGAAGCATTTTTTATCCAACAAAATTTAACCGAAGACAGCAATTTGGTAATGGTATTCTTGCAGCTATTCTACAAAAAGAATTTTGTCGACTTTCCCGAACTAGTTGAAAATTAGCCTCGCACATCGAGAAAGAAATTACTAAAAGGCAAATCGTTTGGTCTGATCGAAGCTGGTAGCCTTGGCGTTTCTGTTTAGAAACAGGATCCGATTTCTTGATAAGTATTGCTCTAAAAAGGATTTCTGTTTGTTCTATTGCTTAAGGCTTGTTATAAAAAGTGGTAAAGCAAACTGCACTTCTGCCTCCAAAGCATAATGGTCTGATAGGTCAGCATGTTTAGAATTCCAATGCTGTTTGAGAATTCGTACTTGCCGGGAAGTAGAAAGGAATTGACTGTTTGCATCGTAAATCAAGATGTAGTCAATCAAATCCTTGCGAGTCCCCTTTTCTACTTGTAAATCATTGTTCACTCGATCGTATGTATATTTTTGTTCGCCTGCCAACTCGCCATCGTTGGCATGAAGTGCCTGTAACATAAAATTGTATTCTTCTTCGCGCTCGCGATTGATGTTGAAATCGCCACAAATGATTTGGGGCACACCATCCTTTTGAAAGGGCTTCAACAGTCTATTGTAAAATTCCACACACTGACTTTGCCGAATCCATGCCTGACCGGAATTTTGCAAGTGCGTAGCCGCCACTTGAATCGGCACTTCGTTAACCAAAATTTCGGCAATCAAACCACCCTTCCGTGAAAGCGCATCTACACCAGAGCGGTTTTTAAAAACAATCGAATGGGTATTTACAATTGGATGTTTGCTAAATATCCACAAGCCACTATTGGTTCGGTACGAAATCAGTTTTTGATTGGCGGGCCCGGCTTGGTACGGAAAACTTTCTTTGAGTTGATCGAAAATTTTTTTTCGGGCTTTGCGCTGAAACGCCTCCTGGAAAACAATCACATCATAATCACTTTCTTTCAGCACTTTTCCGATAGAAGATGCGCGTTCTTTTTTTCCTTGGGCTTTCACAATGCTGGGAAGCATGTAAATGTTCCACGAAAGGATTTTGATTTTTTCTGGCGGTGAGGGAGATGTTACCGACTGTGCAAAGCCGAGTTGGGCGGAGAAAACACTGATGAATACAATCAGTTGAATTTTCATTTTCACCGCAAATATCAACCGTTACTATTACTTTAACGTGAAGTGATGGTTACGATTCTATAAAGAAAGGTTCTTCTCAGATTGTCACCCGCAACGATAGGTCACGATTGATTTTAATAAATCGATCCATCCAGGTGGGCAACTTGGCCGTCTCAAAATAGCTCCATACGAAGTATGTAAACAATACGCCAATCATTGCGCCCCACGCTACATCGATAAGGAAATGTTGTAGCAAATAAATACGTGAATAGCCCACAGACAGGGCTATCAATAGAAACCCAACGGTAGCCCATCGTTTTTTGATAAGTAAGGAAAGTAAGAACGCAAAGCAAAATATAGTTGCCGTATGCCCCGATGGGAAAGAAAAGAAACTATGAACATCTACATCGGGCACAAAATAGAGTAAACTATTATCAAGCAGTGCCGCTGGTCGCTTGACGGGACCAAAAACACCGCGTTTTAAAATAGCACACACCACGCCATGGCCAATCCATACTAGCACGGTGAGTACTGCATATCGAAATCGAACAAAGAGTAAAACAATAAGCAGCGGCAAAAACAAAAAACCAGCACCCAGCTGCGTAACAAACACCATGAAGCGATCGAGAAAAGGAGTATGGTTATGATTTATCCAAAGCACATCTTCCCCTTTAGCAATCAAAATAGAACAAACTACCAGCAAAATGGCAGCCACTAGGTAAGCAGCGCAGGTGAAACGCGAATATTCGCAGGTCAACTTCATATCGGTACAACATTATCATTCAAAAATTACCCAATCATCAACTCAAGTTGAAATAAAATTCACCGAATCATTATCAACCTTAGCAAAGCAAACATTTCGTTCATATCGGCTTAATGTTTTCACAACATTCCGTTCATCATGAACTGGCAATAGTTTTATTAGTTTGAAAAAAATAGAGAATTGACTTTATCGATTGTCATACCTGCTTTCAATGAAGCGGCCACCATTCATCTCATCCTCTTCAAAATAAAGGACGTTCAATTGATAGGAGGTCTGGAAAAGGAAGTCTTGATTGTGGACGATTGCTCGATCGATAACACCCTAGCAGCCATTCAGAAGTATCAAACAGAAAATCCGGAGCTTTTTATTCGGTATTTTAGAAACGAAAAAAACAAAGGCAAGGGCTTTTCATTGGCGCGTGGACTAAAGGAAGCCACGGGCGACTTTGTAATTGTGCAGGATGCTGATTTGGAATACGACCCGGAAGAATACAACACGTTGTTAAGACCAATGCTTAACAACAAGGCTGATGTTGTGTACGGCTCGCGCTTCATGGGTGGCTTGGCCCATCGTATTTTATTTTTTTGGCACTCGATTGGCAATCGCTTTTTGACGTTCTTGAGTAATGCGGCTACCAATCTTAATCTTACAGATATGGAAACGGGCTACAAGTTGTTTCGCAAAGAAATCATTAATCAAATCTCTCTCAAGGAAAATCGCTTTGGCTTTGAGCCCGAAGTAACAGCAAAGGTGGCACGAATAAAAGGCATTCGGATTTATGAAGTGGGTATTTCATACTACGGCCGTACCTACGAAGAAGGAAAAAAAATAAATTGGAAAGACGGGCTTCGCGCCATCTACTGCATTATCAAATACAACTACTTTTCTAAAAGCTGATTTTGAAAACGAAATACTATCTTCTTTTTATTCCCATCGGCATCGTCTATTTTATTGGCATGTTCAACGATGTGATGGAGGTGGACGCCTCTCAGTACGCTGCCATGAGCCGTGAGATGCTGGAAAGCGGCAGTTACCTGCAACTGTACGATCGTGGATTGAATTATTTAGATAAGCCACCCTTGCTGTTTTGGGTATCGGCATTCTCATTCAAACTTTTTGGCATCTCCAACTTTACATACAAGCTTCCATCCGTACTATTCTCTTTGTTAGGAATCTTTGCCACCTACCAACTGGGCAAGAGATTGTACGGAGAAAAGACAGGGTTCTACTCAGCACTCATTCTTGCCTCGTGCCAAGCTTGGTTTATGATGAACCAAGATATCCGCACCGATACCATTTTAGCCGCCTGCACCATTTTTGGCATTTGGCAATTGTTCATTTTCATGGATCAGCAAAAATTCGTTCATCTTACTTTAGGTTCTATTGGTGCAGCGGGTGCCATGCTCACCAAAGGACCAATTGGTTTGATGGTTCCTGCTTTGTCGATTGGTTTCTTTTTATTGGTAGAACGTGATTGGAAAAATCTATTCAACTGGAAATGGTTGCTAGTGCCTGTTATTGTTACTTTTTGTATTAGCCCATTTCTATATGGACTTTATCAGCAATACGATTTGCAACCAGGCAAGCTCATTCAAGGTGAACCCATTCAATCGGGGGTTAAGTTTTATTTGTGGACTCAAAGTTTCGGTCGAATAACAGGCGAAAGTGTTTGGAAAGATGATACTACCCAACTTTTCTTTACGCACACTTTTCTGTGGGCGTTTCTGCCGTGGTGCGTTTTGTTTGTGGTAGCGCTGTGGCGCGATACCGTTGAATTAGTCAAATCGCGCCTTCATCTAGTGAACGGATATACAGCCCTTACTTGGGGTGGGTTTGTTTTTCCTTTTATTGCCTTCTCCCTTTCGCATTACAAACTGCCGCACTACATTTTTGTGATTTTTCCATTGGCCGCCATTATGTCGGCTAACTTTCTCGGTTGCTTAATGGAAAATGGAACAATGCTTTGGCAAACCAGATGGAAGTGGATTCAACTCTTTGTGTTAAGTCTTGTTTATGCCCTTGGCGTTTTGCTTTGTACATGGGTATTTCCAATGACCAATCCTATTTCGTGGACTGTAGTTTTGATTGGCATTGGCGCGAGCATTTATTTTGTATGGAAAGGAACATCAACTTTCGAAAAGTTGGTTCTGCCCTCTGCCATTGCTATTATCATTCTTAATTTTTTGTTAAACTCACATTTCTACCCAACCTTATTTCATTTTACCACATCCAATCAAGCAGCCAAGATGGTAAAAGCACAAGGTGGTGAACAGAATTTCAAAACATTGAATCAAGTATTGTATGGCTTGGATGTGTATTCGCAACGCACGATTCCGAATTACAGCACGGTAGACGAACTACTAAAAAACAGCAACGATAAAACAATGTGGGTTTACACCAATGAGCCGGGATATCAAGAAATTTTGGCAAGTGGGGCAAAGGTTATGGAAGACAAAAAAATGGAGCACTTTCATATCTCCACTTTATCCATGATTTTCCTGAACCCCAAAACAAGAAGTAAAGAAATTGAGTATAAGTATCTGATAAAAATTGATACTTCTAATTTATGATTTCTTCAAACCAACAATAGCGATTAAGATCAAACTCAAGTAGACATAATCCATTGGTTTGATGGCATCTTTGAAATAAAACACTTCAATTAATTTTACACCTGCTAGGGTAACGCCCATCCAAATGGCAAAAGCGGTTGAGGCCGGAATTTGCTTCATGGCCAATGAGAAAAAATAAATGTTTGCCAATCCAAAGCCAATGTATCCTAGCAAGGGAAAAAGAACAAGCAGGTTATCCGTTGGGTGTTGCGCGATAGCTTGGAATGATATTTTTCTGATTTCAGCAAAACTCAGTTTTTTCAAACTGAATATCCAGCCGATTTCAAATAAGGAAGCAATGAATAAATAAAGCCACTGCATCACACCAGGCTTTCTTCTTTGGCTGACTCGTTTGCTTTGGTAGAAAATAGTCCTGCAAAAAACTTCATCATGCTAAAGCGTAAATTTAAATACCAATCCCACCCCTTTTTCTTTTTCAGCTCGTCTTCATCAAACCGTTTCACAGAAAAGGCATGTTGTAAAAAATAATCTTTCGGGTATTTATAGGGTAGCCCAAACTCGTTGGGTTTTTTGGTAGGAAGATAAGCGGTGCCAAACATCCAATCCCAAAAGGCAAACTTGGTGGCATAGTTCGCAAAGTAGGTTTCTTTGGTTTCGGCATGGTGCCATTGATGCATCTCTGGTCCATTGATAAAATATTGCCACCTGCCTGAGCGGACATCAATGTTACTGTGAATGTACATGCCCCACACGGCATCGATGCAAGCTTTGATTGGCACAACCATTGGATTTGCACCCAACAAAATAATGGGGGCAAATTCAATTGTTTGGTTGATGATGATTTCCAACACATGCGAACGTGAGCCAGCAATCCAATCTACTTCCTTCACGGAATGATGTGCCTCGTGGGTGCGCCACAAAATCTTAGAGTTGTGTTGCCAGCGGTGAAACCAGTAGATATACAAATCGTGCGTGACCAAAAAAAATAGTACCTGCACCCCTATTGGCCAATGCGAAATCAATTGCAACGATGACCATCCAAACTTTACATTAACTGGTTGAATGATGTAATCGAAAATCAAAATTTTCAAAAAGAAACTTTGGATGAGCGTGTACCAAACCAAATCCACCCAAAAGCCTTCACGGAAAAAAGGCAATCCTTTTCTGTAGGGGTACTTTCGCTCCAGCAAAATAATTGTTAATGCGGAAGAGATCAGAATGAGAAAAGTGATGGTCTCGATTTTCATTTCATTGATTTGTGAATTTTGATTTTAGAATCAATGTCGTTAAGTTAAGCTAGATGTGTTTGTAGTTCATATAGTGTTGTTGCTTGGGCCTGTGGTTGCGTGGGTTTTTTCTGTTGGGCCTTACTATTTCCCTTGTGTTATATACAATATCATCAAAGGCGGCAATGGCCTGTTTTATCTTGCTTTTTAAGAACATGCTTATGGCCACTGCTTTGGTATTGGCATAAGCGGTTGTCCTGTTTATTTTCTGGGGATGTTTCAAGTCTTTGTTGGCTGCATATTCTGCTTTTACCTTTTGCTCGATGGGGAAGGCGAAGGCTGCGCACAGGCTCATCATCATGGCCTTGGCATAAATGTCCTGCTTGACCGACACTGCGGATTTTCCTGTGAAGGCTTCGATGTTGACCCTTGATTTGAACATTTTAAAGCCCTCCTCTATGCCCCAACGCAAGTGATAGACTTCTTTAAAGTCTGCAAGCGGATATTTCTGTGTGTCCAACAAAGAGGTACACAGGATTTCGGTAAGGCCATTGTCGAGCAAGACTTTTACTAACCTGCATTTCACTTTTTGTTTCATTTCTGGGTACTGGGCCCCGTATTCTTTTCTGTCTTTGTCAGAGGGTTCAAACACAACTTCACTATCCACTGCGTTGCTTTGCGCAAAGCTGTTGACCTGTAACCACCAGTCCTCTTTCATGCGCACACAAAATTCGATCCCCTTGCCGGCCAGGATACCCAACAACGCTTTGCTTGGATAACCCCTGTCCATGAGCAACAGGTCGCCTGCCTTTACTTTTTCTAAATGCTTGTACAACAACGATTTTTCACTGCCCCCCTGGGCTGCCACTTGCGCATCAAGGGTAAGGTAATTGCCCACATCGTAGAGAAAAGATACCGTTGCCAAGCTTCGCTGTACATCGGCATTGGGGCCATAGCCCACTGTACCAAACCCCTGGGCAATGTCTTCACTGTTGGGCAATAAAAGACGGCTTCCATCCAGGCCAAGCACACGGTGGTTGTTATATCCAAGGTAAGGGGCACCTTCATAAAATTCGTTGCAAACCAACTCATTGAGCTCTAAAAATGCTTCCGGCTTTAATTGCTTGCGGCTTTGGCTAAAAGCACTTTTGGTGATGCCACGGATATTGAATTCCCTTCCGTGGGCCTCACGTATAAACTTGTCCATCTCACGTTGGAGCGAGGAGTTGCCCATCGTTAACATGCTCACTATCAAATGCTCAAAGGGAAGTTTCCGGACCCTTGTAAATGCCCCCTTCGAACCGTCTTTTGAACGGCTTTTAAAATTGTCATTTGATATGTGGTTTAATAGTTTCTCGGATAGGTTTTCTCGGTACTGGTTAGATACAGGTTCGAATGCAACATGCCCCTTATACTATGCCATAAAAATAATCACTTTTAATCGTCATTTCCTTAACTTAACGACATTGATTTTAGAATTGTGTTTTCTGATTCACTCAAAGAAAGTAAGCGAAGTAAGAAAAATCACAAATCGTAAATCTGAAATCGTAAATCTAAACAGTAACCGGCTGATGAATCACTCTCCGCAAGCGCTTCATCGGCTCAAGTTCTGTGTCGTACACGCGCTTCACGCCATCGCCCAAACTTTTTTCAATGTCGCGAATGTCGCGGACCAGCTTTACAATTCCTTGTGGCTCCACAGACGCTGCATGGTCGGAACCCCACATGGCTCTGTCCAAAGTAACATGACGCTCCACAAAAGTTGCTCCCAATGATACGGCTGCAAGTGTTGGTGCCAAGCCCGTCTCATGGCCGGAGTAACCAATCGGTAAATCAAATTGATTGATGAGTGTACGAATCATGTTCAAATTCAATTGTGCAGGGTCGCAAGGGTAAGCAGAAGTAGAGTGCGCTACCATCACATTTTTAGTGCCGGTTAAGTCAATGGCATCTTCAATTTCCATTTGTGTCGACATGCCTGTCGATAACATCAAAGGCCGCTCGGTAGACAACGTTCTTTTAATCAAATCAAAATCAGTTAAACTGGCCGAAGCCAATTTGTACATCACAGGATTGAATTGCTCTAAAAAATCAACGGACGGTTCATCCCATGCAGAGGCAAACCAATCGATTTTCTTTTGTGCGCAGTACTCGTCAATCTCTTCAAACTCCGCTTTTCCAAATTCAGTCTTGCGCTTGTAATCAATGTAGCTCATGGTTCCCCACGGGGTTTGACGTTGCTTTTCCCATTGGTCTTTCGGTACGCACAACTCAGGTGTTCTCTTTTGGAATTTCACAGCATCACAGCCTGCAATGCTTGCCCAGTCAATTAATTTTTTCGCAATCTCTACTGAGCCATTGTGGTTAATCCCAATCTCTGCGATGATGTACACAGGATGCCCAACCCCAATCTTTCTTCTGTTTTTTAGTTCAACATGGTTCATAGTAGTATGGTTTTAGTTGATAATTTTTAATTCGCGTTTACTTTACTATTGATAATTAATTCTGCAAATTCCCTGAAAGCTCCGTGGCCGCCATTGGTTGTGCAAACGTAATGCGCCACCCTTCGCGCAAAGCTCATCGCATCGCCCGGGCAGGCGCATAAGCCAACCTGTTTCATAATTTCTTCGTCATTGATGTCGTCCCCGATGTAGGCAATCTCCTCTTTGGAAATCTTGATGCGCTCCATAATTTCTTGCAATCGTTGCGCCTTGTCCATCACACCCATGTGCAATTCTTTTATTTTGAGTTTCTCCGCGCGCTTCGATACCGGCAGCGAATCTTCGCGTGTGATGATCCCCGTTTCGATGGAAGCAATTTTTCGCAAACGCTCCACACCCATGCCGTCACGAAATGAAAAACGTTTGAGTTCTTCTCCGTTACCGGAATAGTATACTCCATTATCCGTCAGCACACCATCCACATCGGTAATCATCAGCTTTATTTTTTCAGCTCTTCGCTTTATTTCTGTTATTGACATTTCTTTTCATTTAAGATTTAAGATGTTTGATTTAAGATTTTGAGAAGGCATCGCTTAACGCTGGGTTCAAAAATCTCAAATCTGACATCTCACATCTAAATTATCGTCCATCCACCATCCACAACCAAATTCGCTCCCGTCATGTAACTTGAAGCATCACTTGCCAAAAAAACAATGGCCCCCTGGTAGTCGTTCGGCTTTGCCATTCGTCCCAAGGGTGTTCGCTCACTATAATTCTTTTTAAAAAATTCTTGCTGACTATTCTCAACACCTCCTGGTGACAACGCATTTACACGAACATCTTTGTCGCCCCAGTACGCAGCCAAAAATCGCGTGAAACTAATAACAGCACCTTTGGTAGTCGGGTAAGAAGCGGACTTATAAAAAGTTTGCTCCCCTTTTTCATTTTGATAAAGCTTTTGGTCGGGAGCGGTTATACCATACGTAGACGCTATGTTGATAATACTTCCACGTTTTGCTTCGGCCATTACAGAGCCAAAAATCTGACTGCACAAAAACACGCCTGTCACATTAACATCAATTGATTTTTTCCAAAGGCTCAATGGATAATTTTCAAACTTAGAAAGCTCTAGTGCAGCTGTTGGGTTTTCAAACATGTCGTTGATAGCGGCATTGTTCACTAGTACATCAATTTTTCCATAGCGCTCCATCACTGCTTCTTTTGCTTCCATCACCGATACATCGCTCGACACATCCAACCCAACGCCCATGTGGCCATCACCTAGTAACTTCGCCAAATTTTGCGATGCTATTTGGTCGATATCTGCGGCAATCACCTTTGCACCAGCTTCTGCCAACGCATAGCAATGGTGCTTACCCAACAACCCACACGCACCTGTCACAATTGCTGTTTTACCTTTCAATGAGAACAAATCCATCATTTTGCTAGCAATTCTTTTTCTTTAAATGTCCTTTGTACGTCACCCACTTTTCTAAACACAGCCTCTACTGGTTTTCCCTTGAGTTGCTCGGCTACATTGTTTTCTTTCAATGCCGAGGCTAATAGTGGAAGCACCTCCTCATAAGCCGTGAGTGTTTTGGTAATATCTTCGTCTGTGTGGGTAAAGCATACGTTGTGAAAGCCACCCCACAAAATGCCACGCTTAATCATCTCTTGCTGCACAAATGATTTTAAAATCAGTGGGTCACCAGCCGAGGCGTTGAAGGTGATAATAGTGCGGCAATCAAAACCCTGGCAAGTTGTTACGGATGTGAGATCATGCTTCGCAGCTAAGGCATTGTATCCTTCTTTTAATTTCTTTCCTTTCGCGGCCAAGGCGGTCGGTACGTTTTTATCAATCATCTCATGAATGGTAGCTATCGCGGCTGCCATCGACAAGGCTTCGCCTCCAAAGGTGGAATAGAAGAAAACATCTTTCACAAACAATTGCATCACGTCTTTTCTACCTGTCAACAAAGCAATCGGCATTCCGTTGGCAAATGCTTTTGAGTAAACCGCTAAATCGGGTGTGATGCCAAAATATTCTTGGGCTCCACCCACGGCTACTCGGAAGCCCGTCCACATCTCATCAAAAATCAACAGCGTGCCATTGGCCTGGCAGAGTGCTTGAACTTTTTCTAAGAAATTATCTTTGGGTGCTTCAAAAATAAAGGGCTCTAAAATCACGCAGGCTACTTCCTCGTCTAACTTAGCCTTTAGTGATTCAATGTTGTTGTAATCAAAAGTGCCCGACAATTCCTTTATCTCTTGGGGAATCCCTTCCGCGCGACTGGTCGTGCCAATGTACCAATCATGCCAACCATGGTAGCCACAGCACAACACTTTTTTTCGCCCAGTAAAAGCACGAGAAATACGAACAGCAGCACTGCATACTTCCGCTCCGGTTTTTGCAATGCGCACTGCTTCTGCATTAGGTATGATGCGATGAATCAATTCGCTCAACTCCACTTCCAGCGGGTGCATCAACGAAAACGTGATTCCATCTTTCAACTGTTGTTGGATAGCATTGTCAACCGCTTCGTATCCGTAACCTAATGATATTGGGCCAATGCCCATGTTGTAGTCGATGTATTCATTCCCATCCACATCCCATACATGTGCATCTTTTCCTTTTGCCAAGTATTTTGGCGCCACTCCATTAACATACTGTGATGGGCCCTTCGCCATGGTTTGTGTTACCGGAAACATGATTTGCTTCGCGCGTTCGTACCAAGCATTTGAGATGGTGATATCGGGATAGTTAATCATGTGTTGAAGTGTTAATGTGTTAAAGTGCTGATGTTTATTGTCTACCGAATACTGTTTACTGAATACCGTTTACCAACTACCACTCACCTCTTACCGTTTATTTCCTGTGAAACAGTCGCCTCTAAAAGTTCGAGCGTTCTCATTGCAATCTTCTCTGGAGTAAACCCTTCGTGTTCCAATACTTCGCTCAAGCGTGCTGGCGTGAACCAATTTTCATCTAGCGAAAGTGATTGAACATTGCCTGTTGTCTGATGTTTCAATAAAACTTCTGCCACAATCGAATACAAACCACCTGTTTTAAAATGGTCTTCAACAATTACCACCAACTCACTTTCTTGTGCCGCGCGTAGAATGATTTCTTCATCCACCGGTTTTAGGCTTCGCATGTTTACCAAACCAACGGCCTGACCTTGCTCCTCTAATATTTGCTTGGCTTGATAAACTTGGTTGAACAACATGCCATACACCAAAAAAGTAATCGTAGCGGGTTCGTCCACTACTTCAGCTTTGCCAATGCGAAAATTTTTATCGTGTTGATAAATTGGCTTAACCAAATTGGCACGCGTGTAAGATGGAGATTTTGATTTCCAAATTTCAGGCATCATCACCAACATATCTTCTTCATCAGCAGGGGCAAATACCTGCATGTGAGGAATGCCGCGCATGATGGAAATATCTTCGATCGCCTGGTGTGTTGGGCCGTTTCCATCTGATAAGAGACCCGGAATAAATCCCGTGAGCTTCACAGGCAAATTGGCGATGCCAACATCTGTGCGGATAAATTCAAACGCCCGCATGGTAAGAAAAGCCGCTAAGGCATGCACCACCGGCACACGCCCGCGCAGTGCCAGCCCTGCAGCCATGCCAATCATCGTTTGCTCGGTGATACCCGTATCAATAAATCGATTGGCAAGTGCCGGATTATTGGGAATATTTCGAATCAGTGCACGGTTCTCTGCCGTCATGATGATGAGCCGATCATCGGTTAGTGCTAATTCGGTTATTAATTGTTCGTAGGTCATTTTCAAAAAGAAGTTAGAAGTCAGAATTTAGAAGTTCGAATGCTTTTCTACTGCTTACCTATACCATTTACTACTTACTACCTTATACCATTTACTATACTCACGCATAAGACCCAATGCCTAAGCCCCAATACCTTATACCTAAGCCCTACCTTACCACCAATGTCTCTGAGTTTAACTCCGCCATTTTATTTTCATGCAATTCTTCCAACAACGCATTCACTTCTTGGTGTGTGAAATTGCAGAACCACCGATCGGCTCTGCGTTCGATGCTCGGCAAACCTTTGCCACGCACCGTGTGGGCTACTACAATCGTTGGTTTTCCATTTCCAAGGGGGAGATGGGTAAATGCTTCTTCTAGCTTTTCAAAATCGTGACCATCCACATCCACAGCATTCCAACCAAAGCATTCAAATTTTTCCTTGATGGAGTTTAGTGGAATGAGTTCTTCAGTGGCCACATTGGCTTGAAAATAATTTCGGTCCACAATCCAAATCAGGTTATCCAATTTGTGCGCAGCCGCTACCAACGCTGCTTCCCATACCGAACCTTCGTTCAATTCTCCATCGCCAGTAACGACTACGACTTTATTGGTTTGATTTTTCAACCTGCAATCAAATGCGACACCCATGGCTACCGAAGGCAAATGCCCAAGCGAACCCGAATGAAATTCTACTCCCGCAATATTGGTGTTGGGATGCCAGTAGATGTGGTCATTCGCTTTCAGGTGATTATCCAATCTTGACTTTTCAATGAAGCCCATCTCTGCAAATAATCCGTACAAGGCCGGCACATCGTGTCCTTTCGACAAAAACAGATAATCGCGAAGCGGGTCTTGTAAATTGTGAGGAGTGACATTCAAAAATTTTGAATAAAGAAACACAAACAAGTCGGCACAGGAGAGGGAAGCACCCGTAAAACACCCCCCGTCTGTGGACAAGCGAACAATGTTCTCTCTTACCTTAAGCGCTAGTTCTTTTAATTCGATGTTAGTCATTTTGATGTGTTGATGTGCCAACGTGTAGATGTGTTGAAGTTCTGACAATCACTAATTAATACCTACCAAAACCCTTGTCTGTTCTTTTCTAATTGTTTTTAATTCATCTAAATGATTTCGATACCAATTCACGCCTGCCCACTTACTATTGATTTCCATTAATGAAGGATTTTCATCCAACAGGTTTAAAATATCCTGAATAGAAAAATGCGGATTCATCGGGTACAACTTTTCATAAACTTGTTTGATGAATTCGTAGTCTTCGGAGTAGTCAATTGTCCAGCGGTGGCTCATCGAATAATCCAAACCTGTTTCCCATCGCACGTTTCCAATTCTAAAGTGATTTGGTCGCTCCCAGATGAATGGTGTAGTATGTTCAAGCTCCATGGGTGAGATGGCGTTTTCCCATGCTTTTTCCAAAGCAGAAAAGGACATGATCTCCACATCGTTTCCATCCGGATACGTGGCAGGATGAAGGTTGCTCACATAATCATACTTTCCTTCATTGGAAAAGTAATAATCAATGACGATGTCAATAATGGCCGGGTCAATCAACGGGCAGTCGGATGGGATTTTTACAACTTCAGTGGCCTTATATTTACTAGCTGCCTGATAGTGCCTATCGAGCAAATCAAATTTGCTGCCTCTGTATACTTCAATTTGATGCTGTTCACAGACATCCACAATGGCATTGTCTTCTTCGTGTGTGGTAGTGGCAACTATTACCTTGCCTACATTTTTGGCGGAAGCCACGCGTTCTACCATTCTTATTAACAGTGGCTCTCCACAAAGCGGCAGCATCGCCTTGCCGGGCAAGCGCGTAGAACTTACCCTCGCTTGAATGACCGTGACTACCTTTCGCTCTTTGCTCATTAGCACGCTATTTTTTGGTATTGCTCTTCGATGGTGGGCAATTCGTGATATAAAAAATCTTCTTTGCTTCTGTTGTATTCCAAATAGCGCCTGCAAATCTCTGCGATGTGAGCAGCAGACCGACCAGTGTTTTGTATGGGCGATTTTTTCTTTAGCTCTTCCAAATTAAAATAGGAATGCACCTTTTTGCCCAAGGCAATTCCCACATATACTACCGTTGAATACTGCGTTATCAATTCTTCACAATGAACAATCATGTGGTTGATGTTGCCCTCTGTGTAAATCAAAGCTTGGGGTGCATTCTCCTTTATTTCACGAATGGCGCGATCTTTCTTTTCGTTGGGGTGAAGTTTGAAAATCAATTGCCGACCATTGGCTTTCTCTACACACGCGCGAATAAACTTGGGGCGGTTTTCAAAACCCATGCATTCGCGAATGTCGGATGTGGCTACCAACACAAAGTTGCGGTGCGGAAAATTGTTGTACTTGAGTGCCTCCACATTGTCGAAGTTGGGAATGCCCGTAACAATCAATTTATGTGGGTCAGTGCCCATTTTTTGAAAGTGCTCTCGGTATCCTTCGCTCGCCACACAATAAATATCGCAGAGATTGGAGGTGCCGTTGAGGGAAGTATTCATGGCCCAATAGCGAGGCAGGTTAAGTGCCTTAACTACTTTAGAAAGTGGCGTGACTACATCCGTCATTCCCTCTTGCACCCAAATTGACTTTAGTTGACGGATAGACTTTGGCACCAATAAATCACTGCACACTACTGCCAACTCGTATGTATTATTATAGACAGATTGCGCGTAATCGTTTTTGAGTTGATGTTGTTGGAGATAGTTCTCTGATTTCTCCCGAAACTGCCCAGCAAGAACGGTGCTTTTGGCCACGCCCAGTTTTAGCATCTCTTGTATAATGATATTGTCTGAATAAAACTGAGAAAAATAACAATCGTACTCGGGCAGATGCGATGCGATGGCGTGCATCTGTGTTACTTGATTAAGCGAACCGACAGTAAATAAAATCTTCTTCAACGCTCCCTTCTATTTTGATGCAAAAGTAGATCAGGAATATTACTTTAAATTTTAGTGGTTGTAACCAAACGGTTAAGTTTTTAACATTCAGTTTATGTTAACTTAACGTTTGAGTGAAGATTTGAAAATAGAGGACTTATTGATTTTGATTCCCGTTTACAGAGGTTGCTTTTTCTAATTTTCTATTATGGAGTCTTCCATTGCCGTAACTTTGTATCATAATAAACTCGCCCATCCGGAAATTCTATCCACTCTTCACTTGTTTTGTTAGGCTGATATCTATCTAGGTTCTCTCCCTTCACCATTTGATCAAACAAGAATTCGGCACGCTGCTTCAATGTTTCAGGTTTCATTTTCCAGGTACGAAACACTTCTTCATATTCAACAATAGAGCCATCCAAAGCAAGCTTTAATTTACCTCCTATGGCCACACGTTTTTCTACAAGACTGGGTGCGCCTCTGCTCATCAGAAAATAGATTGTCTTGTCCTTTGATGGGAAATAAGAGTCTAATCGATGTCGGCTTTGTTGTTCTTGATAATGTTCGTTATGCTCTGCAGCAAACTTAGTTTCATGGCTTGCACCCCGAGGTAAATCTGAAACGTACCTCATTACGCTTGACATAAATTTGTCCTCTTCTTGGGGAGATAAATGATCGGACGGCAAGTAGCTTTTCTTGTTTTGGCAAGAAAGGCTAGTTAGAAGCAAAAAGAAAATAAAGAGTTTTTTCATGGGTACAAAGATAAAAAAAGACCTACCGAAATGGTAGGTCTTTTTAGTAAGAGAACTTTGGTCGTTTAAAGAAACCAATTAGTAAGCTTTACTTATCGGTTGGAACTCTGCCCATCCGTCTGTCCAATCAGTAGTACCGAATGCGCCACGGTAAGTTACAGCTGTCCACGTAAAGTTATTTCCGTTGACCAATTTCGCTTCTGTTGCGAAGTTAGCAACACCTGCGGTTGTAAGTGTACCAGATGTTACCGCAAAGTTAGGATTAGAGGGATAGGTTGCAATCGTAAAACCAGAGAAGAACAATGCTGGATTGATGCCCATTGCTGTGTAAGGTTCAATAGAGCCGGCAGGTGTACCCGCAACTGGTGACCATGGGGCGGCACCCGTTGGTATCGTCACAGAATTATTGTTAGAAGTCCAGTAATTATTTATCGCAGTTGCATCAGCACTTCCAATATTTGTAGTAAACGCTGCTACTGTCGCTCCAACAGTTGTTGTTGGATTGGGAACGGTCAGGGTATTATGTGTGTGTTTGCCAGTAATTGCTGCTCCGTTTGTTCCAGCTAGGTTGTCCAAAGTTGCTTGATCATCTAAACGCAAACCACTAGGGAAACCTGAGAAGAAAGAGTTGAAAATCGAGATGGCCGATCTTCTTCTGATGTGAAGTGCATTTTGATAGTTCCCTGAAATAGCACGGGTAACTAAACCTGAACCCGTGCCAGTATTAAAGTCACGTGGCCCTAATACAGTAATGTTCGAGAATACACCTCTGGTATATCCAGCAGCACCTTGAGGAGTGTCTGTAACGGTTGCCTGATTATCGCTTTCAAAACCATTTGAACCTGACTGATCTGCAAAGAAAGGGTTACGTACGGCTAAGCCGAACTGCACATTACCACCCCAACCAAAATCAGTATCAAAATCATCATCCCAAGCACTAAGTGAAACCAAGTTTTTGGCATTAACTGTTCCGCCAAACCACTCGAAATTGTCATCGCCACCAAAAGAGGTTTGGATAAATTCAATGGTTGTTGCATTACCAACACCGCCCATTGTCAAACTGTTAGTCTCATTGTTGGGAGTCAATTCAACGCCCGCATATTCAATGCGAACATAACGTAAGGTACCAGAATTGGCGTTGGCATTCGTAGTGGGGCTGGTAGTATTTCCGTAAGTTTTCGTGGGGGTGATACCTTCTGCCGCAGGAGTTACGGTTTGGTTAACCCAAGCATTTCCTAAAAGTAGAATTCCGCCCCAGTCACCACGATCGCGTTCGCCTACATTTTGAGCTGAAGTAAACACAATTGGGTTGGTAGCAGTACCGTTTGCAATCAACGTACCGCCTACCTCAACAAGGAGCGTACCTTTGGTTGCCTTGTCTCCTAAAACAACTGTTCCTGCAGGAATTGTCAATGTAATACCGCTTGGAACAAACACCTGCCCTTTCAATAAATACTTTCTTGCTGCATTAAGTGTTTGCGTAGTTAAATTACCTGTCAATTCAATGATCGGGTTGCCCACGGTTACCACATAAGAAACCACCAGCGAAGGGAATTGCTTGCTATCTACTGCTTGGAATCCGATTACATAAGTAGAGCCCACGATTGCGTTTGCGGGAATATTAAAGGTAAAATCTTGAGCAAATGTACCACCTGTAAATGTCAAATCAGGATATGCAGAGCTAGATGAACCGTTCACGGTAATTTGCACGGTACTTCCACCATTTGGCGAATTAACCGAAACGTTGGTTGTAACGGATGAGCCTGGCAAATTCGATGCCGTGGTCGAAGAAAGTGTTAGTGTAGGTGCCGGTTTTGAGGCTTCTGTCTTATCGCAAGACTGAAGGAACAAAACAGAACCCATCGCCAATAATGAGATGAATGCTGCTGTAATTTTTTTCATTTGGATTATTTTTTATTAGTCGGAGCAAATGTATGGCTACAAAAAGACCGCTTCATTAAGGCTATTTTACCAAATTGTTAACAAGCCTAGTAGAATGAGGAGATTATGACTAGCAATAAAAGAGCTGCTTCGGGTGAGGCAGCTCTTCTTGAAAACCATATCGAACAGAATCTACTTTAATGCAAACTTCCAACTTGCACTTAATGTGTACTGAGAGCCAATTCGGTAACTTTGAATTAAATCCTCCTTCAAATCAATAGATTGATCTCTATTATTGTCTTGCATTAACCAATACCGTGCATTCAATAAGTTTTGCGCATTAAATTTAACATCAAACTTTTTCCAGAAGGTTTTTGATAATTGTAAGTCCAACGAATGACGTGGCATTTCCCACCAGCTTGGGAACAAATCATCACCTACTGCAAAAATTCTGGGGCCAAACACATTGTAACCAATATTGACGCCATAGCCTTTTTCTTCATCGAAGTAATACAATCCGGTATTGATGATGTAAGGCGATTGACCTTGCAAAGGACGCTTTTGATCTAAGTTAGCAAATTGAGGATCGTTGGGAATTTGCACCTCACTTTTAATCCAAGATGCATTTAGGTTAAAAGTTGTGTTTCTGAATAATCGATTTACACCCAACCCTGCCAATGATTTCTTAAACTCTAATTCAAAGCCCCAGTTGATTGCTTGCTTTGCATTGTTGTAAGTCAACTGTGGATTTTCTGCCGTACGTTGTAGGAAAATCTCGATTGGATTTGCAATGTATTTATAAAACGCACCTACACTGAAAGTCTCTCCAGGGTTTGGATACATTTCATAACGCAAATCAAAGTTATCAATGTTAGCAATTTTCAAGTTTGGGTTTCCAATGATTGCCGCTTCGTATTCAAATGCGTAAAATAAGAACGGAGCAATTTCCCTGAACTCAGGGCGGTTAACTGTTCGGCTATAAGCGAAACGAATGAGTTCGCGGTCTGACACGTTAAATGCCGTGTTCAAAGATGGGAGCGTTGAAAGAATTGAATTGTCAACGTTTACCGGCTTTGACGCATCACTTCCTTCAAAACCTTTCAATGTTTGTCGAAAATATTCTAACCTTAAACCAGTCGCAAAATCAAACTTTCCGACTGGAAGGTTACCACTTAAATACCCGGCACCAACCAAACCAGTGCCGCTATATGAATCACGTGGCTGTGTATTATCTCGAATAGCTAAACCTCCTATTCTACTTATGTTTTGAGGCGACAAAACAGTTGATAATGGTTGAATGACTATTTGTGTCACCGCAGAAGGATCGGGAGCAATATAATTTATTGTTCTTGCCATAAAAGATCTTTCTTTATAGTCTAAGTAGTAACCAGCTTTCAACTGTGCCTTCCGCTTTTCTTTTGAGCTAGTCAGGCTTTGGTCGAAGTTAACACCATGAGAAAAACCTTTGTCTTTCAAAGTAGACCAAAACCTACCAGTCTCCGTTAAGCTTCCAGCACTTGGCAAAATGATTTCAAAGGGATCTGTCTCAGCCGCAGTTTTTAATCTCTGTGTTCTAAACCTTCTGAAATCAGGTTCATTACGATCGATAAAACTTGTCCCTATTACCCAGTTAATCTTTGATTTGCCTGAGCTACCAAATTCATGAAATCCCTGTAGCTGTCCAGAATAGATGCTGCGTGATAAATAATGATAAGCATAATTCCTTAAGTCTTCAGATATCTTTTGAGCAAAATCATTACCTATTCTAAGAGTTGTTTCGTTTTGTCCGATTTGAACGAATAAGTTTTTGAACTCAATCTTGTGCTTTGGATTGAGCGCGAAACTCCAATTATGCATTGCACTTACTTTAACATTATTAGAAAAGAAATTGTCAAAGTACTCAAATCTTTTAGGGCTATTTGTTTCTTTAATCTGATTGTACCTTAAAAATTGCGCAACAAAAGACTGGTAACTATTGCTATACGACAGTGCCGTAATATTTCGTGCGCGAACGCTGCCAATATTAAATCCTTCCGAGATGGTTAGATTAGAACCCCAATCAGGAGATGCAGTTCTTGTTGTATAATCAAAGTTATTAGTGAGCGACTTACCTGAGGACTCAAGTAGAGATCCATTTACGTTGGGGTTTTGTAATACTTGAGTTGAAGGAAGTGTTGATGGTAAAGACCTAAATCCATCATCAAAACCGAATTTATCTGTTGAACTACCCCTCGATTGCGAATAGTTTTCAAAACTAGTCCCTTGACGTAATCCAACGTTTACTCCGAAACTTATAAATTTCTCATCCGTTGGATTTTTTGTCACCATCTGAATAATTCCACCGGCAGCATCACCTGGCAATTCAGGTGTGGCTGATTTGTAAATCAACAATTGATCGAGTGCCCCCGCGGGAATTAAATCGAAAGAAAAAGACCGTTTGTCAACTTCTGTACTTGGGCCAACTGCACCATTTATCAAAACTTGATTATATCGTTCGGGCATTCCACGAACTACCACAAAACGATTGTCTGTGATAGTAACACCTGACACGCGTTGCATTACTTGGGCTGCATCTTTGTCTGGCATCTTCACAATCTGCTCTGCCGAAATACCGCTTACTACTAACTTGCTTTCTTTAATACCCATCATCAGCGACACATCATTGTTTACTTCGCGGGTGGCCGTAACCACTACTTCGGCAAGTTCAGCAACATCTTCTACCAAGGTTACATCTACCGTTGTTTTTTTTCCGCTCTCGACCGTTACGTCCGCAACTGTTTGGGTCTTGTAGGTGACAGATGATATGACGAGCACATACGTACCCGGTTTTAAATTCGAAATAGTGTAGCCACCCTCGAGATCGGTGGCAGAACCCACTGACGTGCCCTGTATAACAACATTGGCACCAATGAGAGCCTCTTTGCTTTTAAAGTCAACTACAGTTCCGCTAATGGAACCATATTGTGCCTTTGCTCCTAATGAGAAAAAACAAACCAAAGCCAATACGTAAATTTTTTGCATACCTTTAAATTTGGCGCAAAGGTGGCAATGGCATGTTACCTAGGTGGGTCGCCATTATTAAGGAATTGTTAAGAGATTGGGTCAATTTCTTTTTAAAAAGGCCTTTTAAAAAAGTAGATTCTCACCTCAATTCATTTAACTCAACTGAAAAACAGGTATTTACACTGCGACTCAAGATAACATTGGGTTGATGTTGCCGTAAAGAAATTAATATTTGGTTAACAGATTATCTAGCCTTTACAATTTGAAAGGCCTTTTTGCTGGGTCTCTTCTCATATCCCAAATAGCAAGAACAAACACGGTTTTATCATCGAATTTGTAGAATAAAAGGTAATCACGAACCACTTTTACCCGAACACCTTCAGCAGATGTTCTTCTTCCTGTTAATGGGTTTTTTGAAAGCCATTTGGTGGCCTGATGAAAAAGAGTGCTTAGTTTTTTTGGATAGACATTACTTTGATTTCGTTTTAACCAATACGCTAGAATAGCGTCTTTCTCTAAGGCTGCCTTCTTAGCCCAAATTATCTTCCGAGCCATTCAGAAGCTCTTTTCTTTACTTGGGCATCGGTCAGGTACTCACCTTTAGCAATTTGACTTTCACCTTGCCGAATTGCATCCTTTTGTTCTTTTGAAAGCAGCAAAATCTCAGATTTTGAGTCGTCCTTCATAAGCGAGTAAATATCATTCAAAAGAACTTCGTCTTGCGAGCTCTTTATTTTAGAGATTAGCTTTCGCTTTACATCTGCAAATGACATCTTGGTTATTTTAACTTCAATAAAGTTATGAGAAACCTATCTATTTCGCAATCGGCACTTTCTGCAACAGCACTTTAACAATATCGGCTGTCTTCACATTGTCGGCCTCGGCTTCGTAGTTCAGCAAAATACGGTGGTTCATCACATCCAAGGCTACTTCTTTGATGTCTTCGGGCAGCACATAATCACGGCCATCCATGTAGGCAATGGCTTTGGAAGCCAAGTTGAGGTTGATGCTGGCGCGGGGCGATGCTCCAAATTGAATGTATTGCGCCTCGTGGTCGAGTTTGTATTCTTTGGGTTTGCGTGTAGCCGTTACCAATTCAATAATATACTTCTCCAGCGATTCTGAGATCTTTACTTTGTTTACTTCGTTACGAATTGCAAAAATATCTTCCTTGGTCAGCACTTGGTTTACTTCATAGCCGAACTGCATGTTGGATATCCTGCGCATGATCTCCAGCTCCTCTTCTTTGGTAGGATAATTTACAAACACTTTCATCATAAAGCGGTCTACCTGGGCTTCGGGCAGTGGGTACGTACCTTCTTGATCGACTGGGTTCTGTGTCGACAAAACCAAAAAGGGTCTGTCTAGCGTAAAGGTTGTTTCACCAATGGTTACTTGTTTCTCTTGCATGGCCTCCAACAAGGCCGATTGTACCTTGGCGGGGGAGCGGTTGATCTCATCGGCCAAAATAATGTTGGCAAAAATAGGGCCTTTCTTCACCTCAAATTTTCCGTCCTTTTGGTTATAAATCATCGTACCGATCAAATCGGCCGGAAGCAGATCAGGTGTAAATTGTATGCGCTGAAAATCCAAGTGCAATACCCTGGCCAAGGTAGAGATGGTAAGCGTTTTGGCAAGGCCGGGCACACCCTCTAGCAATACGTGGCCATTGGTAAATAGGCCAATCATCAGGCGATTGACCATGTAACTCTGGCCTACCACCACTTTGGCTACCTCGTCATATACCTGTTGTATTTTTGCTTTGTGCGTTTGATGCAGTTCTGAGCTTGTGCCTAATGACATATCTGTTTCTTTTCCGTTTAATCGAACGGCAATATTAAAGATTTGTTGGGTAGGTTTAAAGTACTTTGTTCTGACAGGGGCTTAAGAGGGGTACCTTCCGGTTGATTTTTTTCGATTCTGTAAGCCCAAAATTTCCTTAGATTTGGCGTTCTTTTATGTGGACAGGCATCGCTCAATTCATTATTAAGTTCCGGATGTCACTCATTGGGGTGATACTGGCCATCACTGCTTTTATGGGCTATCATGCCACACGGGTGCAGATGAGCTACGACCTAAATCGCACTGTGCCGCTGGATGATCCCGAAATGGTGTTCCTGCAAAAATTCAAAGAGCAGTTTGGCGAAGATGGCAACATCATTGCGGTGGGCATGCGCGATAGCGCCATCTACAAAATCGAAAACTTCAACCGCTTTCGCGAACTCAACAAGCAAATCAAAACGATTTCTGGTGTAAACAATGTGCTGAGTCTGCCCGAAGTAAAAATCATCCGAAAGGATACTGCGCACACCCGCTTTTATTTAGATGCTCTTTTCCCCAAAGAGATCAGCAGCCAAACGCAGTTGGATAGTTTGATGAGCGCACTGCGAAACCAAAAATTTTACATGGGTCAGTTGGTAAATGAAACCAATGGTGCTACCATGATGCTCATCTCCATCAGCAAAGAAGTGATGAACTCGGAAAGGCGTATTGCCATGACAAATGATCTGGTTGCCTTCGGCAAAGAATTCACCAAGGCAACGGGCATTGAACTTCGCTATGCAGGCATCCCGTTCATCCGCTCTGTAATTGCAAGCGAGGTAAGAAAAGAGATGCAGATTTTCTTGTACCTATCTGCCTTCGTTACGGGTTTCATTATGTTTCTGTTCTTCCGGTCGTTCCGTGCCGTGCTTTTTTCCATGATCATTATTGGCATTGTGGTGGTGTGGGTGATGGGCACGTTGGCTTTGTTCGGTTATAAAATCACGCTTCTGAGTGGATTGATTCCGCCCGTCATCGTGACCATCGGCATCACCAATGCAATTTATTTGCTCAACAAATACCATTTAGAATTTGCCAGGCGCAGAAACAAAGAAGAAGCCATTGCCGCAGTAGTGAACAAAATGGGGTTGGCCATGTTTCTTACCAACTTAACAGTAGCCATTGGGTTTCTTACTTTATTAACCACCGACATTCTTGTATTGCGCGAGTTCGGTATTGTGGCCGGCATCAACATCATGGCGCTTTTTGTGGTGAGCCTCATCATGATCCCCGGTATTTTTTCTTGGTTACCCGAACCGGCCCCCAAGCATTTGCGTCACCTGGATTTCAAAATATTAGGCACATTCTTAAAGTACAACGATCTGATCGTTCATCGCTATCGCCCTGCCATCTACATCGCCTCTGTGGTCGTTACGGTGGTAGCTGCCATCGGGATGCTGAGGCTTGAGTCGGTTTCATATATGGTAGATGATGTGCCCGAGCAAAGTCAAATCAAGAAAGATCTAAAATTTTTCGAAGCCCATTTCAGTGGCATTCTTCCCTTGGAGATTGAAGTGAACACGGGGAAAAAGCGAGGCGTGTTGAATTTGAAAAACTTAGAAAAGATAGACGAGTTTGAAGGCTTTATCGATTCCATTTCCGTGGTATCACGGCCTGTTTCAATTGTCAGTTTGGTCAAAGCCTCCAAGCAAGCCTTCTATAATTACAACCCCACCAAATACGCGTTGCCCACCAAGGCCGAAAGTGGTTACATCCTTCGCTACATGAAAGGCCAAAACGATAACTCGGGTTTATTAAAATCATTTGTTGATTCTACCTTCACCAAAATGCGCATCTCTTTGCAGATTGCCGACATCGGTTCCAAGCGATTGGATTCGTTGGTGCATACTGTGATTGAGCCTAGAATGAATAAAATTTTTGAAGGCACTAGCATTACCACCAACGTAACCGGGACTACCAAACTTTTTATTAAAGGCAATAAATTTCTGATCGATAATTTACAGGAGAGTTTGTTGTTGGCTGTAATTCTGATCACCCTCTCCATGGCACTGCTATTTGCCAACGTGCGCATGATCATCATTTCGCTAGTGCCAAATCTGATTGCGCTGATGATTACCGCAGGCATTATGGGTTATTTGGGGATTGATTTAAAGCCGAGCACCGCGTTGATTTTTAGTATCACGTTTGGTATTTCGGTAGACAACTCCATTCGCTTTTTGGCCAAGTATCGCCAAGAGCAATTGGCCAACGGATTTTTTGTTCCTGTTTCGGTGAGCGAAAGTATTTTAGAAACGGGCAAGAGCATTATTTATACCTCTATTGTTCTTTTTGCCGGATTTATTTTGTTTGCCTTCTCTTCGTTTGGCGGAACGATTGCTCTGGGTGTATTAACCTCTACCACACTGGTAATCTCGATGTTCACCAATTTGATTTTGCTGCCTGCATTGATCATGACCTTCGATACGGCAAAAAAATCAAAAGACGAGAAACTGCTCATCGATGATTTTGACCCCGGCTTCTACGGGGAAGATGAAGATGTGGCCATCGACCTGAGCAAGATCAAGATTCACGATCGCAAGGGGATTTCAGAGTAAACTCAAAAGAACCAAACTTACCTTGGATCGATGATTGCCCTTTCTGGTGGAAGTGCACAAAATCAAAATCTTTAGCAATAGTGCTCGTAGGCATGTTCCGCTCGTACATCTGATTCAAAACCTTCCGGCCTCTTCCCGTTTTGTGGCAAATTGCTTGGTGGTAGTAAGTATAGTAGGCTGCAACCTAACCATACATGCCGCGATGTCCGCAAACGCCATTAAAGGAACCGCTTGAACCATTGGGCAACACCCATATCCCCCCAATAAGCAACATTTTCCGTTCGTATAGGAGGATTCTTTGTAAAAATCACATCGCAAATACAATTGATACTCACTAAATTGCGCCCTCATTTTTTTTGACCGTGAGCAATTTGAAAAATTTTAACGAATTCAAAGATCTAAACCTGGCGCAAGTAGCGGCAGATGTGCTAACCTTTTGGAAAGAAAAAGGCATTTTCGAAAAGTCGGTGAGCAACCGCGAGGGCAAACCCAACTTCACCTTTTACGAAGGGCCGCCATCGGCCAACGGCACACCAGGCATTCACCATGTTATGGCGCGTACTGTCAAAGATATTTTTTGTCGGTACAAAACCCTACAAGGTTTTCAAGTAAAGCGCAAAGGTGGTTGGGATACACACGGCTTGCCCGTAGAGCTGCAAGTAGAAAAACAACTCGGCATCACCAAAGACGATATCGGAAAGAAGATCTCTATTGAAGAATACAACCAAAAATGCCGCGAAACGGTGATGATGTATAAAGACCAGTGGGACGACCTGACTATGAAGATGGGCTACTGGGTGGACTTGCAAAATCCATACATCACCTACAACAACGAGTACATTGAGAGCGTGTGGTGGATATTGAAAAAGTTTTATGACAAAGGGTTGCTCTACAAAGGCTACACCATTCAACCCTATTCACCCTCGGATGGCACTGGCCTAAGTTCGCACGAGTTGAACCAGCCCGGCTGCTACAAAGAAGTGAAGGACACTTCTGTAGTTGCGCAGTTTAAGGTAATGCGTTACGATAAGTCTAAGTTTCTATTTGGGATTAAATCAGCTTTTAATCAAGAATTTAATGATTTGGATGTTTATGTTTTAGCTTGGACCACCACCCCATGGACACTACCATCGAATACTGCGTTAGCTATCGGAGAAAAAATTAAGTACTTTCAGATTAACACCTATAACCAATACACTTTCAAACCAATTAGTGTAATTATAGCTCGAGACCTTTTTACTAAATATTTTTATTTGGATCAAAGTGGAAACTTAAAATTGACAGATCTAGAAGTAGGATATTCTAGTTCCCATATAACTTCTGAGATGAATTTTGAAATGGCTCTCAAGACTACTTTAGTTAGAGTGGGCAAAATTCAAATTTGGGAGATAGTTAATGAATTTCTCGGTAAAGAGCTGGTTGACTTGCGTTACGAACAACTCATGCAATACGTGCAGCCATTGCACAATGCTGACAAAGCTTTTCAAATCATAGCAGGCGATTTCGTAACCACAGAAGACGGTACGGGTATAGTACACATCTCTCCAACTTTTGGTGCCGATGACTTTCGAGTGGCGCAACAAAACGGCATCCCGCCATTGATGGTGCGCGATGAAGCAGGCAACGAAGTACCCACCGTTGACAAAAAAGGGAAATTCGTTACCGAGATTGGCAAGCATTTGCAAGAAGGCGTAGCTAAATACAAAATCAAAACACACAAGCCGCTAAGTGCCGATGATTTTTATGTAAAGAACTACACCGATGAAGATGAAACAAATCCCGATTACAAGAATACGGACGTCATCATATCCATCATTTTAAAAGAAGAGAACAAAGCATTTAAAGTAGAGAAGTACGAGCACACCTACCCGCACAGTTGGCGCACCGACAAGCCCGTGTTGTATTATCCGCTCGATGCGTGGTTCATCAAAACCACCGCGCTGAAAGATAAAATGGTGGCCGTAAACAAAACCATCAACTGGAAACCAGAATCCACCGGCACGGGCCGATTTGGTAATTGGTTGGAGAACTTGGTGGATTGGAATTTATCGCGGTCACGTTATTGGGGAACGCCACTGCCGATTTGGAGAACTGAAACTGACATTTCAAGCAACCAAAAAAAGGAATTTGTCGTAGGCTCTATTTCAGATTTCGAAAATGAAGGTTGGTACTATGCAGATGAAGCTAAAATTCGCCCCTTCTTAGAATTTTTGACCAAGGTCAAAACGGGTATCTCACTTTCAGCCAATGAACAGCGGTACTGGGAAGAAAACTTCGAATTTCTGCAATTGCTCCCAAACAATCGTGTAATAGAGTTTAAAGATCTTTTGAACGTATTCATAGATCCTGTTGTGTATCTCAGTCATCTAACGCCTGCAAAAGAAGTTATCAAGTCTTTGGACTTGCATAGACCATTCGTTGATAACGTCTACTTTATCGCTAATAATGAAGGGTCAAATACTGGCACGAAAAAAGTGATTTACAAAAGGGAATCCGACCTGATCGATGTATGGTTTGACTCCGGTGCGATGCCGTACGCACAATGGCATTATCCATTTGAGAACAAAGAAGTTTTTGAAAACGCCTATCCAGCCGATTACATTTCAGAAGGTGTGGACCAAACGCGTGGATGGTTTTTCACGCTTCATGCAATAGCCGTATTGCTCAACGACAGCAGTGAGGAAATCAAAAATGTAAATGCCCATGTTGACAACAACGGCAAGGCTTTCAAAAATGTAATTTCCACTGGCTTGGTGTTGGATAAGTTTGGTGAAAAGATGAGCAAGCGCAAAGGGAACGTGATAGATCCTTTCATAGCTCTTGATAAATACGGTGCGGATGTGTTGCGTTGGTATATGATTGAAAATGCACCGCCTTGGGATAACTTGAAATTTGACTTTGCTGGCGTGGAAGAAACGCAGCGCAGGTTTTTTGGCACATTACAAAACACGTATTCCTTCTTTGCTTTGTATGCCAATATCGATGGGTTCAGTAAAGATGAAATGAATGTGACTGGCAAAGAGCACTTGACGCATCTTGATCGTTGGATTCTTTCTAAACTTCAATCGTTGATTATTGAGGTACGCCAATCGTATGAAGAATATGAACCAACAAAAGCCGCACGTGCCATTCAAGAGTTTGTGAACGATCATCTTTCAAACTGGTATGTACGTCTCAATCGGAAACGTTTTTGGGTTGGCAAAATGACCGAAGACAAAAAGGCTGCCTACGAAACATTGTTTGAGTGTTTGATGGTAACGGCTCAATTGATGTCGCCCATCGCGCCATTCTTTGCCGATTGGTTGTATAAAAATCTTACCAACAGCATCCGCGAAAGCGCCAAGAAAAATAATACTCCCTTGCGTTTTGAGTCGGTGCATTTAACCGATTTGGTTCAAGCCGAAACCAAACGCATTGACGCTGAATTGGAGAAATCGATGGAATATGCACAGCGCATTTGTTCGTTGGTGCACTCCATCCGCAAAGGCAATAAAATAAAAGTGCGGACACCGCTGCAAAAAGTATTGTTGCCCGTGCTGGATGAAAAATTTGCCAACCGTATTAAAGGAGTTGAAGACATCATCAAATCGGAAGTAAACATAAAGTTGATTGAATACATTGATGACACTTCTGGTTTGCTGGTGAAAAAAGTGAAGCCAAACCTGCCAAAACTTGGCAAACAATACGGTGCAAAAATGAAAGAAGTATCTGCGGTCATTAGCACACTAGAAAAAACTGAAATTCAAACCTTGGAGAAAAAAGGAACGTTGAACAAAGGTGGTTTTGATTTGGTGTTGGAAGATGTGTTGATTTCTTCGGAAGATATTCCGGGCTGGTCTGTAGCGGCTGAAGGTGGCATCACGGTGGCATTGGATATCACCATTACGGAAGAGCTAAAACGCGAAGGCATTGCCCGCGATTTTGTCAACCGCATTCAAAACTTGCGCAAAGACAAAGGTCTTGAAGTGTTGGATAAAATTTCGATTGAAGTTCAAAAAGACCAATTGCCAAAAGAGCAAGCGGAGTTAGTGGTGTGTGCGCTGACAGAATTTAAAGATTACATCAGCACCGAAACACAAGCCTTGAGTTTGGAGTTTAACGATTCGCTGACAGAGGTTGCCGAAGCAGACATGGACGAGTTTATTTTAAAGGTGAAGATAAATAAGAAATAATTTACCTTTGTGGTATGGATATCGAACTAGAAAAATCCGCAATAATAAATTGGGTTCAAAAGCTGAAGGATATTGGTTTAATTCAGAAAATCAACCTTTTGAAAGAAGAATCTGAAAAATCGAGAATTTCTTCAAACCCAAATTCTCAACGCAAAGCGGGTGATGGAAAATACTTAATTGAGTATATCGCAGAGGACTTTAATGAGCCACTCGATCATTTCGATGAAAACTATCGCCCATGAATTACTTGGTCGATACCCATGTTTTACTTTGGTACATGGAAAACAATCCCAAACTATCTGCGAAGGCTATTGCCGAAATCGAAAACAGGAATAATGTCATTTTAAGTTGGTTGTTATTTCTGATGATCCAAAATTCAACATGTACCCCGTAGAACTTTTCAAATGAAAATCCTAAAATACTTTTTAATAGCATTTGCCGTAATCGCCATCGACCAAGCCAGCAAATTATTGGTGCATAAATACATGGGCTTGCACGATGAGGTAAACGTACTTGGCGAATGGTTTAAGCTTCACTATTTATTGAATCCGGGCATGGCCTTTGGCATTCGTTGGGAAAGTGAGTTTGGAAAATTAGCACTCACCCTCTTCCGCATCATCGCCATGTTTGGGATTGGGTACTATTTGCTAAACATGATCAGAAAGCAATCTCATCCTGGTTTTTTGGTTTGCTTGGCGCTGATTTTAGGTGGTGCCATTGGCAATGTGATTGACAGTACATTTTACGGTGTGCTGCTCAACAATGCACCGTTTGATTCACCCACGCCTTGGTTTCATGGACAAGTAATCGATATGCTCTTTTTTCCCATATTTAATTTCACCTGGCCAGAATGGGTCCCATTTTTGGGAGGACAAGATTTTTTGTTTTTCAGTCCTGTTTTTAACATTGCTGATTCATCTATTTTTATTGGTGTAGCTTCTATCTTGATTTTTCAGAAAAGGTTTTTCAAAGAAAAAGAGGTGAATCCGAACGAGCCCTCCAAAACTATTGATGAATCTACGCTCGAGAATAATGTGCCCTCTACTTCAACATTATTGTAATGGCCGAACAACTTCTCATTGACACCACGCAAGATAAAGCCACACGCTATCAATCATTGCTTCCGCAGATTGAAGGGTTGATAACGGGCGAAGCCGATGTTGTAGCCAATCTTGCCAACATCTCAGCAGCGCTAAAAGAAGCGATGGGTTTTTTCTGGGTTGGTTTTTACATCGTGAAAAATAATGCCATGCCTGCCGGCAGGCAGGAGTTGGTTTTGGGACCTTTTCAAGGGCCAATTGGCTGCACACGCATTGGCTTTGGAAAGGGTGTGTGCGGTGCATGCTGGAAAGAAAAAAAAGTAATGCTGGTACCCAATGTCGATGAATTTCCTGGGCACATTGCGTGCAGTTCTACTTCTAAGTCTGAAATCGTTTTACCTGCTTTTAAAAACAACGAGGTGGCTTTGGTGCTGGATGTGGATAGCGACCAACTCAATGACTTCGATGCCGTAGATGAAAAATACCTCACTCAATTGATGAGGCTCATCGAGCGGTTTATCTAAACAAAATGACCGAAAATTTTTATCAAGAGCGCGCGCATCAATTTCAATCACAAATAACCGTAGTAGACAAAATCATTCGGCAATTGGCCTGGACACGGCTACTGATTGCAGCACTCATTTTACTATTTGGCTATTTTGGATTTAACCATTCTATTTTCTTCTCCGCCATTCCTCTTCTGGTGATTGGATTTTTTTACTTTGTTCAAAGTCAGCAGAAAAAAGAAAGTGAGCGTAACCTTTTGTTGCATTTAGTTCACTTGAATCAACGGGAGGTAAAAGCATTTCAATTTGATTTTAGCCACTTTCCTGCTGGCGAGCAGTTTATCAATCCAACCCATCCATTCAGTCATGACTTGGATGTTTTTGGCATTGGCTCCGTATTTCAATACATCAACCGATGCGCCACCCAAATCGGAGAAAAAAAATTAGCTGACGATCTCACTTCGTTAAAATTTACAAAGGAAGAAATCATCGAACGTCAAGAAGCTATTCGTGAGTTGGCGCAACAACTGGAACTACGGCAGCAATGCTGGGCTATTGGGCAACAAATACAAAAGGGCGATGGTCATCTCAATCCATTGTTTGCTTGGCTGCGAGAACCCAACCTGTTTTTAGGAAAAAGATTCTTTCAAATTGCCAAATGGGTTTTCCCATTCATCACCTGTGCTGCATTGGTAGCGATCGTTTTTGATTCAACTTTCGAAATTATTTTCTTTCTTCTTTTCATTTCTCAAATCGGTTTTGCGGCTGCGTATTCTAAGCCTATTTCCATTCTTCAAAATAAACTGGCAGGTTACCGAATGCTGTTGGAAAATTATGCCAAGCTGCTTAGCAAATGGAAGGGGTTGACGTTTCAATCTGCCGTATTGAATCAACATCAGCAAAAAGCTAACGAAGCAGCTGAAAATGTTCATGCATTTTCTAAACTTGTCAATGCGCTGGAAACCCGCATGAATATGTTTGCCCGATTTTTTGGCAATGGATTGTTCCTATACGATTTTCATAGCGTCACTCGGTTAGAAGCGTGGCGCGACCAAAATGCTCATGAACTTCAACCATGGATTGATTCGTTGGCCGAGTGGGATGCTTTACTTTCCTTTGGTACGCTTCACTTTAATCAACCGGGTTACGCGTTCGCAGAATTTGAAGATGATTTTTCCATTAAAGCTACTGCAGCGGGTCATTTATTGATTCCTTCTTCCGAGCGAGTAAACAATTCATTTGACCTTGGCAATCCCGCGAGTGTGATGTTGATAACCGGTGCCAACATGGCAGGCAAGAGTACTTTTTTACGAGCCGTGGGCACCAACTACGTATTGGCGCTGAATGGTGCGCCTGTTTGTGCCACCCACTGGAGCTGCCCGATTGGGCACTTGCGAACCGGGATGCGTACCTCCGATTCGTTGCAAGAACACAAGTCGTATTTTTTTGCCGAGCTGAATCGCTTGCAATCCATCGTGCAAGAATTAAAGAGCAGCAAGCCAATGATTATTTTGTTGGACGAAATTTTGAAAGGCACCAACTCCACTGACAAGCAATCAGGCTCGCGTGAACTAATCAAACAATTGATTCACTACAAAGCCTTGGTGATGGTGGCCACACACGACATTGCCTTGGGCGATATGGAACAACAATTCCCGAATCAAATTACCAATGCCTGCTTCGAAGGCAAAATAGAAAACGAAGAGTTGACATTCGATTATTGTTTAAACAAAGGATTGGCACAAAAAGCAAATGCCACCTTTTTGATGCGAAAGATGGGGATCATACCGTAAATGGAGCATAAATTTGTCGCAGAAAAATCAGAATCCAGTTGGTCTTCAGAAAGGTAAAATATTACAGAATTCTTTCTGTGTAATTTTATGAGTGGATTTACATTGAACTTCCTATATTGAATTTACTAATCAAAAAAACATGGAAAATCTATCTCGTAGAAATTGGCTCAAGTCATCGTTCGGTCTTGCCTCTGGTTTTGTCGTCACCTCTTCTTTTGTAAACCATTTAATCGCGGCCCCGGCCAGTCAGGCCGAAAGGGAGTTTTTTTCCATAGTGAGTAATGGCGGAAAAAAAATCCGACTCAACTCCAATGAAAATCCCTACGGCCCTTCTGAAAAAGCGAAGAAAGCAGTGATAAACATTTTATCAGAAGGAAATCGCTACGCCTTTAATGAATTGGAAGACCTTCGAAAAACCATCGCGTCAAAAGAAGGAGTTGATCCATCGTATATTTTAATTGGTGCAGGCTCTGGAGAATTGTTGGTGCAAACCGGAATCGCTTATGGGATAGAAGGAGGGCGTGTATTGTCGAGTTACCCTACCTTTACATTGTTAATGAATTATGCCCAGCAAATGGGTGCTATCTGGGACAAAGTAGATTTGAACGAGAAACTTGAATATAACTACGAAGCACTGTTAAGCGCCATTAAAGCCGACACAAAATTGGTTTTCTTCTGCAACCCAAATAATCCCACGGGTACGTTTGTCAGTACCGATATTGTTAAATCATTTTGCGTAGAAGCTTCTAAGAAAACATTAGTTTATGCCGATGAAGCCTACTTGGAATTTTTAGAACCATCGATGCAGAAATCAATGGTGTCCCTCGTTCAAAACAATCCGAATATTGTAGTCTCAAAAACATTTTCAAAAATCTACGGGCTGGCCGGATTGAGAATAGGCTACCTGGTTGGCCAACCCGATACATTGAAAAAAATTGCCAAGTATGGCGACACCATATCACCTAGTCAAACCGCTATTGCAGCCGCCAAGGCGAGCTTGGGAGATGAGGATTTTATGAAGCTTACACGCGAAAAAAATGCCGCTGCTAGAAAGGTGCTGACAGATTATCTACAACAGAAAAAATTTTATTGTGGTGACCCCAAAACCAATGTTGTACTTTTCCCCGCTCCGAAAAGTGCAAAGGAAATTCTTTCGCAGTTGGATGAAAAAGGATTTTTGATTCGTGTGTGGGATTACCAAAGCAAAGAGTGGTGCCGTGTGAGCATTGGCACACAAGAGGAGATGAAGAGTTTTGTAAAAGCGTTTGATGAGGTAATTGGCTAGTGCATAAAGCGGAAATCCTTTGTGCAAAGAATTTCGCAATCGTTATTATTCTCTCGGAAGTGGAAAATGTTACATCCAGCCCACTGACCGAGTTGGATGCACTAGTTTTGCATTCAAAAATAATAATGTTATGAATCCGATTCAACTTCTTGGTTTGTCTGCAGGTGCTTTCACTACAATTGCTTTTTTGCCGCAGGTTCTTAAAACATGGAAGAGTCGCTCTGCCAAAGATTTATCACTCGGTATGTTTTCGCTTTTCTGTTTAGGTGTAGCGATGTGGTTAGCGTATGGCATTTTGGTAAACGATGTACCCGTGATAGCTGCTAATTTGCTCACACTAATTTTGGCCGGGATCTTATTGTTCTTTAAACTTCGATTTAAGAATTAGATTTGTGTCTTTGTGCCTCAGTGGTAAAATTTCACCACTAAGGCACGAAGGCACAAGCACTTCAGGAGAAAATCAAAATTTCACACGCAGTGTACCAAAAATATTTCTTCCGGGTGCAGTAATACCCGAGGAGTATGGACGATAGCGCTTATCAAATAAATTTTCGACACCAGCATCGAAGGTAAATATTTTATTGATGGCGTATGTAGCCTTTAAATTAAGGGTAGTCCAGGAGGCAGCGAATGGATTACCGTTCGCATCTTTTGCATACAGGTGCGCATCCGCTCGTTCGCTAAGCGCCAGATTTTGATAACTAATTTCGCCTTGGTAATTCATGTACGCAGAGAGTTGAAGGGCGTCCTTTTTATAAACCAGTTGAATCGATCCAAATGTTGGGGCTACATGTGTGGGAGAAAAATCCATTCCTGTGGCGATGTCTTTTTCTTTTCCGCTTTGAATATTCAGATTCGATGCAAGTTTAAAGCTTTTGGTTATATCCCACAGCAAGCCTACTTGAAAGCCACGGACGCTTAACGCGCTGCTGTTTTGCAAAGCATATACATCACTCAGCGTTCCATCGTAATCAATCTGCGACTGACCGTTGAACGTATACTTACCCCGAACAATGGCATTATTTAGTAGTGTGTAGAAGGCAGACACATCCATGGTTAACCCTTCAGCAATTTTTCCGGTAAATCCCAATTCGGCATTGTATGCTTTCTCCGGTTCTAAATTGGCGTTTGGCACTACGACAGTACCCGGTGTTGAGTCAAATACTTTTCCAATGTCATCCACATTCGGAGCGCGGAAACCGGTGGATAAATTGGAATATATTTTCCAATTCGATGTTGGATTATAGATAATACCCAAACTTCCATTCACCGCTCCATTTTTAAGGGAAGCTTCGGCAAACGGAAAATCAAAATAGGTTAAGTCAAAGGGAGCGTACGTATAAACATACGTATAGCGGGCACTGGCATTGAGGAGCCACTTGGCGGCAAGTTTATAACGAAGGCTTGCATACGCTGCGGTAGAGTTCCACTCTGATCCATTGGGATAGCGGGTAGATACACCTGATACCGTTCCGTCTACAATGTTGACTCGCCTTGCGGTTGATCCCACCTGATTGGAAACATATTCAGCGCCATAAAAAAGATTGGCCCGCGGATTTAGTTGCTTGTCAAAATCGATGTTCACTGAAAAAGCTTTTACTGCTTCAAAGCGATCTGTTCTACGGTTTCTATTTCCACCAGTAAAGTTTCGGTTGTGTCGGCTCTCTTCATATTCCTGGTATCCGGCAGTTAATTTGGCCTGATCAAAAAGAGCTGTCGCCTTTACAAAGTTCACGTTTAATGCATGCATCATCCATTTCTGCGGGCCATAATACCATTCCGCGCTCGTAAACACATTGCCTGTTTTCAATAACAGGCGATCGTACCTGGGCACATTCGAAGTTTCAGAAAAATGAAAGCCATACGAAACATTCCAATTCTCATTGGGTTTGAATCGTATCTTTTGCATCACGTTAAGTTGATCAAAGCCGGTTGATACCTGTACATCGGGATCGGGATTGATCACAGCAATATCATTTCCATTTCCGTCACGCACCTGGTAATCGGGTCGTGTGTATTCGATAGGGCCATTACTGCCCATTCGTAAGTCTCCATAAAATCCTTTTGTGATACTGGTGGTTAACGCCCACTTCTTGAGACCAACCGTAAAATCTAAATGGCCGGTTCTCTCCTCGTTTGCAGATGAATAGCGACTAAATGCATTCCCGGTTAGCTTTACTTTATCATCTGTTGAAAACCGCGGATTCAACGTGTGAAAATCCATCACTCCGCCAATCGCATCGCTGCCGTACATGACCGATCCGGGGCCAAAAATTATTTCTGTTTCTTCAATGGCATTCGCATCGAGCGAGATGACGTTCTGTAAATTGCCACTGCGAAAGATGGCGTTGTTCATGCGAACACCATCTACTACAAGGAGTACGCGATTGGTGGCGAAGCCCCGAATCATCGGGCTACCACCGCCCAATTGACTTTTCTGAATAAACACCTGATTGGAGAGACCCAGCAAATCGGCCGCAGTTTGTGGGTTTTGAAACTGAATCTGTTGTGCGCCAACTTTCGTAACGCGGCTGGAAACTTCGCGCAAATTTTGCTCCCAACGATTGGCAGATATAACCACTTCATTCAAATAGGAAATTTTGGTAGTGTCATTGACCTCCTGGGCAACAGAAGTTGAAAAGAGTAAGTAGAATAATATGATCGTATAAAATGATTTCATCACTTATCGGTTGATAATTGAAAATAATGGAAACATTAATCAGCCAGGTGTTGAGACATGCCCAAACCAGCGTGATCAATTGTCGATTTGAAAAAAGAAAGAGTGCGATCAGCCTCGGGGTGGCGGAACGTCAATTATCAAGTCAAAGTCTTTGGATGACTTTGTGTATTCAGTGAAGAGAAAAGATGGAGTAAGCGAATGAAGAAATTCAAAAGATTGAGGCAATACAAAAACCAAGGCGAGAAATTGAGCTACCATGGATGGCACTGGCTTTTTGTCGTTGGAGGAGCGTTTGACCACTTCATCTAGGAAGCTAAGCAGACTATCTTCGGATTCATCGTGCAACGCATAGATATAGTAAATTCCGGCTCTAACTTCCACCCGGGCAATGTCATACATTTTACCGTTCAACTCCAATTCATCCTCTTCATGCAGTGATTTTTGATATTCTGATTTTGTTAGCCGAATCAATTCTAGCTGATGGTCTGGGGTAGATTTCAATAGCTGCTTCATCTCTTGCCGAATAGCCATCAAACGAACACCAAAATAGGTGTATACTCCCGCAAAATGCAGTAAGAAGAGACACACAAAAGCAATTGCGAATAGTTTTTTCATTGCTGGATCGGCAATCTAAGTAAAATTGGCAAAAAAACAGGCGATTTGTTGATGGATGGCGTAGGAGAAGAATGTAACTAAATGCAAAACCCAGAGCCCCCAAGTTTGCTCGAATGGAATACGACATCCAAATTTTTCTGGCGTCTTTGCGCCTTTGCGTGAAAAATTCTAATTTACAAAATGACTGAGCTATTCTATACTGAAAAACTAAAAGTACTTCTTCCCCAATACGAAGATTTCTTAAAGACGGACGTGTACCCGATCGAACTCGGAATTATCACCAAACCGTTTCGGCAGTCCCTGCCAATAATCAAAGTCTTACGGGAAAAGGCAAAGGCCAGGAAGCTATTTGCACCCCATTTATCACCGGAAGAGGGTGGCGTAGGGTTGAATTTAATGGAGTTTGCACAAGTGAGTGAGGTGTTAGGCACTTCTCCCCTAGGTCATTTGATTTTTAATTGCAACGCCCCCGATATAGGCAACATGGAGCTGATGCATCAGTTTGCTTCCGCTGAATTGAAAAAGAAATATTTGCACCCGCTTATGAACGGAGAGATTCGTTCTTGCTTTGCCATGACTGAGCCTGAGTTTGCCGGTTCCAATCCGGTGAATATGGCCACCACAGCACAACGGGAAGGGAACCAATATGTAATCAATGGGCACAAATGGTTTACCACCGCAGCTGATGGTGCCAACTTTACGATTGTGATGGCGGTGACGGATGCACAGAATCCAAACCCCTATTTGCGAGCCAGCATGGTTTTGGTGCCACTGGAAAATCCTGGGTTTCAGTTGGTGCGCAACATTTCAATCATGGGCGAGGCTGGCGAAGACTATTTTAGTCACGCGGAAGTACGATTTACCAATTGCAAAGTTCCCATCGAAAACTTGATCGGTCAGGAGGGACAGGGTTTTGCATTGGCACAAGCGCGATTGGGGCCCGGACGTATTCATCACTGCATGCGATGGATCGGCATTTGTGAACGGGCATTTGATTTAATGTGCAGCCGCGCGGCTACACGCAGGTTGAGCGAACACAAAGTTCTTGGTCAACAACAAATTGTGCAGGCGTGGATCGCGGAATGTCGTGCAAATATAAACGCGGCACGACTGATGGTTTTGCACACGGCTTACAAAATGGAAAAAGAAGGTGCGAAAGCCGCCAAAGAAGAAATCTCAACCATTAAATTTTTCGTGGCAGATGTGCTGATGAAAACGCTGGATAAAGCCATTCAAGTCCATGGCGCACTTGGCATTACGGATGATACGCTTCTTTCCTTTTGGTATCGGCACGAGCGCGGGGCCAGAATTTACGATGGGCCGGATGAAGTGCATAAA
The DNA here is from genome assembly GCA_025370075.1 of Chryseotalea sp. WA131a. Lineage (NCBI taxonomy): Bacteria > Pseudomonadati > Bacteroidota > Cytophagia > Cytophagales > Chryseotaleaceae > Chryseotalea > Chryseotalea sp. WA131a. The sequence continues at coordinate 3,457,696 of CP073016.1, read as the reverse complement.
GTTTCGCTGGCAAAGGCGATTTTGAAAGGGTACGGGATGGAGTAACCAACTTCTCAAAAGACTCTTTGAGCCCGATTGAAAAGTGATGTCATATCTACTTGAATGAATATTCAACACCTGCTCTAAAAAACCTCGCAAACAAAAATTGTTGGCTTTCAGAAAAGTAAGTCGGCAAAATGTTTTGCCGGATGAAGTATTGATTGTCTAGAAGATTATCACCTTCAATGAAAGCGACAATTGATTTTACATTGTATTGCGCCCTAGCACTTAGGTTCAAGTTTACGGCAGTGCCCCCGCCCCAAATGTCCACTCGCTGCAGCGAAGTTTGCAAAAGTAGTTTTTTATCAAACAATGTTTGTTTATACACTATCCCTGTCAAAAACATATACTGATTTGTGGCCGAGGTAATGTCACTATTGAATTTGAAATCAGAGTACTTTGTTTTTAGCTCGAGGTTGTAAGATTTCTTTTCAAAACTTGAAAGCAACCTAATCTGCAGCATTCTTCTTTGCACCGTGGTTTTGTAAAGGGTGCTTTGGTCAGTAAGATTGTCATTTTCGTTGGCTAAGTAGGATGGCTCAATTTTCAAGTTGAAGGGAAAACGATTGAATACGGTGGCAATCTTTATACCTGCAACCAAGTAGTTGCCCGAAAGCTGATTAGCGTTAATGCCTATGAAAGGCTCGGTATTGAAGGCATAAGAGTTATATGTTTTGGACTGTGTGTAAAGAGCGAACAATTCTGTAGCGGTATTGATCGGGCTGATGATTTTATCAAAATTCATTTGCAGAGTAGTTTCAACTTGTGGCTTAGGTGCAGTAAGCTGCGGTGTGGAAAAAGTTTGGAAATCAATCAGGTCATAACCACCGGCAATGTTAAGTAAGGGATAAGCTGATACTTTTTGTGAATATGAAAAACTAAAATTATCCTCTGTATTGAAATCGATTTTCAACCCGCCATCATATTCTAGCAAGCGTTGGTCTTGGTATGAGAAATTTAGCCCAGGAAAACTCAAATTGGCCAGCCCCAATTTATTATGAAAGCCTACTTTGCCAAAGCTGATGCGGTGTTCAGCATAGGGCATCCACTTGGTGTAGTTCAGCGTGGGCGTGCTTCCGCTAAACAACGAGTTGGTGATGACAATTTTTTCTGGAGCCACATTATTGAATGCCGCTTTGTTGATGTTTCGTTGTTCGGCATAATATTGAAGGCCTACCTGCAACGATCCCAGCTTCCCTTGCATCTGAAGTTTTGCATCGGCTGCCAATTCATTCTTCTTATCGTCAATGGTCTGATAAAAATTGTTCACTACCTGGCCATTGTCATCGGTCATATAGCGAATATACCAAGGCTGGTTGTGGTTCAAATTGCTAGAAAGCGATTTGTTGCTCACGCCAAAAAAAGATTTGGCTTGAAATGCTATCTTTTTGTTCACCAGATATTCAAACAAAAAGTTGTTGTACAACTCGTCAGATTGGTTTCCCCTGTCCAACAAAAAATTCAAACCATCTGCCAAGCTTTGGTTGAAAGCAGAAAGATTTTTGTTGGTGAGCACTAAATTAAAATTGTAGTTGGCCTTTATTTTTTCGTTATCATATTCAAAATCTATTTTGTTTTTAGATAGGTAGTTGGTATTTGTTTTTTGGTCGGTAAATCGAAATTCGGGCGACTCAAAAAAACGCTGGGTGGTTCGGCCTCCTACTCCTTCTTTGGCGTAGCTGTTGTAGCTGCCCACAAACATTTCCAAATGTTTGCCAAGGTTATATTTCGCAGTAACACCGGCAATGCCCAGTTTCGATTGGGTAAAATCTTTAAACCCATATACTTCTTTATTGAACTCGGGGTTCTCTGCCAAGCTGTTGAAATTAGCAGGCAAGTTAAAAATGCTTTGAAAAGCCTCGCGCCCGATATTGCTGATTTGCATGAGCGAAATGGTCTGTTGGCCGAAGGCATCAAACTCGCCAAGTATGTGATACTTTTGTTTTTTGCCCAAAGAAAAAAGATTGGCATATCCGCCCATGTTCAACGCTTTTTGATAACCAGAAGTGATCCGCACCTTGCCAAAGAGCGACTTGTCAAAATCATCCTTTAGTTTTATGTCCAGCACCACCATTTTATCTGAGTTGAGCAGGCTCTCTTTTATTTTAGTATCCTTCTCGTCTAGCCGCACCTCCAAGCTTTGAACCATATCAGGGCTGATGCTGCGGGTGCTGAGAGCGGCACCGCCCTTCAAAAATTCTTCACCGTTTATCAGCACCTTGGCAATGGGTTTGCCGTTTATTTTCAGCTCGCCATTTTCTTGCACTTCAAAGCCCGGCATTTTTCGCAGCACATCTTCCAGCGTTTGGTCGCCCACTTGTGTGTAGTGCGCCACATCGTAAATGATGGTGTCCTTCTTTACGATCACGGGCGTGGGCTTGGCCTTTACCACCACTTCTTTGAGTGCGTTGATTTTTGGTACTACTTCAAAAGAAATGTTGATTTCTTTTGGCCCGGCATCGCCCAGCACAATATCGCGGACATAGTCTGCATACTCTAAGCTACGTGTTTTGAAGGTGAAGATGCCCGCAGCATACGGTAGCACCAAGGTATAGTTCCCTTGTGGATCGGTGTAGGCATACGTGATTATCTTGTCAGACTTGTAATGATAGATGGCCGTGAGCAGATACTCTACCGGCATCTTTGTAACACTATCGGTTGCCGTGCCTTTGATTGTCAGTTGACCTAAACAGAAAATAGGCCACTGAGCTATGAGTAAGATTAAGTATGATTTTTTGAGTGCCAATAAGTTCAGTTGTCATTGTTCAACAGGTCACTGGCTTTTTTGAGCCATTTCTTGTCAATCTTGTTTCTTTCCAAAATTTGTTCTTTGGTGACCTTCACGCCTGTGTTTGGGATGGCAATATCCACTTTTTGAAAATGAATATGGGTTGCTGTGTATTCACCTACAAAATTTGTGAATTTTATTTGCAGGATAAGCCCCGGTAGCCCCCAAAATCGCTCAGGCCCCATGGGCACGGGTATATCCACAGCAAACCAAGCAACCGCATCGCCATAAGGAAAGGTACTTTTGGCTGTTAGAAAATGATGTTTTTTAGCAATTGCCTTTTGAACCTTATATCCTAAGATCGTACCAGTTTCTTCTTGGATTTCCCAATCTATTGGATCGGCAGCATAAACCGCAAACACATCTTTATCGCCAACGCGCTCTTGGTGGATAACTTCTCTTGTTTTGAAATTTAGGTACCATTGTAGGTGTCTTTTGTGGAGGTAAAATTCATATCCCTCTGAGGTTTTGAAAGTCTTGTCTTCTTGGTATAAATTGTAAAGACCGCCAAACTCAGTGAAAAGCAATGAATAATCTGCTTTAACACCCATATTCTTCATAATGTAAGTATAGGTTACTGCGCCTTGAATATTATTTTTTTGAGCCTTCCCTTCAAATGAAAGCATCTGTATCGATAATAATGTAGCAAAAAACTTAACGTAACTCATAACGTCCAAAATAAGTTAAGACACAAAAAGACAAGACGGACTCTTACATTGAATCCGCCTTGTGGTTAAGAATTACATTTGACAGCCACAGAGTTTACTTGCAAAGGCTCTACAATTGCAGAACCAACATGATCCGATCTCACTTCCGTCAGCACCATATACCTTGCAACTAATGGCCGGTGCAGTTTCCGGCATGGGTGCTTTTCCATTGCTTTCTAGCCCAAAAACTGTTACGAGCAAGAGAGAAAGGAATAATGCAAATCTGATTTTTTTCATAAGAATTTGGTTTTAATTTTTGTTTAATAACTCACGTGCATTTTTCAACCACTTTTTATCGATTTTTTCAGGGTCATCAAGCTGATTGAGTGTAACTTTAATTCCTTGATTCGGTCGAAAGTCTTTCTGTGGTTCAAAAACTATCTTTTCAGCAATAAAATAAAAAGCAATTGAAAACCTCAGTTCTAAGATAAGTCCTGGCAGGCCCCAATACTCATCTGGCCCACTTGAAACGGGAATATCAGTAGCAAACCAAGCAATGGCATCCCCACAATCATATTGCGTTTCACGTGTCCTAATGGGGTGAGTTTTAGCGATTGCCTTTTGTGCCACGTGACCTAAAATTGTTTTCGTTTCGTTTTGCAGTTCCCACTTGATTGGCTCAGCGTTGTAAACTGCAAATAAACTTGTCCCGTCTTTTAGTATTACCCTTTTCGTTACTTCTTTATTCATTAAATCGATATACCAGTCAGAGAAATCTCTATGCGTATTGACATGTACACCATCTGAAGTGGTGAAAGACCTCTCCTCTTGGCGGTAAATATACACAGAGGAGTTAGAGCTAAATTTCAAAACATAGTCTCTCTTTAACTTTAGACCATCTTGGCGATACGAGTAGGTGACAACCCCTCCTAGTTTAGAATTTTGACCTTTTGTGTAAGACCAAACCAGTAGAAAAAATAAGAGGCTAGAAATGAATAACTTCATAGGGTAGTAACTTTTAATATCGTGAAATGACCGTTCAAAACACAATAAGAAGTTTGCATCAATTTTGGTAGTGTTGAAAATTACACCTTCTCGATCTGATACTTCTTAGAAAATGGTAAAAGAGGGAGAAGGTGTAAATATGAAATGGCAAACAAATGCATGCTATCTTATTTCATATACAATACCTTATCAACCAAAGCACCACAGTCACAAAACCAGCAAGTGTAAGTTTCTTTTAAATGTGTAAAAGAACAATACAAAGCTTCTTCGGCAGGAATGGAAGAGGTAAGCTCTTTTGTTGTTGACCCCACTGCACTTGAGGTGAAGGCCGAACAAATTACCACAACCACAAATAATACACTTAACTTTTTCATAAGAATTTAGATTTAATGGTTTAGAAATTTTTTTTACTAAGTTTCACCATCAAAAAAAATAGTTGCGCAACATTTATTTTGATAGAACAAATATATACTCCCCCCCCCCCCCGTGTACAAGTCTTTTTTAGAAAAAATATGTAGCATGTAAGGTTTTATAATAATTTGAAAAAATCTTCGCACTGGCAGATTGGAACATGAAATCCCCCTCTGGCGCAAATCTTCCGCACAACTTAATTTTCATTATTCAAAAGTTCTCGGGCATCCTTAAGCCATTTCTTATTAAGTTTTTTCGGGTCTTCTATCTGTTCCTTTTTTACCTCAATCCCTTTATTTGGCTTAATATCGCCAACGGATGAGAACTCTATTTTCTCAGCAATATTAATTAAAGTACGTTCAGAAAAACTTAGTTCTACAATTAGACCTGGGAGAGCCCAAAATCTATCAGGGCCTGAACTGATTGGAATATCTAGGGCAAACCAAGCTATGGCGTAGCCATACTCTATTGTCACCTTTGCCTGAATGCAGGTGACTTTTTGCCGTTGCTTTCTGAACCTTATAGCCTAAAATAGTTTTTGTCTCATTTTTTATTTCCCATTCCATAGGTTGCGCATCAAAATGAGCAAAAAGCATAGTGCTGTCCTTTAAGATCTCACGCCTAATGACTTTTTTTGTTTTAGAGTTCAAATACCAATCATTGTATCGTCTTGGACTGGTGGTTTCTGCTCGGCTGTCCCCCGGTGTAGGCCATACTTGTTGATCTTGCCGTTGAATCAACACCGACTCTTCATTTTTGAATTTTAAATGACTTGGCTGGCGCATGCCTAAATTTTTGTGGATATAGTAATAGGTTACAGTCCCTTCTTTTTGAGCGAATATTAATTTGAAAGAAAAATTAAACAATACTACCAAGAGAAAAAAAATACGAGCCATACAAAGATTAATTTAAAAAAGTGGATTTTTGTGTTCCTCCACTTTTTGTTTAGCCGAAAACTATTTTAAATGAGCTTTTCTCCACTCAATTGCAGAACCAACATCTAGAGACATTACCCCAAAAATCTCTATCCGTGCATACCAATCCTACCTCATCTTTTGCTGTTAGTGACGATTTAGCCGTAACAGAACTCGAAACCGAGGATAGAACTAATTTGAAAAGTACTATTAGCACGCTTAACTTTTTCATTTCTATAGATTTAAAGGTTTACATTCTTGTCCGACTAAACTAGTCTAAAAAGTCATATTTCCGTAGGGGAATTAGGTCTTAAAATGACGCTTCGTTTTTAGGGGTAGTTGCCTTACGCGATGAACAAAGGAGGGTCGCTGCTTTTTCGCCAAGCGGTATACGTATCTTTGATGAAATCGAACAAGGCAACATAACTCATCAAATGTAGCCGTATCACAGTAATCATATTGGCAAATGATTTTTTAGTCTGTGCTTTTTTGCGGATAACGACCATTAATAGTTGAGCTATGAGCACTGCATACACTTGTATTTTAATCGCATTCTCGCTGTTACCCCAGAAGTAGCGCAGTGGAAAATTTTGTTTGATTTGTTTGAACAAGAGCTCAATCATCCATCTACACTTGTAAATCAAAGCGATTTGCGCACAGGGTAGCGTAAAGTTGTTGGTTATGAAGATGAACACTTTGCCATCATCGGATTTGAAAGTAATCCGTCTGAGTTTTAATCGCAAGGTCTGCTCTGCGGTTTTGTAGCCCACTGTGACGTACTGCTCTTTGAGAACACCCTTTGCATTTTTCCTTTGAGTGTTGTCGATAATTACTTTGGTGACATGGTACACGGCATTGCTTTTCATGCGTGTTACGAACCATACTTTTTGATTTGTCCACTTTACAAATTGATGATACAGGTTATACGCCTTATCAAATACGACAAAGCTATTGGCCGGTAACTTAATGTGGTAGAGGAATTTACGGTCATGTACCTTGGCTTCGGTCATTCTTACAAATTCAGCCACACCTGAAAAGGCATCCATCAAGGCATGCACTTTGATACCACCTTTCTTGCGTGAACCATCCAGCGGATTACGACCAACTCCTCGTAGAATGTCGCTAAACAAGCGGATGGTAGTACTGTCTATGATTTTCAAGTTACGTATACTGAGACCTTTCAACCGGCTGTCCGAGATAAAACTGTGATATTGCTTGAGTAATTTGAAGTAGATCGTTTCAAATACCAGATAACTGCGATTGTTGTTTGCATCGGATAGCGTACTACGAGCGGGAGCCTGATCGAAACCAAGATGTGTCAGCTTTTCCTTCGCAGGCCAATATGCCCTCACAAAGCTCCCGAAGGCCATTACAATAACTGAAAACACCGTATAAAAGACTTACCAGATGAACTCGTACTGGGAGACGTTTATAATACCGATTGCTTCGATGTTGCTTGCTGGACTGCTTGATAATATCCGTGGATATGCAAGAAAGTATTTGAGAAAGAATCGGCTGTCCGACAAATTTTTTACCTTTATTCATGGCTATGTGAAGTGTGGTAACTAAACGTAACCATAAAGGGTGACCTTAAAAAGGACGCCCTTTAAAAATTTTAGTCGGACAATAGTGATAATAAATTATTGTCGTACCAAGTCGCTCTCTTTTGATATACAATGGGAACGTTAAATGTAGAAATTCGTCCAGTCTCAATATCTATTTTCAGCACTTTTGTTTCCATCTCGAAGTTGGTTGCAATAAGAATCAATTTTCCTTCAGTGTAGTATAGTTTGTTTAACGAAGCCCCTTCAGCAATTGAAGTCAATGATTTATTGTTAATCAGGGTGATTGATTCATTCAAAAAGTTCGCAAGCTTAATATCTAATTCAATTTCTTTTATTCTGATTGGCGCCCCGTTTTTGAGGTCTATAATTTTAAACGTTAGTGTTTTTTTATCATAGGTTATCGCCTTGAGGCCATCATCGCCTAAAATCCCCATTAATGCGCCTTTGAAAGGAATTGATTGATTCGTCTGTTGGACTCGCTTTGATTCTCTCGTGCTTCGCATCACTCTTATCTCAGGCTCTCGCTTTTTGGACAGTGCAAAGTCTTGATAGTAATAGTAAATAGTATCTTTAGCTTGCTCAATTGCATGAAGAGCAACTTTTTGCAAAAAACCAAAATCTATTTCGGATACTGTTCCTCTTGTGCCAACCCAGTAACCTTTTTTTAAAAACAGATTTGGACTTGAATCAAACCAGTTCAGCGCTACGAAGAGACTGTCTCCAATCGCTTGCGTCTGAACGTCTGCAACCTGATCTGTAGACAAGTTAATACTTGCCACATTAATCTGAGAGAAAGAATAGGTTATAAAAAATGCGAATAGAGTGACAAAACAAAATTTTTTCATCATCGGCCGGTCATTCCCAAATCACCACACTCTCTTTGGTATGATACCAAGTCGGGTATTTAGGGACGTGGATTTTTTCTACCTCGTTACGCTTCACTTTCAGGGTGGGCGTCATCAATCCATTTTCAATCGACCAATCACTTTTCATGATGACTACTTTTTCCATTTTCTCGTAAGGCTCTAAGCTGGCATTCACTTCATTCATGGAAGTAGTTAAGCTTTTAATCAATTCTTCTTTTGGTTTTGCCTTGCCTGCGGCCGATAGCACTGTGAGCATAATGGGTTGAGGAATGCCCATACCCACCACACAAACTTGTTCAATGTCTGTGTTCGCCAATAATTTCATTTCAATGGGAGCTGGTGAAACATATTTTCCTTTGTCGGTTTTGAATTGATCTTTCACCCGGCCAACAATGGTCAGAAATCCTTCTCTGTCTATTTCACCTTTATCACCTGTTTTTAAAAACCCTTCTTCATCAAATGCTTGAGCGGTTAGCTCGGGTTCTTTATAATAGCCCTTCATGTTGCCCGTACTTTTTAGGCGTAGTTCGCCTTCGCTCGAAAGTTTAACCTGAACGCCTTTGAAAGGAATACCCACGGTTCCTTTTTTATTTTTTCCATGCCGGTTAAAATGTGAATTCACGCAATCTTCGGTCATGCCAATGGCCTGAAAAATTTCGATACCAATGGAGTCAAACCAATCAAGCAAATCCACCGCAATGGGGGCTGCTCCTGAATAGATATGAGTGGCTTGACCTAGCCCCAGTTTCTTGCGAATGCTCTTCTTCACGATGCTACCAATGATAGGAATCGATAATAGTGTGCTCAATTTTTTCTGTGGCATCTTCTCCAGAATTTTTTCGCGAAACTTGGCCCAGATGCGCGGCACTGCAAAGAATGTATTGGGCTGGGTATCAGCCAGATTTTTAGGGAAGCTCTCCAATGTTTCGGCAAACGAAAATTCAGCCCCGCTATAGTACCCGTACATCTCAATGCCCATGCGTTCGGCAATGTGGCTCATGGGCAAATAAGAGAAAACACGAGGACGTTTGGGCAGGTTCAATTCGGTGATGGCGGCTCGGAGTGTATCGTCAAATGTGCCGCTGGTGTGCATCACGCCTTTTGGTTTGCCCGTAGTGCCTGAAGTGTACATGATAGTAAGCAACTCCTCGCGGTCCCAATCGGTTACTTGTTGCAAGGGTTTGTTTTCGTCCACCATCTTTTCCCACGAAAGTGATTCGTGTATACCATAAAACGCTACACCAATTCGCTTAACGTTGTCAGGGATGCCGTTCTTTTGATTGGTGTAATCATCCAATTTGCCAATGATGATGGCTTTCGACTCGCTGTGTTCTAATATCTGCTGGATGGAAGGGGCTGTGAGCGTTGCATAAAGTGGGACCGAAATATGACCTGCCATCATAATGGCTAAATCAGCCATTACCCAGTGCGCGCAATTTTTTGAGAGCAAGGCCACATTGCTGCGCGGTGGCAGCCCCAATGCTTGAAGGCCTGTGGCTAATTTTCGAATTTCTTCCCCTGCTTGTTGATAAGTCCACTTTTTCCATTCGCCCTGAACAGGCTGACGAAGAAAAGTATCGTTAGGGACTTCTTTTTCCCATTTCAAAAATTGCTTGATTGGTGTGCTAGCTTCCATATAAATACGGTTTTGTTAAAACGAGTTAACAATAAAATTGCAAAAAAGAAAACCGTACAACTAATATTGGTAAAAGAAACTACTTCATGGTAAAATCCTATTCAGAAACAATCTCAAACTCGGCCTTGTTTTTATCGAACACCAAGACTTTGCAATGGTAAGTTTGGCCTGCTTCCATAGGACTACCAACCGTGAAAGTAGCCCGTAGCACCGAGGCGTCTTCGCTTGAATAGCCATCTGTAGAGGACGCAAACAAATCCGCTTCTTTGCTGATTGACATTCCTTTTGCATCTGTAACCAACAGGGAAAGTCCAAGAAAAGCCTTTTCGTCTTTTAGTTGATGGTTGGCGATGCCTTCAAATACGATGGCAAACTTAGAATCTATGGGCACCTCTTCAGTTAAAATAGATTGGTCGCTGTCGCCCACCAATGAAATGCTTTCCAATAAGAACCAATTGTAAGAAGTGCTCAAGCCCGTGGTCAAATCTTTTTTACGCGCTTTGAAAATGAACAAGCTGCAAGCACCAGCAATGCAACAAAAAAGGTAGATGATGATTTCATGGTTTATGGGGGTGTAGGTTATACGAAATACGGTGGAAAATTTCGAACGGAAACATCCAATAAAAAGAGGATTTTCGCTCGCCTACCACATTTATATGTTTAATTTAAGCTAGCAATTCAAATACAAATAATACAAGCAATAGATATGTACAAAGCAGTGCACCTTAGTCCGATGATCCCCAGTTACAATATTGCGGGGACGGCTACTTTTTTTAAAGATCTTCTTGGATTCGCGCAAAGAACGGATACACCGGGCTACGCCATTTTAAGCAAAGACGGATTGACTATTCACTTGCTGAATGCCGGCACCCACATTGGCGAAATGGAATTTTATTTGGAAGTTGATAATGTAGATGCTGTGTGGAATGCAATCAAAGATAAACTAGCGGGCATCAAAGTAAGGGCACCATTCGATCGAGAATACGGCATGCGTGAAATTCACATTGCCATTCCGCATACCAATACACTTTTGTTTGTAGGATCGGTAATAAGAAAACAAGAGTGATTTTTTAATTTGGTAGGCACTCCTATCATATCTTCTTTGTTTTCTTTTCGAAATTTTCCTTTACTCTAAACTTCACCATTTTCCCAATCAAGCCAAGCGGAAGCGGTTTATCAATGGGAAAACGCACCGTGCCTTTTGATGTCTCGTATTTGTCAAGTTCTTTTTTGAATGACGCAATGCCCGAACCTGTTGGGTAAAAGCCGATATGCGTTTTATAGGCGGCAAAGTACACAAGCATTCCGTAAAATTTGAATGCGGGCATTTGATAGCTGATGACTTCTTCCGCTTTGGGTGCTGCCTTGCGGATTGTTTGGCGCAGTGTCTCCAATTGCATCCGCACACTTTCTGGATGAAACGAAATATATTCGTCAATGTCTCGTGCTATTTCTGTTTTCATGTGTTAATAATTTTATTTTTTCACCGCAGAGGACGCAAAGTTCGCAAAGGGAATTAAGGATAGAACTCTGCGGCTCTCTGCGCTCTTCGCGGTTATTAAAAGTTATTAGGCAGTCACTAACTTTTCAATATCAAATTTCTTCATCTGCGTGAAAGCCGCCACCACGCGCTGCGTCTTGCTTGGGTCGGCCATTAACTTGCCCAAGATGGTTGGAACAATTTGCCACGACACTCCAAACTTATCTTTTAGCCAGCCGCACTGACTTTCCTGACCATCTTTCGTAAGTTTATCCCAGTAGTAATCGATTTCTTCCTGAGTTTCGCAATCGACAACAAATGACACGGCTTCATTGAATTTAAACATCGGTCCGCCATTTAAGCCCATAAATTTTTTTCCATTCAGTTCAAAGTTGACAACTATGGGCGTGTCGGCTGTAATTTTTGAATTCTCAAAGACCGAACAATAAAATTCAGCGGCCGCTTTGGCGTTGCCATCAAACCAGAGGCAGGGGTAAATAGAATTCATAGTTCTTGGTATTTAAGATTTAATTTGATTGAGTATATTTTTTAAAATTATCCAATATTGCTTGCCACCCTTCTCTTTGCATTTCAATCGGGTTTTGGGTTTCTGCTTCAAAGGCTATCCTTATTTTGCATTGGTTGCCTTGCGCACTAAAATCAATTTCGACTTTTCGACCATCGTCAATGGTATAGGCAATATATTCGTTTACTTTTACTTCATCGTACACACCCGTGAAGTCAAATCCAAAGCTTCCGTCTTTAGCTTCCATGCGCGAGAGAAACTTTCCTCCTTTATGCAAATCATTTTCTGCTCTCGTGGTGTGCCAATCGTCTGAGGCGTTGTTCCATTGGGTTATGTGTTTGGGTTCTGTGTAATACTGCCAAACTTTTGCAAGGGATGCGTTGATAGTTGCTTCGATGTTGATTTTTTGCTTATCCATTTTATTTTTTGGTTAATGTTTATTACTTCAATCCTTCACATGAATGCCCTTTTATCTTGATAAGACGGATTATTTCCGTTGCAACAAAATCTCCTTCCACCCTCAACACCCGATCACAATCGTCAAGGTCAAAATTTGGTTTTATGTTGGGAAACGAATTTATAAGAGTGGCGATAAAAAGTCATTGCCTCGCGACAATTTCCACGTAAGGTCAAATAGGAATTGATTTGTGCCATTTTTGTGGTACCGATATTTTTCTTCCGATTGACGATACGAAGATGCAGTACGGAACCACAAGTGAGCATGTGCGGAAATGACAATAAAAGGGTGTTTTACGACAAGGCGTTCATTACCTTCGCAGACCTAACTACATTTGAAAGATGAAAAATGTAAGCATCCTCGTTCCCGAATCGTCTGTGCCGCAGGCCATAGCCGATCCACAGTATTTGTTCACAGCTGTGAATCAGTTTTTGATTGCCTCGGGGAAGAAGCCATTGTTCAATGTGCAACTGGTAGGCGCGAAAAAAGAAGTGAAGCTCAATGGAGGGTTGTTTTCAGTACATACCGATCAACAATTGAAGGATGTGAAGAAAACCGACTTGGTTTTTATACCCGCGCTGTTTGGCGATATGTCCACGGCCATTGCAAAAAACAAAATACTCATTCCGTGGATTACCAACCAGTATAATAAAGGAGCGGAAGTGGCTTCGCTTTGCGTGGGAGCTTTTTTGTTGGCCTCAACGGGATTGCTGAACGGCAAAAAATGTTCTACACATTGGGGTTTTCAAAACGAGTTCCGTGAAATGTTTCCAGAAGTGGAGGTGATGGACGGAAGTATCATTACCGAGGAGCATCGCATCTATTCCAGCGGTGGAGCCAACTCGTACTGGAACATGTTGTTGCATTTGATTGAAAAATATACAGACCGCGATACGGCCATTCTCGCCTCCAAATATTTTGCGATTGACATTGACAGACAAAGCCAAACGACCTTTGCCATGTTCAAAGCGCAGAAGAACCACAAAGACCTAGCGGTGATAAAGGCGCAAGAATACATTGAAAAAAACATCCACGAAAAAATCACGCTCGATGAATTGGCTGAGATGGTAGCCTTGGGCAGACGGAGTTTTGAGCGCAGGTTTAAGCAGGCCACCAACAATTCTGTGTTGGAGTATGTTCATCGTGTGAAGATTGAAGCGGCCAAAAGAAGTTTTGAATCAAGCCGCAAAAACATCAGCGAAGCAATGGTTGATGTGGGCTACACCGATACCAAAGCTTTCCGCTCGATTTTCAAAAAGATAACGGGGCTTACACCGATTGAATATCGGAATAAGTATAACAAGCAGCCAGCTTACACCACGTGATACTTTAAAGCCTTTCGCTCAATAGTTATCAAAACACCAATCAAAGCGATTTCGATCAAAAAATACATAACGCCAAGAGTAGTGAGGCTTGAGTAGAAGAGAATTAAAAGCCCTGTTGTTAAAAAGCAATAAAGCAAGTTGGCAATACAAAGGCTTTTAAGAAATAGCCTCCAGTTTTGATCGGTGAAATAATAACACAAAGCGGAATACAGTGCATAGACCAATGCAATGGTGGAAAGTGGAACAAGTATTTTTTTCGGCATCCCAACATATTCTTCGAAGGTCGGTAAGACTACGGCTAAAAAGAATGCCGTCATGAATGCACCTACGCTGTCAACCAGAAAAAGTTTTTTTGGGTTGGAGACTAGTTTAGCAATAATCTGCCACATTCTTCGTCAAATTCAGTTTTTTCCACTTTTCGCTCCCACAATTACCAACCAAAGGCAAGTTCCTATTTCACCAAGGCTGCCTGGTATAGAAATAAAACTGGCAACACCTAAGCTTGCATAACCTGGAAATAAAAACCCGCCAACAAAATTTATCAAATAACCAAAGCAACCCATCATTAATAAGATGCCTAATAATTTTGGAAGAAAACCAGACCTGAAGACCAAGTAACCAAACGGCAATAACCACAATCCCCAGAAGATGGAAACGGCCTCGATTCCGTTGTTGTAATGCTCAAGCGATAACATGACTTGCGTGTGCAGTTCACCTGCCTGAAATACATCGAGATAGCTTGCCTCGCTAATGAACGTAAGTACTTCAAGTTTGTGATTGATGTTAATGAGTGATATAGGGACACTTACAACTGCCAATGCTACCATGCTTATGGCAATTGTTTTATGGATCGGGCTTAGCAACTTGTATAAAACCAATGGCAGAAATAGAAAGGAGATGTAGGCGATTATACCTGCCACAATACCTAATCGAAAAAGAGTTTCGTTGGCTACAATGTTATTAAAGGTAACAGCAGCATCGTTCCACACAATAAGCTTGGAGGGAACATAGAGTAAACTAAAGATTCCGGTTAGGACAAGGATCAAGTAAAATGCGCCCGCTATTCGAGCTGTTTTTTTGTTTGAGTTCATTTGTGAAGTTTATACAATCATACCGTTGTTACTTTCAAATTGCTCGTGGCCACATCCATGCAAGCCGAACAATTACGAGTGTAATACAGCTCTCTACAATGGCATAAAATACATACGCGGCTATCTCCGGAGTAACCGGGATTGCCGAAACAGCAATCAGCACCATAATAGCTGTGAACACAATGCCGAAAACAATGTTTACCCAACGTGCTAGGACAGGTCGGGCCATTACTGTTAACATAATAACAAGTGGAGGAATGGACATCAAAACAGAAGCAGCAAAAACTTTAATGGGACTGTCAAGTAGCGTGTCTCCAGCAACGAGCTTACCTGCATAACCGGGTATGTAGAGCGAGAAGTAATCGCCATAGATATAGAAAAACATCACAGCGGCCCATAGGGCAGCCAGTTTAATCCGAATGTTGACTTGGGCTTTGTCTAGTGGTATGTTGTTGTCCATGATTTCGTTGTTAACAAGTTTTAGAATATGCCTCAAGTGCCAGACGCCTAACTTAATTAAAAGTTACCTGTAACTAATGCTAAGTTTGGGCATGGCACTGTAAGTAGTACCAGTTCTTCAAATTCACCAAGTTTTTTTCGTTTGGTATACTCCCATCAAATATTTTTGATATAACAAACAATTCGTTCAACTTCTATAAAGCCAATCTTTTTATGAAAATGTATGCTTTGTAAATTAGTGATGTTGCTGTCTGAGGCAAGTTGAGTTATGCCTTTTTGTTTTGCCCAATCTTCAGCCTGATCAATTAGTTTTTTGGCAATTCCTTGTCTTTGATACGTTGGCTTAACATAGACACCTTCCACATAAGCAACAGGTGATTCCGTTGCGCCTTTCACATATTCTTTCCGAATAGTTACATGGATGAATGCAATATAAATTTCTTGCTTTTTGGCAAGGTAACAGATTTCAATCTAAGAATTTATGGCAGCTTTATAGTTTTCAGACTCTTCTTCAAAATCACATCCTGGCCAAAGTTCCAAACGAGTTCGATTAAGTTGTGAAAATTGCCGATTGAAACAGGTTGGATTCCATTGGAATAATAATCAGAAATTGGAAATTTCCTCTATCGTGGGTGCACCATTCATATAAGTTTTGTCCAGATCAATACTATTGTGGGTCGAACAATCAGATAAAGTACTACACCCAATAGAGCTAAGATTGACCCGATGATAATTGGAAGCACCCCACCAAATGTAAAAGTCATACTGATCACAAATCCAAGAAAACATTCTGCCCGATAAATAGGAAAGGAGAGCGCAAGCGCGAGAAGCCCCATCATCATGTAGGAGGGCATATCTTCGTTTCCAAAAGTGAAAAAAATGGAGATCACTATTCCAAATAGCAGTGCACCAAAAAATCCGTAAAGTACAGAAGCGGGTAGATTTACTTCTTTTGAATTTTTTTCCGCTCCATGATAGATTCTCTTTTGAACTTGATACGATAGAAACCAAGCGAGGAGCGGAACCAAAAGGCCGCCCCACCAGTTGGAAAAGGAAGGCAAATCTTCGCGCGCCAGTAGGTGATGGCTTGGCACACCTCCATGATAATGATTCCAAGTTAGCAATGACCAGATGGCTAGGGCAACGATTCCTGTAAAGTAAAGCCGGGCTTTAAAAAAGGTCGTTTCGGTCATGGTTCGTTAATACACGGAAAGGACTTGAAAAGGTTGTAAGGGCGTGCCCCTGCCGCGCACTCGCTATCGCTGGGTCGCGCTATCCGCTTCTACTCCTCGCGCCCGCCCACGTGCCCACGCAGTTGCAGGGTATCTGCTTCTATTGCTCACGTAGATGTAAACATTTATTTAATATGCTTCAATAAACGTCTTAACTTTGTGTAATAAATGATATGTTTGTCATTAATTCAAAATGGAGTTTAAGAATCATAAAATAACTGAGGCTGTTTGTGCATTCAGGTTTGATCCATCGAAGAACCCATGGGATGTTACCTTCTTTTCTTATTTTTTTGATAAAATCAAGCAGAAAGGTTTCGATAAAAAACAAGAAATCAAACCAGTACAACTCAACTTTGAATTCAAAGGCGACTCAGAACCCCAATCAAACATTCAGCATGGTGAGACACAAATGGTTTTTAAAACCACTAATGATCAACATGCAATCTTAATGGGCAATAACTACATTTCTTTCCACTCCCTCAATCACTATTCCGGCTGGGACGTATTTAAGCCTGAGATAATTGATCCAAATATTGCTGAATACTTTGGTTTAGGATTGGGTAATGGAGTCCTTAGTGCCCAAATGATTTACATAAATAACTTTGATTTAGAGTCGGGAAGATCTCTAGCAGATTACTTCAAGTTCGTTCCAAACATGAAAGATTTCGGTGAAGGTGAGGAAAATTCTCATTTCTTTCAGAGCAATTATACAATCGCTCCAAATAAACAGTTATCTGTAAAAACCGTTCTAAACACAGGATTATTGCCAAAATTGAATAAAAGAGTAATTTTGGAATGCAATTGTATAGCCAACAACAATAGTAACGAGGTTCTTTGGAACACCTTAGCAGATGACGCACATAGCGCAGCGAGAAATGCCTTTATCCAGATATCATCTGATTATTTTAAAAGTTTAATAAAATAGACCTATAACAAATGTTCATAAGTGATTTGGAATTGAATCTTGATCGGATTAAAGGCAATCCCACTATAACTATTGAAAAAATGGAAGCAAAGAAAGACTATAGCTATCCAGACCCATTCAAATACTTTGTGCTATCTCCCGTGGGCAAACAGTACTCTATAACAGGAAACGGTTCGATTTTACTAAATCCCTCAAAAGGTTATTATTCATTTCCCTTCTCGGTCAACATGAGCCAAATTGAGATTTTAGAAGTGGCAACGGAGCTGTTTAAGAGCTCAAAACCACTTTCTGGAAAAGCTGTTCTGGCCCTAGATTATGCTTTAAAAAAGGCAACAAAAAGGCGAACATCGCTGTCTCAAAGATTGTAAGATGGGTTTTAATTTAGAATTAATTGAACGTCTCTTTCCACCCAGTATTTCAGAGCAGCGAAAGAGTAGGCTGCGAGACGGATTAAAACAATTTGCAGTTAACTCTGATTCAAAACTCTATACAGATTTCTATCTAACATATTCACCTAACTATTTTCTACAAGGCGATTTGATTTTTGAATTGCGATTTCCATCATGGGATTCGGAGAAAAGGGACTTTGAAAAAGTGGAGTAATGGACATTTATTAGGCTGTTTTTTAGACGATAGTCTTTAATGGACATTTATTAGGCTGTTTATTTTTGGGATTTGGGTTGATTTGCACATCCAATGTATGATGTTCTTAAGTTTGTTGTGTCAATGGTGAAACGGAAGTAGGCCCTGCTGGAGAGCAACCTATCAGGGATGCCTTGACGGTTCGACAAAATGTCTTTTGACAGGTCATCCAAAGGGTGGCCTGTTGATATTTTGGAGAACCCTCATGCCTTCAAAAACTCATCAATGAATTTCATTTTCCTGTTCAAAGACAGTCCGTTATGGTTTCGTAGTTTGTTTTTCATATCTGCAAAGTGGCCATCAATGGCATTAGTGGTGTTGGGAATGTTGAGTTCCATATTATCGTAAAATGTGAAGAGCCAAGGCAAGTTGGTCTTCAAACTTCTATAGGCGCTGCGGAGCTTGCGGTGTGTGTACCGATTTTTTCCTGCTTTGTCTTTGCTGCGTTCATTGAGGAATTGTTCCCACTTTGTATGCCAGGCGGTCAGGCCCCTTCAAAACTTTCTTTGTCTGTTTTAGATAGCAACAACGCATGTTCACGTAGCTCCTTGGCCGCTTGCACCTTGGGCTTGCGTGTGAGGTATCGCGTAACGATAGCCACTTGATGGAACTGGCACATTTGCTTGGGTACGGTTGGCATTAAGGCGAGCAGCCCTTTCCTTCCATCGCAGACAATGGCCTTTATGTCAAGTCCGCTCTCTTTCAAAAACAAAAGCCCTGCCCCGTACAAACTGTTCGTTTCATTCTTCACGTATTGTTTATAAAGGTTCTTGCCGCTATAGGCATCTTTGAACAGCATCACGCCAAAGGCCCGTCCGAAATAGGTCGTGTCCATCAACACCACTACCGCTGCTTTTTCCAGGGCTGGTGTTTTCACATTCACTTTATCCAACCTTCGTTGAATTGTCTTGATAGAGCAGCCGTACTGTTCGCTCAACTGTTGGTAGGTCTGTTTCCCCTCGGTGTATTCTTGCCATAGCAAATGGCTATCCAATCGCTCACCACCTAAGAATTGCTTACCGCAAGAAGTGCATTTATACAATTGAATACCTTTGACCTTACCATTCTTTTTGGTCATTTTAGACCCGCAGTGAATGCAGTTTTTTTATTCATAGCTTTGATTTGACCTAAAGCTATGGCATTCAATAATTTGCAAGGGTTTCAGCCTAATAAATGTCCATTAAGCCGAAAAAGTGTATTTAGATTCGATAATACTTTCAAACAGTTGTGACATAGATGAGGCAAATCAATCTTCTCGCACTTTGCCAAAGCAAGTAATGATTGCAAAGCTATTTTCGTTGACTGATTTCAAAGAGGGACTTGCTTTTCACGGAATTGAAGATTGTGAGGTTATTGTTGAGCGGCTAAAAAATCAGGAGTATTCAAATCTCATGTATTTTCCACCTATCAACAACACGGAATATATTGCTTTTTTTGATGAATTAAGTTCAGTCTCAAACGAAGAACTTAACGCGTTAAAAATAGATATTGACAGGAACAGGATAGCTTGTTTAGACTGGTTTGGTTATTACCTTTTCATGTTTAAGCTTTCATATCATTTCTGTCGTTTACCTGAAGAAATCGACAGATAAAACCATTCCAAAACCTAATGGGCTATACCAAGTCATGTCAAATCGATAAGATTGATTGAGGCTGGTAGCGTGCACTCAATACAATTGTAATAGCAATAATCACAACCCACCCTATCCCAATAATCCAAATCATTACATCAATCAACATCGGAAAAAGAAACGTATCTACTTTTCCAGTTCTCCAGAAGACCCACTCACTGGCCAATTTTGTGGCGAGTGCGGGGCTTCCGGTTTCAAGAACAATAATCCCGTCACCAGTCTCCGGGTTCAACCGAACGGCTGTATTGATGGGTGGTGTGCTCTTTCCATCGTGACCGATGATGAAATCATTTCCTTCTGTTGTTGCGAATAGTACTGTTCCCAATCCCCAAATGTCAACGCCCATCGATTGACCGTGCGGTTTCCGCATGGCGGCAAGCGATTCTGGTGAAAGCACACTTCTGCCAATGGGTTCGTTATTTTTCCCTTTCAAAAATGCCTGACAGAATAACTCTAAGTCTGCGAGAGAAGTGTACAGCGAAGTAGCGACAAGTGATGTGTAGCGATAATGATCAGCTTTGCTTGCATCGCTGTTGTAAAATTCAGCCAGCTCAACATCAGATGAATCTTTCCACAAATACGAAGAGTGCGTCATGTTAAAAGGAACAAATATTTTTTCTTTCATGTAAGAGGCAAAGGATTGTCCACTCACTTCTTCTACCAGTAGTTGCAGAAGTGTATAGCCACCACCGGAATATTTAAACTCGCCTGGCTTTATACCGACACGTACTTCTCCACTGATGCCTTCATCAGCATCGGCTGCTTTGGTTAAGGATTCTTCTAAAGATTGTATCGGTGTGCCTTTTTTAAAACCTGAGTAACCAAGCCTGTCGGTAAGTCCTGCCGTATGACTTAACAATCTCCGCACGGTGACTTCTTCGTTATTGAACGGACTGGGCGGTAATTGCCATCTCGTTAAGTACTTGCTTACCGGTACATCTAAATCGAGCTTTCCATCTTCAACCAGCTTCATGATTCCAACAGCAGAAATCCACTTGCTCAATGATGCAACCTGAAAAAAAGTATTTCTATCCACAGCCTTTCCTGCCGAATAAAATTTTTCATATTCAACGATGCCATCTTTCATTACTGCCATGGCAAAGTTTCCTACGAATTGTTTGTTCACTTCTACATCAACAGCCTCAAGAAAAGATGCAGGCGTATTTGATTTAGCAATAGGTTGATGAAACCAACCGTTGATGGTACCCAAAAGTGTAATCCCAGCCCATAGAAGCATAAGCAGGAGGGTGCTTAAAATTAAAAGCAGTATTCTTTTCATGTGTTAATATTTTGTTTTGAATGGTCACATGCCTCAGTGGCATTTCGGCACTCAGGTATGGAATGCCCAAGCTAAATTATCATCCTACTGGGTGAGCATTGCTCGTGGGCATTTCATCATGATTGAGAAACTAAATTATGCAACTGTCGCCTCTGGCGATTTAGAAAGATATTCATACCCACGGTAGAGCACGATAATCTCGATTACCACGGTAGGTATCAAGATCACGTAGGTAATGAAAAAGAGCACCACCGTCACGAGCAAACAACCTATTACAATTTCCAGAATGCCTGCGCTGCGCGCGAGTTCGCCCATGCCATCTTGCAGTCGAACGAGGGATATTCCGAATACAATGCTCACAGCACCCATTATTACTGCGATGGCCGTGTAAAAAATCCAGATGCTCTCAAGGTCTTCAACTGAAAGCGAACTGATATCTAAAATTCCCTTGCTTGCCGTGACAATAATAAACAAGTAAGCAGCTACTTTTAGTAGTGAGTTTTCGAACACGGTGCTCAAGGCAATAAATCCTCGGGCGAAAAATGCGAAGGAAACGATCATCACAATCGTAAGGCCGGAGTAGATCGCATTCATCCGAAATCCCCAGTCGCGGCCGTCTGTGAACCAGGCAATATCCATCGTGCCGAGAATAATTTCAGAAATCAGATAAACTGCCCCCGCCAGCACGGCTATCAAGAGTGTGTTTCGGTAGGTGGTGGGTAAAGTACTTTTTTGTGTTTCCATCATTTGGTTTTGTTTGGTTAAAAATGAATCATAACTTTCTCCAAGTGCTTCCAATAAAATTTTTACCGTAATGGTGCGGGGCAATACTTCACCCGCCTCAATGCGTTGAATAGTGCGCACACTCACGTGGCTTTTTTCCACCAACTCTTCCTGCGTCAGGTTTTTTTCTTTGCGTAAGGCGGTCAGTCGTCTGCCCAGTTCCGGTTGTTGCATAACTTTTTTTTAGAAGCACAATGTTACGCGTTTAACGGGCACGGTCGAATCAGCCGTTGCCATTTTCACCCGTCATTTGCCCGTCATTTGATGGAAAGGGCACGACAATGCACAGTTTGAAATGAATTAGAGCAAGCATTAAGATTTTTTTGGCTTGCCCTGCGGTGCCTTAGCGAAGCAAGGCGTGTCCCCGATGCGCGCAAGCCAACGCACAAAGCTAGCGGGGTCGCGCTGTCGGCACTCGCCAGACTTTTTCGGCCCGCCAACCTAAGCGCAGCAAAGGCTGGGCTCAAACAAAAGCCTTCATCGCTCACGCAACAAATTATTTTACTTTGATTATTTTGCCGGTGCTTTGAGAGGAGCTTCAAAAAAGAACAGAAAACAAGGGCATTAACCATTTTTCAGCCACATTTTCATATATTTCGTATTCATACAAGATGAGCAAACTACCACAAGCGCCATTAATAGAGGTAATTTTCGAACTAAGGTGGACCATTACGCCACAAGAGACTCAGGAAATACAATATTTACATGGCGATTTATACCCACTTATAAAGGATGAGTACCCATTTCGTGAGACACTTCAAACTTTTCCCATAGAGTTTCTGTTAAATGCCCCGACACACAGATTTCGCAAAGCGGCTAATGATTATCCTCTAGTACAAATAGGGCCTGGATTACTTACTATAAATACAATTGACTCTAAATATTTTTGGGAAGACTACGAAGAGAAGATTTTGGACGCTATTGGAAAGCTTCAAAAAGTATATACATTTAAAGAATCTCACAGTATAAGATTAGTTTTACAATACATAGATCTAGTTAATTTTGACTTTGAAAGAGAGGATATCATTAGCTTTTTAAAAGAAAACCTTAATGTAGTAGTTAGTCAGGAATTCTATAGCCAAAAGCCAGTAACAAAGGGGCTTGCTATAAATTTCATTTTTGAAAATGAACTTGGAACGTTAAATGTCAGCTTTAATCGAGGAAAAAATTTAAAAAATGAAGAAGGGATTGCCATTCAAACTAATATAACTAGTCATGAAGTTAACGTTAGAACTATGGATGTTAAGAATTGGCTTGAAAAGGCACATGAACTTTGTAGCCAACTTTTTAAGCAAATGACCAAAGGAAAGCTTTACAAAGAATTTTCACTTAAAAGTTAATAAGTTATGGCGCTAACAATAGAGAAGACTTACCCTAATTATACTAGGTTGAAAAGCGGAGGCCTTAACACTTTAAACAATCTTGCTTTCTCAACAGGATTAATAATTTCAGCAACAGCTTTGCCAACGGAGGATACTAATTTTCCTGCAAGCAATATTAAAATAAGTTCTGGTTTGAGGCACACTCATAAAACGGTTTCGACTACACTTGAATTAATTGATCTTATCTCTTGGTCTCAAGAAACATTTGATCAGTTTAATACCACAATAAAACCAAAATACATTAGTGAGGTAATAATTAGAGCAAAGATTCGTAAAGTAGACGTATCACTACCTAAGATTTTTATTGACTGATGCCTTATCCGTGGTATGAGATTCTAAAAAACTCGAATCAAATAAGGCAAGGTGACTTCATACCTAATTGCCCAATTTTTGTTCCTCCATCCAACTTAAATACTGAACTGATTGAAGAGGGGAATGAGGTGGACATATCTTTAAAAAAATTAAACGCAATTGTTGTATCACAATCTTGTGACTTAGAGCATGATAAAGTCGAGATTGTTTTGGTCTGCCCCTACTACTCGCTAGAGTACTTTTTTAGTGCACTTCCAATCAGTGAAAGCACTGGCAATGGAAGAAGAAAGAAAATTGAAGCTCTGAGACAAGGAAATCTTCCCGCATATCATCTTTTGAATAAAGATTTAGACTGTGGGCTTAGTGATTATTCCGTTGTAGACTTTAAAAATGTCTATGGTGTAAACTATGACTTTTTGAAGAGCTTTGTTAGCTCAATCCCAAATAGGCCAAGATTACTGCCGCCCTATCGCGAACATTTGTCTCAAGCATTTGCAAGATTTTTTATGAGAGTAGGATTGCCTAATGATATTGAAGGAGTAATATAGTAAATCAGTTGTGCTCCACAGATGCCAACACTCCCATCCCCTCAACACCAATTCCACGAACTTTCGTTCTACACCCTTGCCCATCCCGACACGGTTTATTTTATTCATCAACATGCCGTAGATGCATTTGCAGCACAAACGGCTGATGAGAACACCAAGCCTATCAAACTAACCTTTGGTCTGATTGGCCTTTACTTGTTTTTAGAAAAAGGATACACGGGCAAGCAATTGCAGAATTCACACGTCAAGTTATCGCAGAACAAAAAAGTGTGGCCTTCGGTGGGTTTGCCCAAATATCGAAGGACTATCACCATCACAGATGTGCTAAAAGCCGAAGAAGGAGTACCCCGCGATCTAATGATTAAAAAGTGGTGCGAATCCGTTTGGGTGGCTTATGAAAACTCGCACGCAGCCATTGCTACATTAGCCAAGATGGAATTGGCGCTGTAACTGCTAAATGTGCTTACTGGCCAGTCCGTTTTCTGATCGCCAATTAATTACCAAAACTGTTCATTTACGTACGTATTTATGTTCAATTTTCGACAAGATTGGAGAGTGCTTCCTTATAAAATGAGCGAAATCAAAGTATTTTAACGTCCATAAAAAGATGAACAATTATTGTAGTGGCATGAAGTATAATTGAGAAACAGTATGGCTACCCGCTCCAATTCCTCCTCCAGCATTTTAGTTATCATCCTTTTGATTTTCACCTTTCCGATTTGGTTTGGTGTTGGCGCAGCTTTGTTTGGGGTAATAGCTGGTTTGTTTGGTGCGATAATCGGCATTATTGGTGCAATCTTTGGCGTACTCATCGCAGCCATCACCCTTCCCTTTCGTCTAGTCTTTGGTTGGCACGATTGGGATTTTGGATTTGATTGGAGCCCGATTACATGGATTGTTTTGTTAATCATTGCCGCATTATTAGTGCGCAGATCAAACAAATAATCAGTTTATTTTTGCATCCGCACGGTAAGCCAAGATGTAGTTGCGAAGGGCATCTTGCCAAGTGAGGTCGGCATCCCACTTGTTGCCAAGAAAAATATTTCCGTACTCAATGCTTTTCATGTAGAATTTGTAAATCGGTTCTTCGCTTAAAATTGTTTTTATCTGCGGAACACCATCAACAAAGTAGGTGGTAGCAAGCGATCGGCCTGTTTGTGTGGGGTCGTATCCTAAAATCTCGCGCGCAATTTTACCCCGCGTGTGCACCATGCGCAAGATGGTTCGAAAACCTTTTGCACCTAAGTCGGCTTCTTCTGTTTGTGGATCAACCAGTTCAAATTTAAAGGGATAATATTGTTTAAGAAATGCCTCCAGTTCGGCATTGTCTTTTTCGCTTGCCATTTTGGGCACGGCTGTTTTAAAGGATTTAGCCTCTACTGAGAAGTTTTGATTGATCCGCCCCGTAAAGTAGGCCATCGGAATATCCATTTCCGGCAAATCGTTGATGAGAAAATTCTGCTTTTTCAAATTGCTAACGCTCAATCGATAAACCGTTCGCAATAATTCTTCAAGAGAAGAGTTGCTCTGCTTCCATCCTGTGCTGGTTTTGTCAATCAAGTTTTTGTTGCCCGCATAGGTGGCAAACGCATACGTAAATTCTTTTTCGGTTTTCTGCACAAAAATTAAGTACTTGATGTTGCGTACCGAAAAATAATTGGCAAAAGCTTTTTGAGTATCGGCCCCTGCCAATACGTAGGCAATGTTCAAATAGCACACTGCATCAATGCCTGTTTGCTGAAAGTATTTTTGTGTTTGGTCTAGTTCAGCTTTGGTAAATGAGTTTTGAAACAATACCACCGAGCGCACCGAAAGCAAATCGGAGGGAATGGTGTTCGTCCAGGTGATTCGTTGCGTGACCTGTTGTTCTTCTGCGGATTGGGCAGATAGACAAAAAGGAAACAATGCAATAAATTGTATCGCTAACTTCATGGCACTGCTACAACGAGAAAATACACTCATTTGGTATAAAAAGATCGGCCACATTACAAGATAGCTAGACTGGCAAACTGTTGGGTCTTCTTTTTCTGACCAAAGAGAATAACCTCCGTATTGGAAATTTGCTTGCATGCTTTGGGGCGAACGATTACTTCGGTATCCATCGCATTGAAAATCGGTTGCTTGTTCATGCCTCCACTTTGATCTACCGAAACAAAAACCACCACCGACTTCCTCGGGCGATAGTTGCTTGCCTTTTCATTTTTTTCTGCTTCTAAGTTTTTAGGGTTGTCGTTGAAGACAAAACCAATTCGCCCCTTGGCCAGCACTAAGCAATATGACGAATAGAATCCACCATCGTTGGCGGTGTGTTGTGTTTTCGGTATTTTCTGTGTCCAGAGAATATCGCCCGAAGGGCTGAACTTAACTAAAATGATGTCGTTGTAGTAATAGTGGTAGTTGGTTTGAGTAGTCATTCCGCCACCGGCCATGCGCATGGTGGTAGTGACGGTTTCTACAAAGTATTGTTCGCCTACCAAAATGGCGCTCCCGTCTTTGCCGATCAAAAGTTTATCAAGATCAAATTGAAATAGCTCAGGTTCTTCTTGCCGCTTTGCCTTGCGCGCCTCACGGTTGCCCATGTTTTGAGTGATGAAGTCAATATCGAATTCTTTAAAACTCTTATGAACAATTTCGGCTGAGGAAGCATCTACCCGTAAAAAATACGAACCACGAATGCTCATTTTGCCTTTTTCCGAATAGAAGCCAGCGCAAATGATATTTTGGGTATCCAATATTTCAATTTGCATATCAGTAAGAAAGCGGTCGTCCAGCGATACAGGGTACTGCTTGATTACGTTGCCCTTGTCGCGGCAAGCCAAAATTTCATAGCTGTAATTGGGCTGCCCTTTGCGTTTGTCCTTTCGTTTTTCTTTGTACACCAAGCCCAGCACGTAGGCATTGCCTTGATTGTCTACCCGAAACGATTCAAAATCATACAACTCATCGCGGTAGGGCATGGTAATGTCTTTGGACCACATTAAATTCAGTTGTTGATCTAAAACGGTGAACCCAAATTTTTCAGGTGAATTTTCGTCATATGGCAAGGCATACAAAACCAAAATCTTTGAACTGTCCCGCGATACACGGTATTGAAAACTACCACGGTTTCTTTTTCCTTTTCCTGTGAAGTCGATCTGCCCAATTACCTTTTCTTGTTTTTTTGGCAACAGCGTTGACTTGTCAATTTCATCAAGGTATAAAGTATTCTTCTTTGTTTTTGTATCTTCAAATGTGTAGAAGAACAGCAGTTTGCCTTTGTGATGCAAGATGTTATTGATTTTGCCTTGTCTTTTGCCAGATTCAATCTCCAGGTCTACAATCGTGCCCGGATTCATGTTCACATCAAAATGCTGCAGTGAGCGATCCACTTTGCCAAAGGCGCGAAACCGATCATGCACGGCATAAAACCCAGTTGCATCATAGCCCACCACGTCATCTAACGTTGAGCGTGGTGTTTTAAATTCCTCGCCCCATTTTACCTTCAGGTTGATATCTTGCCCCAACGCGATAGTGAGTTTAAAAAGAATAAGTAGTACAAGTAGAAAACTAGTTTTCATGAAATACAATTATTTCGTGAGAGTTTTTTGCTGATTCAATCTTCTACAAACCTACAAAAACTCCTTCATCATTTTCGTTCACGGGAAAGGTCTCCGCATCGCGGCAGCGCTCACCTGCTTCTCTCCCGTTTTTCAGATTAAATCGATAGCCGTGCAACGGGCAAATCACTTCGCCTAAATAATTGATTTTTCCCTTGCTCAGCGATTCGCCATTGTGTGGGCATTTGTTTTCAACTGCTCGCAATTCACCTTTCCAAAGTACCATGCAAATGGATTGGCCATTCACCATCAGGTGTTGTGGCGCTCCTTCTTTCAATCGCTCGCACATTTCGCCATTGCTTGAAAATACCTTTATCCACTCCATTCTTTTAGCTACCTTACCTTTCCAAAACTCAAATCTATGAACAAACTCGTCATGTTGTTGGTGTTGCTCTCCATTGCAGCTTCTGCGCAAGTCAATCCCAAACTACAAGCTAAACTCGACCAAGAAGCTAAAGATATAGAACCCAAATTGATAGAATGGCGCAGACATTTTCATCAATACCCTGAGCTTTCAAACCAAGAAGTAAAAACCGGAAAGAAGATAGCGGAGTTTTTGAAATCGTTGGGAATGGATGTAAAATACCCGGTGGCAAAAACCGGAGTGGTGGGTTTGTTGAAAGGCGGTAAGCCCGGCCCCGTAGTGGCCTTGCGTGCCGACATGGATGCTCTGCCTGTGACCGAGCGAAATGCATTGCCCTTTATTTCGAAAGAGCGGGCTCAATTCAACGGACAAGAAACAGGTGTGATGCATGCCTGCGGGCACGATAGCCACATGGCCATACTCATGAGCGTGGCAGAAATACTATCCAAGAACAAAGCGGAATTGAAAGGCTCTGTAAAATTTATTTTCCAGCCAGCCGAAGAAGGCGCACCTGCCAGCGATGGCACCAGTGGGGCCGAGTTGATGATACAAGAAGGCGTGATGGAAAACCCAAAAGTAGATGCGGTGTTTGGCTTGCACATTCAATCGCTGTTGCCCAGTGGAAAAATCGCCTACCGTGCTGAAGGGCTGATGGCCGCGGTAGATGGTTTACAAATAAAAGTGACGGGCAAAGGCGCACACGGTGCAACCCCTTGGGACGGTGTGGATCCAATCTATGTAGCCAGTCAAATTGTGACAGGGCTGCAAGGGGTTGTGAGCCGACAAACTGAATTGACAAAGGCGGGTGTAGTGGTGACGATCGGAAGCATACACGGAGGCAACCGTGGCAACATCATTCCTGAAACGGTTTTGATGGACGGCACCATTCGCACCTTTGACGACAAGATGCAGAAAAAACTGCACGAGAAAATAAAACTTACTGTTGCTAAAATTGCAGAAGCTAACGGAGCAACGGCCGAGGCCACCATTACACGCGGCTATCCGGTTACGTACAACAATCCTGCGCTCACGCAGCAAATGGCAGCAACGCTGGCGCGCGTGGCGGGTGAGCAAAACATCATCATTACTGAAGCCGTGACAATGGCCGAAGATTTTTCGTTCTTCCAACAAAAAGCACCAGGAGTATTTATTTTTCTTGGCGCTTACCCTGCCGATATGAATTTGGAAAAGCGTCCCGTGCACCACACGGCCGATTTTATGATTGATGAAAAATCGTTTGTCACAGGCGTGAAGGCGTTGGTGGGGTTGACGGTGGATTATATGTATGGGAAGAAGTGATTTTGGGCTTTTATGGAAAAAAAACTAGGACTAAAATGACTAAATTGCCAACCAAAACTTAGACAATTAAAAATGAGATTGACCGAACAAATTAGTATTGATGAATTTGACGGAAAACGTTTCAAAATCAGACTTGTAGAGCCAGCCGACAACTACAAAGCGCTAATTACTCATTACTTGCACAACATTAGAAATGGGGTTTCAAAGCATTATAAAAGAGATGCATTAAAAATTCTCAAGAAGTATGTTAGCTATAAAGTCGAAGAAGAGAATTTACCCCTAGTAGCTGAGAACGCCTTACAGCAGCTTCTTTTTGAAGTAGAAAATGTCCCATTTCCTACTCCGCAAAACTACAGTTTTAAGTTCATTGACTTGTTTGCTGGCATTGGCGGTTTCAGACTGGCTTTACAAAACCTTGGCGGTAAATGTGTATTCACAAGTGAGTGGGACAAAGAAGCGCAAAAAACATATAGAGCTAACTTTGGAGAAGTTCCATTCGGTGACATTACAAAAGAGCAAGTAAAAAATTATATCCCAAACGGCTTCGATTTACTATGCGCTGGTTTCCCATGCCAAGCATTTTCTATTGCTGGCAAACGTGGTGGTTTTGACGACACGAGAGGAACATTGTTTTTTGACGTAGCAGAAATTATTAAACGCAAAAAACCTAAAGCAATATTTTTAGAGAATGTAAAGGGGTTAAAAAATCACGACAAAGGGAAAACGCTTGCAACAATTTTAAATGTTTTGAGAAACGACTTAGACTATTTTGTTCCCGAGCCTCAAATAATTAATGCGAAAGACTTTGGTGTCCCTCAAAACAGAGAACGAATCTATATTGTAGGCTTTCATAAGAGCACAGGTGTTAAAGAATTTAGCTACCCTAAGCCACTAAGGAAAAAAGTAAAATTCTCGGACATCAAAGAAAAGAAAGTTGTTCCTACAAAGTATTATCTCTCCAACCAGTACGTCCAAACTTTAATAAATCACAAGGCTAGGCATGAAGGAAAAGGAAATGGGTTTGGCTATGAGATTATTCCAGATGATGGAATTGCGAACGCGATTGTAGTCGGAGGTATGGGAAGAGAACGCAATTTGGTTGTTGACAATCGGATTACGGATTTTACTCCGACAACCCACATTAAAGGTGAAGTAAATAGAAAAGGCATTAGGAAAATGACGCCTAAAGAATGGGCGAAACTTCAAGGCTTTCCTGATGAGTTTATAATTCCCGTTGCTGATGCATCTGCGTATAAGCAATTTGGTAATTCGGTCGCTGTTCCAGCAATTGAAGCTACGGCAAAAGAAGTTCTAACAAGAATACTGAAAAGATAATGGGGATCTTAAAAACTCTAAAACTTGTACAAAAAGAAGATGGACAAACAGCCTCTATTTTTGAAAGCCTATTCCCGTCCTTTTTGAATGTTGAGTACTCAAGGCCGTCCGAATTTGTAGACAAATACTGGTCGGCATATTGCGGGTTGAGAGAAAAACTGATACCTAATGAGCAGAAGAGACGTGGGGTTAATGGAAAGATTTTCGAGTATATCATTTGTGCACTTTTAATCCGAGAAAAGATTTTACCAATCTTTCTTAACGCAAGAGTTGCATTTGTACCAAACATAAATTTCGATATTCTGCTGTACTCAGAAGATTCTGGGCCAATATCACTTAGCATTAAAACCTCTTTTAGAGAAAGATATAAGCAAGCTGACCTAGAAGCCATGGCGCTTAAAAATGTCCACCGCATTTCAAAATGTTTTTTAATTACTTTATCTGATGCTGACGCAAATTCTGTAAGTGGAAAAATTCTCAAGGGCGAGACTTTCGGCTTAGATGATGTAATTGTGGCAAATTCGAAGAAATTTGACAAGTTCATTGGCGAACTGAAGTCCCTAAAATTGAATTTATCGCCAAGAGTACTCGTTATCGACAGCAATCAAATTGTTACTAAGGAATCAATTGACTCTTTAATTTAATCGCCAATTTTACAGAATGAAATATTTGCTTCTGGTCTTTGTTTCCATCGTTTTCAGGCAGGCTTATAGTCAAACTGGCTCCGAAATTTTCCTCTTCAATGTAAAATCGGAAAAAGGAAACATCACCCTTTCCAATCCACGAAACATCACCAACCATAAAGGGTACGATAATCAACCTTCGTTTCACCGCACTGAGCCGTTGGTCTATTATTCATCCTTTAATGACGATGGCCGAGCGGATATTAAAATCTATAATTACAAAACCAAAAGCACATCCAATCTTACAAAAACACAAGAGCGGGAATACTCACCCACCCTCACCCCCGATGGAAAATATGTTTCGTGCATCATTCAACGCGATAACAATGCACAAGATTTGGGTATGTACCCCATTGGAGGAGGCAACCCAGCGGTATTGATTAATCACTTGGTTGTTGGCTACCATGCGTGGCTGGACGCTGACCGAATACTGCTTTTTGTATTGGGCGAACCACAAACGCTCCGCCTGCACAATATTAGAACGGAAGAAGATAAAACACTCACCGAGAGAATAGGACGCTCGTTGCACCGCATCCCCACTAAAAATGCCATGAGCTTTGTAAAGAAGACAACCGATGCAGAATGGTCGGTGATGCAATTGGATAACGAAACCCTCACCATCACCAAATTGATTGATACCTTACCTCAACGCGAAGATTTATGCTGGACACCCGATGGCAAATTGTTGATGAGTGATGGAGCCAAATTATTTATCATCGATCCGTACGGAGACAAACAATGGAAAGAAATGATGTGGCCAGAAGGAGCAAAAGAATTAAAAGGCATTACCCGCGTGGCGATGAATGAGAAGGGAGATAAATTGACGGTGGTGGTAGCGGAATAAGTCACCACCAATAAATTTTTTAACGGAGACTACCACACGCAAACGTTCAAGCGAATGTGTGCGTTCCTCACAGGGATGTCATCTTTCGCCAAACGCCCCTTTTGCAATCCACAATTTTTTAATTTCAAACTGTAGCAAGCCTTGTTGCACAGCCGGGTCGCGTTCAATAACGGCCGAATCCAAATCTCCTTTCATCACTAACACCCCACCTTCGGTGTCGCTAAAAATCCCTTCCATTATTGCATTGCCTGTGCGTTTGATTTCTTTCAAGTAATCGTCATGCTTTACAAATAGCTCTGGCACTTCTTGAATGTTGAACTTGGCAATGTTAGGCGTATACCGAATGAATTGATACGAAACCATTTCGTACGGTTCTTTTAAAGTCATATCTTTTCCCAATCGGAATTGAAAAGGAAGCATCTCTATTTTCCATCGATCGGCTTGCACACCGGGGTCGGTAGCCAGCCACCGTTTCACTTCTTCGATTGAACTTGAATTAAAAATGAAAATCCCACCACCGCCATCAAACGGCCCTGCCGCTACCAGTTTTCCTTCTTTTGCCAATCGGTTGATATTGGCCATGTGCCCTTCCATCAGTTTGTCTGCTTGCTCTTTTGGCAATTCTGCTTTGTCTGTTCGCTTATTCAGAAAAACAAAAATCCGATTGTATTGAGCATGAGCAGATAATTTAATAAATAGGCAAAAGAGTGCACAAGCCAAAATCTTAAATCTCCATTCAAACATCATAAATCTTCTTTTGGTTTGAATTTACCAACAATATACACCCCAATCAAAATCATGATCGTTCCAATGATTTGCTCAACAGAAAAGGATTCTCCTAACATAAAGTAAGCAAGCACTAATGTAGACACCGGACCTATGCTGCTTACAATCGCAGCGTTACCTGAACCAATTCGTTTAATTCCTTCTGCCACCATATACGAAGGCAGCACAGTGGCAAAGATAGCCATTAAAAACCCATACAAATAGGTAAGAGGCGAAAGATGAATGAGCGATGTTTTAGAATTGAATAGAAAATGCAAAAGCACTCCAGCCGAAGCAAAGGCCATCGCGTAACTATTAAATTTTACTGCACCCACCACGGGTATCAACCGACCGCTGCCCACAATGTAGGTTGCATAAGTGATGGCACAACAGAAAATCAACAAAGCACCTAAATAAAAATTGTGTGTTTGTCCTTTTTGAAAATCAATTTCGCCAAAAAAAGCAACGACCAATCCAATGTAACTGATAGCAATGGCGAGTACTTGTATGGATTTTATCTTTTGCTTGAAGAAGAATGCCGAAATCAGTAACACAAGGGTGGGGTAAATGAACAAGATTAATCGTTCGATGCCAGCGGTTACGTACTGCAAACCTAAAAAATCCAACAAGCTACTAATGTAGTATCCCAGACAACCCACAAGTGCTACATACAGCCATTGCTTAGTTGTAAACTTTAAATTTTCTGTTCTGCCCGAAACTACCCATGCCGAAACCAGAAAGAACGGCAACGAAAAAATCATCCGCAAAGCCAATAGGGTTACGGCATCTACTTCTGTATCGCGATACGCTAGCTTTACTAAAATGGCTTTGACTGAAAACAATATTGAGCCAAAAAAAGCAAGTATAAAACCAATCAGGAAAACATTGTTTGATTTTAATAATCTTGATCTCATTAGTTCACCGTAAGAAAAAAAAGTAGCTGACAAGGATAGGCATAGTTAACATTTCAAATTGTCAATTGCTTTTTGCCAACTGCCAATTGGGTCTAACTCATCAACATCTCAATGTCCTCGCGTGTAAGCGCTTTGATTACGTTTTCCTCGTTTTGAATGAGGTTCTCAGAAAGTTTCAATTTATGTTTTTGGAGTGTGAGTATTTTTTCCTCCACCGTATTTTTGGTGATGAACTTGTAGGTGAATACTTTTTTCTTTTGACCGATTCGGTGAGCTCGGTCGGCTGCTTGTGCCTCCACTGCTGGGTTCCACCACGGGTCGAGGATGAAAACGTAATCGGCTTCGGTTAAATTCAAACCTAAGCCACCGGCTTTAATAGAAATCAAAAATACTTTTAAATCAGGGTCTTTGTTGAATTTTTCTACTTGTTCTTTGCGATCGGTGCTCGATCCATCCAAATAGGCAAATGGCACTTTGCGCGTTTTCAACAAATCTTTAACGATCTCAAGATGCTTCACAAATTGGCTAAACACCAACAGCTTGTGCCCTTCTAACATGGCATTTTCAATCATGTGCGAGATGTCGTCCAGTTTGCCAGAGCTACCCGTGTAATGCGTGTCCACCATTTTAGGGTGATTGGAAATTTGGCGCAGCTTGGTAAGGCCTTCCAAAATGGTCATTCGAGAACTTCCAATACCCTCTTTGTCGATGAGATCTAAAATTTTATGGCGGTAGTATGATTTTGCTTCTTCATATTTTTCTTCTTGCTCAGCGGTCATGTTGGTGTAGTAGATGTTCTCTACTTTTTCGGGCAAGTCTTTGGCCACTTGCGATTTTAATCTGCGCAGCATGAATGGCCGGATGATGCCATTCAATTTTTTTGTTCTTGCCTCGTCTGCTTTTTTCTCAATCGGAAGTTGATATTCTTTTTTGAAGAACGATTGCCCACCCAACAAACCCGGGTTGATAAAGGTCATCTGCGACCACAAATCAAGCGTGGTGTTTTCTAATGGCGTTCCCGTCAAGGTCAGCTTAAACCGCGACTTCAATTGCATCACCGCCTTGGCAATGTTGGCCGTGGGGTTTTTAATTACTTGCGATTCGTCTAAAATGATGTAGTTGAAATAAAATTTTTGAAGTTCGTCAATATCCAATCGTGTGATGCCATACGAGGTCAACACCAGATCGTATTTGCTGAAGCGGCTCACATCTTTATTTCGAAGCGTGCCCGTGTAGGTAAGTATTTTTAAATCGGGTGTAAACTTTGCCGCCTCCATCTCCCAATTGTAAATCAGCGAGGTGGGCATTACCAAAAGTGAAGTACCCGCATTTTCTTTCTCTTTTTCAGATTGAAGGAGCGTTAATGTCTGCACCGTTTTACCCAAACCCATGTCATCGGCCAAACAACCGCCTAAATGAAACTCGTTTAAAAATCGCAGCCAATTGTAACCTGCTTTTTGATACGGACGAAGCTCGCCTTGAAATCCCGCAGGCATTGGGTAATCTTTTATTCCTGTAAAGGATTGTAGATTCCGCATGCGCTCACTCATGTGCACTTTGGCCAAATTGCCTTCTTCTAGTTCTGTCACCAAATTGACGTGGTGTTTTTTCAGCACTGGTTTTTCGTGGTCGCCTTGTGTTTCGCTGAGTGCGAACAGATCGCCATACTTAATCAACCACGCATCCGGAATGATGGCAATTTCGCCATTGGGTAATTTAAACTCTACCTTCTTTTTGAGAATGAGCTTGCGCAGTTCTTTAAAGGAGATTTCATATTCACCAAATCGGATTTTTGCATGAATGTCAAACCAATCGATGTTCTCCTTTACTTCGAGTTCAATCACCGCTTTGCCCACAAAATACTTCTTATCGCGATTTTCAGGTTGATTTACTTCGAAACCGAAGTTGAGCAAGTTCACACGGTTCTCATTTATCCAAGAGAAGGCCTGTGCTTTATCGAGGGCGCACCGAAATCCCCGTAAGGGCAAACCTAATTTAATAAGTGTTTGTGCAGATTTTTTTTCAAGGTCGATGTTGCGTCTAATGCGGTGAAAAACATAATCACCATTTTCCTTTTTTTCGACTGTTACATTTACATTGCCAAAGGCATCGCCTCTAAATTTATACTTTCCATAACGGAAAGATAAATCGAACACAATCTTTCCAGCCTCATCATCGGCTGGCGCATCATCATGCGAGGCTTCGAAAAGTGTGGGGGTCGATTTTTCGTTAGCAGGCGGAAGTTCAGAAATGGTCAACAATGGGTGTGGGTCAAATTCGTGCTTGCTGATTTCAAAACCATACGCTTCAATATCATCAAAAGATGCAATGAGCGGAGCCACAAATCGGTTGTAATAGGTTTCTTCCAGATTTTTTGGAATCACCACATGCTTTTTGTTCAGGAAGGGCTGTAATTTCTTTCCATCTACATATTTTTCAAAACCATACAACTTTCCATTGAACACCATCCAGGCGGGTTGTTTGCAAATCAAGTAGGCGGCAGGATTGGGTATCTCAACTTTTCTTCCGTTATGACTAATGGTGGGATAGTAGTTGGTGTTTTCTGGAGTGCGTTCAAAATGAAATTGGATGGTAGCCCGTTTTTCAAGTACCTCCACTTTGCGCCAAGTAGGTTCCCCATCGTTCCCCATTTCAAAAAGGAACTTGCCTTTCATTTTTTCCAATACTGCTGCCCTACGTTTTTCCATGTAGGCTTCAATTTGCTCTTGCAGCAATTCATCGCCTTTGTCTTTGTGAAAAACTTTACTGAAAAACTCATCGGGCTTCAGTAGCTTTTTAGAAAAATGTTTCAGCACGGCATCTTGGCTCATGCTGTCCATTAGCTCTATCAATTCAAAATCACGATTATCTAGCCCTTTCGAAAATTCACGCGCATTTTTAGCCGAAATGTTTTGGTGCTGATAGGTAAGCTTGCCCCGTTCGTCCAAATGAATGATAAAAGATTCAAACACGTAGCCCAAGTACTCGTGCTGATAAAGCGAGTAAATGATTTGAAACGGTTGGACGGCAGATACCTTCATAAAATTTTCTAGATCAGCTTCTTACTAAATGCTTCAAGGCTCATGACCAAGGTCAAAAGCTCTTTTTTGCAGCTTTTCAAAAAAAGCCGAATTGCAAATTATGTAGATTCTGCCATTAAATTCTGTGAATTGTCAACCGTTTCATACACTGTCATTACATCTAGTCGCTAGATTAAAAGGCTATAGCTGGTTGGTAGTAAAAGTTTTGGCTGCTAGCCTAGCGGGGTAAAAAGAGATAACAAAGGTAATTGCGATAATCACAAGAGAAGTGACTCCAAAATCGACCGCTTTTAACTTGACGGGGTAACTATTGACAATAGCATTTTCCATTCCCATTCCCACCAGCCCAAAACGGTCTTGCAGCCAACAAACCCCACCGCCTAGTACCAAGCCAATGGCTGCTCCCCATAAGGCAATCATAGCACCCTCGGTCAAAAAAATAGCCTTAATCACCTGATGAGTGGCGCCCATGGCCGAAAGTATTGCCATATCTTTTTTCTTATCAATGGCCAGCATCATCAACGAAAAGAAAATATTAACTGAAGCAACAAAAATGAGCATCGTCAAAGCGATAAAAAAGAACAACTTTTCCATCTTTAGTAATTTGTAGAAGTCTTTATGCTGCTCTTCATTTGTAAGAACCGTAAATGAATTTCCCAACGTTTCTTTAATGGAATGTTGAATTTGCTTGAGGTTGCTTTCGGCTTTAGTTTTAATTTCTAGCGATGTCCTTTTGTTGCCATAGTCCAGCAGGTCTTGTACAAAATTAAGAGGAAGAAAAACATAGTTCTCATCATAATTTTTTTCGATGGAAAACACAGAGCCTGGCTGAATATCTCTTCGGCTGTAAAGGTTGGAAACATCCAGTGACGTAGCTTTTAAATTCTTAATGTAAAAAACCTGTAACGGATAAATATTTGACTCAACACCTATGCTCAGTGCGTCTTGAACCCCTCTGCCCACAATGGCGTAGTTGATGTTATTTTCATGCAGCCTCAATTTACCATCTACAATACGGTTATCTAAGCGGTGTTGGTCTAAGAAATTGTCACTCATGCCTTTAATAGTAACCACCATATCGGCTTCGCGGTAACGCACCAAGGCATAGTCTTCAATTACTTCGGTTACAATTTCAACTCCCTTTATCGAATTGATTTTTTGTTTTAGCTCGGAAGTAAATTCAAAGGATTTTCCTTGTGCTGCTTCTATCTTCAATTCAGGGTCAAAGGAAGTGTTGAGCGAACGAATCAGATGCTCTAAACCATTGAAAACCGACAAAACGATAATTAAAGCTGCCGTAGAAAAGGCAACACCAATGAGCGATAATATAGAAATGATGTTAATGAAACTCCGTTTGCGTTTGGAAAGCAGATAACGCTTCGCGATGAAGAACGGTAAGTTCACTACTTTTCTTCTTTTGGAATATTTAAACTTTTAATGAGCTCTTCCATGCGCAATGCATTTTCTTCTACCTCATCCACATAAAAATGCAATTCGGGAATAATGCGCGCCTGATTTCGGATGCGTTGACCCAAGTCTTTCCGAATTTCACTTTTCTTGAGGGTGATGCGGTTTAACAAACGTTGCTTGTCTTTGGCAAAGCTCATGCTCAAGTACACTTTGGCCAAGCCCAGGTCGGGGCTCATTTTTACTTCTGCCACGGTGATCAATTGCCCTTCCAACAAGTTATCTTTTTCCTTAAAAAAGATGGTGCTCAATTCTTTCTGAATCAATTTGCCATATTTCTGTTGCCGTACGGTGCTCATAGTTGGCAAAGATAGTTTTATTTATTCGATTGGCTGAAAGACGCTAAGAAGCTAACTCCTTTGTTTTAAATTTGTCCGTTTGAAAAATGCTGCGATTCTTTAGATATAACGATCCTTACCGCCTGTTGGTGGTACTTTTGATTTTGTTGATAGCGGGCCTTACTTTTTATACGTTTTCTCAGCAGCTCACCTCACCCGAGTTAAAATCCATGGTAGTGGGGGAAGCACTTAATGATGGCAAAGCCATGTACGTAGAGATTGTGGACCACACCGCCCCAATCCATGCGTGGTTTAGCGAGTTTACGGATACGCTATTTGGTAGAGGATTGGTGGGTAGACATGTGGTGGCTATTTTATTGATATTCTTTTCGGCAGCATACTTTGCCATTTTGCTGATCAACAATAAAGCCTACAACGAAAACACCTACTTGCCCGCTTTGGTGTTTGCCGTGTTGTGCTGTTGTTCATTCGATTTTTTTCATCTCTCTGCGCCATTGCTTGCGTCCATTCTCTTGCTCTTTGCTTTGAACAATATTTTCCGCGAAATAGAATTTAGGGTGCAACGTGATGAAACATTGTTGAACTTGGGTATTTACATAGGCATGGCTTCTTTGCTGGTTTTCACCTACTTCATTTTTTTGATTGGTACCATTGTACTGCTGGCCGTTTACACCCGCATTTCGTTACGCAAAGTTTTTTTGATACTGGTTGGCTTTTTGCTGCCCCACGCTTGCCTCATCATGTATTACTGGTATGGCGATCACACCTTGGTTTTTTTTGAGCGATTTTATTTGGCCAATATCATGTTGAGTAACCATTCGTTGATTAGCTGGCCTTCGCTGGGGATGCTCGGTCTTGTGCCACTGGTTTATTTTGGTTTTTCACTTTTTATGGTAAACCGCGAAGCGCGGTTTACCAAATACCAATCGCAGCTATTGCAAGTAATGTTTGGCTGGCTGATTGTTGCGTTGATTGAAATTGCCTTTACCCGCGAACGTACACCGCACTCTTTCATCACCATAGTACCCTCCTTAACTTATTTTATTAGCCATTATTTGTTGCTCATTAGAAGAAAACGTATTGCCGAAGTAGCGCTCTGGCTTTTTGTAGTGGGAATTTTGGTGACTGGCACGCTAGGAAAGGAAGGGAGCATAAAAGCGATTGACTATTCAAAAATGAGAGTAGCGAGATCCCCTGGCTCAATCAGCGAAAAACGGGTGATGACCCTTGAAGATGATCTTCCGCTCTATGTCAACAATAAAATGGCCGGTTTTTTCTTGAATGCAGAACTATCGCACTCGATTTTAACGAATCCTGAATATTTTGAAAACGTTGTGATGATTAACAACTGTTTTGAAAAAGATGCGCCCGAAATCATTATGGATAAAAACGATTGGCTGAAACCTTTTTTAAATAGACTTCCAAAATGGAAAAAGGAATATGTGCGAGAAGGGATTTACTACAAACGAATCGCTAAATAGCTTAACAAGCCTTCACAATTTCCACAAACTCTCTTGACTTCAAGGAAGCACCGCCTACCAATCCGCCATCAACATCTGCACAAGCAAAAAGCTCTTTTGCATTGTCTGCTTTTACGCTGCCACCGTACAGAATCGAAATAGAATCTGCAACCGACTGGCCATACTTAGAAGCCAAATGCTTTCGGATAACCAAGTGCATATCTTGCGCTTGTTGTGAAGTTGCTGTTTTGCCAGTGCCAATCGCCCACACAGGTTCGTATGCAATCACCACCTTTTGAAGCACATCAGTCGATAAATGAAATAAGCTTTCTTCCACCTGCTGTTTTACTAGCGTTTCGTGTTCTCCCTTTTCACGGATTTCCAATGGCTCGCCACAGCAGAAGATGGGTGTTAGGGAGTTGGCCAATGCTTTATCTACTTTGACAGCTAACATTTTGTTGGTTTCGCCAAAGTATTGTCTTCGTTCGCTATGGCCAACAATTACATAAGGCACATCGATTGATTTTATCATGGCGGCAGATACTTCGCCTGTGTAGGCACCTGAGTCATGTTCGCTACAATTTTGCGCCCCAACTTTTATGTTGGAATTGCCCAACTGATTCTTGACACTGATTAAATAGGGAAAGGGTGTACAAATAATTACTTCGGTGTTACTTTTCACTTCATCGGCTACCATGCCCATCAGTTCAGCTGTTAGAATTTTTGCTTCTTCTAAAGTCTTATTCATTTTCCAGTTGCCGGCAACAATTTTTTTACGCATAAATAGGTAGGTTATTTTTTTTCAAAGGTAAACACTTCATCGGGGTTTTGCCGTGTGAGCCGCACACTTTTTACGGGAGCTTTATAAGTAATATGCACTAAGTTCGACTGGTCGTCATGCATTTCCATGATGCAATCGTTTAGCACTTTTAATGATTTTACTTTTTTTACGTTGGGTATTTCGATATAGCAGATAAAGGATAAATCTTCTTTTTCAACAGCCAAAAAATTCATCTTCATTATTTTTCCGTCAATCCAAACTTTTAAATGTAACCGCATATATTCTTCCACCAATTGTTGGGTGGTTGCTCCTTTAGGTTCGAGTATATCCAAGTCTGGATTTTTTTTCCACGCCCGAATGGAAAGTTCGGTATCGTCCACAAACAGTCGCGAAGTGATTTGAAACGATTTATCCTTTTCGCTGTAATTGATTTCAGTAACGGAAATGTGGACGGGGTGTACATTCGCCCATGACGAGCCAAGCGTAAGCAAGGTAAAGAAAGCTATCCGTAGTAGTATCATGCGACTTCAAAAGTAAAGGTAATGAGCTGATTTAAAAACCTGAGCGTTGCCAAATTTGCAAGTTGACGGCTTAAACTTAAAAGTAAAATAAAATCTATGAATCTCCCTGCGATAGGTAGATGGTCACCATCACTTTAAAAATACCCCCCATAATGGCTATTCGCCAAAAAGAAATACAGAAAGAAAAGATTAAGGCATGTAGCAGAAACAAAATTCAATCGCATGGTGCGTGAAAAGTCCGCTTTCGATTCATCCTTCCAAACCAGGTAGAACCAATACATAAAATAAATGACCACCGGTGCCAATGCCATTAAAAATTTGATTGCAAAGTCGAATGAATAATAATTGGTAAAAAACCAAGCAAAACCAAAGGCAGCCACTCCAAACACCGCCTGCACAAAAATAAATGTGCCGCGTATGCCCAACAAGAGACTTAATGTTTTATCACCGTGCTTAGCATCCTCTTCGTGTTGATAGACCTGCGTCATGGGGTAGTTGCCCCACAGCATTACGCTGGTCAATGCAGCAGGAATCAAAATTTTGAGTTGAAACAAATGGCCAATTTCTGCGTGATTGATGCCCACGTAGCTCATCAAAAAAGTAAAGAAGCCTTGAAAAAATCCAGTCACTAACCATCCCCCAAACGGGTATTTTTTTAATCGGATGGAAGGATGACTATAAGCTTTGCTGGCCAATCCATAAATCACCAGCATGGTTGCAAACAAGATTCCAATTTTTATGACGGCAAGGCCGATGGCAACCACGTCTAAACCAAGTGCAGAATAGTAAAGACTTTTGTCAACCGGTGGAGGATTCTTCAACCCACCGATGCTCTTTTCATCTTTATCGAAATAGCTGTTGTATCCATTGCTGGCGGGGTACAGAAAAAGATGGATGAGCAAAAAAGACCATAACAATCGATCGGCTGTAAAGTCTGGACTTTGGCTCAACGCAAACAAATAAATAGGTAATAAGAAGTAGCTAAACGGAAATCGAAGGTGAAGAAAAGTGGATTTGAATGACATGCTGCACGCAATTATTTTTCAAGATACAAATTTGAGCAGCTTACTAAATCAATTGACTAACTTTTTTGTTATACTTGAACGATGAGCTTCATTACCGCTATTGGCACTGCCAATCCAGAAAACAAAATTGCCCAATCAGCGATAGCTGAATTTATGGTGAAGGCTATGAAGCTGGATGCCGAAGATGCGCGAAAGTTGAGGGCACTGCACCGATTGAGCGGCATTGAAACGCGGCACTCGGTCATCAACGATTATAGCCGCGCGAGTCATTTTGATTTTTATCCAAACCATTCAGAAGCATTTCCCTCCACCAAGCAGCGCATGGCACTGTTTCAAAAGCATGCCGTTCACGTAAGTGTATCGGCTGCAGAAAAATGTTTTGCGAAGCTACATGATCTCAAACGTTCAGAAATTACCCATTTGGTAGTAGTGAGTTGCACGGGCATGTACGCTCCCGGTTTGGATATTGATTTGGTCAGAAGCCTTGGATTGAAATCTTCCGTTGAGCGCACCTGCATCAACTTTATGGGTTGTTATGCAGCCTTCAATGCCATGAAGTTGGCAAATGCATTTTGTGAAAAAAATCCAAAAGTAAAAGTATTGGTGGTTTGCACGGAGCTGTGCAGCATTCACTTTCAACCAGAAAACACCGAAGACAATCTGCTTGCCAACTCACTATTTGCCGATGGATCTGCGGCATTGATTGTGGAGGCCATTCCCCGCACTGGAATAAACCTAAAACCACTTAACTTTTTTTGTGAGATTGCCACCGAAGGTGAACATGACATGGCCTGGACGGTGGGCGATATGGGTTTTGAAATGAGGCTCTCATCGTATGTACCAGATGTGATCAAAGGCGGCATTAAAAAATTGACTTCTTCGCTGTTGAATAGTATTTCACAGCAACTTTCGGATATCGATTATTTTGCCATTCACCCTGGAGGGAAAAAGATATTGGAAGCCATTGAATCGGAACTGAACGTAACGAAACTGCAAAACCAACATGCCTATGAAGTGCTGAAAAACTTTGGCAACATGTCGTCACCCACAGTGCTTTTTGTTTTGCATGAGATTTACCTCCGCTTAACCAAGGAGGATACGAGAAAAAAGATTTTGAGCTTTGCTTTTGGCCCCGGCTTGACTTTAGAGAGCATGGTGTTGGAAGTGCAAAATCATTGATTCACACTTAGCCCTTTTTCTTTCCAAGCATTAAGCCCACCCGCTAGTTCGTAAACAGGAGCATAACCTTTTTCCCTCAAAATTTTTGCTGCCTTGGCGCTTCGCTTGCCCGAAGCACAATAAACAAATATTGGCTGAAGAGGCACTTCAGAAATTTTTTGCGCAAAATTTTCATCATAGATAATATTGACCGCACCGGCAATTATACCCGTTGTAATCTCCTCACTTGTGCGCACATCCAACAAGTAGGCATCTTGTGCTTGGCTCAATTTTGTTTGAAAATCGGGAGGCGCTAAAACGAAATTTTCATTTTCTTTTGTAGAACAAGAGACCACCGAAGTGATTAATGCAATGAATAAAAACCGTAATATTTTTTTCATTAGATTCTTCCAAATTTTTCTAACAATGCCTTGGTTGCCCGTATCCCTTCTTCTTCTGACAACACGCTTCCTTCATACTCAATACCAATGTAACCGGTGTAGCCACTCGCTTTTACAATCTTCAGCATCTTTTCGTAATCTGTTTCAATGCAATTCCCACTCGCATCAAAATCATAACTCTTGGCACTTACCCCTTTTGCAAATGGCAAAATCTCGGTCGTTCCTTTGTATCGATCGTACCATTCCATACACTTCGATTCCCACATGTCGCCCTTTTCTCTGCGAACACAAAAATTACCAAAGTCGGGCAGTGTGCCGCAGTTGGTCATACCTACATCGGTAATTACTTTGCTCAGCCATTGGCCATCCGATGAATATCCGCCATGATTTTCTACAATTACATTCACGCCAACTTGTTGAGCATACTCACTTAATTGATGAAGGCCATCGGTGCCGGCTTTCGCTACTTCTTCGCGTGTGCCTTCGCCAAAGCAGTTGACGCGAATGCTGTGGCAGCCTAAAAATTTAGCTGCATCAGCCCACTTGTAATGGTTTTCAACCGCTTGCTTTCTTTTCTTCGCATCGGTATCGGCCATGCCACCCTCGTTGTC
The DNA here is from genome assembly GCA_025370075.1 of Chryseotalea sp. WA131a. NCBI lineage: Bacteria > Pseudomonadati > Bacteroidota > Cytophagia > Cytophagales > Chryseotaleaceae > Chryseotalea > Chryseotalea sp. WA131a. Next base: position 3,413,189 of record CP073016.1, on the reverse strand, counting down.
GCACATAATCAAAACACTGGTAACGCCATTGTCATCGCAGCGTTTCTTTAATTCGGTTAAGTAGGCGCTGTCTTTTGCTTTGTCAAAGAAAAACTGATTGACATATTCTACGGCAGAAATACCGAAATCATTCTTGGCCTTTGCAGGAAAATCAAGATGATCTAGTTTTTTATCTTGGAGCATCCGGTGAAGCGACCATTCCGCTAAAGAAATCTTGAAGAAAATATCTTTTGGGGTTTGCATAACAGTGTTGGTTGAATCGCGGGTTTCTTCTGATGTTGATTTGGTTGAACAACAAAACCCCACGCTGGTAGTTAACCCATAACCGGCCATTAGGCCAAGGGTTTGTAAAAAGGCTCTTCTTGATGTTTCCATAAATGAATTTGATTGCTAAAGTTAGGAAGGCGAAAATGGAAAGCAAATCGATTTTATGTGGCTTACCCGACTATCCGATACATCTAAAATTCATCCCCATGGGTTTGCTTCACCAAAAACTGGGCGATAGAGGGAGTGTATCGTGCCAAGTTTACCGCAATGTTAGAAGCCCACTCGCTGCCAAATAGGTTTTGTATTTGTCGACCAGCCCACAATCGCTTTGCAAATAAAGCTCTCCATTGTTGCGCATATTGATTTTCCAATTGAGATCGATTTATCGCTCCTTGCAAAAATTGGTGAACCAGTTCGCTTACTACTTTGGCCGAATGAATCGCCAGTGCCATGCCATTGCCGCAGAGCGGAGTAATCATCCCAGCGGCATCGCCACTCATCAGTAGATGTTGCTCGATCGGGCCTTTGGTTTCAAACGAAATCTCATTGATGGTCTCCGGCTTTTCGTACAGGAATTCTGACTCGCTAAACATTTTTTTGAGGTAAGGGTTCTTAAACAATACTTGCCGCTCCATTTCTGCAATGCTTTTGAACTGCCGGACGTTGTTGCGATGGGTAAGGTAACACAGCGTGCTTTTTCCTTCTTCAATATTGCTGATGCCACAATATCCATCTTTAAAATTATGAAGCGCAATTACGTGGTTGGGATGTTGTGTTCGGATATGATACTTGATACCTACATACGGAGACTTTTTTTGAATGAAGTTTCGCTGGAGCGTTTTATCCAAACGAGAACGCTTGCCAAACGAGCCGATCACAACATCGGCTGTAAATTTTTTATTGGTTGTTTCAATCTCGAACAACTCATCTTGGAAGGTGATTTGGGTTGCTTCACAATTTTCAAAAACAGCTACCCCTTTTTCTTTTGCCTTCTGATATAGAAAATGATCCAATTGAAATCGGCTGATGCCAAACCCTCCTAAGCCCAAATCTATTTCTGCTTTTTGTCCATTAACCGAAGTTAACCACAACTGACGAATGGAGGGCAATTCTAAAAAGTTGGGATAGAGTCCATTTCTTTTAAGAAAAGGAATAGTTTCGTTCGAAATATATTCACCACACACCCGATGAAAGGGATATTGTTTTTTTTCAAGTAAAACTACCTTGGCTGATTGGCTTAATAGATTCGCACAGACCAAGCCAGCTAAGCCTCCGCCAACGATTACAATTGTTTTTGGTTCTGTTCTGTTGAGTAATTTCAATGAAATGTATTTGAATGTTTAATCTTTTGTGGATGATTTGTTAACGAATGTCAAGTTCCAAAAAAACATGGTTACAATCCAACTAAATGAGCTATTAATCGTTACGTTTAAAGTTCGTGTTATGATAACAGAAGCAGAGAAAAAGTGGCAGGTGTTGGTGGTGGGAAATAATCCCATTGAATTGAGCGATGTGGTAAACCACATAGATCAAATCAGGCACCAGCCTTTCATTACCAAAATCGCTTTTGATTTGCGCAGTAGCCTGGATTGCTTGGCTACGTTTTCGCCTTCCTATATTTTGATTGACGATAATATTGGAGACCATGAACTGCGAGAAACTATCCACCAGCTATCACGCAATCGAAAAACTAAAGATGTTCCCATCACTGTTTTAAAAAATTCGAATTACCAACACTTCGTAAATAACGAGGCATTAAATTATTTGTTGAAGTCCAACTTAACAGCCGAACGCCTCTATAAATGCCTAACGCAAGCCTTTACACCTCGTGCGGCCCAGCAGTTTTTAAGAAAGGCATACCGAAAAAGGAAAGGTCAATTGATGCGGTTGCTAGCAGACTAGATTACACTTTCAAGGGTAAATTCCTTTTTAAGTTTCTCTCCGTTTCTCAGCACCTGAACTTTTATTTTTTTTCCGGGCTTCTGGCTAAGAAGAGAATTGACATTGTTCAGCTCTAGCTCGCTCAAATCAAAACCGTTTATAAACAGCAATTGATCGCCAATTTGTATTCCAGAGCGTTCGGCAGGCGTGTTTTTGCGAACATCCGTAATTTCAAATTCGCTAAGCCGATTGCCTTTCGCGCGCACGGTTAGACCACTGAGGCTATAATAAAATTTCTTTTTAAAGGCAGCATTTTTCTTTAGGTAAATTTTCTCGTCAGGAAAATTAAACACAACCGTAAATCGGCTTAGTAAGTCACCACCAATACTTCCATTGCGAAAGGTAGTTCGGGCATTCGTTTTGGTGGTGTCTTTGGGGGAATAGTCCAACGGGAAATTGGCAATCACTTGTTCCAATCGGTAATCAGAAATATCCATTGATTTGATGCGGGCAATTTTCCCAAATATTACTCCTCCTAGTCCTCGGCCCAAAACAGCATCAATATTTTTTGCGGGGATTTGAATCAAGCTATCGGAAGTGGATTCTAAAAATATACCGTGGCTTGCTCCGCTATCTACCAACATCTTTGCATCTACTTTTACCGAGTCGTTCATTTGTAATTTTACATGAACAAAGGGTTTGGTGTCTTCTACCGTAATGGGCAATACTTTGTAAGAGCGCTTGGGCTTGAATTTGTTTGGCAACTCCAAGGTAAGCCGCTTGGCTTCGTAGTTAATGGTTATCACAAATCGACTGAAAAGTTCATACCCTAAAATCCCGTGCACCTCGGTGCCCATTGAGTTTTTTAATTCCAGGTAATCTTGACCTAATACCAACATGGAGTGCCCTTGCCCGTGCACACCCGGCATATCAAAGGTTACATTGTTTGTAAGGAAGGCGTCTACCAATTTTTGGCCACCTGCCCCCGAGATGGTGTATTTTCGGGTGTATGAAAGATTAAGGATATCACTATAAATTTTTTCCGTAAGAATGGCCGTTCGAACGCCCGTATCGACAATAAATTTTAAAGGAAGAGTGTTGTTAAGGATCACTGGCACCACCACCAGGTTGTTGTGAATCTCGATGGGGATTTCGACCTTGTTGGTATTTGGGGGCAATGAGAAGCCCAGTATTTGCTGTTCTTGGCAAAGACCATAGGAAAAAACAAATAAGAGAAGGCAAAGTAAAACTCTCCCCATTTAGTACGGTTTTACGAAATCTAGTAATTTCTAACCGAGTTACTATACGTGGAAAGCACCCATTTGGATGAGCATATCTTTGGGATTATCGGCAATCTTTACCTGTTGCAGATAATTTTCTTGAAGAAAGCCATGGCTGGCCATCAATTGCATTTGATTGATCAAATGATTGAAAAAAGAATTGATGTTTAAGATGCCAATGGAGGAAGAGATGAGGCCTAATTGTTTCCAAGTAAGAATTTCGGCCAGTTCATCCAAGGTGCCCCATCCACCCGGCAAAGCAATGAATGAATCCGAAAGATCGGCCATCCGCTTTTTGCGTTCATGCATAGATTCTACAACCTCTAATTGGGTGATGCCGTGGTGGGCTACTTCTCTGCGCAAAAGAAAATCGGGTATTATGCCAATCACCTCTCCGTTGTGTTCCATTACAGCATCTGCCACTACGCCCATTAGGCCAATGTTGCCACCACCGTATACCAAGGTTGATTTTGATTGAGCAATCAGTTTGCCCAATTCGTGCGCTACGCTTTTATAAACACCTTTTGAGCCCAATGAGCTTCCGCAAAAAACGCAGATGTTCATTCTGGTTAGTGCTTTACATCATGCTCGTTATCGCTCACTTTACTGTTGGGGAAAAGCCATATAGAAAGAATGGCCAAAGCGAAAAGGGCAAGTACGACACCAAAAACTGCCATAGTTCAAAATGTTTAACGCTCAAAAGTAATCGGATAACATTAATTATTTGCAAATTGAGGGTTAAATATTAACTAGACGTCTATTTCACTTAAAACCCGTGTATGAAACGCGTATTGATTATTGTTGGAGTTATCTTGGTGATCCTGATCGGAACCTTAACGTATCTTCGTTTTTTCTATACCAAATCCTTCAGCCCCGAGTCGAATGTTAACTTTTCTAATGGGGATTTGAAGGTGCATGTCTTTTACAACCGCCCTTCAAAAAAGGGACGCGTTCTTTTTGCAAAAGATGGGCTGGTTCCCTTTGGCAAGGTTTGGCGCACGGGGGCCAACGAAGCCACCGTTTTTGAAACCAACCAGGCTCTGCAATTCTCGGGTCAAAATCTTCCAAAAGGACGATACAGCCTATGGACAATTCCCAACGAAACGAGTTGGAAGATCATTTTTAATAGCAATATCCCCTCCTGGGGGGTTGGGTTTGATGGGCAAGCGTTACGCGATTCCACTAAAGACGTTATCAAATTGGAAAGCCCCGTTGTATTGCAAGAAAAGGAATTTGAACAGTTTACCATCAGCGTAGAAAAAGTTGGCGAAGAAATGGAGCTGATTCTTATTTGGGACAAAACATTGGTGGCGGCACCCTTTATGGTTAAATAGTCTTTCTATACTTTAAATTCTGATTTATAATGATTCAAGTAATACCTTCAATAGCGATTCGAAAAGGCAAGGTGGTGAAAATGCGCAAGGGCGACCCAACCAGCGAAAAGGCCTATGATGAAAACCCGGTGGATTTAGCCAAAAGATTTGAAGACCACGGCATCGAAATTCTTCACTTGGTAGATTTAGATGGAGCCGAAACGGGCAGCCCGAGAAACCTTCATGTGCTGCAACAAATCTCCGGCTATACCGATTTGAAATTGGATTTTACCGGGGGCATTTGCACAGATGGCGATATAGGCAATGCTTACAATTATGGAGCAGATTACATTACCGCCTCCAGTATTGCCATCACAAATCCCAATTTGTTTGCCTCTTGGCTGATCAGCTATGGAAGAGAAAACATCACGCTGGGGGCAGATGTTACCGACATCCAATCAAAAAAGGTAGCCTTTAGGGGTTGGCAAAAAATGGCCAACGTAACGCTTTTTGAGCACATCGAATACTTTTATGATCGCGGATTGAAATATGCCAAGTGCACCGATATCTCTCGCGATGGTGTGCTGGAAGGCCCCGCCTTTTCATTTTATCAAGAAATCATAGATACCTTCCCTGACCTAAAGGTGTTGGCCAGTGGAGGTGTCCGAGGAGTAGATGATATTAAGCGCCTAAACGACATGGGCGTTTACTCCGTGATTTTTGGCAAAGCTTATTACGAAGGCATCTTACAACTAAAAGATCTCGAGCAGTTTTTAGTAAAGGAGGGCTAATCACGCAGAGGCTTCCGAAGATTTCTTCGCCATTGCCAAGGCACAGCAAGGTTCCCTGCTGATCAATAAACTGGGCAATCACCAAATGACTTTCTACAATTTTTTTCGGAGCGTGATCTTATGGAGATTTCATTTTTGAAATTTTCCCCTCAGTTTATGGCCTCATCAGGTTGGTAAAATAATTTCCTGTCCAACTGGACGAAGAAACTGTTCGTCTAAAGAAATTTTAGTTTCAAGGCCTTCTCAATGAACTTCGCCCTGAGGTTTTTCTAAGCCAATCGTTTTCTTCTCGTATATTTTTCACCGGATAGCGTTTTCGTACGAGGAGCCAGCTTTTGCAACATTAGATAAACTACTTACTCACTTACATCAACTCCAGATCCAGCTTTTTGTTTTTGTTTGGATGCTGGAGTTTTTGGGGAATGGGCAGAGTATGCTATAGCTGTTAAATTTGAATAGTATATTGTTAAAGTTTGATTTGGTTTACTTTAGACGAAGGAAATTTGACTCATAAGAGTTGTTATTTAAAGATTTTGCTTTCTATCGCCATCTTTTTGTAATCGGGCAATATTTTTTCGTATAGGGCTTCGTCTACCTTCTTTAGCGTATTCATTAGTCCACCAATGCCTGAATCTTTCAGGCTTACGCGCTGTTTTCTGATTTCCTCCATTTTGTTTCGAATGGTGGCTTCAAGTTTTATCAATTCACGTTCGGTCATAATTGAAAATAAAATTTAGCGAAATCCAGTGTACTACTTCCTCCTTCCATTGGAACTCAATTAACCCAGATTTTGCAATAGGAATAGATACGACATAGTGTCTTATTTTTGAATATGGAACACCACTACACCGATAGATTAGTAACTCCTTGGGGCGGTATGAAGGAGATGAAAATGCTGATCGATAAGACAGGTATCAGCAAGAAGCTATCAACCCTTGGATTGCCAGAAGGAAAGAGCAACAACAGCATCGATGCTATAAGTATAATTGAGAGTTTTTGGGTAAGTACATGGATCGGATGTTTTCGGTTCAGCCATACAGCAGTGGTTAGGGTAGATGAAGTTTTGCGCGAAATATTCGGATGGAAGCGTGTTGCTTCAGGAACAACATTTGGGCGTTTCTTTAAAAAGTTCACACCCTCCATGCACCACCATCTTTTCATTGAATTGTATAGCTGGTTTTTTGAGCAGCTGCAGTTTGATAATTACACGTTGGATGTTGACAGCAGCGTTATCACGCGCTATGGAGAACAGGAAGGGAGCAAAAAAGGGTACAACCCCAAGAAGCCTGGAAGGGGCAGCCACCATCCCTTATTTGCTTTTGTCAATGATATCCGCATGGTGGCCAACTGCTGGAACCGCAGTGGCAATACAGGGAGCAACAGTAACTGCATTCACTTTTTAGAGGAGACCTTTACGATCCTCAAAAATAAAACAATAGGATTGTTCAGGGCCGATAGTGGCTTTTGCAGTAGTACGATCTTAGATTTCATTGAAGGAAAAGATATACCCTACGTTATGGCCTGTAAACTCTATGCGAATCTACAAGTCAGCATTTATAATATTACCCAATGGAATGCTGTAGGGGAAGGGCTGTGGATATCTGAAATAAGCTACCAACAAGGAGGCTGGAGCGGTGCAAGAAGAATAGTAGTAATAAAGCAAAGTGAAGAAATCAGGGCCAAGGCTACAGGGAAAAAACTAAAGACATTATTTAGTAGCATGGGCATAGCAGACGAAAAAGTATACCGTAAAAGATATCACGCCTTTGTAACGAACCAAAAATTGCCAGCATTGGAAATATGGGAACAATATAAACGCAGGGGAGATGCTGAGAACAGGATAAAAGAACTCAAAGAAGATTTTGGTGCAGAAGGTTTTTGCATGGACAGCTTTTGTGCTACCGAAACAGCTATGCGTTTTGTAATGGTAGCCTATAATTTGATGAGCCTGTTCCGGCAAATAACCCACCAGAAACAGCCCCAGCCCAAGCTTTCAACATTAAGGTTCAACTGCTTTGCAGTTGGAAGTTGGTTGGAGGAAGAGGCTCAAAAATGGGTATTGCAAATGTCCGTGCCACTCAAAAGAAGACAATGGTATGATGGCCTTTTCTCAAATATTAAAAATATAAACCTGCCACTAAGTCTTACCGGTTAGTTCAAAATAGTTCTACTGCAAAATCTGGGATTAATCACCTCCAACTCTACCCGAGCGGTTTTGCGAGCGGTTACACTATTTTTATCCATAAAGAGGTTTATTTTCATCCCAGCCAATGTTTAAAAATTGTTAGTCTGATTGGCGTTAGCAAGCAGTTATTCTGGTTGACCCATCTTCTATTCTATAACTATTCAATAAACTTAGTCATGCAAGCCTATTTCAACTTCTGCAAATCCAAATCCTGAAAGTCAAAACTGAAATCCATATTTGGCGAAATTCCTTTCATGCGGATTCCGGTTGGATAACCTTCTTCGTCTACTTGAAAAATGGCGAAAGCATCGCATGGCATTTCTTGATACCCCCACTTGATGGCAAATGTGTTGGCCTTGTAATAAAACATTTGCCCGTTGAGCTTGGGCGAACGTGCCGAAGCAAACCACAACTTTCCTTCTTTCAGTACAATCTTTACTTCACCAAACCAAGGATCGCGGTAGGTGCCTGTGTAGTTTTCTAATTTCAAATGGTCTGCCTTGGCGTTCTTCACTGCATTCCACACGGCAGTAGTTACAGAATCTCCACGGCTTTCGCTCTCTTGTATATTTTTTAGCGTGCGACTGATTAAGTCCATTTTCGGTTTGCCTAGGTAAGCATCAAGGATGGAGGCAGAGATGGTTTGAAAACTATACCCTCCGGGGTCCGTGTTAGTGAGCACCACCACACCTACATTTAATTCAGGAATAAAGGCTGTGCGGCTGAGCATGCCAGGCAATCCGCCTGTATGGCTGATCAAAATATTTCCTCGCTGGTCTTCTATGCCCCAGCCCAAACCATATGCGTTGAGGTGACGTTTGGAACGCGGATCGGGTTTGATGTTGAAGCCAAGAATGGTGTGCGGCCGAAACAACTCGCGGTGGTTGTTGATAGTAATGAGTTGTGATTGAAGGGCATCGCCATACTTGGCATCGTTTAGGTGCATAAGTAACCACTTGCTCAAATCTGATACACTAGAATAAATTCCTCCCGCAGCACCGAGTGTGCCATCGCCATCTTGGTAAGGTTGTAATTGACGCAACACTCCTTTTTCTGCTGCGTGTGGCATGGACACGTTCTTTTTGTCTTTCAAAAGTTGATAACCACCAGCCGAGCGGCTCATACCCAACGGCTTCATGATTTTCTTTTCTACAAACTCTGTCCAACTCATGCCGCTTACACGTGCTATTACTTCACCCGCCACCATGTAAAGCAGGTTGTCGTAGTCAAATTTGGTGCGAAACGCGGATACTGGTTTTTGGTACTGAAAACTTTTGAGGATATCCTTGATCGTAAAATTGCTACCATCTGGAAAGAACATCAAATCACCAGCACCAAGCCCCATGCCACTACGGTGCGTTAACAAATCTTGAATGTTGAAATTGGCGGTAACATACGGATCGTACATTTTAAATTCAGGAATGTAGTCCACCACTTTGTCTTGCCACGAGAGTTTGCCCTCATCCACCAAAATGGCGAGTGCAGCGGTGGTAAATGATTTACTGTTCGATGCAATGGCAAATAGGGTGTTCTCGTCTACTTTTTCTTTTGTTTTGATGGAAGTCACGCCATACCCCTTGGAATGAATTACTTTTCCGTCTTTCACCACGGCCACAGCAATACCTGCCAGTGGCATCACCTCCATCGTTTTATTTACGAGTGAATCAATTTGCTTGCTGGTGAGCGCTTGTGAATAAGCAAGATTACAGAGGAAAAAAATGCTGACGAGCAGGGTAGTGAATTTTTTCATAGGAATGGAATATTCTTATAAAAGTACTTAAAAAGAAGAGGCAAGAAAAGTTGTGAGCACTATTCTGAATTAGAACTTCACAATCTTGAGAGGTTTTTCTCCATCAATTTTCAACATATAAATGCCAGGAGAAAGAATAGATAAATCGATAGTGTAATCAATCAGCTCACCGTTGACCACTTGTTTACCCGTGTTATCATACATACTGAAAGTACTTCCGATTAAATTTTTGGCTGGGAATATCGTAATGCTCTTTTCTGTTGGGTTAGGGGCAATGGTTGTTTCTTCATAAACATTAGTTTTGAAAAATTGAGAAACAAAGGGTGCCTTTGCACTTGAGCAATTGATGTGTACTCTCACTTCATATTCAACACCCGGCCTTAGTTTAGTAAGCGATACATTGGTCAATCTAGTCTCAATTGTTTGCCAAACGTTGGTTTCTTTAATCGCATAGTCGACAAAGTAGTTGACGCCACCGAAAGAATCACTCCACGAAATCTCGGCAGTAGTGTATTTTATTTCCTTCACGGATAAGTCGAAAGGCACAAAGCATATTGTAGTAAAAGTTGTTGAGGTAAAGCTCTGGCTAGAAACACAATTCGGAGCAACCTTGACGGTGTAGCTAGTACCAGGCTGGAGATTGTTCAATATAAAGGAAGTTGAACGAGTCTGCACAGTTGAAACAGGGCCGCCCGCAGTGATTGAATAGGTTAAGGTGTAATTGCCGGTGTTCGATTCATCGAGCCAATTGACTCTTGCGTTGAATGGAGTAACCGCATCAACGGTTACAGATGAAACTTTCGGGCAGGGTGTAGTAAATGAGTTATAAATAAAATCAGAATTGATATTTGTACAAATTTTTCTTCCCCTTACAAAATATTGCTTGGTAGGTAGAAGTGGGGACATCTCCTTGGATGCACCAATGGGCGTCCAGTTGATGTTGTCTGCGCTGTACTCAAGAAGTGCATCGCCTGGGGAGGTGCTGCTCCAATTTACGGTGGCCTTGTTGTAAAGTATATTGGTAACTGTAAGTGAATTTAACTTAGGGCATAGGGTAGTGAATTGTCTATAGCTGTACTGAACAGGTGTGCTACATAAACCACGGATTCGCCAATCATAATTAGTGCCAGGAGTCAGATTGGTAATCTGATTGGTGGATTGTGGAAGCGTTAACCATTGATTTTTGCCTGCGGGTGAATATTGTACATCGTAATAATTGTATGAATTGAATATCACCTTGTCGACCTCTACACTTGAAATGGTAAAATAGTCTGTGTTTGCGCAATCAGTGGTAAAATCTATGTAGTAGTAGTCGGTAAAGCCCAGATAGCATTTGGCGCGAACCCTCAGCCGATAAGAGTAACCAGAGTACACCGGTATGGTAGTTGAAGTGACGGGATACCAGTCACTATTGCCCCTATAGGCATATTCGATTTCGTATTTATTTATCGTTGTGCCGGGTGGCAGAATGATGGTTGCCGAGTTAGTCACGTTAAGTTTTATTAGTGAAGGGTCTAAGCAGTTAGCAGGGGCATTTTGCCAAATTTCGAAACCATATCGATCACGAGGCGGAAAGTTATAGGCATAATTACAAATGACTTCGGGTCTGCCGTCTCCATTTAGATCATTAAGACTCAATTGAGTCTCAACAGAATTTGAACCAACATTTGACACTGACATTCCGTAGGTTGCCAATTTTTCAAAAGAAGAACTGGAGAGATGCCCATTGAGTTGTAGTGAATTGTTAAGTAATGTAAATGTCCAATTGTCGATGCCAACTAATAAATCAAGCTTACCGTCACCATTTATGTCTGCTGTTTTAACGCCTCTTATGCCATTGTCGGTAATGATTACGGCTGGTGTTGCTGCGGTGATGTTGGGTGAAGTACCCATATTTTCGGCAATGGAAAGATTTCCGTTCTGATACGGAGAGCGAGAGAAAGAGATTATATCTTTCCATCCATCCTGATTCAAATCGTGCGAAACATATTGAGGATATTCAGCTCTGGTTGGATCCTGCACCATTGTTTCTTCAAAATCAAAATTACCGGAGTGGCTCTTGTTCACAAATACGGAAAGAAACTTTTTATTATATGTACCTGCCATTAAATCTGGAGTACCATCATTGTTCAAATCACTTGTAGTAAGGTAATCAATAAAGAAGGTCAATGGCTTCTCGTATCGCAGTTCGAAGTTCTTTGATGCTAAGTAGCCTTTTGCATTTAGATTTCTAAAGATCTTTAAAATACTGCCTACTGTCCAAACACTACTAGTGCCGGCAATATCAATATGGCCGTCTTGGTCAAAATCGCCAAATATCAAATTTGACAAATACCCTGTAGATAAATCAATAGGAGGGCCAAAGAAGATAAAACCCGGCACTGACAGATTTGGGTATATCCGCAATCCGTATTGATAGAAACCTACTAAGTCCTGTAAACCATTGCCATCAAAATCAACTAAGGAGGCCTGCCCAAGCGAATATTCAGACGGAAATGTATTTCTTACAAATGATTCACTGGTAATGTCCCCCCCTTGATTTACATTTTGGAGAACCGAGAAACCGCTGTTGTGGATGCCAATAATATCGGGTCTACTATCGCCATCCATGTCCTTCACAAACGTCTGATAAAAGTAAATATCATTGATGCCGACCCTATGTGTTAGATCGGTTTTTTTGAATTCCCCAGTGAAAGTGGGCATAAATTCTTGTACAGATTGTGTACTTAAACCAGACTCAACATCCAGCAAGGTGATAGGCCCAAAAGAGGCGCCTACCGGTACTTTTACTTTTATCTCGGTTATGCTCGCTGATAACACGGTGGCACGAGTAGCACCAAATTTTACAATATTTTTATCCATTGTTGCATTAAAGTTTTGCCCTATAATAGTTATCTCAGAGCCTACGGTTGCTATATTCGGAGAGTAGGAACTAATAAGTGGTTTCACCGCTGTGAAAAAATTAGCCGACTCAGATGATGAAGATGTAAAACTATTGGTTGCTACCAATCGGTAATAGTAGGTTTGACGTGATTGAAGATTGCCAATCGGTACTGAAACTTGCAAAAACTCAGTAGTATCAGACAATGTAAATGTCGGGGTAACCAAACCAAAAGAAAGTGTTGATCCATATTCAAAATAGTAAGAGGTAGGCAAACTGTTTGGATTTATCTGACCATATAGTATGGCGTTGGTTTCTGTTACATCAACTGTTTGTTTAATTTTTACCAAGGGACTCAGTGAAATAGTTGTAAATTCTGTGGCAGCATAAGAGCTTCCATTTTCATTGGTAGCCACCAGCCTCAAATAGTATTTCGTATTGCTTTGAAGTCCTGTTAATATGCCTTCTACCTTATCTGTGTATTTATAGTTGACAGACGAACTTCCGTAAATCGGTGTTGTTCCATATTCAAACCGATACGTAACCGTATCTCCCCTAGGAAGAAGGGTACCTTTTATTTTTACAGTGGTAGCAGTGATATCAAATAGTTCAAGATTGGTGATGATGGGTTCGTCTACTACACCCACAGCATCCCACGCTTTATCTACCTCTTGATAGACAACTGAATTTTTTCCGTACAGGTCGGCTGTGGCTAACATGGATCCAATTCTACTATCAAGATAGTCTGAGAAATAGCTCAAATATTCCGTTAAGTTTCGGTAAGCAATTTTGGTGGCTGCTTCCATGCCGATTGCATTGACAGTGTAACTTACCTGCCTATCGTTTACCCCGCTGCCGCCTTTACATAAAAGATAATACCAAAAATTTTGCACCCCCGAATTATAGTGAACTCCACCATTATCTTCATAGCCTGTGTACCACAAATCTCCAAAATATGTATCGGGTTGTTTTTTAAGATTGGGGTTACTAAAATCACGCAAGCCACCGGCCTGAAAATGTTTGGCCAATTGCCAAGTAGCAGTATCACCAAATACACTAAACTCAATCGCTTTGCTGAAAATGTCTGAGAATGACTCATTCAGAGCACCCGGTTCTCCATAATAGCGAAGATTCGCCTCATACTGCGTTACCCCATGGGTTAGTTCATGGCCGACAACATCTAATTCTACCAATGGGTTGTTTTTGCTGCCATCGCCAAAGGCTAAAATCTTACCGTTCCAAAAAGCATTATCATAATTAACATCAACATGTACATATGATTTAATTTCACTGCCCTTATTGTCAAAACTATTACGACTATGCTTTTTGAAATAGTATTCATAGGCTTGCTCAGCAGCCCACTGAACAGATACGGCCGGCTTCTGATAGGGGCTGCTGTAAGTATTATTGGAGGAGAAGAAATAAGACGGGTTAAATGGAATTCCCAAATACAATATAATACTGGGACGATTTCCGAAATCATACGTCCCAATTTTTCCACCATGCTCTGTTTGGCCTTGCAGCCTCGAAGAACCATCTTCAAATTTTTCAACCCGAATCGTTTGGGTTCCATAATAGTTTGTCAATCCTGTTCCAGTACTATAGGGCAGGGGTGGTGATTCTTTTTCCCCAAAGCAATTATTGACCAAGCTTACTTTATTGACAACTTGGCCGCTGCGCGCATCAATGGAAATTCTCCAACGCTCTACCAACGACACGTCAACATCAAACTGGTAGGCTACAAAAAAACTTTCTGGTGAAAAAGCAAAGCCTTTAGATACAATCAATTTTCTGCCGCGTTGCATGGTTGTATCTTTTGTTTGTAAATATTGAACAGCAAGTTGAAAACATTGCCTTTCGCTAAGGGTTGCTTGAGTATTTACGTTCATACTTCGTACTGCTTTGCCATTGGCCGAAGTAACAAATCCGTTTCGCTCATGCACACGATACCCCATGCCTTCTAATGGAATGCCTTTGTAATTTTGTTGCAGAAAGCGATGCCGCATTCCTAGGTTGTCAGTAGTTGATTCCGTTTCGGTGAAAGTGAATTCGATCGGAATATCAAAATAGCTATTGATGTTGACTAGAAAGTTAGCACTAGCAAGTGACCGCTCATTAAATTCGATGGCGCGTGGCGGCTCATTCTTGTTGCCATAATACTTGGTGCCTTTATCCGTGCTAACAGAACTTATCGACTTTGTTACACCCTTTATTTGTTGCTGGGCTGCCACCTGACCAAGAGAAAAGGTAATTAGAAAAATAAGAACAATCCGCCTAGTCATTTTTTGAAACCATTAAAGTCGTTTTATCTACGAACTATCTTCAATTACTTGATTATCTGTAACCAACTTTTACAGGTTGCTAAGTCACCAACCTTCACTTGAAAGTAATATACTCCGCCCACAAGCCCATTACCATTCCAATCATTTTTGTAATCCTTCGATTGAAACACTTCGTTCCCCCAGCGATTGGATACGGTCAATTGAATAGGTATGCCCACATCGGCCGGCTTTAGTAAAGTTGGACCAAAGCGTATTTCAAAATGATCGTTCGCTCCAGGTGAACTTTCTGGCGTAATCACGTTGGGAACAAACATTGTATAGACGGGCAGTTGCACAACTTCTTCGGTGGGGCAGAATTTATTTTGTGCTGTTAACTTCAGGCGATAGGATCCATCCTCTTTATACTCGTACTGCGCTTCAGTCTCTTCGGAAGTTGTTCCATCCCCAAAATCGAAACGAAAGTTTACACCTTCTGCTGGTGGTGTTTGATTTTCAACAAAGAGTGAGGGTCGATCCGTACAATTGCTCAGCAGACGATACTGCCATTTCAATTCAACTTTGTTCAACACCGTTACTTGCAGTGTATCTTTTTTCTTGCAACCACTTGCATCGGTGGCGTTAACAAAATATTGTGTCGTGATCGTTGGCTTCACTACAGGCGAAGGGCTTGAGGAAGTAAAGGAACGATCGGCCGTAAACCAATCGTAGATAAGTGCACCAGGTGCTGTTAGTTGAAAAGTAGAGCCTTCACAAATCTGCGCATCGTTAGCAGCTTTTACTGTATTTTTAAAGTAGTTGATTATTTTAACTACCGAGTCGGCCTTGTTGCACGTGCCCGTATTAGTCGCTTTTAATTTTACACGATAGGCTCCTGCTTGTTTAAATCCGCGCAAGATGGAAACCGTATCGGTCTTTGGTTTAGAAACGATGATGCCATCGTCAAAATTCCAAACAAAATTCTCGCCTTTGGTACTGAGATTTTTAAATCGTATCTCTTCAGGGTAGCAAACATTATTGTAACCAGGCTTCGCAAAGTTAAGGTCGTAGGTTTGAAAAGCCGCCCGCACATTTTTGTTAACGCCAATCACTACTGTATCTTTTAGGGTGCAGCCATTGGCATCGGCCGCGGTGAGGTAGTAAAATCCTGGTTCCTTTGGGGTGATAGAAGGGGATGGATCGGTAGAGGTAAATGTTCCATCGCTGCTGGTCCATTTGTAGGTAACGGCTCCGCTCGCGGTAAGCTGGTGACTTTTTCCTTCACACACAATGGCATCTTGCCC
This sequence comes from Chryseotalea sp. WA131a, assembly GCA_025370075.1. Lineage (NCBI taxonomy): Bacteria > Pseudomonadati > Bacteroidota > Cytophagia > Cytophagales > Chryseotaleaceae > Chryseotalea > Chryseotalea sp. WA131a. The sequence goes on along the minus strand of CP073016.1, from coordinate 3,397,279 downwards.
CACAATGATTTGCGGTTTAAAATAATTGATCACCTTTATTGTAGAATCGGTTTGGCTGCACGTACTCAGGTCGGTGATTTTTAATTTTACGGGAAACTGCCCAGTAGATTTATATTGGTGGATAATGAATCGTGGATCATCGGATGTTTGATTGATGATCGTTCCGTCTCCCAAATTCCAAATAATACTTCTTCCGCCCGCACTCAGGTTTTCAAATACAATCGAATCAGGAAAACAGACATTGTTAAAGCCTGGGTTATTCAATTTTACTGAATTGGTTTGGAACATTGCTCGAAGTGATGACAAATCGAACTTGAAGGCTGCATTGTTACAATTCTGGCTACCGTTTAGTCGCGAGTTAGCATTGGGAGTTGTGGGAAAATCAGATGTCTTAGCTCCTGTGGTATTACCAAACTGACAACCCGAGCACACCGCGTGATACACGATACCGAACTTATCGAAGCGAGAGGTGCCGCCATCTACGTGTGTCTTTGAAGAAGTGCCGCCTAGGTAAGTGGAGTACACCAATTGCGTGGCATCTCCATTCAACACCATAAAATAAAAATCAGAACCCGAGGTGGTTTTTTGATAGGCATCGTTGGTGATGGGCATACCGATAGTAGAGCTTTGCCAAAATCCTGTGCTGGTGTTTGAGTTAACGAAGCCTCCCCAGCCAGCCATGTAAATGTTATTGCAGTCGTTAACTAGAAAAGCTGTGGGCGAGATGTTGGGTATGATCAAGCCGTTGCCAGAGCCCGAACCAAATACAGTAGAAAACTCTAACTTGCTTAGATCAGGTGAGAATTTTTGTAAAAACTGTCCGCTGTTGATGTTTTTATAAACCCCGGCTGTGATGGGCATTTGGCCTGTAGTTTGTCCATAACAAAAAACATTTCCTGCTGCATTCAGATCGATGAAATAAACTTGGTCAAACGAATTCGTGCCCGTGAAAGTGGCATTTAAGATTGAGCTTCCATCGGCTGCCACGCGGGCAATCCAACCATCCACAATGCCGTTGAAAGTAGTTTGATACGAACCCGTGGTTACTGGAAAATTTGTGCTGGTAGTTCCGCCTGCCAAAACAAGGTTATTGCTGTTATCAAATTTAATAGAATAGGCAGCATCCAAACCAGCCCCACCCACGTAGCTCGACCAAATAATGGATGATAAATCGGGGGAAAGTTTAACCACCAGACCATCGGTAGTGCCGCCATTGAATGAATTGTCGAAGCCATTGACAATGGGAAAATTGGTTGATCCAGTAACGGAACTGATGTACACATTTCCGGTTGGGTCGGTGATCACATCGCCCCGCATCTCATCACCATAATTCACCACCAGCGATCCTCCCGATTGCTTCGGTAAGTTCAATCCGTCATTTCCCGATCCTCCCAAAAAAGTGGAGCCGATCAATCGGTCTCCAGTAGGCGGCAAACGTGTGATTACAATATCCCACTGATCGTTGGTATCGAGTACGCGATTAAAAATAGTAGTGCCTCCATTAAATGTCTTGTCATACGAACCAGCACCCGTGGGGTAATCGGGCGAACTGGAGATGCCCAATACAATTAAATCGCCCGTTGCCTTATCGTCTATTAAGCTTTCGGGTGAATCATTGTTGAAACCACCTAAGTGAGTGGCGTATAAAAATCGTGTTCCAGCCGAATCATATTTGATAATAGCCATATCAAAGCTTCCTTTATTGGTTGTTTGAAAAGCACCCGGAGTAGCCGGGAAAGCGCCCCCTAGCGTTTGGTGTGTTACACCGGCCGAATACAGTGTTCCGCGTTCACCGGGGGTGGCTGTGCTTCCCCAATTGTCGGCCGTAGAACCGGAGTAAGTTGAAAAAATCAACAGGGGATCGATGATCAATGGTTGGCATTCATCGTACGCATTCGGAAACGAAAAAGAGACGATGTTGTCTTCAACGTGGTATTCGCTCGGCACGGTTTGTTTGCTAATGCCATTAGACTGATACGAGTAGGGTTTTAGTTCGGTCAGCGATCCTACCACGGTTTTGATTTGCAAGGCATCGTTTACTTTTTCGAGGCCATTCACACCACAGTATTCAATTTTTATCTGCGCAGGGTTGGCCCCTAAGGCTACTATAAAATCATATTTGAGATTGTTGCCCACCGAGGCTACGCGAAAGTCAATTCCATTGTACACATTTTTATAAAGAATGGAGGCATACCCTAACGCATGACTGGCCCACTTGCATGAGTCGCTGCCCAAAAAATAATTGTTGTAACCTTCTAGCGGATTTTCCACTATTGCCTTTGCATATGGGTTTGACCCAATGAGATTGATTTGGAAGTAATGCCCTTGGATGGGTTCATCTGATTCTTGGCCGTTGGATTCATTTATTTCTCCGTGATTGGCCAAGTGGCGATGCTCCATTTCTTCCAGGTCGAGCAACACCACCGAAAAGCCCTTGGCGGAAACACCCAATCGCCCGCCCGGCACTTTGGCCTGAAAATCGATGCCGTCATTCCATTGCCCTTTGTTCTGAATAAAACGTAAGCCTTGGGCATTTTGGCCAATGGCCTGAAACGAAATCACCAAAAACAAAAACGCAAATCTCATAGGGAAGCAAATTTACTAAATAATAAGAAGGTCAGTTGTCGGAGATGAATTTCAAAAACTAAACCACCATCAACTGGAAGTCAATAGGTTGTAGAAAGAATGAAATTCTTAAACTCAAACAATACTTACTTATTATCAAGCCGAGAGAAATTACTCCCACAATAAATGACCAAGCAATAACTTCAAAACTGTATTTTTAGAAACTGAAAGTCTTGAATTAGAGGTTCCCATGGAAAACAATCTTTGCGCTCCTCGCGGTTTAATAGTGAGTGTGCAATAAAGTAGAGATCATTTTAACTTTACCAACCGCTGCCCTGTAAAATATCCTTCCTTAATCATATTCATTAGCTGTTCTGGTGAAGGATTGATTTGATAGAAAACATCACCTTTTGTTTTAGCTTCCTTTACAATGAATTTCTTTTTTAGTTTTTTAAGTGCATCGTGTCGCTTTTTGTCATCGCCCAAATCAATGGATAAGAAGAGTAAACTGCCGTTGGGTTCCCGCTGAATCACACGCAATACCCATTGGTTACCGATTTTGAAGTTGACAAAGAAATAGTTTTGATATGCTTTTAATACGAGTGTATCGCTCAGCGAGCCGCTTGTTAACCAATCTTTTTCCTTGTTGTCTTTGGCGCGATAGCCCCACCGTTCAATGATAATGGTATCACCCAATTCTCCTGTGTTTTTATCAACTCCTTGATACGTTCCTCTTAAGGATTCAGGGATTTCTTTTAAGGATTCTACTCCGGTTGGTTGGGCCTGCGGGTACGAAACCTCTTTGCAAGAATAAAGAAAGCAACTCCACAGAATAAATACGATTACATTTTTCATAGTGATTAATCTATACGAATTGAACCAGTAACTAAGTTGAATTAGTAATTTATTTTGTTAAAAGCTTTTGTAGGCAGGATTTGGATATTTGTAAAACCCCTCCCCCGATTTTTCACCCAGCTTGCCTTGGTCGATGTAACTCTTCAGCAATTCAGCAAAAGCTCTGGAAGATGAATCAGGCCTGTCTTTTGTCACGCGCCAAGCGGTGTCCAGTCCTACATTGTCTAAAATACCGAACGGTCCCATCGGCATATTAAAGTTCACCATCCACGATTTATCAATGTCTTCAATGCTGCCTACTTCGCTTGTCTTTAATTTTCCGGCTGCACCAATCAAGGCCATCAACATAAAATTGAAAATGTAGCCAGGCGACTCTTTCTTTACCAGAACGGGCACTTGATTTAGACTTTTACCAAAATCCATGAGCAAGGGAATCAATTCAGGATCTGTACCAGGGTGCGGCATAATGTCCACCACTTTTGCGGTAAACACATCGTGGAAATGGAATGCGCAAAATTTTTCTGGCCGGCCGGAGATTGCGGCAAATTGAGAAGGCAATAGGTAGGAAGTGTTGGTAGTAAAAATAGTTTTGGCGGAAGCCAGTTCACCAAATTGCCTCCACACTTTTTCTTTGATGGCGATGTCTTCCGTCACGCTTTCATTGATCAGATCGGCATCAAGCACTGCCTCTTGCGGATGAGTAGTAAATTTTATTCGAGAAAGGATAGCAGGCCTGTCTTCTTCTTTGGTCAATCTGATTTTAACAGTGTAGCGCAATACTTTCTCCATCACTTTTTGCGCCTGCTGCAACGCACTTTCGTGGATGTCGTAAATCGTTACCGTATAACCCGAAATCGCTGCTTGCAAACCAACACGGGTTCCCAAGGTGCCAGCACCGAGGATGAGGACTTTCTTTATATCCATAAATTAAACTTGAAAATGTGTTGATTTGAAAATTTGAAAATGAATCTGCACGTCTGAACCTAGCATTTTCAAATTAGTAAATTTTCAAATCTTCAAATTACTTATTGCTTTTCTTGCATTGTCTGCGCATGCTTTAATCACATAAATCAACGATCCAAAACGAGCATCTTGCGTATGTCCTTGTTTGTACCGATGATAAATTTGTTGGCAAATCACACCTACTTTAAAACTACCAAATACATAATAGAATACAATATCGTCAATATTGGTTTGCGATTTTTCAGCATAATAATTCGCCATTTCATTTCGCGTCATGTTGCCAGGCATCCAGGTTAGATTGAACGGCTTCAATGCATCGGAATCATTTGCCTCCGCCCAATATGCGAGCGTAGTTCCTAAGTCCATCAGCGGATCGCCCACGGTGGCCATCTCCCAATCCAATATAGCTTTGATCTCTGTCAGGTTATCGGGATTAAGGACAAGGTTGTCATATTTGTAATCATTATGAATGAATGATGATTTGGCAGACGTTGGAATATTTTTCTGCATCCACTCAGCAGCTTCATTCATGGCGGCAATGTCATCGGTCTGCGCGTTTACATAGCGTTTTGTCCATCCCTCCACCTGACGTTGGACATAGCCTTCTGGTTTTCCAAGTTGAGCGAGGCCGGTAGATTTTATGTCGAGTTGATGTAGCTGCACCAGTTGATCAATCGCGGTTTTCGACAGCTGATTAAATGTTGCGGGTTCTATGGTCATTCCTTTGGGTACTCGATTGCGAAGAATCACCCCGTTCACACGCTTCATCAAATAAAATTTTGCGCCCATTACACTTTCATCACCACAAAAGAGAACTGGCTGCGGAACTTTGGTAAACCCTGCTTTTTGTAAAAGCGACAACACATTAAACTCACGCTCCATGTCGTGTGCCGATTTGATGTTGGCCCCGAAAGGTGGCCTGCGCAAAACGTACTCTTCTTCTTCTGTTTTGATTAAATACGTGAGATTGGAATAGCCGCTGGGAAACTGTTGAATGGCAACTTCTTTGGCAATGCCATGCTCATTCAAATAAGTAGCTAGCTTTTCTTGATTTAGTTCTTCGCCTGTACGAATAGAAGAGGGTTGGTCGAGCATGAATAGAATATAGACTTCTTTAAAAATAATTATTTCTTTGAATCAAAGGAAGGGAATCCAATTAATAAATTTGGTTTAGATTAGAAGTAAATGATTAAAATCATTCGACACGATCGGCTCATTGCCATAGCCCATGGTTTAACCCGTGGGCCATGGGAGAAAGTATTTTCACCAAACCATTTTAATGGTTTCCGCAAAACTATCGAATAAAATATGTTCAAAAAAATTTAAAAACATTATGGAATCTGAATAGAGCAAGCATCTCATAGGCAAAACTAATATCCTATGAAAAAACAAATTGTACTCTCCGTGCCAAAGTCATGCTCGCAAAAGTGGAGCGGCTTTACGATCACAAACCTTGGTGGCTTTTGCTCTACCTGTCAAAAAACGGTAGTGGACTTTACCCAAAAGTCAACCCAAGAAATCGCCCATTATGTTGCCCAACAAACAAAAGCAACTTGTGGTCGCTTTTCCTCATCCCAAATCACTCCGTCCATTTTTTTTAAGGTTCAACCAGGACGGAAGCTCTTGAAGAACAGTCTCTTTTTGGTTTCAATTCTCGCGGTCAGCTCGCCAATTTTTTCTCAACCCTTACCCAGCAAAGAAATTTTGGAGACCACACTTCATCAGGTGGCTTTGGAGCATACCGTTAAAGGAGTGGTGAAAGATGAAGACCAATTGGCTTTAGCAGGTGTTAACATTTACTTGCAAGGCACAACCGTTGGTACTGTTTCAGATGAAATGGGGAAATTTGAATTCCCAAAAAAATTGAAAGAAGGAGATGTGCTGCTCTTCAGTTTTGTTGGGTTGGAAACGCAGCAATACGTAGTGCCAGCCAATTCGCCTGAGACACTTGAGATTCAAATAACGCTCCCCAATTCGGTGATGATGGGTGAAATTGTAGTAAATGAGATGTACACCAAACAACCCACCAGTGCACAACGATTTTGGAATAAAGTCAAATCGATTTTCTAACCATTGAAAGTTGCCGCTCTATTTCTTGGTTTATGGATGGGAGGGTCTGCCAGTTTGTTCGCGCAACTGGCAGACTTGCCTTTTCAGTACCATCAAGCGGATAGTGTGGCGGCACTGTACCCACATCATTCACTTTCTGATTTGAGATTATTGGCTCACAAACTCACCGCTTCCCTTGCAGATTCGGTCGTTAAGTTCAGGGCTATCTATACATGGGTCTGTTCAAACATCCAAAATGATTACCACAATTTTATAGTCAATGAAAGTAAGCGCGAAAAGTTTGCTGACGATCCAGAGAAACTTCGCTTGTGGAATAAAAAGTTTAGTAAACAGGTTGTCCTCACATTGGTAAGTAAGCACAAAACAATTTGTACAGGGTATGCTTACCTGATTCGCGAACTGTCTTTGCATGCGGGGTTGCCCTGCGAAATCATAAACGGTTATGGCCGAACGTCTCAATCAAACATAGGCGGAAAAGGTGTTGCCAATCATTCGTGGAATGCGGTGCATTTGAAAGGAAAGTGGTACTTATGCGATGCCACATGGTCCAGTGGAGTAGTAGATTCTTATGACGGCAATTTTATTAAAAAGTACACAGACGCATATTTTCTACCGAAAGCAGAGTTGTTTGCGAAAAATCATTATCCTCTTGATACCGCATGGCTCTTACTGAAAGAGCACCCAACCTTGCAAAATTTCTTGGACGCCCCCTTGGCATATCATGCTTTGTTTAAATATGGAATTGGAAAAATTTATCCTGAAAAATTTAGTTTGGAGGCTCAAAAAAACACCCTACTCACATTCTCCTTTTGCATTCCACCTGGTATTTACCCATCAATAGAAATTCAAGTAATTCAAAGCAATCATGTGCTTAACACGCTATCGGTCACACCCGCGAATGGGATGGTTCAGTTTGAATATGACTTTACTTCAAAGGGCTTGTACATAATTCATATTTTATTCAATAAGGAAGCAGTACTAAGCTACCAAGTGAGAATCAAGTAGAAAAATGGTACGCCCGAAGCAATGGATTAGTTGGTTTAAGTTCTCATTCGTTCTTTCTACCTTCGCCCCATGGCCGAAAAAAAACTCTTCCTCCTCGATGCATACGCATTGATTTACCGTGCACATTTTGCTTTTACCAAAAACCCACGCATCAATTCCAAGGGCATTAACACCTCAGTGCCGTTTGGATTTACCAATACATTGCTGGAAGTTCTTCAAAAACAAAAGCCTTCGCACATTGCAGTGGCTTTTGATACCTCCGCGAAAACATTTCGAGATGAAATTTTTACAGAGTACAAAGCCACTCGACAAGAAACACCCGAAGACATACGTGCGGGCGTGCCGATTGTGAAGGAAATCATTCGTGGTTTTGGCATTCCGATTTTAGAGAAAGATGGATACGAAGCCGATGACATCATTGGCACCATTGCGAAGAAAGCGGAACAAGAAGGGTTTACCGTGTACATGATGACGCCCGACAAAGATTTTGGTCAGTTGGTAACCGATAAAATTTTACTGTACAAGCCAGCCTACATGGGCAACTCGGTAGACATTATGAGGCCGAAGGAAGTATGCGAGAAATGGGACATCGAAAATGTATCGCAAGTGATTGACATTTTGGGATTGCAAGGCGACACCTCGGATAATATTCCGGGCATTCCGGGTGTGGGGCCAAAAACTGCAGCCGATTTGTTGAAGCAATACAAGAGCGTTGAAAACATTATCGCACACGCTGGTGAACTGAAGGGCAAACTAAAAGAGCGCGTTGAGCAATTTGGAGAGCAAGCCATTCTTTCAAAAAAATTGGCAACCATCATTACTGATGTGCCCGTCATATGGGACGAAAAGGATTTGGCCTACAGCGGACCTGTCGCTGAAAAATTAAAACCAATCATGGAAGAGTTGGAATTCAAAACCATGATGCCGCGCGTGTTTGCTTCTGCTCCTGGGGCTGCGCCCGCTCCTGTTCCTAATTCACCCAAGGCAGCACAGCTATCTATGTTTGGTGGAAGTTCTGAGTCATCAGAAACTGAGACGGAAGATGCCAATGAAAAAAAATCATTGGATGTTTCTAACGTAAAATACGTGAAGTTGAACGATGAAGAGGCTTCGCTTATTTTAGAAAAATTAAAAGACAAACGAGAGTTTGCTTTTGAAGTACTCACAGACAAGGTAGAGACATTTGATTATTCAATTACGGCTTTGGTCATTTCCGTTTCTGCGGGAGAGGCCTATCAAATTTCGGCCAAGGCCATTCAAACAATAAAAGCAGCTTTTGAAAATGAAGAGGTGATAAAGATTGGGCATAACATCAAGCATTTCATTTTGGCGCTGAAGAAAGTAGGAATCGAAGTAAAGGGCACGTTGTTCGACACGATGCTCGCGCATTACCTAATTGAACCCGAAGCCTCGCACGATTTGGGAATCATCTGCGGACAATATTTGGGTTATCAATTGTCATCTGATGACAATGCGTTTGAGCGTGTAGACCAAGCGTTGCAACTCAAACCGAAATTGCAAAAGGAATTAGAACATCGAACACATTCACGATTGATGCGCGACATCGAAATGCCCTTGGTGCCAGTGCTTGCCGCGATGGAGTTTGAAGGCGTGGCGCTGGATGAAGAAGCACTCAAGTGGATGTCGGAGGCATTGGAAAAGGATAGCCGAAAAGTACAGAAGGAAATTTACGAGATAGCAGGACAGGAATTCAACATCGGTTCGCCAAAGCAATTGGGCGAAATCTTGTTTGATAAGATGAAATTGATGGATGGCAAAATCAAGAAAACCAAAACGGGCCAATATGCCACAGGCGAAGAGGTGTTGGCCAAGCTGGCCGAGGAACATGCCATCGCCAAAAAGATTTTGGATTATCGCGAGTATGAAAAGCTTCGCTCCACCTATGTAGATGCGTTGCCGAAAATGTTGAGCAAAGCAGACCATCGCATTCACACGGACTACCGGCAAGCTGTGGCCGCCACAGGCCGGTTGAGTTCGAATAATCCCAACTTGCAAAACATCCCCATCCGCACCGAAAAAGGAAGACAGATTCGTGGTGCCTTTGTATCTAGGGCAAAAGACTATCTATTCATGTCTGCCGACTACTCGCAAATTGAGTTGCGCATTGCCGCTTCGTTCGCCAAAGACGAAACCATGATTGAAGCCTTTCGCACGGGGCGCGACATTCACACCACCACGGCTGCGAAAGTTTTTAAAGTTGAACTAGAAAAAGTAACGCCTGACATGAGGCGAAAAGCAAAGGAGGTCAACTTTGGTATTTTGTACGGAAGCACCGCTTTTGGGTTGGCGCAAAACTTAAATATTTCGCGCACCGAAGCAGCCGAAATCATCGAATCGTACTTCAAAGAATTTTCAGCCATCAAGCGGTACATGGACGACAGCATCAACATGGCGCGCGAAAAAGAATACGTAGAAACGATCTTAGGTAGGCGCAGATATTTGCGCGATATCAACTCGCGAAATATTTCCACCCGTGGCTTTGCCGAGCGCAATGCCATCAACGCGCCCATCCAAGGCAGCGCAGCCGACATTATCAAAATCGCGATGATTAACATCCACCGTTGGTTGCAAAAGGAGAAACTGAAAACCAAGATGATTCTGCAAGTGCATGACGAATTAGTGTTTGACCTACACGAAAGTGAACAAGAAATCGTAAAGACGAAAGTAATTGAACTAATGAAAACTGCCGTGCTATTGGATGTGCCGATGGAAGTAGAGGTGGGTGTGGGGAAAAATTGGTTGGAGGCGCATTAACGTTTTTTCAAGATAGCGACTTGCACCTAAAGAGGGATGCTTCGGGTTCCTTATTTTTCTTAAAACAAAAAAAGTTTTGGTAGAATCCAGTCATTGCATTAATCAACGCTTACGGTTAAGACTATTTACTTAGAGCCTGCTGCAGAGGGAGAGGCCTACCCTCCCAAAACCCAACCCATGGTGGGCTTTTAGTTTCTTTCATTGCCGAAATGCCCCACAACAGCAATTGCCTAGAACAAACAATACTAATGTTCAACAATCAAAACAAATCGGCTACTTTTGAGGTTGTAATTCCATTAAATCATAGTACCATCAAAAAATTTGAAATACCCGCTTACTATCGTTCATCAATTACAGGACGAATAAAAGAATCGCGCAGGTTAAAAGATTTGCGCAAACAAGATTTTTCTCCGGCCATTTTAGATTTTGGGTCCGTTCAATTTATCATCGCCCGCCACTTTGGTTTTTGCTATGGAGTGGAAAATGCGATTGAAATCAGCTATAAGGCACTTGAAGAGAATCCAGATAAGCGCGTGTTCCTGTTGAGCCAAATGATTCACAACCAAGAAGTGAACAACGACCTGCAAAGCAGAGGCATTCGATTTATTTTAGATACAGACGGAACCCAATTCATTCCGTGGTCTGAAATCACTGCGCAAGATGTGGTAATCATTCCGGCCTTTGGCACCACGCTTGAAACAGAAAATTTATTGTTGGATAAAGGTGTGGAGGTGCAAAAATACAATACCACTTGCCCGTTTGTAGAGAAGGTGTGGAACCGTGCCGAGAAACTTGGCAAAGAAGACTACACGGTCATTATTCATGGAAAACCCAAGCACGAAGAAACCAAAGCAACCTTTTCGCACAGTGCCAATGAAGCCCCTTCCATTATTGTGCGCGACATGGAAGAGTCTGTTCGCCTGGGTAAATTTATCTTAGAGAAAAAATCAACAGCAGAATTTTACACGGAGTTTAGAGGTCTTCATTCTAAGAACTTTAACCCAGAAAGAGACTTGCAGCGTGTGGGCGTTGTCAACCAAACCACCATGTTGGCCACCGAAACCCAAGCCATTGCCGATTACTTTAAAAAACTGATGATTGAAAAATATTCGGAGGCAAACATCAAACAGCACTTTGCGGACACGCGCGATACACTTTGCTATGCCACTAACGATAATCAAGACTCTACCTACGAGTTATTGAAAACAGAAGCAGATTTGGCAATTGTGGTGGGAGGCTATAACAGCTCCAACACTTCGCACATCGTAGAATTGTGCGAAAGAAAATTTCCCACCTATTTTATCAATTCTGAAAAAGAAATAGAATCTAACCATGTGATTCATCATTTTGATTATCACGCCAAGGCAAAGAAAACCACAAATGATTTTTTGCCCCAAGCCAAACCTGTTAAAATCGTGTTGACCAGTGGAGCCTCTTGCCCAGATACATTAGTTGATCGTGTGATGCTGCGACTGGTGAGTTTTTTTGGCGAAGCAAAGCCATTGGAGGAAGTGATGCGATCGTATTGATGCATTTCCTTTAAATGTCTTCGTTAAACTACCAGTGGGGGATGCACTCCTCCAATAGACCACTTTATAAGCATCTTAATTTTACAAAAGAAACATCGGCAATATCCGAACGCTATTGGGTGGATAGCGACTTGCACCTAAAGAGGAATGCTTCGGCTTCCTCTTTTTTTCTCTGAAAATGACAAAAGATGCTGCCCTTTTAAGACAGCCTCTTTTTGTTCTTTAGTTCGGCCTCAAAATCACTTTCCCAAAGAAGAATAAATTTTTATCTCCCGCCAGGTCGTTTTTGAAAATGAGCAACACATCATGGCGACCCGATACTTTGGCGAGAGCCACTTTGCTGGATTTCATTTTCACACCATCCATCACTTCAATGCCGGGTGCTTTAGCGAGCAAGGTAGTGCCAATCATTTTGCCATCAGCACCGTCTAAGAAAAACTCTACTTCGCCACCCGTTTGGGCGCCCATTATGTAAACTACTGCTTCCAGGCCCGATACGTTGGTGAGGTCAACATCTTTAAATAACGCAGACGAATTATGCTTCACATTATCGAAGATGAAATTACCCGTTGGGGCAGCTACTTTGCTGGCTACTTTCAATTCGCTCACTTCACCAGGATTGAGTTCGGGAGCTTTCAGTACTGTCCTTGTCACCGTAGCGAGAGATGGCACACCGGCAGCGCCTTTGTCAATATAGCTTGCCTCCAATACGTAAGAGCCTTCTTCTTGCTTGCCCGTCTTAGCTACTCCGCTCAAAAGCAAACCAGGTTGTACCGTTTTCTTTTCCAATGATAAAATGTATTCTACCATTTGTGCGGCTTGGTCTTGGCTCAGTTGAGGATGGGCAGCCATGGCTGTCTCGCCCCACACACCTGCTCCGCCTTTCAGAATTTTGTCCGACAGAATTTCTACAGCCTTCGGATTTTTGCTGTAACGTTTCGCCACATCACGATACGATGGACCTGCAGACCTTTGGTCAATGAGGTGACACGATTTGCAATCACTGGCCGCGATGAGTGCCACGCCCGGCAACTCTGCTTTTTGATGGCCGAGTTTACTGAGGTCCGTGCCCTTATCGACATAATCAAAGGCCACGCCCACAGCAGATGCAGCTATGGATTTGTCCTTGGTGCTTCCATCTTCAGGGTCGGTGACACTCACGCTGTAACGCACGGATGAGTTGGGGAAAAAGAACATGGAGTTGCCTTCTATGGCAATGCTCACGGTAGCGGGCGTGTTGCCTGCAACCACAGTAGTCTCGGCTGTTCCCTTCGTGCCTTTTGAATCGGTGACAATAATCCGAGGCTTAAACTCACCGGGCTTATCCAACGTAACGGTGAATGTTCCTGTCTTTGATTCTTGTTTTTGACCGGCCCATTCCAATAGGTAACTAACGGAATCTCCGTCTGGGTCTTCGCTCATTTTTGCATTAATTGAAACCGTGAGCGGAAGCGGACCCGATGTTGGCGTTGCTGTCAACTTAGCGATGGGAGCTCGATTGCCACCATTAAAATCAATCCGCGACAAGCGGGCGTCCATGTTTTGTTTAAACCATTGTGTGCCATACTCTAGCGTGTACAATTTCCCGTCAGGCCCTAAAGCCATGTCGATGATATTATTGAATGGCATATGAGGCAAAAAAGGCTGCATATCCATTAGCTTACCCTCTTTGTCCATTGTGCAAACCATCATCCAGTTGCGCATCCAATCGTAGGTAATTAGTTTGCCATCGAAGTAGGCGGGATATACCCCTGGTTTGTCTTTGTACTTTTCAGAATAATAAACAGGGCCGGCCATCGCGTTGCGCCCACCTTTACCCACCAATGGAAAATCTTCTGATTGCACATAGGGATACCAAATAAAAGCCGGCTGTGCAGCGGGCAATTCTTTCAAACCAGTATTGTTGGGCGAAGTGTTGGCTGGCTTGGCAATATTGTTAGGCAAACCGATTTCTTTTTTCTCAAAATCATATTTCGCGTAAGCATAATTATTTCCTACAAAGTAGGGCCACCCAAAATACCCAGCGGCCTTTGCCTGATTCACTTCATCGTAGCCTCGGGGGCCGCGTTTTGCATCGTCATTACCAGCATCGGGTCCTACTTCGCCCCAGTATAGATAGCCTGTCTTTTCATCGAGGGAAATACGGTACGGATTGCGGCAGCCCATCACATAAATTTCAGGGCGTGTGTTGGGTGTTCCTTTCGGAAATAAATTCCCTTCCGGAATGGTATAGGTGCCATCGGGTTGTGGTTTTATACGCAAAATTTTTCCTCGCAAATCGTTGGTATTGGCAGATGATTTTTGAGCATCGAAGGGAGCGCGTTTGGGCCTTTCATCTGCTGGGCTGAAACCATCCGACTCAAACGGACTAGTATTATCACCTGTGGAGGCATACAAATTTCCATCAGGACCAAATGCTAACGAACCACCGGTGTGGCAACAGGTCTCCCGCTGCACAGCTACTTCCAATACTTCTTTTTCTGAGGTTAAGTCGAGTTTGTTCCCATCAAAGGTAAAGCGCGAAATCACATTGGCTGCCTTGTCTGGGTGAGAATAGAAGATATAAAGCCAATGGTTATTTTGAAAGTCGGGGTCGATTGTCAGGCCAATCATTCCATCTTCATGCGTGGAATACACTTTTAGTTCGTTGATGATTTTGATGGAATCGTTTTTGGGATCATAGAGTTTTACACGGCCCCTGCGTTCTAAAAATAAAATACGACCATCGGGTAAAATGCCCATCTCGGTAGGTTCGTTGAAGTTATACCCTAGCACCACTTTGGTAAACCGATTTTCTTCGGGGGCACGCAGAGCAGTAGCTTTTCCATAATCAAGTTCTTGATTGCCGAGGGCATATAGAATCCCTTTCTCGATATGAGTGATATAAAGTGAATCCGTAAAACTCTCTTTAACGTGCCCCATGCCAGTGTAAAACGCACGACCTCCGTCAAATTCATGGTACCATGCGATGGGATGTTTTTCTCCGTTCTCACCACCTTTGTAGGAGGTTTCATCAAGCCAATACAGCACGTTGATATCCGGTGAAATTGTTTTGTAGTTGTACCATTCGTCCGTGCGTTTCCACTCGGTTGGCAATCCTTCTGTGAGTGCATCTGGTTTAGCTTTTCGAACAATGGCTTCTTGTGTTTGTGGATGACTTTTAAAAAAAGCGCCAACTAATTTCCCGTACCACAGCCAATCGTATTCGCAGTCGGCAGCCGCGTGGATGCCCATGAAGCCACCGCCCGCTTGAATGAATCGTTGGAAATCTACTTGCTGATGATCGCTCAATAAATCGCCCGTAGTGCTGAGAAAAACAACGGCCTTGTATTTTTTCAAATTCTCATCGGTAAAAGCATTGGCGTTTTCAGTGGTATCTACCTCAAAATTGTTTTTCAATCCTAATTTGGAGATAGCCTCTTTACCCGCTTCAATCGACTCGTGCCGATACCCTTTGGTTTTGGAAAAAACGAGGATGCGATTTTTTTGCTGATCGCACGAGGAGAATAAAACAGTAAACAGAATTATGAAACTAAGTATAGTTCTCATAGTGGTTGAAGTTTAACATAAAAAAAGACTAATCAATTGAATATTTTATTCCTGCAATTCTTCTAATTTCATCAAGGGTCTCCATTAACAAAATAGTATCTGCGTAAGAGCGCAAGGGGCTTTCCGTAAGCCCTTTTTTTATGCAATCCGTTACATGTTGCGCTTCGTATTCATAGCCATTTCCCTTGGCCTTTTCAAAATGGATTGCTTGACGTGAATCAACAATATCAGGATAATATTCCAAATCGGTTGTTGGTCCATGAAAGCGGTGGGTCATTCTAATTCTTCCTCCATCACCAGCAATGTCAGCACCTGTTGCTAAGTTTGAATTGAAAGAAGAAAATAACTGAGCAAGAGCTCCGTTTTTGTATTTGAATTGAATACTACATTGACTATCCACCCCGGTGGTGGCAGGTGTCATCCAGGCGTTTATATCATCGGGCTTTCCAAGAATATCGAGAGCCAAAAAAACAGGGTAGACTCCAATATCCAACAACGAACCTCCACCCAAAGCGGGATCATAAATACGCTGGGCTACGGGTGGAGTAGGTTTGAACCCGAATTCAGCTATTACCGATTGTACTCTGCCAACCTTTCCTTGGCCAATCATTTCTTTGATTTTCAAATAATGAGGAAGAAACCGTGTCCAAAAAGCTTCCATTAAAAATACACCGTTCGCTTTCGCGGAAGCGATTACTCCCTTGGCCTGAGTGGCGTTGAGGGTAAAAGCTTTTTCGACCAGCACGGCCTTTTTGTTTTCGATGCACAACAATGCATGAGCGTGATGAAAACTGTGTGGGGTGGCAATATAGATGACATCCACCTGTGGGTTTTGCGCCAAAGCAAGATAGCTGCTGTGGCAATCACGCACACCAAACAATTTGCCGAATTCATCAGCTGAAGCTTGCTCTCGAGCACCCACCGCCACCAATTCCGCATCTTTTACCAACTTCAAATCGGCTGCAAACTTTTTAGCGATTTTGCCGCAACCCAAAATGCCCCACCGTATCTTATTATTCATATACAAATGTGTGAATGGTTTTGATTAAAGCCAAAGCCTCACTACTTTTAACCTTGATGTAATCAAATTTTCTTCTATGTAAACCAGAGCTATTGCTTACCCTAAATGTCATTAATTTGATTCTTATGATTTTTGAATACTATTATTTTTACAAGCAGACTGCCAACTGGTGACTGCCAACTGCCAACTTTTATAAAAATTATGAAGCCAATTGTCTTTACTAAACTCTCGCTCATGATGCTGCTCGAATATTTTATTTGGGGAGCCTGGTACGTAACCATGGGCACTTATATGACGGAGTACCTGCATGCATCGGGGGTGCAAATTGGGGCGGCCTACAGTGCCTTGGCCATTGCCACCATGATTTCACCTTTCTTTGTAGGGCTTGTGGCCGACCGATATTTTGCTGCTCAAAAAATTATGGGTGTGCTACACCTCATCGGTGGACTACTGTTGTATCTAGCAACCCAAGTTACAGGTAGCGATGTTTTTTATTGGATTGTTTTAGGGTACTCGTTGCTCTATATGCCTACCATTGCGCTTTCTAATAGCATTGCCTTTGGTCAGATGACCGATCCAGGCAAACAGTTTCCCTGGATACGCGTGTTTGGAACTTTAGGTTGGATATTAGCTGGTTTGATGATTGGATTCTTATCCATTGAAAAAACAGCCACCACTTTTCACATGGCTGCAGCCGTTTCTATTGCATTGGGCGTCATCAGTTTTGTATTGCCCAATACTCCCCCGAAAGGGAAAGAAGCAAACTCTGCCTCTAGGGCGTTAGGCACCGAAGCTTTTGTGATGTTCAAAGACAAACCGTATTTGATTTTCTTCATCGCTGCCATTTTGGTTTGTATTCCACTTTCATTTTATTATGGCTTTGCCAATGTGTTCTTAAATGAATTGGGAATGGAGAGTGCCGCCACCAAAATGATTTTGGGCCAAGTGTCGGAAGCAGTTTTTATTTTAGCCATACCGTTTTTGTTCAATAGCATTGGTGTGAAGAAAATGCTGTTGCTGGGCATGGCCGGGTGGATTCTACGCTATGTGTGCTTTGCCTTTGGTAACTTAGAGGGGAATCTGTGGATGCTATATGCAGGAATTCTGCTACACGGTGTGTGTTACGATTTCTTTTTCGTTACGGGCTATATGTACACCGAAAAAAAGGCAGGAGAAAAAATCAAGAACGCAGCCCAAGGTTTGTTCACGTTCGCAACCTACGGTGTGGGCATGTTTATTGGCACTTGGTTTTCTGGTTTCACCACCGATCATTATCTAAAGCAAACGGGTCATGATTGGCAGTCCATTTGGTTTGTACCTGTTTACATCGCAGTGGCCGTGGTGATTTATTTCCTGTTATTCTTTAAAGAGAAAAAAGAAATTCAATCCGTTTGACGAGATCCCAAAAGAACCATTTATAATTCTGCCACAGATGCACAGGCTACTAAGAAATTTTCTAATTATTCCTGTCGGTGTCTATCTGGGCAGCTGTGGCAAATTAAGTTTTACTTTAATTTATCGACTGAAGACAAACTTTAATAATTATGAACATCGCAATGTTAGGCTCTGGCTTCATTGGCCGCTTTTATGCCGATTCCTTACAAGGTTACCGTAGCAAAGACAAAATTGTAAGTATCTATTCGCGCAGAGCGGAAAGTGCGAAGAAATTTGCTACCGATTATAAGGTTGCCTTTTCCACCACCGTCATGGAAGAGGCCATTGCCAGACCAGAAGTAGAAATAGTTTGTATTTCGTTGCCGAATAATTTGCACGAAGAGGCGGTGATGCTCTGTTGCAAACACAAAAAAGCTGTGATTACCACCAAGCCGCTTGGCCGCAATGCGCAAGAAGCAAAACGCATGTTAGAAGCCGTGGATACAGCAGGAATCTTCAATGGCTACCTCGAAGATTTGGTGTACACACCCAAATTCATCAAAGCACATGAAAGTGTAAAGAACGGAGCGTTGGGCAGAATACTCTGGGCAAAATCGCGCGAGACGCACCCCGGGCCACACAGCGATTGGTTTTGGGACATGGAGCAAGCCGGTGGCGGCTGCATTTTAGATTTGGGTTGCCACTGTGTGGAGATTACGCGTAGCTACATTGGCAAAGACATTAAGCCCGTGGAAGTAATGTGCTGGGCCGATACGCAAGTGAAACCGATTGATGCCGAAGACCATGCCATTGGTTTGGTGAAATATGAAAACGGTGCGATTGGCCAGTTTGAAGTGAGCTGGACTTTCCGTGGTGGGCTTGACCTGCGCGATGAGGTGATGGGCAGCGAAGGCACCATTTGGATAAATAGTTTTTTGCGCACAGGTTTTGAAATGTTTACCACGGGCAAGGGTGGTGATTATGTAGCGGAGAAGGCCGAGAGCAATACGGGCTGGTTGTTTCCGGTGGGTGATGAGTTGAATGAGCTCGGCTACAACCACATGTTTATGGATATGTTCAATGCCTACGAAAGCAAAACTCAACCGAAAGAAACTTTTTACGATGGTTATGTGGTCAATTCTATTTTAGATGCCGCGTACAAATCAGCAAAGACTAAACAATGGGAACCTGTGCAGCTCGACATCTGGCGCGGCCGCATAGGTGTAAGCAAAGACAGCCATTTGATTGAATACGATGCCGAGCATTACCTCGTAAAAGAAGAGATGACACACTACGGAGCGAAGAAAGTGATTTTGAAAAATAAAAAGACAGGAAAGATTGAGGAGAGGGTAGTTAGCTGATCGCGCTGAACCATTATTCACCGCTATTTCTTACGATCCATAACTTCACCCTAAAGTTCACACTTTAAACATTACTTGCTTCTTACTTTTTATCCTTTCGTCCGGCTCGTCCTAAATATTTAAATGAATCAATCATCAGCACAGTGCCTACCGCTCCGGTAACTCCACCTGCCACTAACAATCCCTGCCCGAGTTGATCATTCGATCGGCCAAGCATTAAGCCACCCGTAATTGTCAGTGTGTATCCAATGGTTGCCACTAAAATTCCGCGCTTGAATTTTTTTTCAGAAGTAACCAAGTTGAGTTGTACTTGATCCATTCGCTCGTTCAATTCCAAAATTTGTTTTTTCAATTCGGCTTCAGTAGCGGGTGCTTCTTGCGCTTTTGAAAGCATCGGGATGAGGAGAAGCAATAACAAAAGAAATCTCATAATGTATGTACTATTGGTCTAACCATGTTTTAAAATCCTGTGCACGTTCGCGACTAACGGCCAGCTCGTGTTCGGTATTTTGTATCAGCTTCACTTCCAACCTTGAGCTAATCAATCCTTTCACTTCGGCAATGGCATCGGCTCGAACAATAAATTTACGACTAATCCTAAAAAAATCTCTCGGATCCAAAATTTCTTCAAGCTCCTCCAGCGTATAACCGATTAAATGCTTACGGTTTTCTTTGCGCGAAACCATGTAAGCCTCTTTGCCGTCAGCAAAAAAATAGGCCACTTCTTCGGCTGGTTTAAATTGAATTTTATTTCCAGCCTTAATCACCAAGCGTTGCTTGTAGGATTGTCCTTTTGATTTGATTATTTCCTTTAGCAGATCAAGCTCGTCACCATTTAACCCTTTGCGGTTTAGTTTTTTCAGTTTCTCCAAAGCCAGCCGAAGGTCTTCCTTTTGCACAGGCTTTAGTAGATAATCGATACTGTTTACTTTAAATGCTTTGAGGGTAAATTGATCGTAGGCGGTAATAAAAATAATAGGGGAATCGATAGATGCCCTTTCAAAAATTTCAAAACTCCTGCCATCGGCCAATTGTATATCAAGAAATATAACATCTGGCACAGGTTGTGTTTTTAAAAAATGTAACGTGTCGGCAACCGTATCCGGTTGTGCTACTATTTCAATAGTAGGATCAATGGCTTTGATCAGGTCAATCAATCGCTCGGCTGCGAGCTCTTCATCTTCCACTACAATCGCTCTCATAGTTATTGTAATTGCAATAACGGAATAGTGACCCTAAACTCTTGCGCCAATTTTTCGATTACTACTTTTTCATCACTGAGTAACCGATAGCGACTTTGAATGTTTTGAAGACCTCGTTGGGTTGATTCCTCTTTGAATTCTTTTTCTTGTAGGTTGTTGGATACAACTATAGAACCGTTGTTGGAATACAACCGGATGGTGAGTGGGTTACTTTTCGAAACAATATTGTGCTTGATGGCATTTTCGATTAACATCTGCAACGAGGCGGGTGCCACATAAAAGCTCTCGGGCTCGGCCGTCAAATTTTTTTCGATGATTAAGTTATCGCCATGGCGCATTTTCAATAAATACAAATACGACTCGATAAACGAAAGTTCTTCTTGCAACGCAACTACCTTCTTCTGCTGACTTTGCAACAGGTAACGATAAACGTTTGAAAGTTGGGCGATAAATTGAGACGAGGTATCGGGATCTTTATAAACTAAATTGGAAAGTACATTGAAGCAATTGAACATGAAATGAGGGTTCACTTGATTTCGCAGGGCTTCAAACTGGGCCTCGATGCTTTCTTTTTTCAATTGCTCCGCTTCCAATTGGGTTTGCTTCAATCGGTTCATATAAAACACAATCGCGTTAACGCAATTCAAAAACAAGTTTACGCGAAAACCGAAGGCGAGCAACAATTTGGAATGAGAGAAATCGTATTGCAACGGAGCAATCAGCACGATGTCCAATAAAAATAAGGTGATAAACGAGGCCAATACGACATTGATCATACTGGCCAAAAACAAAATAATAAGTGGATGGACTTTGCGTAAAAAGGTTTGTCTTATTCGATCGAGGTTTGACTCCACCAAACGGTTGAACTCCCAAATCAGCAACACCACAGCCGACAACACGCCAAACAAGTGAATATTGGTTAGCTCTGCATCAAAGAGTTTTTCGCCTACCGTAAACTGAATGTTGAGGTAAGAGTAAACGGCCAATAGCAGAATGAAAATATATCGGTATTTGACGGAGAACATTCGCTACAATTTACAGATTAACAAACAAATCTAATATAGTGTTTGATTTTTAAAAAAGGAAGCTTCACCTTTTGTGAAGCTTCCCATTCCATTAAAAATTACTAACTAAAAATCTCTCATCTGTGCAATCTCCTTGATAAAAAGCAATTTTTTCTACGGAATAATCTTTCCGAACTCAATGGCCAACGGTAGGCCGACATAACCCAAACCAATGATACCTATCTTTTCCATGCTATCGTTTTTCGTTATGATGGCTTTTGTGAAAATGAACTAACCATTAAAACTGCATAACACGATCTATCACATGAACCACGCCATTGGTTGCCGAAATATTAGCTGGGGCAACTGTGGACGGTAAAGAGCCAGAACCGTCTATGGTGACTGCTGAGCCAGTAATACCTACCACAATTGTATTTGGAGCTCCAGATTTTACCGTGGTTAGTACCTGACTATTCGTTAAGTTAATCGAATATGCAGCACCTGAAACTACGTGGTAGGTCAAAATACTTGTTAACGTAGGCAAGTTAATCGGAGTAGACGTATCCGAGATCGTGTTATTGATAAAGCTTAAGGCGGTTGGTTCGTCCACATTCGAGCCGAATACTGCGCTTAACAATGTCAGGAATGCGGCATCGGTTGGAGCAAATACTGTGAAGGGACCTGTTCCTTGTACCGTTGGCACCAAACCTGCTTTCGTCAAAGCCGCGACCAAGATATTGAAGTTTGCTGCGTTAGCGGCAGAAGTTGCTACTGCAACAATGTCGCCAACTGGAGGGGTGAGCACGGCATCAATTACATGAACTACACCATTGTTAACATCAATATCCGCGGTTGTTACGCGGGCGTTGTTAATAGTGACCGCTGAACCGAC
Source organism: Chryseotalea sp. WA131a (assembly GCA_025370075.1). Classification (NCBI taxonomy): domain Bacteria; kingdom Pseudomonadati; phylum Bacteroidota; class Cytophagia; order Cytophagales; family Chryseotaleaceae; genus Chryseotalea; species Chryseotalea sp. WA131a. Next base: position 3,375,114 of record CP073016.1, on the reverse strand, counting down.
TTTCGTCACAAACGCCCGATTGTTCGTTGCACGAATAGTTGTAACGCTACTTGTACCAACAGCAATGCCCCCCGCCTTTATTTCGGTGCTCAGCACATGGAAATTCAATAAATCGGCTGCGGCTGTTTGGGATAATGCGTTCACTGCTGATATGGCAGCGGCCTCATTAGAGGCGCCCAAGTTGGCAATAAAGGCAGCATTCGTTGGAGCAAATACGGTGTATTGTTTCGTTTTATCCAATAAGGCTGATAAGACACCTGCCTTAACCACTGCTGCCGTCAATATTGAAAAACCTTTGCTGAAATAGGCAGGAGCTACCACGGTGCCTACAACAGGCGCGATGGTTGGGTTTACCAAAACAGCATCCACAATATGCACCACTCCATTGGAAGCAAGCACATCTGGCGTAGTGACATTGACTGTTCCATTCAATTTTATTGGGTTTAATGTCACGGCTATATTTTCATTGGCAACAGTATTGACGTTTCCCGCTGTTAGCTGAGTTGATTTCAACGCAGCACTAGAAACTACGTGGTACTGAAGAATGCTCTTCAATACATTGTCAGGCACATTGTTGATATCCGTTTGGCCAATATCCGCCAATAATTTTGTGAAGGCCTGATTTGTTGGAGCGAACACGGTAAAGTTTCCGGTGCCGCTCAGTGTGCTTACTAAATCTGGAAATTTGCTCAATGCCGCTACCAACGAAGTTAAATTGGTGTTGGCCGATGCTAAAGCTACTATGCTTTGCGTAGGTGCTGGTGTTGATTTTTTGTCATCGGAACAGCGGATGGCCGTAACGAACAAGACGATTAAAGCGAGAGCCCAAGACAATACTGGTTTTCCTAGTTTTTTCATTTTAGTTGTATTTGGTTTAACATTGTTTGGCAAAAGAACGCAGCTAAACAGAGTTTGACTTTGGGCTTTAGAGTGAGCAGTGGGTTGAAAGGAGTGAAGTGTCATTTTGTGAGATTAAAAAAAGAGTTGACCATTCAAGTTTTTAGAAGATTGTGCCTAAACTAGACAAGATTACATTTGAAGAACAATAATGTCCATTGAAGTCTGTTATATGTCATTCATGCCAAACATTAAATTATATTTTGTTCTTAGCGTATTGGTATCATTAATTTCCTTTTTGACCAAAGCCCAAAATCATTTTAAAGTTATCAAGGGGAAGGTCGTAGAGAAAAGTAGCGGAAAGTCGCTGGCATTTTCTTCTGTATATGTAAAGGGGACAACTATAGGAACCGTCACAAATGATAGCGGTGAATTCAATTTCAACGTTCCGCTCACTTATGAAAAGGACTCTCTCGTAGTTTCGTACATCGGATTTCAAAATTTTTATGGAGTAGTGAAAGATATTCCTGGTCAGATAACTATTCATTTGAATGAGGCTGTATTGAATCTAGAGGACATAGCAGTAACATCAAAGAAAGTAACGGGTAATGAGGTTTTTAACCTTGCCGTCAGAAAGATTCTTGCAGAGAGTAAGCATCAGCAAGACTATTTTCTTCTAAACGGATTCTATAGAGAGATTCATTCCGATAATGATACGCAAACAGGAGTAGTTGAATGTGCTCTTGAAATTCGAGCCAAAAATGTGGTGAATGAAATGGAGGACATATCAATACCCCAATTCCGGAATGTATCTGACAACAAGAAAATGAATGATGCGTTTATGGGCTGGAAGGCAGGCAAGAATCATCTCTTACTTCTTGTAAATCAAGGAGCAAACTTAGTGCCTCTCGTAAATAACATAAAACGCTCTGTATGGGGAAACAAAATATTTACCATCGAAAAACTGACGTATTTCAATGATCAATTGGTTTATGCGTTATCGAGTAAATCTCAGGCAATGGAGCTTAAATTATTGATTGATGCGGAAAACTATTCTTTATATAAAAATGAATTGATTCTAAGCTCTGGCGAAATGGACTACACCAATTATATATGGGGCGGTGTTAATACAAAAGGTGAAAAGTGCGGAGCCATTGTAGATCATCAGGCATATGAATACAGGCATATTAAAGGAAAGATGCTTCCTTATTACTTTTTCCGAAAGCAAGATTTTAGATGTTTTAAGTTATCTGAAAAAGTGATAGCAAGTAAATCTTACCTCTCTAGTGAACTATTGATCAATTCTGCTGTAACAGAAAACATTCACGAGACACCTTCGGATAAATTGAAGTTACAAAAGGGTTTAATCAATATGAAGAAACCCTATGATTCTATGTTTTGGAGAAACTTCAACGATATTAAGGAAGTGGACCGCGAACAAAAATTGACTGACACAAAGGGAACATCAATAATTAGTAGAGTGGCAGAAAACAAGGGAACAAAGTATAACTCCGTGAAGCCTTATGCAGAAAATCGAAGGTTAAAAATAGGTAACCATTCGTTGAAACAGTTTAACAAGATTGACACACTATTCGGGCTACTTACATCACAGCTTACTTGCTACGATGTCGGGTACTATCACCTTGATATTAATATCGATGTGAAAAATGAATTGGTAAAAGGTTATTCTGAAATCACTTTCAAAATAGTGGATACAACGACCAAAATCAGATTCGATTTATTTGAATATCTTAAGATCAATAGTATTCAATACAAAGGCAATGATTTAAAGTTCAAAAGAGATCTTGATGCGGTGTATGTTGATTTCGATAAGCCTTTAGAAAAGGGAACAACGCATTCTGTTAAGGTAAGATACGAGGGCCGACCACTAGATGCTAATTTTGACATCTTTGCTGGAGCTTTTCTTTGGCAAACTGATAATCAAGACAATCCATGGGTTCAATCGCTCTGTCAGGGTTATGGGCCAAAAGGGTGGTGGCCAGTAAAAAACCATATTTCTGATGAACCTGACAGTGCATCCGTAAGTGTATCTGTGCCTGAAAATCTTTATGCGGTATCAAATGGAAAACTCAGCAAGACAGAATCTTTGGGAAATGGTAACGTGAAGTATCACTGGTCGGTAAGCAGTCCCATTAACAATTATAACATTGCCGTTCACATTGGTCGGTACGAAACACATCAAGAAGTTTTTGAAAGTGTAGAAGGCAAACAACTAAACTTGGCCTACTACTTCTTAGAGGGTGATAAAGACTTCGCTACCAAAAAACTATCCATGGTACCACAAATGCTCAGAGTGTATGAGAAGTATTTTGGAGCGTACCCATTTATTAATGATGGGTTTAAGATTGTTCAAAGCCCTTATCCAATGGAGCATCAAAGCTGTGTGGCTGTGGGGCAGTATTTTGATGAACAACTCATCCTTCATGAATCTGCCCATGAGTGGTGGGGGAATAATATAAGTTGCAAAGACAATTCTGACATTTGGATTCATGAAGCATTCGCTACGTATGCCGAATCACTTTACGTAGAAGAGACACTTGGCTATCGTATTGGACAGGAATATCTGAATTC